>JBHGBI010000029.1:0-26031 GCA_041946925.1 Syntrophales bacterium | reverse complement strand
ATGGCCGTCATAATACCTCCGGGATGGACACGCGACATCAAAGCTGACCGCGAAGCCGCTCTGCAATTCCTCTTTGACGGCAGTGATCCGAATTTCGCGAATATATCCAGGGGATATATCACGGCTTATGTCGATGCCCGCAACCGGGAACTTCTTTCCGATTATCTGAACCGCCAGGGCATGGAAAAAATCAAACCTCCCGTGGACGGCCGCATCCGCGTGTGGTTCAACGAAGATCTCGAGAGCCGCAATTTCATTGTCCCGGGCATTATCGCGGTCATCATCATGATCGTGGGCGCCATGCTGACTTCGCTGGTGATCGCCCGTGAATACGAAAACGGAACCATGGAGACGATCCTTTCCATTCCCCTGAACGGCATGGAATTCCTGATCGGAAAGGCGGTGCCATATTTCCTCATCGGCTTGACCGACGTTCTTGTCGCCATACTTATGGGGCAGGTGCTCTTCGGGATCGTAATGAAGTCCGGCTTCTGGCTGATGATACTGGCATCGTCTCTCTATCTCTTTGTCGCTTTGAGCCTGGGATTCCTGATTTCCATTATCACGAAATCACAGCTTGTCGCCAACCAGATCGCCGTACTCGTTACCTACCTGCCGTCGCTTCTGCTGTCCAATTTCGTATTCCCGGTGGAAAATATGCCCAGGGTGCTTCAACTCGCCACCTATATCGTTCCCGCGACCTATTTTATAAAGATACTGAAAGGGCTCTTCCTGCAGGGCATCGGAATGGACTATCTGTGGGCCAGCTATTTGATCCTGGCGATCATGTTTTTGCTCATGTCCGGGCTGACGGTTATTTTTTTGAAACGGGAGGGCATGTAAATGATCGGCTGGCTCAGGGTTCGCGAGCTCGTTCGGAAGGAATTCATCCAGCTCTTCCGGGACAGGAAAAACAGGCCCATTCTGGTTATCACCCCCTTGGTCCAGCTTCTGATATTCGGGTACGTGGTGACAACGGATGTCCGCGATATCCGAGTAGGATTCCTGGATCAGGCGCGGACCGCGGAGAGCCGGATGCTGCTTGATCAATTCAATGCCAACAAGATTTTCCACGTCGCTTATTATCCGGAGGATCCCATGGATATTGATCAGAAGCTCCTGAAGGGGCAAATCGATATTGCCGTCAAGGTTCCTCCCGATTTCAGCTCCCGGATCAGAAAGGGGCAGACGGCGGCCGTGCAGATTCTGGCCGAGGGGACTATGAGCAATATGGCCTCGATCCGGATAGCCTACACAATGATGGTCCTTGAAAGGTTCAATACGGCCATGCTCAAGGAGCTCTATCCCATGAAGCTGGAGTACGGGAGAATCGATGCCCGGATCCGTACCTGGTATAACCCCAATATGGACAGCCAAAACTTCTATGTGCCGGGGATCGTCGCGTTTTTGATAATGCTGCTCTCGCTGCTTTTTACGTCGATGGCGATAATCAAGGAGCGGGAATCAGGGACAATGGAGCAGTTGATCGTAACGCCGCTTCGACCGGTGGAACTGATCATGGGGAAGACGATCCCCTATATCATAATATCCATCTTGCAGATGATCGTCGTGACCGCCTTTGCCGTTTACTGGTTCGATATCCCCCTGAACGGGAGCATAGCGCTTCTCGCCGTCGCCGCCTGCATGTTCCTGCTGAGCACGCTGGGAGTGGGTCTCTTCATATCCACGATCGCAAAGACCCAGCAGCAGGCCATGATGACGACTTTTTTCTTCGCAATGCCTTTCTTCATGTTCAGCGGGTTCGTTTTCCCCATCATCAATATGCCCGTAATCATACAATGGCTGGCTTATCTGAATCCCCTCATGTATTTTCTGATCATCATCCGGGGGATATTCCTGAAGGGAGTCGGTCTGGATGTGCTCTGGCCGCAGTACACCGCCCTTGTAGTGATCGGTTTGGTCGTTTTTATCGGGTCTGTCATGCGTTTCAAAAAGCGTCTCGACTAGCAAGTTCAGGCGGCGGGTTCTTTTCTTTTTTCTTGACAAATCTGATGGAAATTATTTAGCTCTTACAGGATCTTAAATACCATGCACGAAATTACAAATAGCAAACAAATTTCAATACCAAAATTCTCAAACAGTTTAACTTTGAATTTGGTCAACAATTCGCGACACTGAAGGAGGTACTCTCTTGAAAGTTATCTACCATGAGGATTTCAATCAAGTTTACACGCTCGATCCCGCTGCGGCGGAAGGGCGTATTCGGGCCATTGTCGATGTAATCCGGGATCATGTGACTTTTGTGGAAGCAACTCCGGCGCAGGAGAAGGATATTTCCGCCGTGCACACGCCGTATCACATTGAAGACGTAAAGCGCATGGGTATTTACGATATAGCCGCTCTCGCGGCGGGAGGCGCTGTCGAGGCGGCCAAAACGGGCCTGAACGAGCCGTGTTTCGGCTTGATCCGTCCGCCCGGCCACCATGCTTCCGCAAATAGTTCGTGGGGGTTTTGTTATTTCAACAACATGGCGATCGCCCTTAAGAGATTGAAGAAGGATGGAGACATCAAACGGGCGCTTGTCCTGGATATTGATCTGCATTTCGGCGATGGGACGGTCAATATACTGGGATCATCCGGATTCGTGGAAATTCATAATCCCTCTGCGTCATCGCCGGCTGACTATATGAAACAGGTCGTCAGGGCCCTGTCGGTGAAGGAAACCGATATCATTGGAATATCCGCGGGCTTTGATTACGCGAGGGAAGACTGGGGCGGCGTCCTGTCCGAAGCCGACTATACGGAGATCGGAAGGCTGGTTAAAGAGACCGCGGAGCGATGCGGGGCCGGCTATTTCGCCATCCTCGAAGGAGGATACAATCACAGTGTGTTGGGGCGGAATTGCATGGCATTATTAAAAGGAATGGAAAAATAAGGGAGCTGTTAAAAAAAGAGCAAGGAGCGATGAGTAAGGAGTAAGTGTCTTTATCAATCCCAGATGCCCTGCTCCCTATATTCCAAAGCGCCTTGCATTCAGACATGCCGAATCAAACCTTCTTCTCACCCTTTACTCTTCACTCCATTCCCTAACCCCTTCACGTCTTTTTTATTTGCCAGTCCCTTCATTACGTAATCATAAATCTGCTTCAGCTGCTGGTCCGAGAGCTTCTCTTTCGATAAAGCGGGCATTGTTCCCTGAGAGCCGTCGGGACGCCGGGGATTACGGTTGAAGGGCGTGCGTACTCATCTTCGCAGTGCGAATACTGCTATCCATTTTATTCCTTCCATCCTGTGCGCCCTCTCGCGGCGCTAACAAGCATTATTTAGAAATTACAGCAAGTTGAAAAAATGACCCCCGGTCGCTGGGGATGGCACAAATTGTGCTCCCGGTCAGGGAAACTCCGGACAGGCTGTCCGGTATTATTATGGCTGCAGGGAGTTCCTTCATATGAGAAAAGAGGATGTCGCTGTTGTCTTCCCGGGTCAGGGCTCTCAACGCCCCTCCATGGGCAAGGACTTTCACGATAATATAAAAGAAAGCAGAGAGACTTACGAAGAGGCTTCCGATGCGCTTGGTTGGGATGTGGCGGCGATGTGTTTCGGAGACGATGACCGGCTTAATCTGACGGAATACACCCAGCCGTGCATTCTCACAACTGAGATTGCCATGCTCCGGGGGTTATGGGCCATTTACGGATTTTCACCCTGTCTTTTCGGAGGTCACAGCCTGGGCGAACTTACGGCTCTCGTAGCTGCTGATGTTCTTCCTTTATCGGAAGCGCTGCGCATCGTCCATGTCCGGGGGCGTCTCATGCAGGAAGCTGCGCCCGTGGGGATGGGCGGTATGTCCGCTATCATTTCGGAGGATATCGACATGGATATACTCCGGTCTGTTCTCGAAGACCTTCCGATCGATGTGGCCAACGTGAATTCCTCCCATCAGGTGGTCATCAGCGGTGAGGCTGCCGCCATGCCGCAAGCCCATATGCGTCTGGCGGAAGCTCTTGATGATCAGCCGTTTCGTTTTGTGCCTCTCAATGTGAGCGCACCATTCCACAGCCGTTTCATGTGTCCGATTGAAGAGCCTTTTGAAGAGGCGTTATATACGCTGGGTGGAAGTCTCAACGCCGGAAAAGCCGTTCAGGTGACGTCGAACTATACAGGCGGATTTCATTCGGATGATCCTCAGGAGATCAGAGAAAGGCTGGTGTCGCAGTTGAGCAACACTGTACAATGGAAAAAGAATATGATCGAGCTTGCATCCCGCGCCTCCGCCGTTTGTGAAATCGGCCCCGGGCGCCCTCTCAGGGAATTTTTCAAAACGGTCGGCGTTGCCTGTTCATCAGTGACCACGCTGTCCGCCGCGCAAAGGCTGTTCGAAGCCGCCTGAGTCCATTCGGACCCGTGATTCGGAAATAACAAGTCGAAATCTTGGGGAAAAATCGTTGAGGAGCCTTAGAGATGGACTTTAATCTGAGCGAAAATCAGCAAATGTACGTGGACACGGTGCGAAAGTTCGTCAGGAACGAGATTTCGCCCCGCATTCTGCAGTTGGAAAAAGATCACGATTTTCCCTGGTACCTTATCCACAAGGCATGGGAACTCGGGATACTGAATCTCAGCATACCCGAGTCGATCAAAGGATTCGAAGTCGATCCCGTTTCCAGCGCCCTGATTATCAAGGAGCTCTCTTATGGGGATACCGGCATTTCCACGTCGGCCATGTGCAACGACCTGGCCAACGTCGTCATTGCCCAGCACGGCGATGACGCGCAGAAGGAGTCTTTTCTGAGGCCCTTTGTGGAGACGCCGACCCTGGCCTCTTTCTGTCTTACAGAGCCCGGAGCCGGTTCCGACAATTCCTCCATGTCTTCATTCATACAGAAAAAGGACGGAGTGTATGTCCTCAACGGTTCCAAATGCTTCATTACTAATGCATCGTACGCCTCCCAGTTCACGGTTTTCTGCAAGGTGGGGAAACCCTCGTCGAACCTGATGGCCTGCGTCATTGTCCCCGCCGTTTCAAAGAGCCACAAAAACGGCTCCGACGGACTCCTGGCAAAAAATGGAGGGAAGGTCATCATCGGCAATCCCGAGGACAAACTAGGCCAGAGGCTCTCGAATACAGCAAGTGTCACGTTTGAGGATGTCGTTATCAACGAGAATCAGATCATCGGGGACAGGCGTTGCGGGTTCAAATACCTGATCGATGTCCTGGATTATGCCCGGCCCATGGTTGCAGCTATCGGCGTGGGTCTTGCGCGAAGGGCGCTCGACCTTACGATGGAATACACCCGGCAACGCAAGCAGTTCGGACAACGGATCTGCGACCTTCCGGTTGCGAGGGATACGCTGGTCCGGATGTGGAAGAAAACGGAACTCGCCGAGATGGCCCTCATGAAAGCCGCTTTCAAGGTGCAGGAAAAAGCGCCTGACAGAGGAATGTATGCATCGCTGGCCAAGAATGTCGCCGCCGAGGCAGCCCTTTATTGCGCCAACGAAGGTCTTCATCTTCACGGAGGCTACGGTTTCATGGCGGAGTACGAGATATCAAAGCTGGTACGGGACGCCCACATTATAGATATCTACGAAGGCGTGCGGGAAATCCAGAACATGATTATAGGAAGGGAAATAGTCTAGAAAAAGGAAGTTAGGAGGATAGGAAGTTTGGAAGATGAGGCGGGCTGCATTCCACTTTCAACTTTCCAGCTTCGGTTAATTTTTGATTGAGGTTTTTTGAATGCTGTACCTTCACGGCATGGGTCATTTTTATCCAGAGAATGTTATCACCAACCGGTTCCTTGAAGAACTGGACATCGGCTGCAGTGAGGAATGGGTGCTGGAACGTGTCGGGATACGGTCCCGACAGACCTGCCTGCCTTTGGATTACATCAAGGAAACGAAGAACCGCAATCCTCGGGAGGCGATGGAAGCCAGCCTATATACGAATGCCATGACAGGAGCCCTGGCCGCTCAGATGGCCCTCGAAAGGGCCGGTTTGAAGCCGGAAGATATCGGAATGGTCATATCCGGCAGTTCGGTCCCCGATAACGTCTCTCCGGCGGAAGCGACGACTATCGCGGCCCGGCTCGGGATAGAAGCACCATGCTTCGATATAGATGCGGCTTGCACCAGTTTCGGAGCGCAGATCAATCTGCTGTCTGGCATGAAGCCGGAAGCGCTCCCCCCGTTTGTATTGCTGGTTAATCCGGAGAATTTCACGCGCTGTGTCGATTATTCCGACCGCAGAACAGCCTCCCTGTTCGGGGACGGGAGCACAGCGGCGATTGTTTCAACGAAGATTCCCTCGGACAAGGCGTTTACGGATTGCAGTTATGATTCCCAGCCGTCGGCGTGGGCGAAGGTGAGCGTGCCGCGCATGGGTTATTTTCAGCAGGACGGAAATGCGGTTCAGGGTTTTGCTATACGCAAGACGACGGAATCCCTGAGAGCCCTTCAATCGATTTCGAAGCTCAATTCAAACCGGTTCATATTTATCGGCCATCAGGCCAACCTGGGAATGCTGATGACCGTATGCGAGCGCTGCGGGATACCGGAGCACTGCCACTGGTCCAATGTCGCAGATTGCGGCAATACGGCGAGCGCGGGCGCGCCCGGCGTATTGAGCCTGCATTGGAATGAGCTCCTTCCGGGCATGCACATCGCGATTGTCCTGGTGGGTGCGGGTCTCTCCTGGGTGCAACTGCTCTTGCGAGTGGGAGAAGAACTATGATGACTTATTCGGAATTCAAAGGGCGTGACCATTTCAGGCTGGAGGAACTGATCGCGTTTTCGTACGGGACTCTGGTATCGGATCCGCCCGATGAATTCGACGCCCACTTACCCTCTCCCCCGCTTCTCATGGTGGATCGGATCCTTTCCATACAGAGCGAGGGCAGGCTGGGATCGATTACAGCGGAGCAGGATATCAAGCTGGACAAGTGGTTCTTTCAGTGCCACATGCCCGGAGATCCGGTCTATCCCGGCTGTCTCTGTCTGGACGCCATCTGGCAACTGCTGGGTTTTTATTGCGTCTGGCGGGGAGCTCTGGGAACGGGAAGGGCGCTCGGATGCGGCGAGGTATCTTTCAACGGCCAGATCCGTCCCTATAACCGACTGGTCCGCTTCGAAATCTCAGTGCGTCGTTACGCGCAATTGAAGGAGTCAGGCGCAAGCCTGGCGATCGCGGACGGTCGTATATTCGTCGACGAGGAGCTGATCATGACGGTGAATCAGGCCCGAACCGGAATTTTCAGGGGGATCGCGTACAAGGACTATCCGAAGCGATCTGTCCATTCCGTCGGTGGAATGATAAGGAACGGTTGATGAATGAAAAGCCTGTAGCGGTTGTCACGGGTGGAGGAACGGGAATCGGCGCAGCGTGCTGCCGGGCTCTCTCCCGCGAGGGATTCCGCGTGGGTATACAGTACAGGAAGAGCCTTGAAGGAGCACAGAAGGTGTTGTCCGAGATCGGCGACGGCTTTCTCCTGAAGGCGGACCTTGCGTGCATTGAAGAAGTCGAATCTATGCTGGGCGGCCTGAGAAAAGAGACAGGCAGAGTAGATGTGCTGGTGAACAACGCGGGTATATCCATCAACGCCGATATCCACAGCATGAAGATCGAGCAATTCGACGCGCAGAGGGCCGTAATGCGCGGGGTATGGTATCTGACGAAGCGGATTATACGACTCTACATGCTGCGCGGCGGGAGCGGCCGTATTATCAATATATCGAGCGTGGTGGGCCATACCGGCAATGCCGGGCAGATTCCCTACACAATGGAAAAGGCGGCGCTGGACGCCTTTACGAGATCCCTGTCCAAGGATCTTGCTGGGCGCAATATTCTGGTTAATTCCGTTGCTCCGGGTTTCATTGAAACGACCATGACGAAAGATCTTCCTGACGAGATAAGAGAAAAAATCCTCTCAGGGATAACACTCGGCCGCATGGGTAGACCCGAAGAGGTGGCGGAGGTGGTGGCCTTCCTCGCCGTCAAAGGGACGTACATGACCGGCAGTGTCATCCATGTGAACGGAGGACTCTATGGCGGATGATCCGGCGATCATGAAAGAGGTTCTCGACGCCGTCCCACAGCGATTTCCATTCCGGTTCATAGATGAAATCCTTGAACTTGACGAAGAGCATATTACAGGAGGTTACGGTTTTCGCGAAGACGAATATTTCTATCGCGGCCATTTTCCCGGCCGCCCGATCACGCCGGGCGTTATTCTGATCGAGACCATGGCGCAGACGGGCGTTGTCGCCTTCGGTATATATTTGAACATGAAGGAGAAGGGGATGAGCGGTGAGAGCCTGAAAAAGCTGACCACTCTTTTTACACTGGTGGAAGCCGTGGAATTTTCGGGAATCGTTTCTCCGGGCGAGAGAGTGAAAGTCCGGGGCGAGAAGATATATTTCAGGAGGGGAAGTTTGAAGGCCAGAGTGCGAATGGAGAGGGAAAACGGCGAAATCGTCTGCCACGGCGTGCTGGCCGGGATGGGAGCAGCTTTCTGAAGAGTAAAGAGTAGGTGTTTTGAAGGGTCTTTCATAAGTTTTTTGGGAAAGCTTCCAGGGTTGATAGAATAGAGTAGGGAGCTCAGCAGGAGGGAATTGGTGAATAAAAGAGTTGTTGTAACGGGTATGGGCGTGGTTGCCCCGAACGGGCACGGCCTGGAGCAGTTTGAAGATGCCCTGCGCAGCGGACAGTCGGGAATCCGCTTTATACCCCAGCTCAAAGAATTGAATTTTGCATGCCAGATCGGCGGCATTCCGCAGGATTTCGAGGAGGTGCGCCGGACCTATTTCGACCATGAAAAGATCATGTCCATCAACGACAATATCGGATATGCATCCGTTTCTGCAGTCGATGCATGGAAAGACGCCGGTTTCGCCGTGCCGGAAGGAGAGGACGGAGAAGTCGACTGGGACAGCGGCGTGATTGTCGGTTCTGGTATAGGTGGCATGGACACCATTGCGGAGAAAGTGGTCCCCATGGTGAGCCGGGGTATGGTCCGCAGACTCGGAAGCCGGATCGTCGAGCAGGTCATGAACAGCGGGACGAGCGCGCGGATTGCAGGGCTGCTGGCCCTGGGAAACCAGGTCACTTCAAATTCATCGGCGTGCAGTACGGGGACGGAGGCCATCATCGAAGCGATGTGGAGAATCCGTATGGGCCTGGCGAAGAGAATCCTCGCCGGCGGCTCCGAGGGCGCTTCCCCTTATATCTGGGCCGGCTTTGACGCCATGCGGGTCATCGCGCGCAAATTCAACGACCGGCCTGAACAGGCGTCAAGACCGATGAGCGCCACGGCGAACGGTTTTGTGCCTGGTTCTGGAGGCGCCATACTTCTTCTTGAGGAACTGGAGAGCGCACTAGATCGCGGAGCGCGGATCTACGCGGAAGTCCTCGGAGGGGCGGTCAACTGCGGTGGACATCGCAACGGAGGGTCCATTA
This sequence comes from Syntrophales bacterium, assembly GCA_041946925.1. Classification (GTDB taxonomy): domain Bacteria; phylum Desulfobacterota; class Syntrophia; order Syntrophales; family UBA4778; genus JBHGBI01. The sequence goes on along the minus strand of JBHGBI010000029.1, from coordinate 16,616 downwards.
CGGCCCCAAATCCCGAAGGTGTAAGGCGTTGTATTCAGAGCGCCATCCGGGATGCGGGGATTGTTCCGGATCAAATAGACGCCATCAACGGGCACCTCACTGCGACTTTTGCCGACCCCGGCGAAGTCCATAACTGGTCCATATCGCTGGGTCGGGGACCGGAGAATTTTCCGTACATAAACGCTACGAAGTCAATGATCGGCCATTGCCTCGGTGCTGCGGGCGCAATCGAGAGTGTGGCGGTCGTGCTGCAGCTTTATAAGGGGTTTCTGCATCCCTCCCTGAATTGCGAGGATATTCATCCGGATATCCTTCCTTTTTCGGGAAGCATTATCCACCGATGCCTCGATTATCCTGAACTGAAGATCATTGCCAAGGCCGGGTTCGGTTTCGGCGATGTCAACAGTTGCCTGATTTTTAAAAAATGGGACCCGGCGGAAGTAAAATAATCCGGGCATTATCTCGAAACAGCGAAGGAGTGAAATATGGAAGAAGCAAGGATTTTTGAAGAGATGATCGGTATTCTCAAACCTTACATCAAAGATCAGACTCTCCTCGAAAAGGCTACGAAAGATACGCACATCCTGAACGACCTCAAGGTGAATTCCGCCAGGTTGGTGGACGTCATCATAAAGTGCGAGGACGTCTTCGGAATCACCATTGAAGATGACGAGGCGGACAAAATCGGCACCATCGGAGACGCCGTTCAGCTTATCCAGAAGAAACTGGGGTAAAGGCCGATATGGGTAATGCAGCCAAGAGATCGATCATTCTGCAGTACATCGCGGGGTGGGCTGCAATTGTTCTTGTTGCTCCGGCTTATTTCTTGTTCATGCGCATCAGGGGCTACCGGATCAGGGATTTGAAAAAAACGAGAAGGGAATGCCTTTCCCAGTTCGAAAAACATCCAGGTCCATGGATCATTTGCGCCAATCACTTGACCATGATCGATTCCGCTATTCTGACTTACGCCATGGTATCCTTCACGCGACACCTGACGCAGTTCAGGATATTGCCCTGGAATCTTCCCGAAAGGGACAACTTTCAAAAGAATATCTTTCTCAGCGTCCTCTGCTATCTCACGAAGTGCATTCCCGTCAACCGGGGCGGCGATCGCGATGAGATGAAAAAAACGCTGGAGAAATGCAATGTCATATTGCGCATGGGACAAAACCTGATGATCTTTCCCGAGGGGGGACGGTCCCGCACGGGGCGCATCAACAGGGAAGGCTTTTCCTACGGAGTCGGCCGCTTTATCAAGGATTTTGAAAACTGCATGGTCATGTGTATTTATATGCGGGGAGACGGCCAGGATTCATACGGGACCATGCCCGAACCGGGGGAGCGCTTTACCGTGAGCATCGAGGTATTCCGGCCTGAAAAGGTGGGATACAACGGCCTGCGAGCCCAGAGGGAGTACGCGCAACAGGTGATAAAGCGCCTGTCCCGCATGGAGGAAGAATACTTTGACGCGCATCGGCAACGACATTGTGAGCTTGATGGATCCGGGAGTGCACGGAAAGAGCGAAGATGTCCGATTCATCAATCGCGTCTTTACGTGGAATGAGCGATCAGGGATCCGGAATTCACGCCGTCCGGACGAGCTACTGTGGTCTTTCTGGGCGGGCAAGGAAACGGCGTATAAAATTTCACGCAAGTCGGGGGAGCGCCTCGTATTTTCTCCCCGTGCTTACGAAGTGCATTTTGCGGGAGAGGGCTGTCCCGGCGACGGCGACGGGGATTTTCTCTCCGGGACTGTCGCAGGTCCGCGGGGTACGGCATGGATAAGGCTCTTCTGGACCGGTGAATACATCCATTGCATAGGTGCGGATTCACCCGGTGCTCTCGATCACGTGATCATGGGCGTAAGGCGGATAGAAAGCGGCGACGATGAATCCTTCATGGCGCGAAGGACCGCGGCGGAGCGGCTTGCGATACTCTTTCATGCGGGGCCCGGCGGCATAGAAGTCGTGAAAACAGACGCAAATCCGGGGTCTCCTCCCGCAATAGGCTTCAGGGGCCGCACAGCGGATATCGATATCAGCCTGAGTCACGACTATCCCTTTGTGGCGTACGCCCTTGACGGCCTTCCTTTCGTTGAAGGGTGTCATGACCTGTCACCCTGACCCCGACAAAGAGTCGGCAGGAACCTGTATCTCCGCTTTCTTCCCCGTTCTTTTCAGGGCATCAATGATCTCGGGACCGAATCTCGTTATCTTTCCGGAGGGGATTCTGGCGATTTTTTTCATCGCCTCGAGAGTCCTGATTTTGCAGCGGGCGAGATCAATCAGGTTCTGGTCGGAAAGAATCATAAATACGGCGGTGTCGGTTTCTTTCGCTTTCTGAAATCGCCACTGGAAGAGATTTTTCAACCGCGTTTTTTGATCTCTTCTCAAATCCCGTGATCCGATTATCCGTAAATATCCAGATTGGTCCAGAACCCGTTCGGTCCAGACGACGGATGCTGCCTGCTCAAACACCTGTGTGGCTTTTCTGTTCAGTCCCTTTTCGGCGAGTTCGACCCTGAATTTCTTGTAGAGATCGATCAGGTATTGTATGTCCTGGACGGCGTAGGCCTTTTGCTGTTCCGTCAGGGGGCGTATGTCCCAGCGGGATCTTTGGAGCTTTTTCGATTTCTGTAGTTCTATTCCAAGGGCCTGCCGAATGATGGAAGAGAGAGACAGGTTGTGATGGCCGAGCATAGAAGCCGCTTTCTGCGTGTCGAATATATTTTTGAATTCGAATCCGTAATCACGTTTCAGCAAGCGGATGTCATTGTCGCCGGCATGGATGATCTTCGTAGTGTCAGGGTCTGCGAAACAATCGGCAAGAAAAGAAAGGTCGATATTTGCCAGCGGGTCGAAGAGATAAGTTCTGGCTTCGGTCCGGATCTGCAGCAGACAAAGTCTCTCGCGAAAATAACGGAATGAATCGTACTCCGTATCGAGAGCTATCAGACGGGTGATCCTGATGTCTTTCCTTGTCCTGCCGATCGCGTTTTCCGTGTCGATCCAGATATAATCCGTCACTTTCTTTCCTTTCGCCCTTTGCCTATTCTTGATATTAATAAAGGATATTCAATACCTGCAATGCGGCTGCAAAGGAGGCGGTTACTGTCAGGGCCGCGTAATCAGCGGGCGTAAAATGCAGCTCATGGAGGTACGTCCTGGGACCCCTCTGGTAGCCTCTTCCTTCCATGGCTGTCGCGAGCTCTTCGGACCTGCGCAGGATCTGGATCATAAAAGGAATTGCGAGCGAAATGACGGCCTTGAAGCGCCGGAGTGCAGGTCCCCCGGTCAAAGCCGCGCCCCTGGCCAGATGGGCATCCCTGATCCTCGCCGTCTCTTCAAGCAGAAGTGGTACGAACCTCAGAGAGAGGGATATCATGACCGCGGCATCGTGTGATGAGACGCCCAGACGGCGTAGAGGGCGAAGAAGCCTTTCGATCCCGCACACCAGTTCCGTCTGCGTCGTCGTGACGGTCAGGAGCGAGGCGATCATCACGAGAACGGCGAATTGCCAAGTGAGCAGGGCGCCCTTGTGAAGCCCTTCGTAAGTGACCAACGGGATCAACTGCCTTCCTTCGGTAAGAAAGACATTCAGGAGAAATATCAGCGCGAAGAACCAGAACATGGGTTTAAGGGATTTGACCGCCGCGCGGAAGGAAAGCCGGGCGGCCGCGAGAGAGAGGACCAGAAAAATACTCGCCGCGAGCAATCCGTATCCGCCAGATTGAAAAACAACGAAACTCAGCAAAAAAACCGCTGTGATTTTGACGCGTGGATCGAGGCGGTGAATCCGTGAATTGCCATGTATGTAGCTCCCCAGACTGTGGATCATATGGCTTTCCTGATCCGGCACCGGTTTTTCCATGCGGAGATTTCGTCGCAAGCCTGATCTATCGTAAGAATGTCCGTCCGAACGTCCGCCCCGTCCTGTTTCAGTCGCCACATCAATTCCGCGGCCCACGGCACGCCGAGACCGAGGGACTTGAGTTCGTCGACCCGGCTGAAGACCTGGCGGGGCGGCCCGCTGATGACGAGCCGTCCGCAGTCCATGATAAGGACGCGGTCCGACTCAATTACGTCCTCGACGTCATGGGTGACATGGATAATCGAGAGCCCCCTCTGTTTGAGTTTTCTGATGGCGTCGAGGACCCTGCCCCGGCCCGGGGGATCGAGGTAGGATGTGGGTTCATCGAAGGCCACATAGGAAGGCTCCATGGCGAGGATGCCGGCCACGGCCACCAGTCTCTTTTCACCTCCGGAGAGGGTGTGCGGCGGACGCTTTGCCAGGCTTGTAATGCCCATCTCCGCGAGCGCCTTGTCTACTCTTTGCCGTATCTTGGCAGGCGGCAGCCCCAGATTGCCCGGCCCGAAAGCCACATCCTCTTCCACCGTCATGGCCACGATCTGACTGTCCGGGTTCTGAAAAACCATCCCGACCCGGCGGCGGATTTCCCGCAGCGACCGCGGATCGTTCGTGCTCATGCCGTCGATCCGCACGCTGCCCGAAGTGGGAAACAGCAGGGCGTTAAGATGTCTGATCAGGGTTGTCTTTCCGCACCCATTCGGTCCCAGGATCGCAATATATTCTCCTTCGCGGACGACAAGATCGATTCCTTTGAGCACGGGCGCGTTCTCAAAGGGGTACCTGTGAATGAGATTTTCTATCTCTATCATTAAGAATCTCCATGCGGTACAGAGCCTCCCCCGGCCGGCCTTCCGGAATCAGGCGCCGACGACGGAGTGACGGAAAACAGGGGCAATTTATCCCGCACTCTGACCGCGATTAACGCGGCGGCGGCTATCTTCAGGGCGTCTCCGGGAAGGAATGGAAAAATCCCGACAGCGACGGCCTTGGCCGCCGGAATACCCAAGTACATCGATAATTGAGCGACTCCGAATAAATAAGTAAAAACGGATCCCACAGCCATGGAGAACACCATCCAGATGAGTCCTGGATTTTGCTTTGTCTCGATCATTTTGCCGGTCACGTATGCGCAGACGATGTATCCGCTCAAGTATCCCCCGGTCGGGCCCATCAGCACCCCGAACCCGGCCTTGCCTCCTGCGAATACAGGCAGGCCCATAATGCCGAGCGTCACATAAATAATGGTGCTCAGTGCGCCTAAATGACTCCCCAGAAGCGCGGCTGCAAGATAGATGAAAAGGTTTTGCAGAGTGATCGGAACCGGCTGCAGTGGTATGGCGATATAAGCCCCGATGGCGATAGCCGCGCCGAACATGGCCGCCAGGACCATACCCGGCACTGAATGTTTTTTCTTCAGCATCAGAATGACCTTCGTCCTGCTCTTGTTCTCAAAATGGTCACGTCACCCGAGAAAAACCGGCGCAGTTCCCCCTTCCCATCCCTGAGGATCAATACTCCGTCCGGATCAATATCTTCAACCTCGCCGTAATATTTCCGTCCAAGCACGTCGATCATTATCCGTCGTCCGATGACATTGGATTGTGCCCTCCACTTATTCATCACCGGCTCGAATCCCTCGCCTCCCACAGACCCGTAGCATCTCTCCAGGCTGGCGAGATATTCGCGGATCAATTTGACTCTCGGGTACGGCTTGCCCGTTTCGCTTAGAATGGAAGCTGCCGTGGATCTGATCTCGGGCGGAAACTGCGCAGTTGCGATGTTCACATTGATGCCGATACCCACGATCATGTAATCGATCGTGTCCATTTCGGTGCTGATTTCCGTCAGGATACCCGCGATTTTTTTACCGCCGACGACAAGGTCGTTGGGCCATTTGATCGCGATGTGCAGCGGCAGCAGCGATGCGATCGCTTCCGAGGCGGCGACGGCGGCAAGCAAAGTGATCTTCGGAGCCTCCGTCGGGGGTATCCGCGGCCGTAATACGACGGAAAGATAAACGCCTCCACCGCAGGGCGAGAACCAACTCCTGCCTTTCCTTCCCTTGCCGTGGGTCTGCGATTCCGCGATGACGACAGTCCCTTCGGGAGCCCCGGATATCGCAAGGGCCTTTGCCCTGGCGTTTGTGGAGTCCATTTCGCGCAAGCACACGATCTTCTTCCTTCCTAAGATTTTCGTGTTCAAACCGTCGCGGATTTCGCTCTCCGAAATCAGGTCCGGAATGTTCTGAAGGAGGTATCCCTTTTTGGGGGAAGACTCGATGAGATAACCCTCCTGCCTCAATCTGCGCACATGCTTCCATATGGCGCTCCTGGTGACGGACATGCCGCGGCTGAGAGATTCACCGGATATCCAGCGCCCCTTTTCTTTTTTCAGATGACTCAGGAGAAGGTCCTTCAATGACATACGACTGACTCAGTTGAATTTTTTATTACCATGACGGTTCCAGGAATGTCAACTTTATAAAACGATCCGGTTTACCATGTGTTGCGTCGGCCTCAGACACAATGGCCGGCGGATGCTGTGCTTCGAGCAAAATGGTCTTGAACAAACCTTGGGAATGACGTAATAATATCACTTTGTATAGGCAAAACAAGATTCCAGAAAAGGAGGTTTTTTTGTGGGCAGGCATAAGAAAGTCGAGCGCAGGAAAGAACTGGACCGCAGGAGGCGAAGAAGGCGGAAAAGAATAAGACTGAAGGCAAAAGGTCTCCTGCCGTCTTCTGAAAAATAATCCGTTTCGCCGCGCAGAGAGAGCGCGTTTGGGGCGGCCGGGAAGCGCCACTTTTTCCGCTAAGAGGGGTTATTGATGATGATCTCGATCCCCTTGCGGACCATCATGACGGCTATTGCGGCGAGTATCAGGTAGCCGAGTTTGGACAGAGTCTTTGCTCCTGATTTTCCTATCACGCGGATAATGGGGTCTGATAGCCAGAACATTACTCCTGCAATAAGGATGTTCGCGACAGTGGCGGCCACGGTCGCGGCGACGCCGGTTTCGGGCACGAGAATGATGATAGTCGTGAGTACCGCCGGGCCCACGATCAGGGGGACACCAAGCGGCACAGCCCCGAGGCTGTCAGGGTCGATTTGCCTGGCTTTTGCCTCTACGGTGAGGAGTTCATCCAGAGAAATCACGAAGAGCAAAGCCCCGCCCGCGATCATGAAATCGGCCACGGTGATGCCCAGGAGGTTCAGGATGATCCTTCCGATGGCAAGAAAAACCAGGGCGACGGCAGTGGCGGTTACCACCGACTGGATGATGATCCGGCGGATCTGGCTCTGCCCCAAGCCTTCCGTAAAGCCCATGAACATCGGCAGCAGGCCGATTGCATTGACCGCCATGAAGATCGGCAGGAAGCTCAGCCAGAAAGAGTTCATTTCAGAATTCCTGAGACTTCCCTGAATTTTTCGGATTCCGCCGTCTTCATCAGTTCAAAAAGGATGATTTCCGTACTGGTCAGGACGGCGCCTGAATTTTCCATTATCCTGAGACCGATGTCTCTGTTCCTTGCCGTCCTGGAAGAGACGGCATCGGATACAACCTGAACCTTGAAGCCATCGTCAAGAAGATCCATTACTGTCTGGTAGACGCAAACGTGGGTTTCAATCCCTGCCACCAGAAAATGTTTCCCCCGGAAGGCCGTGATCGCTTCGTTGCACTTTGGATCGCCGCAGCAGCTGAAACTGAGCTTTCTGAAGCGGGGTGTGTCCGACAGCATGGATGCGACCTCTGGCAAGGTCGGTCCAATCCCTTCCGGGTATTGTTCCGTGACAATCATAGGCACTCCCAGGATGCGCAAGCCTTTGATAAGGATACGCGTATTCCTGGCAAGCTCCGCCCTGTCATGCATTGCGTTGAATAATTTTTCCTGAAAGTCGATGAGCAATAAGACTGTGTCTTCTGGCTTGAGCATAAGAGCTTCTCCCTTTAAAAATCGGCCTGCAGATATGCGATTAAGGCAGGCGCAGCATCATTATCCTGGGATTATTGAGTGTCTTAAAGCCGTATTTTCTATAAAGGCCCTGGGCGTTTCTGGTCGCGAGGAATCCGATCAGGTTTTTCAAATCAGGGGTGTTTGTGATACATTCCAGGAGCCACTTACCCAGGCCCTTTCCGCGATATTCTTCAATAACAAAGACATCCGATAAGAAATAGACGGTGGAAAGATCGGACACCACGCGTGCAAATCCGATTTGCCGTCCATGATGGTACATACCATAACAAATAGAATTTTCAATAGACTTTTCCACCTCCCGATACGACCTGGAGGCGGATCGATACGAGCGCGACATGAATTCAAAGACGGCGTCGGTGGACAGCATTTTTTTATCCGTACTGACCAGGTAATCATCACGGATCCACTCCATGTTGGCCTCCTAGTTAAGCCTCATCAAGGTAGATGGCGCGATCCCGGCGAGGATCAATCGCGGCGGCCTCCCGCCTGTCTCCGATCAGATAAGAAAAATGGGCGACAGCCCCCGATTCTATTCTTTTGAAGATCATACAAATACCTCCGGAACCGGATATGGAAGGCGGCTGAAAAACACCTGTTTCGAGTTTTTGAGACCTTCCGCGCTTTCAGCTGTTTGTATCGTCGTCTATCTCGGACTTTTTCCCGTTACTGTGGGGTTCTCCGGATAGGACACCCATTCGGTGAAGGCACCCTCATGATTCCTGACCCGCGGATAGCCGAGATAGAATTTAAACAACAGAAATTCGTTTGTCGCCTCCCGCCCCGTACCGCAGGAACAGATGATGGTTTTGTCCGGACCGATGCCGTGTGCCCGGAGGATATCCATGATCTCCTCGTCGGATTTGAGCAGGGCCTTGTTCTTGTCATCCATCAGGCTTGCCCAGGGCAGATTTATCGCTCCTGGTATATGACCGGGTTTTTTCCACGGACCCTGTCCTTCGTAAAAATTGGGTGGCCGTGCGTCAAGCAAAATAACATCTTCGCGGTCCTTGATTCTCTTGAATTCATCATAGCCGATAAAAAAATCGTCACGGACAATCGCCTTGAAGCCTGAGGGCTCAACATCGGGATAATCCTGCGATACAGGACGGCGCTCCTGCTTCCATTTGTCAAGACCGCCGTCGAGGACGTAGACCTGATCGTGGCCGTAGCGTGCAAGGCTGTACGCCGCCATTGTCTGTTCGAGCCCGTCTCCCCATCCCTTGAACGCTCCTACCGCCGTGTAGACGACTACGGGCAGATCCGGTTTGAGACCGGAGTTCCGCAGGATGGGCTGAATGATCTCGGGCTGTATCCAGACCGCCGGCAGGCGGCCGCGGTGGCTTCGCAACAGCCCCTCATTAAAGTATACGGCGCCGGGAATATGTTCCTGAATATAATCGTGTATGTTGGGCTGGGCATCCAGGATCATTATCTTCTGATCGCCAAGATGCCCTTCCAGCCACTGCGTTGAAACCAGCTTAACGATGCCCTTGCCGAAGGGATATGACCTTGGCATAATATCCTCCTTTCATTTCAGTCTGGAAATCTCCAGCAGGCGCTCTACAGCATCCGTAGCCGCCTCGATATAGGTCAAATCCGGATGAATGCTGTATTCATGCAGGCATGCTTCGGTGAACTTGATTGCGTGCTCGTCCCCGGTCCGTACGGCGCGTTCGGCGATGTTTGCCGGTGATTCAAGACGTCTGGGCATCCCATCCGGGGTCAAAGAGCGGTTTCCCAGTACGGCATACAGCCCGGCGCATACCTGCCATACGGAGCGCAGAATCTCCTGCCGGCTGCCGGGATCAAGATAAGGCAACAGCGATCGGACTCCGCGCGGCGCGGTGACAGTATGGACGAAAATGTTGACCGTCTTTATGCTCCGCGCATTCGCACGATAAACGGCCGTGAATGCCGAGAGCAGCTCCGATACCAGGATGTACTCCGCCGAGACATCTAGGAAGTTGACCGCCGCCCGGAAAGGAGGAAAAGAGTCGAGGGCTTTCAGCTTTTCACCCGTCAGGCCGAAACGGACTTTTTTCTCCTCCGGAAGGATAGGGATATGCTGGAGCGCTTCCAGCGGCGTCATAGCGCTCCGGTCCGGTTCTTTCTCTGAAGACAGCTTCTGATACCGCGAGGCCCAGTAGGCGAGTCCGCGGGCGAGTTCGTTTCTGCGCGGGGCTGTATCGGCTTTTTCAAGGGCGCGCACTGCATGGGACGTCCGGATAAGCCCGTGACCGGCTGCGCCTGACATGCCGGGCGCCAGGCGTGGCACCCAGGTCTTCAAAATAGACGGCCAGGTTTCTTCCGCAAGCTCATGTGTGAAAAGCGCCGTCCAGTTTCCGTACAGATCTGCCTTACCAAGGGCTTCCCGCCAGCGATCAGAAGGCACGGGATTGAAGTCGCCTCGTATTGTCTCGAGCCGCCTCCTGTAATAATCCACCCATGGCAGAACTGCGCCGTCATGTCCCATCTCGATCATGGCCTGCGCCGCCATAGGTCCGTGGTTGATCAATCCGCCGCTGTACTCCGGACCGGCGTCTTCCAGTATTTTCAGCGCTTCGTCGAGGACATCCATTGCTTGTCCTCCTGTGCTCTGTATTCCTCTTCACCATCGTGCCTGCTGCAGGTCCTGTGCCAGCTGCGGAAATCACGGGCCATGAACATCTCCGTTTCGCCGGGACCCCACGTTCCCTGTTCATATTCAACAATGTTGATGCGTCCTGCCTCGGTTTCTTCGATTATAGGATCAACAATACGCCATGCCCATTCGATTTCATCACCCCTGGCGAAAAGAGAGGCATCACCCTGGATGGCGTCGATCAGCAGCCTCTCGTAAGCATCCGGTATTGCATGCATCCCGAACCGGTCAGAATAATGGAAGACCATGTTCACCGGTTCGGACTGCATCCCTGCTCCCGGGATTTTCGTCTCAAAGCCGAGGTGGATTCCCTCGTCAGGCTGCAAGCAAAGGGATATGTGGTTCGGTGTCAGTCCGGCATCCTTCAGGAACAATAGGTGCGGCACCCGTTTGAACTGCAGGCTGATCTCTGTCGCTCTCCTCTTCAGGCGCTTTCCCGTCGCCAGATAAAACGGGACGCCCTGCCAGCGCCAGTTGTCGATGAAGAGCTTCAGCATGACATAAGTCGGGGTCTTCGAATCACCCGTCACTCCCTCCTCTTCGCGATAACCGCGGTACTGGCCGAGAATACAGTTTTCGCCGCGCAGCGGCCTGACTGCCTGTAAAACCTTGATCTTCTCGTCGCGCAGGGTGCGGTCATCCAAGACCGCGGGGGGCTCCATTGAGACCAGTGTAAGCAACTGCAGGAGATGGTTCTGTAACATATCACGGAGTACCCCTGCTTTATCGTAATATGCCGCGCGGTGCTCCACACCGATGTTCTCCGCAACCCCGATCTGCACGTGGTCGACGTAATTTCGATTCCAGATGGGCTCAAAAATCGTGTTGGCAAAGCGGAATGTCAGGATATTCTGAACGGTTTCCTTTCCGAGATAATGGTCTATCCTGAAGATCTGGTTTTCAACAAAGTACTTGTGGATGAGCGCGTTGAGCTGCTGTGCGCCCGGCAGATCACGCCCGAAGGGTTTCTCTATGATAATGCGCCGCCACCCTTTTTTGCTTTCATGCAGGCCGGCTTTTCCAAGTTGCTCGATGATGACGGGAAAAAGGATGGGCGGTGTCGCCAGATAGAAAAGGCAATTACCGCTGGACTCTATTTCCGGATCGTTTCTGTCCATGTATTCGAGTAGCCGCAGGTATGTCCCTGGGTCGTCGTAATTTCCGCAGATATAATTCAAACGGGTCGCGAAACCGGGCCAGCGGGCGCAGATATTCTCTTTATCCGGCTTGAAGCGGGAGTATGCCTCGACTCCCTCGTAAAGTTTCCTGCGGAATTCTTCGTCGGCAAAGCAAGTGCGGGCTATCCCGATCAAACGGGTTTTTTCGTGGAGCAGACCTTCGCAATTCAGGCTATGCAGGGCCGGGATGAGTTTTCGCCGGGTCAGGTCTCCCGAGGCGCCGAATATAACGACCGTCGCCGGTTCTGTAATCGCCGTCCGTTTCATCTGAGCCTCCTTTTCATGCTATGAGCAAAGATGAAAGGCGAAATCCAAAACTCTCTTTTTGAGAAACTGAGAAAAGCAAAAGAGAAAAACAGGCAAACAAGAACTCAATGACCAAAATCGTACGGGGTATGATCACCTACGGATATCAAGGCGTGATTTATCCGTGCCCTTCTTCAGGTGTCTGATCCCCCTGGCGCCCGCGACAATGACGTCGGTTGCCATGCCCAGCCAGAGCCCGTGTTCTACAACTCCCGCCCGGCTGCTGATCCTGCCGGCCAGATCGGGCAATCCGGCGGCGGGGTCGAACCGGCAGTCAAGAATGTAATTCCCCTCGTCGGTTATGAATGGGTTCCCGCGGGTGTCCAGCCTTACAGACACCTGAGCGCCGAGAGATTCCAGAAACTGTGCCTGTGTCCGCCAGCCGAACGGGATGACCTCCACCGGGACGGCCCTGCGCACGCCGAGACGGGGCGACAGCTTGGATTCGTCCGCAATGATGATTTCCCGCCGGCTTGCCTGGGCGACGATTTTTTCGTGCAGAAGTGCTCCGCCTCCTCCCTTGATGAGATTCAGCTCGGGATCGATCTCATCGGCTCCGTCGATAGTGACATCGACTTCCGGGTGTTCGTCCAGCGTAGTCAACGGGATTCCCAGCTCAGTCGCCTCTTTCTCCACTGCGGCTGAACACGGCACGCAGAGAATGTCTCGCAATATGCCATCCCGCAGCAGCTTTGATATCCGGCACACCGCGTAATGCGCTGTACTGCCGTGTCCCAGGCCCACGATCATCCCGGACTGCACGCAGTCAACAGCGCAGAGAGCGGCCATTTCCTTGAGCTGGCTTACATTCACATGATCTCCCGTCATTTTTTTCGCGCCACCCGGCCGATATCAGAAAGTAAAGCTTGAAACGCAAGGTGTTTTTCGCCTTGCGCCGAAGCCTAATGCCCTAAGTTTCTTATTTATAGCTCCTCACTCTCTTTACTGCTTATACCTTATTCAGGGATTGCGCCAGCCGCCTGATCCCGCCGACGGCGTCCGACACGAAATGAAAACGCACCAGTCTCCTTCCGGCACGGATCAGCGCCTGCTGATCTCCAAGCGCCTGGGCTTTTTTTAGGACTCCGAATGTCATGAATGAGGAAGTTGATTCCGGGTCGTCGGGAATGGGAACATCATTCAAGGAATCGGCCGTTATCTGTATAAAGAGACCGTTACCCCGGTCTCCTTTGTGCAACTGCCCTGTGGAATGCAGATAACGCGGGCCATAACCGGACGTGACAGGAATTCTGAATTCGTCCCTGATCCGGGTTCGGAGTTCCGAAAGCGCCTCATCGGCTTCCCGGGTATGGTAAATATACGCCTGGATTGCGGCGTAATCCCCAGGAGAGGCGCGCCTGAGAAAGTCTTTCAGTGCCTTGCCCGGAGAATTCGACCGGACATCGCCGTACACGACCATGCCGTCCGCTTTCAATGCGGGCGTCTCCGGAGGAAAGGCGCACATTTCCATGTATTCGGCGATCAAAAGGCGGGATGCCTCTTTCGCAGCTTCCACGTTCGGCTGGTCAAAGGGGTTGATTTTCAGAAAATAGCCAGCGACGGCGGCCGCCATCTCCCAGAGGAAAAATTGTCCCCCGAGGTCGAACAAGTCGCAGAGATTGAATTCCACAACGGGGTGTCCCGCACATACCAGCTCTTCCATGAAATTGTCCGTGGACTTGTCCGGCCCGAATCCTTCGAGTTTAAGGCGGATGAAGAGCCTGTCGCCGCCGTAGACTTCCGGCGCTCCGGCAGGTTCCGCGATGACAGGCACAATGCCGCGCCCTTCTTTGCCTGTGCTCTCGGCGATCAATTGCTCCACCCAGTCGCCGAAGCCCGCAAGCGGAGGGGAAGTAACCAGAGTCAGCTTATCCCGTCCGGCTCCGGCCAGGGCACCCAGAACGGCTCCCAGATAAGCCCCTTCGTTATTGCTGCACGTCCTGTCATTGCACAATGCGCAGTTATGGACCATCATCAAAGCCCGTTCGAGAAGGATGCGGATATCAACGCCTACAAGAGCGGCAGGCACCAGGCCGAAATAGGAAAGGGCCGAATAACGTCCCCCTATATCAGGATCATTGAAAAATACGGTGCGGAAATCCAGGCTGGACGCGAGATGGGCAAGACGACTTCCCGCGTCGGTTATGGCGATGAAACGGCGTCCCGAATTGCCACGGCGGCCGAGCCGGTCGGTCATCCACCTGTAGAAAAATTTGAAGAGCGACAGAGTCTCCACAGTGTCGCCCGATTTAGTAGACACAATGAAAAGCGTGTGTTCGGGATCGATCTGTCCGGCATAGGACAGGATGGCTTCAGGCACAGTGCTGTCGAGAACATCCAGCCGGGGATAACCACTGCCGGAACCGAAAACTTTTGAGAGGACCTCGGGCGCCAGGCTGGATCCTCCCATTCCCAGAAGCAATATCCGCTCGAATCCCTCGGCCCGCACATTTTCAGAAAGCTCCTCGATCCGGGGAATATCTTCCGTCATTCGTTCAACGCTGTTCAGCCAGCCGAGTCTGTTCTTGATCTCCGGAGGTTCCGGCTTCCAGACGGTATGATCGCGCCGCCAGATACGTGCAATGACATCATCTCCGGCCAGTTTTTCAAGCGATCTCAGAACAATATTCTGATATTGCCCGAGGCGGCCTATCCGGAATCGATCTTCCACGGCATTGCGCATCTCTTCCATGATTTCTCCTGAAAACTCAAAACGATGTGCTTAAAGGATCAATCCATTTCAAGTCCTCTGGCAGCTGCTCCCATCAGCGCCGATCTGATATTCAGGATTATGTGAACGGGAATGTCCGCCATGAGGAAGGATTCGCGCCCTTTGTTGCAAAACGACTGGATGAATTTTCCCTCCTTCAGGATACCGGTTATCCTCGGTGGAATGCCACCTGCCAGGTACACGCCGCCTGTAGACATGACTTTCAGGGCCAGGTTGCCCGCTTCGGCTCCCAGGATGGATGTGAATATGTCCATCGTCATTTCAGACAGTTTGCACTTTTCGGATTCATCCACGGCTGCACTGACGATCGCCGGCGTAGGGTCTGCGGCTTCAGCCAGTCTGGCGGCGAGCCATGGTGGTTCGGCGGCGTACTGCTTATCTTTAAGAAAGCAGTAAATATTGTAAATACCAGGACCGGAACAGACCCTTTCATAGCTTACATGTTCATATTTCTTATTGAGATACGTGAGCAGGTCGATCTCGAGGGGGTTGCCGGGGGCGAAATCAACATGCCCTCCTTCAGACGCGTGGCTTCGGTAGCGCGTGCCGTCCCATGTGAGAAAGGCTTCTCCCAGACCCGTTCCGGGGGCGATGACCGCAATGGCGCCTCCGACGACCTGCACACCTTCATTCAGGGTTAATATGTCATCGGAAGTTAACAGAGGTATGGCATTGGCAATCGCCTCCAGGTCGTTCATGAAATGAACGTGCCGGATATTGAGTTTTTTCTCCAGGTCCCTTGCGCTGGCGATCCAGGGGAGATTGATCATTCTGGCTTCTCCGCCGGTTACAGGAGCCGCGATACCGAAACAGGCGCGCTCTACGGATACATTCTTGGTTTTTAAAAAATCCGTGAGAATTGCTTCAATGCCGGAGAAATCCGTTGTGCGGACCTCTTCTTCAATCAAGGGGTTCCGCGGCCCGCTCTCCGGTGAATATACGGCCAGTACGGTTTTTGTCGCCCCGATATCTCCGGCAAGAAGCATATTTTTTTCCTTGATCCCAGGAATAACAGTGCGTGTCGACCGGAGGAGCAATCCTCGTCAGGGAGACGCAATTATGTTTAATCATGATCGTTGCCGGAAAAGACCGAAGGTTTTACACAATCTCGTCTCTCCGCCCGAGCGGATTACGCCCTGAAGAGGAAAGAATGATTTAAGGCAGACCCTGCCTGCGAAATTAAATTTATTTGACCAGGGATTCGAGTCTCTTGTTGACCTCGTTCCAGTTTACGATATTCCAGAAGGCCTCGACGAATTTCGCCCTGAGATTTTTGTAGTCAAGATAATACGCGTGCTCCCAGACATCCAGGACCATCAGTATTCTGAACATGGGATATACGTTCACGTTGTGCTTTTCGATCTGCATGATAAGCGGTCTGTTGGTCTGGAGACAGAAACTCAGAGCCGCCCATCCCGACCCTTCCGTGCTCACCGCGGCCTGCGTGAACTCTTTTTGAAATCTGTCGAAGTTTCCGAATTCTTTGTCAATTGCACTGGCCAGGACTCCTCCTGGTTTACCTCCTCCTTTTCCCGCAGGAGCCATGTTATCCCAGAAAAGAGAATGGAGAATATGGCCGCCGATGTTGAACGACAGCTCCTTCAAAGTGGCTTTCATATCGAGATCGGCTCCGTCCTTCCGCATCTTGTCCAGTTTTTCCAGGATCCCGTTCGCGCCGGTGACATACGCCTGGTGGTGCTTGTCATGGTGGATAGTCAGTTGTTCCTGTGAGATGTAAGGTTCCAGGTCTTTATACCCGTACGGCAATTTCGGCAGGCTGTAAAAAACGTTCGCGCCCATTTTCTCCTCCTTTTCAGTAGAATTCATAAAGTTGTTCTCAACAGCCGTGGTATCGCAGTTTACATACGCCTTCTTCGAGAAACCGAAATAACACAATTATTTTGTAGCAT
>JBHGBI010000028.1:0-26434 GCA_041946925.1 Syntrophales bacterium | reverse complement strand
CCGATATTCCTTCCTTTCAGTAATATCTGCCAACGGTATCTTCCTTTGATCCTGGCGATCACGGCCTCCGATGGCCCAAGAATATCAACTCTGCCCTGTTCCTGTCCACTGTGGATGCGCTCTCTCAGGAATCTTCCGATGCCTTCCGCGCCCTCTTTCGCCCTATCTTTTTTCAGACCGGATACCCAGAGACTCACAATACGGGAAAAAGGAGGGTAGAACAGCTCTTTTCGAATAGATATCTCCTGCTCATAAAACCTCTCATAATCGTGCATAGCGGCAAGGCGGATCGCGTAATGGTCCGGGTTGAATGTCTGGATAAATACCCTGCCCGGGGCATCTCCGCGGCCGCCCCTGCCGGCCACCTGCGTCAGCAGCTGGAAAGTCCTTTCGGCAGAGCGGAAGTCCGGGATATTCAAAGAAAGATCAGCAGACAGCACTCCGACAAGAAGGACGCCGGGATAATCATGTCCTTTCGCAATCATTTGGGTGCCTATAAGAATATCGATCTGCCCTTTTTCCAGGGACTTGAGAATTCTCTCGTGTGCTCCCTTTCTTGCAGTGGTATCGCTGTCCATGCGGCTTACCCGCGCCGCCGGAAATCTCGAGGCGATCTCCTTCTCCAGCCTTTCCGTCCCCAGGCCGTACGTCCCTATCCTCCCCTCCCGGCAGACAGGGCACAGGGGAAGGGACTTGACGGCAAAACCACAATAATGGCACTTGAGAACCCCGGCATCGGAATGGTGAGTCAGGGTGACGGAACAATTCAGGCACTTGAATACATACCCGCATGAATAACAGCAGACGAATGTATGGAAGCCGCGCCTGTTCAGAAAAAGCAGCACCTGCCGGCCGGCATCAAGCGTGCTTCTGATCGCCTCCTCCAGCGGTCGTGAGAAAATTCGTACTCTGCCTTCCGGCGTCCTTTCGTGTTTCATATCGATAATCGCCACCCCGGGCAACGGGCGGCCCCCAACCCTGCTCGGAAGACTCAAGTATCGGTATCTTCTGCTCCGGACGTGGTGAAAGGTCTGAATTCCGGGGGTGGCTGAACCCAGGATTACCGTCGCGGATTGCTGCTTAGCCCTGATGATCGCTAGATCTCTTGCATTATATCTCATTCGGTCGTCCTGTTTATAGGAAGAATCGTGCTCTTCATCCACAATAATCAACCGCAGGCGCTGAACCGGCGCAAAAACGGCGGACCTGGCGCCGATAACAACGTCTATATCGCCCCGCCGGATTTTCCTCCACTGGTCATATCGTGAAGCCCTCGATATGCCGCTGTGGATGACAGCCACCCTGTCGATGCCGAATCTCGCGCTTATCCTGCTCAGCAGCTGGGGAGTAAGCGCAATTTCCGGAACCAGGTATATAACACCTGCGCCCTGCGACAGGGCTTGTGCGATCGCGCTCAGATAAACTTCGGTTTTTCCGCTGCCGGTGACCCCGTGCAGAAGAAGGGGCGAGAACCCGCCTGAAGATATGGAGGACTCGATTTCCCGGCGCGCCTTTTCCTGCGCATCGCTCAGAATGATTCCGGACGGGCTCCCGGCATCCAGAATGGGAATCTGTCCGTGCCCCCGGAAGACCTCTTTTTCCGAAAGAGTAATGAAGTTTTTCCGTTCCAGACGCCGGACGACGGCGGCCGCATTGCGATAAACGGCCCTGAGCGAGGACAGGGGTACAACTCCCGCCGCAATCCGATCGAAGATGTCTTTTTCCCTGCCGGTTAATTTCAAATCGGATGGGAGGTCGCACGCAAGAGATGCAAACAGTTCTTTTTTGGGTGCAATGTCCGGCTTGCGCAGATTTTCCCTCAAAGTTACAGTGAACTTTTCCTGAAGGGCCTTGAGGTGATTGCCGATATCTTTGCCCTCAAATTCCTTCTTCAATTGTTTGAGGGAAATACCCGAAGGACAGTCATGCAGGATTTCCAGTATCCGACGCTGAACGGCCGGCAGCTTCGCGTGATCCGCCTCCAATGCCGTCTTTTCGAGTGAAATCAGGATATCCGGTTCTATATTGATGCCGCCCGGCATGATCTCTTTCAACAATCTGCCCAGCGGATACAGATAATATTCGGAAGCCCATCGATAAAAGCGCAGGTCGTCAGCCCCGAAAAGAGGCTCACGATCCAGAATTGAAATGATTTCCTTAAGCCCGGCCCTGTCGGAATCTTCTGTAAGTTCCAGAATGTATCCCGTGACTTTCCTCTTGCCGAAAGGCGCAAGGACCCTCTTTCCGACTGCGACTTCCTTTTCAAGCTCGGGGGGGACGGAATAAGAAAAAAGGCGATCCGAAGGTATATTGACAGCGACACTGACAAACATCGGTGATCCCGCGCACAGAGAGAACTTTATCTTTTTAATATCCAGGATACGCCCCGGACCGAAACCGGGGTAAGGACGATGGCAGGACCTTCAAGAATATAAAAAATCAACTCCAGGGAGTTGGCGGGGGCTTTTGCGGGCAGGACAAAGGACGATCTATTCGCCCCGCTGTTTTTCGAGCCTCTCTTCTTTCGTCTTGCATTCGATACAGAGTGTCGTAACAGGTCTGGCTATCAGCCTCTTCTCGGAGATCTGACCGCCGCAACGGTCGCAAATCCCGAAGGTACCGTTGTCAATGCGCTGGATAGCTTCCTGCATCTTGCGGATCAATTTCCGCTCTCTGTCCCTGATCCGCAGTTCGAAATTCCGCTCGGATTCGAGAGATGCCCTGTCATTCGGGTCGGGGAAATTCTCCTTCTCGTCCGTCATATCCGAAACAGTCTTGCTGGCTTCGTTCAGGAGCTCTTCTATCCTCTGGTTCAAGAGGCTCTTAAACATTTCCAGTTTTTCAGGTTTCATATCCGATGCCGTCCGCTCGATTTTCGGTCCTTGAAAGTAAATCCAATTTGTACATAATAAATTCTTTTTTGTAAAGTAAAAAAGAGGACCGGTCTACCCACATGTCCGGTTCCTCCCGCGTTCCGTCACTCTTTGCTCTGTCCGCCGTAAGTATCCAGAATTTTTCCAACAATCGCCGTGGTAGATACCCCCTTCACTTCCGGAATAATGACAACGCGCCCCCCCCGTTTTTTTACCGATTCACGTCCTACCACAGACTCCTCGTCCCAATCCCCCCCCTTGACAAGGACATCAGGTTTCAGAAACTCGATTAAAGCAAGAGGCGTGCTCTCATCGAAAATCGTCACATAATCCACCGACTCAAGGGAGGAAACCACCTCCGCACGTTCCTGCTGCGGAATCAACGGCCTTTTCTCCCCCTTGATCGACCTCACGGAAGAATCGCTGTTGAGCGCAAGCACAAGAACGTCACCCAGCTTTCTGGCTTCTCTCAGGTAGCGGACATGTCCCGCATGCAGGATGTCGAAGCAGCCGTTTGTAAAAACGATCTTTTTCCCACCCTCCCTGAGTCTGTCCAGTTCATCCCTCAGTTGCTGTCTTGCATAAATTTTTCCCATCCGCCAACCCTTATCAATAACTTGTCAGATCGCCCTCGCAAGCGTCAGCACCGCAACTTCCTCTGCGCCGTTCCCGAGCAGGGTTCTGGCGCATTCGCGGACGGTACTTCCGGTTGTGTACACATCATCGACAAGGACAACCTTCCGGCCGGAAATATTCTCTTTTCCGCCGACCTCGAATGCCCCTCTGACATTGGGGCTCCGGGCGTCCTTACCCAGGCCGATCTGCGGCTCTGTATATCTCTTTCTTTTCAAAGACGTGAAATCCAGGGGAAGGCAGTGATGTCCGGCGATCTCCCTGGCGAGGATGAGGGACTGATTAAAACCCCTTTCCCTTAACCTGTCGGGATGCAGCGGAACCGGCATGATCACGGAAAACCTTCGCATTTCCAGACCTGGAAAATCGAAAAGGGCCATGATCTTCCCCAGTGCTTTGCCGGCTGCCGTGCTTTTCCCGTACTTGAAACGGTGTATAGCATTCAGTAAAGCCGTTTCATACAACCCCACGGATCTCGCCATGGTGAAATATTGTCTTGTCCGGATGCATTCGCCGCAGAGGTGATCGCTTCCTCCTGCCCTGAAAGGGATACCGCAGCGCGGGCAGATAGGTGACTTGATAAAATGGATTTTCGAAATGCACCTCTCACAGAACGGCCCGCCGTCTCCTTCCTTGATGAGCGAATCGCAGCCGACGCATCGTACAGGGAAGAGAAGATCCACCAGGGTGGCCAGGAAGTTTTCCAATACTACATTCCCTTGCTCAGAGATACGACCTCGGAAACGTGCTCCTCAACCTCCATGCGCGGGACATCCGTCCACAGCCGTTCGATGTCGTAAAACTGCCTCACAGGTTCGTGAAAGATATGCAGAATAACGTCGCCGTAATCCATGAGCACCCATTTCCCCGCCCTTTCACCTTCCATGCCGATGGGTCTCTTCCCGGCCTTTTTCAAACGTTCTTCGATCGAGGCTGTGATCGCCTGAACCTGTCTGTCGGAACCGCCGCTGCATATCACAAAATAATCCGCAAGGGATGACATTTTCTTTACGTTCAATATGATGAGGTTTTTGGCTTGCTTTTCCAGCGCTGCGTTTACACACAAAAGCACTGTTTTTTTCGAGTTTATCTTTCTTTGAATATCCGGCACCTCCTCGTTTTAATTTTGTAATTTGTAATAGAAATTCGATAATGTGTCAATTTGAATCTCGAGAAGCATCGTCGGGATTGGACGTCAGGTCCACTCTTTCCCGGCTTCTCTTTTTCGTGGCCCTGCCTTGGCCCTCAGCCTACATACAACCCCTGGTTGTTAATGGCGGCATATTGTGGTATTAAGATAATTTCCTATGTACGATATATTGAAAAAAATTCAGGTGCATATACCCTTTCATAAACTATATGAAAAACACCTTCCGCTGATCCTGAAGGAAGGGATAAACCCGGAAATCAGCTTCAACGGCCATGCCCTGGATCACTTCCGGGAAAAGGATTTTCTGCATGTAGGAGAAAGTCTCATGCGGGCCGGACTCAGAGTGACCTTGCATGCGCCGTTCATGGATCTCAGGCCGGGAGCCGTTGACCCCCGGATCAGGCGCGTGACAGTCGAGCGGCTGAGACAGGTCTTCGGGCTCGTTTCCATATTCCGGCCACGGCTCGTTGTGTGTCATCCATCTTTTGATGAGCGGTACTATGTCTCCAGCGAGCGCCTATGGCTTGAAAACAGCATAGAAACTTGGAGAGAGTTCGTTGTCCTTGCGGAAGAGACGGGGACCTTCATTTCCTTTGAAAATGTGTATGAGGGGAACCCGCGGCACCTGAGATCCCTTATAGACGCGCTGGATTCCGCTCACGTCTGTTTTTGTTTTGATACAGGGCACTTCAACGTCTTTTCGAAATGCGCGGTCGAAGAATGGATCGATCACATGGGCGGCCGGACCGGACAGCTCCATCTCCACGACAACGACGGCAGGACCGATCAGCATCTGCCTGTCGGAGAGGGCAATTTTCCATTCCGGAGACTCTTCGACATGATCGGCGAGCGCGGGATCGATCCGGTGATTACGGTTGAGCCTCATTCGGAAAAAAATCTCTGGAAGACTGTGGAGAATATAGAAAAAATGGGGTTGTTCGCCTCGCAATAACAGGCTGAAGCTCAGGAGGGTCAAATGAGGATTGGGATCATTGGTACGGGCTATGTAGGATTGGTCGCCGCCGCCTGCTTCGCCCACATGGGCAACGAGGTAATCTGCGTGGATATCGACGAGAAAAAGATAGAAGGCCTGAACAACGGTATCATGCCCATTTACGAACCGGGTCTTGATATCCTAGTAAAAAAGAACTGCGATGACGGACGTCTTCGGTTCACAACAGACCTGGCCGATGCCGTCAGGAATTCCCTTTTCATTTTCATCGCGGTGGGAACGCCACAGGATGAGAACGGGGCCGCCGACCTGAAGCATGTCCTCGGAGTCGCGCAAGGCATCGGGAAGTTGATGGAGGATTACAAGATCGTTATCAACAAGTCCACCGTGCCGGTCGGCACGGCGGACCAGGTGAAGGCCGTCATCCGGGAAGAGCTGGAAAAAAGAAAGCTGGATATAGAATTCGACGTAGTATCCAATCCGGAGTTCATGAAGGAAGGAGACTCGATCAACGATTTCATGAAGCCGGACAGGGTGATCATCGGCACGGATAACGTCAGGACGGCCGAGCTCATGAAAGAGATTTACGCGCCGTTCGCCATGGACAGAGAGAAAATGATAGTCATGGATGTGCGCAGCGCGGAATTGACAAAATACGCGGCCAACGCGATGCTCGCAACCCGGATATCCTTCATGAACGAAATGGCCAACATATGCGAGCGGGTCGGGGCGGATATATCCAAAATAAGGCAGGGGATCGGATCGGACCGGCGCATCGGCTACAGCTTCATTTATCCCGGAATCGGCTATGGCGGATCGTGCTTTCCCAAAGATGTAAGGGCACTGATCAGTACGGCGGAGGGATTGGATTACGAATTGAAAATCCTGAAATCCGTTGAAGAAGTGAATTTGAAACAGCGGGAGATCCTGGCGGAGAAAATTATCCGGCACTTCCATAATAAAGGCACTCTCAAGAACAAGGTGGGGGCGGTCTGGGGTCTTGCTTTCAAGCCCAATACCGACGATGTCAGGGAGTCACCCGCGCTGGACATCATCAGGATCCTTATTGACCACGGCGCTACGATCCAGGCTTACGATCCGGAAGCGATCGAGAACGCGAAAAAAATCCTCGGGAACAATCCCGGAATCAGATACTATCATAATCCTTACGACGCCCTGCAGGGAGCTGATTTTCTTGCACTCGCCACGGAATGGCACCTCTTCAGAAATCCGGACTTCAACCGGATGAAGAAATTGATGACCGCCCCCGTTATTTTTGACGGCAGGAACCAGTATGATCCCTCAGAAATGAGGGCGAGAGGATTCATTTACACCTGCATCGGACGCAGGTAGCAAGGTGCGTAATGAGTGAGAAGTGATCAGCAGCCACAACACTGCATTGTTGTCGGCCTCGTAAAAAGTCGAGTTGTCGTCTATGCTGTCATGCAGAGCTCAGCCTGTCCTGAGCTTGCCGGGGAATCGAACCATAGACTCTTTACGAGATCTTCACTATTTACTCCTTACATTTTACTTGCCGTTTTTCGGGAGGATAAAGTTTGTCCGGTTATATTATGCGCCGCATACTCCTGATGGTGCCCCTGCTCATCGGGATCACGATCATCTGCTTCAGTGTCATCCACCTCGCGCCTGGTTCCCCCACCGATCTGCAGACTCAGATGAATCCGAGGGCGTCCGCTGAAATGAAAGAACGCCTCAGGGCCATGTACGATCTGGATAAGCCGCTCTACCAGCAATATCTGATCTGGGTGGGCAGGCTGGTCCATCTCGACTTCGGGAGGTCTTTTTCTCCGGATGCGAGACCCGTCATGGACAAGATCTCGGAGAGGCTTCCAATCACTATTTTTTTGAATGCCCTCTCCATGCTGCTCATTATACTTCTGGCTATTCCAATCGGTGTTTTTTCGGCGGTGCGCCAGAACTCCCTTTTCGACAGGGCTACAGGCGTATTCGTTTTCATCGGATTCGCCATGCCGACTTTCTGGCTCGCGCTTCTCCTGATGATTCTCTTCGGCGTAAATCTCGGCTGGCTGCCTATCTCCGGGATACGCTCGCTCAACTATGAATACATGCGCCCCCTCGAAGTACTGGCGGACGTCGTCAGGCATCTGATCCTGCCTGTTTCCCTCGCCGCGTTCGGGGGACTGGCCGGGTTTTCGAGATATATGCGGTCCAATATGCTCGAAGTCATCAGGCAGGATTATATCATGACGGCCAGAGCAAAGGGGCTCAGCGAAGGGGCGGTTATCATGAAACATGCCCTGCGCAACGCCCTGCTTCCCGTTATCACCATCATGGGGCTGTCCCTGCCCGGGCTTATCGGAGGCAGTGTCATCTTCGAGACTATCTTCGCCATTCCCGGAATGGGGCAACTCTTTTATATGGCTGTCATGTCGCGCGACTACCCCGTCGTAATGGGAATTCTCGTGATCGGAGCTGTTCTGACACTGCTCGGGAATCTGATCGCGGATGTCGCGTATGCTCTGGCCGATCCACGCATAAGGATAGGGTAGAGACAGGGAAAAGACAGGAAGCAAAGAGGCAGAGAAGGCAGGAGATAAAAACGGCGGGAAGGCGGTTCCGCTTGGGAAAGTAGTATGAATGACTATTCACTGAGATCCGATTTCTGGATGCGGTTCTCGCGTAACAAGATGGCCATGGCCGGCAGTGTCATTATAATCTTTCTTTTCATCGTATCTATTTTTGCACCCTGGATTTCGCCTTACGAGCCGACCGAAATCAACCTGCAGCTCGTGCTGGCTCCGCCTTCGCCGGCACACTTCCTGGGGACGGATCAGCTCGGACGCGATGTCCTGAGCCGGATGATCTGGGGCTCGAGGATATCCCTGAAAGTCGGGTTCGTATCCACCGGGATCGCCCTTCTTATCGGGACCGTCCTGGGGGCCGTATCCGGCTTTTACGGAAAATGGATTGACAGTATCATCATGAGATTTGTAGATATCATGCTGTGTTTCCCCACCTTTTTCCTGATCCTGGCCGTAATCGCGTTTCTGGAGCCTTCTATCTGGAACATCATGATCATCATAGGAGTGACCGGATGGATGGGAATAACACGCCTTGTGCGGGCCGATTTCATCAGCCTTAAGGAGAGGGATTTCGTGCAGGCGGCGCGGGCGATCGGAGCGAGCGATACAAGAATCATCTTTTTTCACATTCTGCCCAATGCCATGGCATCCCTCCTGGTCGCCGCTACGTTCGGCATTGCGGGAGCCATCCTGACCGAATCCGCCCTCAGTTTTCTCGGGATCGGAGTCCAGCCTCCGACTCCCAGCTGGGGAAACATCCTGACGGACGGGAAGGACAATATCGATATCGCCTGGTGGTTGTCGCTCTTTCCCGGCCTGGCGATACTTATTACCGTACTGGGATATAATCTTCTGGGCGAGGGTATAAGGGACTCGCTGGACCCGCGACTGAGGGAATAATAATCCAGGGACCTTCGTCTGTTCTGCATCTTGCCGGAAGTTCCAGGCACGAAGATCTGAATCCCGGACAGATATCCGAATTCAGGATTTAGAAATTGATACTTGCGGGTACTTGATCGCTCGAAAAAAATAATGTATGTACTTTCTCTGTGCAGACAGGTTTTTTATTTTTCAGTCCCGGGACTGACGAAGGGGATCGGGATTTTTTTACGAGGGTTTTATGAAAAAATTGCTATTATACAAAGGCGAAATCGACAAAAGGATCATCGAGAAAAAAATTCTGGGCGGCGAAATCTCCGATGAAGAACTGAACAAATACCTGGCGGAACTCCCCGACATGTCGGATCATGCCGAAGAAATAATCATAGAATAGATTGCGTCCATGTTCATCGATTCCCATGTCCATCTCGAAATGAGAGAATTCAATCGGGACAGAAGTCAGGTCATCGCAAGGGCGAAAGAAGCGGGAATCGAGCTTATGGTCACAGTGGGAACGACTCTGGCGGATTGCCGAAAAGCCGTCTCGATTGCGCAGCAACATGAAACGGTCTATGCCGCCGTGGGTATCCATCCTCACGAAGTCCGCAATATCGATACTTCCACTTACGATGAAATAAGGAAATTGGCCGGGCATGGTAAAGTCGTCGCCTACGGCGAAATCGGCCTCGACTTTTTTCGCAATCTTTCTCCAAGGGATGTCCAGATCAACAGGTTTTCAGAACAACTGGAACTAGCCCTGGAGATGGATCTTCCCGTCATCATCCACGACCGTGAGGCGCACCGGGAAATCTGGGACGCATTGAAAAATTGGCCCGGGAAGCAGGGAGGAATCATCCATTGTTTTTCCGGAGATTATGAATTGGCCGTGAAATGCATCGATAAAGGGTTCTATATATCCATACCGGGGACGATCACCTTTCGCAAATCGGAACAACTGGCCGAAGTGGTAAGGAAAATACCCCTCCAGCATCTCCTTGTGGAAACCGACGCACCCTATCTCGCGCCCCATCCCCACAGGGGGAAAAGAAATGAACCGGCCTTTGTCGTCCTGACTGCCGGGAAAATCGCCGAAATCAAGAACGTGGCGATTGAAGAAGTGGGGAGGATCACCTCCCTGAATGCAAGAAAGATATTCGGTAAACAGATTCCGGATTAGCCGGTATTTATTTCTTCTTGATATTCAGGACAGATTCTTATAAATAAAATAGTGCAAGCGGGGGTGCCGAAACTCCAGGGCCGTTGAAAATCCCATTTATGCGCTCTCCTGGCGGAGGGTTTTTCAGCTGCCAGAAAAGGCTGAGAGAATACCCCTATTTACCTGACCTGGGTAATGCCAGCGTAGGGAGCGGCTTTTCACAATTTGTATCGTTTTCCTGAAGGCCATATCCCCGGGTCGGTGGATACGGCCTTTTTATTTTATACAGGCGGGAGATGCATATCCGTGCTCGCTTCAGGATGAAAAAATGAGCATTAAAAAAATTCTGACTATCGCCGGTTCCGATTCGGGAGGAGGAGCCGGGATTCAGGCGGATCTGAAAACGATTGCCGCTCTCGGCTGCCATGGCATGACAGTCGTCACTGCGCTCACGGCCCAGAACACCCGGGGCGTTCAGGGGATATTCGAGGTCCCCGCCTCTTTCATAGAGAAGCAGTTCGACTCAGTCGCCTCAGATATCGGAATCGACGCCGCCAAGACGGGCATGCTGGCCGGGCCGGAGACCTTGAGAACCATCATCGGAAAAATCCGCGAGTTCCGGATAGAGAAACTCGTAGTCGATCCCGTGATGATCGCCAAGGGAGGAGCTTCCCTGATCACGGACGAGGCAAAAGAGATACTGAAGAACGAGCTCCTGCCGTTATCGCTTGTCGTCACGCCGAATATCCCGGAGGCGGAATTTCTTTCAAAAAAAAGAATCTCCTCGGTCGAGGACATGAAAAAATCGGCCGAGATCATCCGGTCTCTGGGACCCCGGAATGTTCTGGTCAAAGGGGGTCACCTGGCCGGCGATGCAGTCGATATTCTATACGACGGAACACTTTTCCACGAATTCAGGGCCGAACGGATTGCTACGGCCGACACGCACGGTACGGGATGTACCCTATCCGCGGCCATTGCCGCCGGAGTCGGAAAGGGTCTCCCGGTACTTGACGCGGCCAGAGAGGCGAAAGAATACCTGACGGCCTCTATCCGGTCAGCTATACGCCTCGGCGGCGGGCACGGTCCGGTCAATCCCATGGCCGTACTTTTCAGGGAGGCGGACCGTTATCGATGCATCCGGGAACTTGCCGATGCCGTACGGATTCTGAAAGAATCGAAGTGCGGTAATCTTATACCGGAAGTCCAGTCCAATATCGGCTATGCGCTCCCCTTCGCCGCCCGGCCGGAGGAAGTGGCGGCGATCCCGGGAAGGCTGATCCGCGTGGGGGACGAGCTGCGGACGATCCGGGACCCTTCGTTCGGAGTCTCCAGCCACATTGCCCGGATCATCCTTACTGTCATGCGTTACGACGAAAGCCGCCGCTCGGCAATGAATATCCGGTATTCGGAAGAGATCGTACGGATATGCGGCGAACTCGGCTATGATGTGGCTTCCTTCAGCCGGTACGATGAACCGGACCGGATAAAGAAAGCAGAAGGATCCTCGCTGGAATGGGGAACCGATTCGGTCCTGGCCGGGAGGGACACTGTACCGGATATCATTTTCGACAGGGGCGATGTCGGAAAAGAGCCAATGGTCAGGATACTGGGAAAGAATCCCGGAGAGGTGGTCAAAAAGGCATTGAGCATTGCGAGCCGGCTGAATCACTGAAGCAATAAAGAGCAGGAGGAAATTTCATGTCACTGAGCGAAGTCACCATCACGAGGGCGATTATTGACCGCTTCTTGCGGAAATTCCTGGAATACACGCAAGTCGATACGGCCATCGTCGGCGGCGGGCCCGCCGGCCTCGTCGCCTCCTATTTCCTGGCCAGGGCCGGAAGGAAGGTCGCTGTTTTCGAGCGCAAATTGAGTATAGGCGGAGGCATGTGGGGCGGCGGCATGATGTTTAACGAGATCGTCGTCCAGAAGGAGGCAAAACCGCTTCTCGACTTATTCGGAATCGCGACACAGGAATACGAGCCGGGCTATTACACGGCGGACGCAATCGAATCCGTCTCGACGATCTGCTCTTGCGCAGCGAAAGCAGGAGCAAAGATATTCAACTGCATGACAGTCGAGGACGTAATTATACGCGACGGACGGGTGACCGGACTTGTCATCACGTGGTCACCAGTCGAGATGACGGGTCTGCACGTAGACCCCCTTTCAATCAAGGCCGCCAATGTTGTGGACGCTACCGGCCACGACACTGAGGTATTGCGGGTAATAGAGCGTAAAGCCGATGTGAAGATGTTTACCGAGACCGGAAAATTGATGGGCGAGCGTTCCATGTGGGCGGAAAAGGCGGAGAGCCTCACAATCGAAAACACGAAAGAGATTTGTCCCGGCGTGTACGTCGCCGGTATGTCTGCAAACGCCGCATTTGGAGGCCCGAGAATGGGGCCCATCTTCGGCGGAATGCTCCTCTCGGGGAAAAAAGCGGCCGAACTTATACTGTCCGCGGGCAAATAAACAACAGGCCTTGAGGAAAAGAGGCCGATAATGCGGGATGCAATAATGACACAGCTGGAAATCGCCCGCAAGGGTGAAGTTTCGGAAGAAATGAAATTCTGCGCCGAACGGGAAGGCGTTGAACCCGAGTTTATCCGCAAAGGTGTCGAGGACGGCAATATTGTTGTAGTCCGGAACAGACATCACCGGAAGATACCGCCTCTGGCAATCGGCAAGGGCCTGAAGACGAAAGTCAACGCCAACATCGGAACATCAAAAGACCTCGTGAATCTAGATCTCGAACTGCGGAAGGTAAGGATCGCCATAGAGGCCGGCGCGGATACTATCATGGACCTCTCCACGGGAGGAGACATCAGGGCGATCAGGAAGGCCGTCATCAAAGAATCCTGCGTGGCTGTGGGGACTGTTCCAATCTATCAGGCCGCCGCAGGGATGCTGGAGCGCCGCAAGGCCATGGTAGAAATGACGGCGGACGACCTTTTTCAAGCGATTGAGGAAAACGGCGAAGACGGCGTCGACTTCATAACCGTCCACTGCGGGGTTACCAGGGGAAGTGTAGATTCGATCCGCCGGGAGGGACGCCTTCTGGGAATAGTGAGCAGGGGGGGCTCGATAACGGCACACTGGATGGACTACCATCGCCGCGAGAATCCTCTCTACGAGTATTACGACAGGCTGCTGGAAATAGCCCGCCGCCATGACATGGTCCTCAGCCTGGGGGACGGCCTGCGGCCCGGGTGTCTCGCCGACGCGACAGACAGGGGACAGATTCAGGAACTGCTTATTCTCGGCGAACTGGCGGAAAGGGCGAGACAGCGTGGCGTCCAGGTTATGATCGAAGGACCGGGCCATGTGCCCATCCGGGAGATCGAAACCAATGTGCTCCTCCAGAAGCAGATATGCAAAGGCGCCCCGTTTTATGTTCTGGGACCCCTTCCGACGGATATCGCTCCCGGTTACGACCATATTACGGCCGCTATCGGCGGGGCCGTCGCCGGCGCCGCGGGAGCTGATTTCCTCTGTTACGTGACCCCCTCGGAACACCTGCGGCTTCCGTCTCTCGATGACGTGAGAGAAGGGGTTATAGCGTCACGTATAGCCGCGCACATTGCCGACCTCGCCCGCAATATCCCGGGGGCGTTTGAAAGGGACGTCAGCATGGCAAAGCACAGGAAGGAATTCGACTGGAAGGGGCAAATCAACGCGGCCATTGACCCGCAGAGGGCGGAAAGGCTTCTGGAAAAAAGCAAGGGCGCAGGCGAGGAGGGATGCACAATGTGCGGCGAATTCTGCGCCATCAAGATCGGCAGGAAAAAACTGTAAATAAGCAGCTATCCTTTTGCCTTTGTCCCCAGGTCGAAATCGGCGATCATCCTGAGCTTTTCATGGGCCGTGACATTGGACAGACATATGGAAACTTTAACGGCAAGCTGTTCGAGAAAACGCGTGTCCATTCCGGGCTGGTATCGAAATTCGGAATAATCGGCCTGGTTCAGGCTGCCGATAATCTCTCCGTCCAGAGTCAGCGGGACAACTGCTATCGACTTTATGAAATATTTCTGGTTCTCGGGAAACAATTTATAAAACCGCTTCAGATCGCCGCTCGCGAGCACGGGTTTTGTCTTGTGGTTGACAAGATCCAGAAAATTTTCCCCGTCGATGATATTGAGATGATCTTTCAGAATTTCCGAAGACGCCAGCGCCTGGATGAGATGGGATACTTCGCTCTTATCGATCATCGAGAGCCACAGGTGGGGAATTCCGAACTTTTCACGGATTTCAAAAAGTAATTTCTCGAACAGGTCCTTGAAATTCAAGATAGACAGGATACACGTTTCGATCTGGAAGAATTTTTCTGAAATATCCTGATTGATTTTCAGCCTCTCGTATATTTTTTCTATATCCTTCATGATGCCCCGCCCCAGGACCCGTTTTTCAGCTTTGCTGAAGGCGAAGGGCCCTTTTATTTTGTTTTCGCCCTTTGCCTTTTCTATATACCATTATACAGATTTAGGCAAACAGGATAACTTGCCTTGCCCGTGCATATCTGCTAAATTACCCCGGGTAAACTGAAAACCGGAGCCCGCCCATGAAAAAAAGTGTGTTATGGTTTTATGCAGGCGGCATTGTATTCATTTCCATATTGATTCTATCGGAATCCCGTTCTCCCGCAAATCTGATCGCCGGACTGGCGCCGCTCGTCCTGCTTTTGTGGTTCGGCATCAAGATATTCCGTACCAGCAGGAAGGAAAAATCGCGCAGAGATGAGAACGACAAGCCGGACTTTCAGGCATAACAGAAAATACCCGGCAGCAGAGATCATTGCCCGCAGAAGGAGACAGGGACCGCATCCAGGATCTTTTTAAAAAAGTGGATGTCTTAACCGGAGCAAAAAATCCCCTCCGTGCCTCTTCTGAAAAGAAAGGGAGTTGATATGAAAATCAGCCGGGAAAATCTTTTTTGTTGACATGAGGGGAATTTCATCTTATAAAAATGTTGAAGTTTACAGGCTATATTGAAAAAATGAGAAATATTCTCGCCATCATTATTATTACGATAATTATACGGGGTGCGAATATCCGCAGCCTGATGATGGCATGAAGTAAGCAAACATAAAAAAACCGAATCCGTTATCAGGCAAACTGGTAACGGATTTTTTTTGGTTTTTTCCAGAAGTATTGCTAAAAGGAGACAGGTACATGGAGCGATGGGATGTCTTAATCTATGATACGACCCTCAGGGACGGTACACAGGGGGAACAGATCAGCCTCTCAGCGGAAGACAAACTGCGCATAACCCGCAGGCTCGACGACATTGGAATCCAGTATATTGAAGGAGGCTGGCCGGGATCAAACCCGAAAGACATGCGCTTCTTCGAGCTGGCGAGAGAAATAAATTTCAAGAACGCCCGCCTCACCGCCTTCGGAAGCACCAGAAAATGCGACACCCTGCCCGAAGACTGTCCGAACTTGCAGGCTCTTCTGCAGGCCCGGACGCCCGCTGTCGCCATTTTCGGAAAATCCTGGGATCTCCACGCCACGGAAATCCTGGAGGTGACGCTGGAAGAAAATCTCGCGATGATCGCCGACTCTGTAAGATACATGAAAGACAACGGCAGAGAGGTGATCTACGATGCCGAACATTTTTTTGACGGATACAAGAACAACCCGGCTTATGCGCGGAAAACCATTGAAGCGGCTCTGGCAGCCGGCGCCGACTACATTGTCCTGTGCGACACCAACGGCGGTACTCTTCCCGGGGAAATATCGGAGATCATCCGCAACGTCCTGTCTTTCGTGCCTCCCCGGATGCTGGGCATCCATGCCCACAACGACGGCGGGCTTGCCGTGGCCAATTCTCTCATTGCCGTCTCACAGGGCGCCAGGATGGTCCAGGGTACAATCAACGGTTACGGGGAGAGATGCGGCAACGCCGATCTGATCCCCATTATAGGAAATCTCCAGCTGAAAATGGGAAAAAGATGCCTCGGGGAGGATTCCGCCCGCCAGCTCACCAATTTATCTCTATTTGTAAGCGATACGGCTAATGTGCCTCCGCTGAATTCCCGCCCGTTTGTCGGCCGCAGTGCCTTTGCCCACAAGGGCGGCGTCCATGTCAGCGCGGTCCTGAAAAACCCGGTCGCTTATGAGCACATCAATCCGGAACTCGTAGGCAATCAGCGCAGAGTATTGGTGTCGGACCTTTCCGGAAAAAGCAACATCGAATACAAGGCCAAGGAACTGGGAATCTCTTTAGGCGATGACGCGGTCAGCAGGAAAATCGTCCAGGAGATCAAAAAAATGGAGGATCAGGGGTATTCATTCGATGCGGCGGACGGCTCGCTCGCCGTGCTGATTAAAAAGGCAACAGGCGAGTTCATGGAGCCCTTCAGGCTTGAATCGCTTCGGGTTATCAACGAGAAAACAGGCGACACTCCCTCTGTTTCGCAGGCAATGATTAAAATATCGGTGGGCGATGAGGAGGAAATTACGGCCGCCGAGGGAAATGGCCCGGTAAACGCACTGGACAATGCCCTGAGAAAGGCATTGACAACATTTTATCCTCAGATTAAAGAAATGCACCTTATTGATTTCAAGGTCAACATTCTGGAGGGTAGCGACGGAACAGCGGCAAAAGTAAGGGTCTGGATCGAATCGAGAGACGCCGACGAGGTATGGAGCACGATCGGCGTTTCAGGCAGCATTATCGAGGCCAGTTGGCAGGCCCTGGTGGACAGTATACAGTACAAGTTGAGCAAGGAGAAGGTGAATCACAACCATTAAGCTGCAGCACCACTGCAAGCAAGCAACGGGCTGAAGACGTCTTCAGCCGGAAATATCGAGGTGAACATATGAAAGAGTACGATATCGCGGTAATACCGGGCGACGGGACGGGGCCGGAAGTGACAGCCGAGGCCGTCAAGGCGCTGAAGGCCGTGGCGGAGATCGAAGCCCTGGATTTCAAGCTCGTCCATTACGATATCGGAGGGGAGAGATACCTCAGAAAAGGGGAACTGCTTCCCGATTCCGTTTTATCGGAGCTCAGGCAGATGGATGCAATCCTGCTGGGTGCTATCGGCCACCCAGATGTAAAGCCCGGCATCCTGGAAAAAGAAATCCTGCTGAAGCTCCGTTTTGAACTGGATCTCTATATAAATCTGAGGCCGGTAGTTCTGTTGCCTGGCGTCTACACGCCGATCAAAGACAAGGGGCCGGAAGACATCGACTTCGTGGTGGTCAGGGAAAATACGGAAGGCCTTTATGCTGGAAGCGGCGGTTTTCTCAGAAAGGGAACCCCCGATGAGATCGCAGTCCAGGAATCAATTAATTCAAGGAAAGGCGTCGAGCGCTGTGTCCGCTATGCCTTCGAGTACTGCAGGAAGAGGAACAAGGAAAAAAAGCTCACCCTTTGCGGAAAGACCAATGTGCTGACCTACGCCTTCGATCTGTGGGCGAGGGTATTCGACGAGTGCAGCCGTGATTATCCTGATATCCGGACGGATTACGCTCATGTCGATGCGATCTGCATGTGGATGGTTAAAAACCCCGAATATTTCGACGTGATTGTGACAGACAACATGTTCGGCGATATCATCACCGATCTGGGCGCGATGATCCAGGGCGGAATGGGTATCGCCGCGGGCGGGAATATCCACCCGGGAAAGATCGCCATGTTCGAGCCCATCGGGGGTTCCGCGCCCAAATACTCCGGATTGAACAAGATCAACCCCCTTGCCGCCATAGCGTCTGTTCAGATGATGCTCGAATATCTCGAAGAAGAAAGGGCCGCGTCGCGTATACTGGATGCGGTCAAGAAAGTCATCAGCAGCGATATGAAGAGCATGGACGCCGGGAAAATGGGCCCGGGGACAAAGGAGACAGGAGACCTGGTCGCCGGATATATCCGGGCGGGCGCCTGAGCCGGCATCGACTTGCCGTGGAACCGATCCTGAATTTCGAAAGGCGGGCATTGCTGCTTCGCCTTCGATCCTCTTGATCTCTTCTTCAGCATCGCCGCACCCCGCGGCTTTTCCCCGCTTCGTTTGATGAGTGTTCCTTGTATTCCCGCCTTATTTCTGGTATGCAATAATATATGTCTGCAGCAAAGCCCAGACGAGCTTTGAGCATTAAACAAAACAGGTGTTTTTCAATAACCTGTTCATACTCCATGATAATAGCCATCAACAAAGATAATCCTCAAAAGCGGTTGATCAGAAAGGCCGCTGACATACTCCGGCAGGGAGGGATTATCGTTTACCCGACAGATACAATTTACGGGCTGGGTTGCGATCTCTTCAATAAAAGGGGAATAGAGAGAATTTATGAGATCAAGCGCAGAAGCAAGAAGCAGCCCCTCAGCTTCATATGCGCCGATCTGAAAGACATCAGCCGGTACGCTATTGTATCCAATTACGTATATAAGACAATGAAGCGGCTCCTGCCCGGGCCCTACACGTTCATCCTCGAGGCCTCCAGGCTGGTTCCGAAGATCCTTCTCCAGAAACGCAATACAGTGGGGATCAGGGTCCCGGATAACCGGATCTGTCTCTCGCTCGTCAGCGAACTCAGCAATCCCATTATCAATACCAGCGCAAAACTCGAGGAAGACGAAATTCTGAGCGATCCCACCGAGATCGAAAAAAGATTGAGGCCGGTCGATCTCGTCATCGATGGAGGCATACTCGCCTCCGAGCCATCCAGTGTCATCAGCCTGGTCAATGACGTCCCGGAAGTTCTCAGAGTGGGTAAAGGCGATGTGAGCGCTTTCCAATGAAAAGGACAGATATGAAAAAAAGAATGCTGATCAATGCGATCGACAAAGAAGAAAAGAGAATGGCCATCGTGGACAGTAACGGCAAGCTGGTCGAATTCAACATCCAGATGGCCGTCAAAGAACCTATCATCGGCAATATCTACAGAGGAGTGGTTACAAAAGTCGAGCGCGGTCTTCAGGCCGCTTTTGTGGATTACGGAGCCAAAAGAAACGGCTTTCTTCCTCTTCACGATGTAAGTCCGGAGTATTATGGCGAGCAGAAGGAAGAAGGAGCTCCCAGAAGGCCTGTCCTGAAGTCCAATCAGACGGTGCTTGTGCAGGTATGCCGGGAGGAAAAGGACCACAAAGGCGCGATGCTGACTACATACTTGTCCCTGCCGGGCAGGTATCTCGTCCTGATGCCCAATAGGTTGACAGTCGGCGTATCCCGAAAAATAGAAGACGAGGCGGATCGCAAGCGGCTCAAAGAGATCATGGACCAAATCGTGAAGCAGGACAAGGTCGGCATTATCGTCCGAACGGCGGGAACCAACAGGACAAAACAGGAGCTGTCCAGGGATTACCATCATCTTTCCAGGTTGTGGAAAAAAATTGAGAAAAGAGCCGCAAATACGCCGCCGCCCGCCCTGATCTACCAGGAAAGCGATTTCGGCGTTCGATCCCTGCGGGACTACTTCACTCCGGACATTCAGGAGATACTGGTGGACGATGTGGAAACATTCCGCAAAACAAGGGATTACTGCAAGACCGTAGCGCCCAGGAATGTAAAGATAATCAAGCTTTACAAGGAAAAAAACCCTATTTTCGACCACCGGCTTGAGGAGCAGATCGATGAGATCTATCGTGAAAGGGTTGATTTGAAATCCGGCGGATATATCGTTATCAGCCCCACAGAAGCGATGATCACCATTGATGTGAACTCGGGAAGGGCATCCAATAAACGGGATGTGGAAGAAACCGCATTCAAGGCAAACCTGGAGGCCGCGGAAGAAATCGCCCGGCAGTTGCGCCTAAGGGACCTCGGCGGATTGATCGTGATCGATTTCATCGACATGAGGGACCGGAAGCACAACGCGGAGGTGGAAAAGGCGTTCAAAAAGGCGCTGAGTCTGGACCGCTCGAGAATTCAGCTTTCGAGGATATCCAAATTCGGCATGATCGAGCTTTCGCGGCAGAAAAAACAATCTGCGATCCAGGAAATCAGCTATGTGAAATGTCCATACTGCAAAGGCAGGGGCCTCATACCCTCGGTGGAGTACACGGCTCTCAATGCCTTCCGGAAAATCAAATCGGAAGTCGTGACCGGCGATTTTGCCGAAATCAAAACCACCCTTCCCCGCGAGGTTTCGGATTACCTGCTGAACCAGAAACGGGCGGAGATAAGCAAGCTCGAGAGTACCTACGATACGACCATCCTTGTTTACGGCAATCCCGATCTGCGCTGGGGAGAATCCAGATTTGAACTGGTCAGAAAAGACGAGATCAGGGCAGGAAAC
Organism: Syntrophales bacterium; assembly: GCA_041946925.1. Lineage (GTDB taxonomy): Bacteria > Desulfobacterota > Syntrophia > Syntrophales > UBA4778 > JBHGBI01. The sequence continues at coordinate 5,980 of JBHGBI010000028.1, read as the reverse complement.
GACCGTGAGAGCGAGCATATGAAAATGCTCGATATCCCCGAAGCCGAAACCGTTGAAAAGGAATCTGCAGCGGACCGGAATTCGGAAGCTGGGGAAGCCGCGTCGAAAGAATCCTCCGGCCCCGGCCATCCAAAACGGAAATCCAGCAGAAGAAGACCGCGACGAAGGAGAAGAAAACCTTCCGGCGCACACCAGCCGGAGGCAGCCGGAGGGGAACCTGGAGCTGAGGAGAGTTCTTCCGCTCCGCAACAGAATGACGTCGCACCGGGTGAAGAAAAGAACAAGAAATCCCGGGAAGAAGTCCTTAATATAGGTTAAAGGAGAAAAACAGTCCGGAGTTAAGAGCCCTGAGTTTTTGAAAACCCATGACGGTTGTCGAAAAACAGTTATTCAATAATCGGGTGACAAGCTCTTCCAGGAGTAAGGCTATTTCCCCTTCCCCAGTTCCTTCGAGCGGAGGGTCGCCGCTTCTACGGCCGCAATCAAAGCCGCCCTGAGGCCGCCCTCCTCAAGGGCCTGTATACCGGCGATCGTGGTCCCTCCCGGAGACGTAACCATGTCCCGCAATTCACCCGGGTGCCTGCCGCTCTCGAGACAGAGCTTCGCCGCGCCAAGGAGCGTCTTGGCCGCCAGCTTCACGGCCACATCCCTGCTCAAGCCCATCAGGACTCCCGCATCGGACAAGGCGTCTATCATGATGAAGACGTAAGCGGGACCGCTTCCGCTCAGCCCCGTCACCGCGTCCATGAGGTCTTCCTTGACAACAACCGTAATTCCCACCGAATCAAAGATATGCTGCGCAAAAGCAAGGTCTTCCTCTGAGGCGTTGTCCCCGCGCGCGAGGGCGGCGGCGCCTTCGCCGATCAACGCGGGCGTGTTCGGCATCACCCTGACGATGCGCGCGTCCTTTCCGATGAATCCCTCTATGAAACTTATGGGGATGCCGGCTGCGATCGATATCACGAGCTTCGTTTTATCGATCGACCCCGATAGCTCCCGTAGTACTTCCCCCATGCTCTGAGGCTTGACCGCGAGGATAACGATATCCGAATTCCTGACCGCCGCTCTGTTATCGGAGACGGCTTTTACCCTGTATTTCCCGCCCAGATAATCGAGTCTCTCCTTCACGATATCCGTAACCGTCACATCCGCCGGCTCGACGAGCGTTACGACGCCGCTCGTCAGGACCTCCCCCATCTTTCCGCCCCCTATGACCGCGATTTTCTTCCCTTTCAACATGTTGCCCCTCCCTGAGATACGGATTCGCTCCGATTTTTACGCTTTCTAATGGCTCATTCCTTTATTCCTGTCAATATAAAAAGACAGGCGTCATCAATCGGTCGCCAGGAGCCCTCGAGATTATAGATGAAAGCGGAGGAAGGAACAGATGCCTGTGAGCTTTGAGTTTACAGATATGAGTCCTTAAAACATATATCTTGACTTTTCCCGGTTCAGACATTATTTTCACGATTATTTCAATACCTTACAAAAAGGAGATGCCATGTTCATACTGGGCAATTTTTTGGAGGCGACGGCCAGGATTCTCGATATCGCTCTCACTACGTATATGTGGATCATCATTATCAGGGCCCTCATTTCCTGGGTAAACCCGGACCCGTACAATCCCATCGTGAATTTTCTGTACCGGATAACCGAGCCCGTCCTTTACCCGGTGAGGAGGCGCCTCCCTTTCCGTAATATAGGACTTGATCTCTCCCCGGTGATCGTCATTCTGCTCATTATATTCCTTCAGAGTTTCCTGATACAAAGCCTGCTCCAGGTCGCCGTGCGACTGAAATCGTAAGGAGCTCATCTGATTTCAGCCATGTTCACAGTAAAAGAAACAGAAACCGGCGTCGCGTTCTGCATCCACGTTTTGCCCAGGTCTTCCAGGTGTTCCATAGAAGGATTTCAGGGGGACGCCCTGAAACTCAGGATTACGGCCCCTCCCGTGGAAGGTATGGCCAACAAAGAATGCATCCAGTTCCTCGCCAAAAAATTGGGCATAAGTAAATCGCGAATTTCGATCACCCATGGCCGCCGGTCGAAACACAAAATCGTCGAAATAGAGGGCTTGAAGAAAAAGGATATCGAATCCGTTTTCTTCGTCTGATTTGCATAATTCCGTGTTCGTCTTTGCAGTATGGAAACAGCAGCAGTGTCCGATAAAACAAAGGAATCAGAAAACAGGCGGGTCGCCCGCGCGGCGGGTATTGTCGGAGTCGCAACTCTCCTGAGCAGGATTTTCGGCTTCATCCGGGATGTTGTCGTCGCGCGTTACTTCGGAGCGGGACTCTCGACGGATGCTTTTTTCGTCGCTTTCCGGATTCCCAACATGCTGAGGCGCCTTCTGGCGGAAGGATCTCTCACGGTTTCTTTTGTCCCGGTTTTTACCGAATACCTGAACAGGGAATCGCGCAAAGACGCCCTTCAGCTCGCGAACGCCTCTTTTACATTGCTCTCCATGATTCTGGTCGGGATATCCATAGCGGGAGTGCTCCTTTCCCCCTTCATTGTCACCATCATGGCCCCCGGCTTTACAAAATATCCAGACAAGTACGCCCTGACGGTTTTCCTGACCAGGCTGATGTTCCCTTATATCTTTTTTATCTCCCTGGTTGCGCTGTGCATGGGGATATTGAACTCCCTGAGACATTTCGCCGCCCCGGCCCTCTCCCCGGTGCTCCTTAATATCGCCATGATCGGCGCAGCGCTGCTTCTGAGGAACTATTTTACGGAACCCATCCTGGCACTGGCCGTCGGTGTGCTGATCGGAGGCGTCCTGCAGCTTTCCATGCAGTTTCCCTTTCTGATAAAAAAAGGGGTGAGGCTGAGGCCGGATTTCCATTTCAGGCACCCCGGCATACGCAGGATCGGCATGCTGATGCTCCCGGCGGCATTCGGCGCGGCCGTTTACCAGATCAATGTTTTCATAGGAACTCTCCTCGCTTCTTTTCTGCCCGGAGCAAGTGTATCATACCTCTATTACGCGGACCGGATAATGGAACTCCCTCTCGGCGTCTTTGCCGTCGCCATCGGCACGGCATCCCTCCCCAGCCTGTCTGAACAGGTAAGCAGGGGTGATTACAAGGAGATGAGGAAAACCCTGTCCTTCTCCATGCGTCTTATCTCGTTTATTTCCATACCGGCGACATTCGCCCTCGTCGTCCTGCGCGTGCCCATCATATCCGTTCTTTTCCAACGCGGCGAGTTCGATGCAAAGTCCGCGGTCCTGACTTCCCAGGCCCTTCTCTTTTATGCCCTGGGCCTCTGGGGGTTTTCGGCGATCCGGGTAATCGTCTCCGCATTCTATTCCCTCCAGGATACCAGAACGCCCGTCAATGTCGGCGTTGCGGCCTTGATTGTGAACACCCTTCTGAGTATGATATTAATGTTTCCCTTGCTCCACGGCGGTCTCGCTTTCGCGACCTCCATCGCCTCGGCGTTCAATGTGGCGCTGCTAATGCGGATATTGAAAAAGAGGATCGGATCCTTTCTTGATCGCGAATATTACCGTTCGACCCTCAAGGCGCTCATCGCCTCCGCCGCGATGTGGGCGGCGATCGCCCTTGTGGATTTCCTTTTCCCGTGGAGAAACGAGGCGGTTTTCGTGGAACGGTTCCTTATCCTCACGTCGGAAATCGTCTGCGGCGGTGGGGTATTCCTGATCTTTTCCTATCTTCTGAAGAGCGCGGAAATGCTGGCCTTGCTGAACGCGATCAGGAGGAGGATTTCCGCGGGCAGGGCGGCATAGGATAACGAGGGAAGCCATGGTAAAAGATTATTACAGTATCCTGGGCGTCGGCAGGTCGGCGGACGAGGACGAAATCAAAAAGGCATACAGAAGGCTTGCTCTCAAGTACCATCCCGACCGAAATCCAGGCGACCGCAGCGCCGAGGAGCGTTTCAAGGAAATCGCCGAGGCTTACGCTGTTCTCATGGACAGGCAGAAGAGAGAGCAGTTCAACCGTTACGCCCACGGGCAGGCCTACCGCAGCTATACGCACTCCGGCGCCGGATTTCAATATAACCGGGAAGACATTTTTCGGGAGATGTTCAGAAATCCGAATTCGAGGAACTTCTTCAGCGAGCTCCAGCGGGAGTTCCAGAAACAGGGCTTCCGATTCGATGAAAACTTCTTCAATGACATCTTTTTCAAAAAGCAGACGGTTTTCTTTGGCGGCGTATTTTACAGCGGCCAGAGCCGGAGCCGGGTATATACCTTCGGAGACCGGACCAGGAACCGCACTGTCAATTACGGGAGGCGCTCGGATGACGTCGTTACCCGTGTCTCCCTGACCGGATTTCTATCCACGCTGCTGCAGGGAATCGGCCGGTTCTTTTCAAGTCTGCTGGCGGACGCCCCGGGGGCCGTAAAAAAAGGAAGAGACATGACTTACAGGCTGAATCTTTCCATATCTGATGCGAAGCTGGGCAAAGAGATTATCTTCCGGTACCGCCGGGGGGATAAGACGGAGAAGATTTCAGTGAGAATCCCTCCCGGAGTGAAGGACGGCACCAGATTGAGGCTGAGCGAAATGGGCATGGAAGAAGAGCCGGGCGGCATCCGGGGGGATGTGTATCTGGTGGTGAATATAATATAGGCGAAAGGCGCCTTTGCTTTAATGTTGACTTCAAGTCGTTAAAATGCTACGGAATTTCTCCGTTCAAAACCACCGAGGAGAAAAGCATGCTCGATACAAAGTTCATAAGAGAAAATCTCGATCTGATAAGACGGAAGATGGAAGAGCGGGGGCAGGAGATTGACCTCGATTCCTTCTCTCAACTGGACTCAAAGAGGAGAAGCATCCTTCAGGAAGTGGAAACTTTGAGAAGCGAGAGAAACAAGGTATCAAAGGAAATCGGACAGAAAAAGGCCCGGAAAGAAGACGCCGCGGAACTCATATCCGCAATGAGCCGTGTCTCCGACCGCATCAGGGAACTGGACGAGCAATTGAAGAAAACCGAAGAAGACCTGCAGAAGGTGGTCATGACCATCCCCAATATTCCTCATGAATCGGTTGTCTTCGGCAAAAGTTCAGAAGATAACCCGGTTATCAGGACATGGGGTGAAAAGCCGCAGTTCGATTTCATCCCGAAACCGCACTGGGAGCTCGGGGAAGATTTAGGTATCCTGGACTTCGCCCGGGGAGCGAAAATCACAGGGGCGAGATTTACCCTGTATTGCGGGCTGGGAGCCTTGCTGGAAAGGGCACTCATCAATTTTATGCTGGATTTGCACACCTCTGTGCACTGCTACACGGAAGTATTGCCCCCATTCATGGTCAACAGTACGAGCATGACCGGCACCGGACAGCTGCCGAAATTCGCGGAGGACCTCTTCAAGATCGAAGGGCTCGATTATTACCTCATTCCCACCGCCGAAGTCCCGGTCACCAACATCCACCAGGGAGAGATACTCAATGAAAAAGACCTGCCCATTTACTATGTCGCTTATTCACCCTGCTTCCGTGCAGAAGCGGGCTCGTACGGAAAAGATACAAGGGGGTTGATACGGCAGCACCAGTTCAACAAAGTAGAGCTGGTGAAATTCAGTGCGCCTGAGACATCTTACGAGGAACTTGAGAAATTAACTCTCAATGCCGAAGAGGTCCTGAAGAGGCTGGGAATACATTACCGGACTGTAAGCCTGTGCACGGCGGATCTGGGCTTTTCCTCCGCAAAGACTTATGACCTGGAGGCGTGGCTCCCCGGCCAGGATGCCTATCGCGAGATATCGTCATGCAGCAATTTCGAAGATTTTCAGGCGCGCCGGGCGGGAATCCGCTTCCGCCGCGAAGAAAAGGCCAAGGTGGAATTCGTGCATACGCTGAACGGATCCGGTCTCGCGGTGGGCAGAACTCTCGTCGCCGTGTTGGAAAATTACCAGCAGAAGGACGGAAGCATTGTCATTCCGGAAGCCCTGAGGCCTTACATGAGAGGAATTGACAGAATAGCCAGGAAATAATAGTTTAAAGGC
>JBHGBI010000027.1:0-27742 GCA_041946925.1 Syntrophales bacterium | reverse complement strand
ATAACTACTCGAATTTTCACTTTCTTTCGTTATCCCGTCTTATCCCTCGTTGTCCCTGACCGTACGGTCAGGGTCTATTGGGTATGTAATTTCAATGGAGGGTGTCCCCGTGGGTGTCCTTTTTCTTAAAATCAGGGTAACAAGATTGCACACCATTACACAGGATGACACACAAGTTTTAATTAAATCAAGGTATGTCTTCTGCGATCAAGTTTCCGAAGCCGCCCCTCGGCATTGTATCCTGATTTGGAAAAAATCGATCATAGGACCTGAAAGGTATTTCATGCCTTTCGTTCTAAGGCCAGATATTTTTCGAGCAACTCTTCAAATTTCATAACGTCAACCGCTCGGCAACTCATTCAATCATCAAAGCTTTGAGACTTTCGATATCATGTATTGTTTCTACAATCAGTTTCTTTTTCGCTTTCGTCTTCTCGAACAACTCCTTTTGTTTGTCAGTCAGCTCACTGCCGTATTTTGCTTCAATCAGCATTTTATCCTGTGTAAAGAAATCCAATTCGATGCCGTTTTGATAAATATATCCCGGGTCTAGAGATTTGATTGTGAGATACACGTAATTTTCGAATAACGCACCTTTATCACGGAATCCCGTCAAGAGATTCCGGATTCCAAGATCTGCTGCATAATTTTTTTTGGGTGAGAGGATCCTTTCGTTTAATTTCCCATGCCGCGGCATCAGATAGATAAGATAGGTCTCCGCAAACATCCGCAGGTATCTCGTAGCTGTATCAGGGGACATTTTCAGAATATTGGCGAGCTTGTTGATACTTACCTGCTTGCCGACCCGCTCCATCAGGAGAGCAAATAAATCCTTTATGCCCTGAGGGTTCTTTATTCCGTGAAAGGCGACAATATCTTTATAAATCACATCGTCCACCAAGGTGGTCAGATATTCTCGGTTCTGCGACAGAACATATTCCGGTATTCCTCCTATTCTGAGGTATTCTTCGAAGAACGACTCCTTCAGATAGTCCTCCCTCTTCTTCATTTCCAGTTTTCTGAATGCGCAAAACTCTTCAAAATTGAGCGGCAGGACTTCCAGGACCATCTCGCGACCCGTCAGATATGCCTTTTTGTCTTTCAGAACAGAACTGCTGGAGGACGAGGCATAGATCTTCACATTCTGCTGGTCGTAGAGATTCTTCAGCTGACGATGAAACTGGTCCTTATACGCGATCTCATCAAGGAACAGGTATACTTTTTCATAAATGCGAAGTTTCTGGATCTTCCTGTATTCGGCAACAATGTCGATGATGGACTTCTTCTCCAACGAGTAGTCATCCAGACTTATGTAGAAAATATGCCTCGCAGGGATATCCTTGCGAATGAGGTCTCTGATAAAAAGCTTCAATAGAGTGGTCTTTCCCACCCTTCTCAAGCCCGTGAGAATGACAATGGACTTTCCCGAAAACACCTTCTCCATCCGGGACAGATACTGCGATCTGGGTACGATGCCTTCCAGATCCATCTCTTCTTCCCACCACGGATTGTATTGGTAATAAACTTCATCGGGCATGATAAAATCCCTCCTGATCAGTTTGAACAACTATACGTCCATAACGTATAATATGCAACAGTAATATACGATATGAGCGTATACTATTCTGAAACAAAGCAATCCCAGCACAAGGAAACGTATGTGTCCCTTGTGTGTCCTTTTGCTTGAAATCGGGGTAAAACGAGTGCACACCGTTATACAAGGGGACACACACAAGCTTTAATGAAATCGAAAATTTACAATAAAACAGGTGGCTTAGATATTTTCTTAGAGCGCCTCTCACGCCTGAGAACCTGGGCTCAAAAATCCCGGTGGGATCACCATATCTTATATAAGAATCTGAGGTACTTATGCTGCCTCAGATTCTTTCTTTTTAGGGGTTTCACCTGTGGCCGCAAACGTTGGTCGTGAATTTCTTTTAGACAAAATCTCAAGCGAAGGTCTTACAGATTCAAGTCCTCTGATATATCTTTCTGTCGTTGTCAGGTTTTTATGCCTTAGTATCTGCTGGATGGTCACTATAGGCACACAAAACCAACTTTTAAAATTATCATGATTCAAAAGAACTTGCATATAATTGATTATTGGAAATATAATTAAAACTTAAAATATTAGGAGACGATAAAAAAACGGACCTGCTTCCTCTTTTCATTTTTCCTATCGTTCTCACACTCCCGGCAATTCCTCTCGGCTGGTACATGGCAAAAGTCTTTGCCGGGCAGAGGACTTTTCTTTCTCCCATCATAGAACCGCTGGAAAAGGTTATTTACCGGTCGGCGGGCATCGACATCCGATACGAAATGTCGTGGAAGGATTACGCCCAGGCCTTTTTGGTCTTCAATGTAATCGGGATATTGCTCCTTTTTATCCTGCAGGTTATCCAGCATCTGCTCCCGCTGAATCCGGCCGGATTCGGCCCGGTGCGCTGGGATACCGCACTCAACACGGCGGTCTCATTTACGACCAATACGAACTGGCAATCCTACAGCGGCGAGCAGGTCATGAGCCATCTCGTACAGATGGCGGGGCTTGCCGTCCAGAATTTCCTTTCCGCGGCCGCCGGTCTGGCTGCGGCCATATCCCTTATCCGCGGCTTTGTCCGTAAGGAGATGGCTGCAATCGGCAATTTCTGGGTCGATCTTACAAGATCGCTCCTGTACATTCTCCTGCCCCTCGCGGTTATATGGGCCTTTGTATTAGTCTCCCAGGGCGCCGTTCAGACCTTGAATGGGGGTGTTACAATTCAGACGGTCGAGGGCCGGACGCAATCCATATACCGGGGCCCTGTGGCCTCCCAGGTTGCCATAAAGGTGCTCGGCACAAACGGTGGAGGCTTCTTCAATGCCAATTCCGCCCATCCCTTCGAGAACCCGACGCCTGTCTCGGATTTCATGCAGGTTCTGGGATTGCTCATTATCCCTGCTGCCCTTCCTTTCACTTTTGGAGCCATGCTGAAAAACCGCAGGCAGGGCCTGACCATCTACCTGGCCATGATGCTTCTGTTTCTGGGGGGTCTCGCGTTTATCACAGGGGCGGAGCTGCAGGGCAATCCCCTGCTTGCGGATGCCGGTGTTTCGCAGGGAGCGAATATGGAGGGAAAAGAAGTCCGTTTCGGTATCGTGAACTCTGTCCTCTTCGGCCAGTCCACGACCGTTACCTCCTGCGGCGCGGTGAACAGCATGCACGACAGCTATCTCCCGCTCAGCGGGCTTGTACTCATATTCAATATGGCGACAGGGGAGGTCATATTCGGCGGAGCGGGTGTAGGTCTCATCGGAATGATTGTCTATGCAATCCTGACAATGTTCCTGGCCGGCCTCATGATCGGCCGTACGCCGGAATTCGTCGGGAAGAAGCTGGAAGCATTTGAAATGGTGATGTCTCTGATCATGATACTTGTACCGGCCCTGATGCTGCTCATTATGTCTGCTGTCGCGGTCTCCACGAAAGCGGGTATCTCCGGCCTGGGTAACCCGGGACCCCATGGTCTCACGGAAATAATCTATGCCTTTGCCTCGACTTGCGGAAACAACGGATCCGCATTTGCCGGGCTCAACGCGAATAGTGTCTTTTATAATCTCCTGACTGCGCTGGCGATGCTGACAGGGCGATTTGCGACAATATTGCCCGCCCTGGCTATCGCCGGATCACTGGCAGGAAAAAAGATTGTGCCGGCCGGCGCCGCGACTTTTCCGACGACGGGCACCCTTTTCGTGCTCATGCTGATCAGTGTAATTTTCATAGTTGGAGCTCTGACGTTTTTCCCTGTCTTCGTCCTGGGTCCTCTTCTTGAACATCTGTTTCTTTATGCGGGTGCGGTCTTCTGATGAAAGAAAAACAGATTCATATATTCCGGTCAGAACTGGTCCAGCAGGCCCTGCGGGATTCCATAAAGAAGCTTGACCCCCGGATAATGGTGAGAAACCCGGTGATGATGGTCGTCGAGATCGTTTCGGCCATAACCCTGGCGATTGCGGTTTACCATCTTTCTGCGCCCGGAAATTTCGGCTTTGATATCCATATTACGATCTGGCTCTGGTTCACTGTCCTCTTCGCCAATTTCGCCGAGGCGCTCGCGGAGGGTCAGGGGCGTGCACAGGCGGAATCCCTGCGGAAGAGCCGCACCGAGGCATATGCAAACAAGCTCCTGCCGGACGGCCGGGTTGAAAGAGTTTCCGCGATGGCCCTGCGCAGGGGGGACATTGTCGTAATCTCCGATTCCGAAACGGTCCCCGGCGATGGTGAGATCGTTGAGGGCGTGGCCCTTATTGACGAATCGGCAATTACGGGGGAATCGGCGCCCGTCATCCGGGAATCGGGAGGGGACCGCAGTGGCATTACAGGAGGCACGAGGGTGCTCTCGGGGACCATCAGGGCACGCATTACGGCGAACCCCGGCGAGACTTTTCTCGACCGGATGATCGGAATGGTTGAAAGCGCAAAACGGCAGAAAACTCCCAACGAAAAGGCCCTCGATATCCTTCTGATAGGCCTTACGGCGGCATTTATAGTTGTTGTGGTTACGCTTGATTTCTTTGCCGGGTTTATGCAGGTAAGCACGGCAGTTGTCGTCCTGATCTCACTTCTTGTCTGCCTCATGCCGACAACGATCGGCGGTCTTCTGCCCGCGATCGGCATAGCGGGCATGGACAGACTCCTGAGAAGCAACTTCATAGCCATGAGCGGCCGGGCCGTCGAGGCCTCGGGGGATGTGGATATAGTGCTGATGGATAAGACCGGAACGATCACCCTGGGTAACAGGGTTGCTACCGAATTCATACCCGCCGATGGGGTAGATCTTGCCGTCCTGGTTAACGCGGCCCTGTATTCATCTCTCGCCGACGACACCCCTGAGGGGCGGAGCATTGTTGTCCTGGCCAAAGAGAGTCTGGGGGTGAGAGGCAGCGAAATAAGGGCACCCGAGGGGTCTGTCTTTCTGCCCTTCAGCGCTGAATCGAGGATGAGCGGAATCAACTGGAACGGACAGGAGATCCGCAAGGGCTCTTTCGATGCCGTTAAGGACTTCGTCGCAGGCAGGGGCGGCAAGGTTCCTGAACAAATAGCGCATATTACAGCTCAAGTTGCACACGAGGGCTCGACGCCGCTGCTTGTAGCCGAGGGTAAGGCGGTACTCGGGATAGTACGGCTCAAGGACGTTCTCAAAGAAGGCATCAAGGCCCGCCTTTCGCAGCTTCACCATCTCGGGATAAGCTCTGTGATGATAACGGGGGACAATCCCCTGACCGCCGCGACCATAGCGGCAGAGGCAGGAATAGACGACTTCGTGGCTGAAGCCAAACCTGATGTAAAACTCCATCTCATCCGCAAATACCAGGAGGAGGGACATCTTGTGGCAATGATCGGGGACGGCACCAATGACGCGCCCGCCCTGGCACAGGCCGATGTCGCCGTGGCAATGAATGCCGGAACCCAGGCGGCACGGGAAGCGGCTAACATAATCGACCTCGATTCGAACCCCACTAAGCTGCTTGATATCGTCGAGATCGGAAAGCAGATTCTTATAACGAGAGGCGCCCTGACCACATTCAGCATAGCCAATGACGTTGCAAAATACTTTGCTATTATCCCGGCAATATTCGCGGCCCGCTATCCGCAGCTCAAAATACTGGATATAATGCACCTGACGAGCCCCTCGACCGCGATCCTCTCAGCGGTGATTTTCAATGCCCTTATCATACCCATATTGATACCGCTGGCTCTCAGGGGCGTGCGATATAAACCGTCAAGCGCGGCGGCCCTCCTGCGCCGCAATCTCCTGATCTACGGTGCGGGCGGATTGCTCGCGCCTTTTGTAGGCATAAAGATCATAGACATGCTTTTAAATCTGCTCGGACTGGGTTAAATATGAAAGCGCAATTATTTAAGACATCCCTGCTGATCTGGGCAATATTCACTGTCCTGTGCGGAATTATCTATCCTCTGTTCATAACGGGTATATCCGGACTGTTTTTTCCGGAACAGTCAGGAGGCAGCCTTTTACAGAATGATAAAGCAATAATAGGATCAGCCCTGATAGGGCAGACTTTCACCCGTCCCGAATATTTTCACGGCCGGCCTTCAGCAACCGATCCGCCTTATAACGCGAACGGGTCCGGCGCAAGCAATTTCGGGCCATCCAATGCTGATTTCATCAGGCAGGTAAGGGACCGTATCGCCGGGGTCAGGAGACTGGAGAAACTGACCGCGGATGAGATTATTCCCGCTGACATGGTAACTTCGTCGGCAAGCGGGCTTGATCCGCACATAAGCGTTGAATCGGCCATGCTCCAGGCCCGGCGTGTCGCGGGCGCACGCGGAACAGATATTTCCGAAGTGGAAAAAATGGTATACCGGAACACGGAAAGTCCTTTTCTGGGTATATGGGGAAGAAAAAGGGTAAATGTCCTCAAATTGAATATGGCCATGGACCGAAACGGATTCAATCCTCATGAACCAAAATAATAGAAGGCCTGACGCGGATGCCCTCCTGAAGGAAGTCGAGCGTGAAGAGGGCAAAAGGGGCAAGCTGAAAATATTTCTGGGCTACTCTCCGGGAGTCGGTAAGACTTACACTATGCTGAACGAGGCTCATGTACTGAAGAGGCGCGGGATAGATGTGGTCGTCGGATATGTCGAGACACACGGAAGGCAGGAAACGGAGAATCTGCTGAAGGAGTTGGAAATCATTCCCAGGCGCGTTCAGGAATACAAGGGGCTGATCCTCCAGGAAATGGACCTTGATGCCATCCTGAAGCGCCGGCCCCGGGTCGTCCTGGTTGATGAACTGGCTCACACCAACGCGGAAGGCAGCCGCCATGAAAAGCGCTACCAGGACGTGCTTGAGCTGCTGGATTCCGGTATGAACGTTTATACTACCCTTAATGTCCAGCATTTCGAGAGCATAAACGACACGGTGGACAAGATCACCGGCGTCCGCATGCACGAGACCATCCCGGATACCTTTCTCGATCAGGCCGATGAGGTGCAGGTAATAGACATCCCCTGGGAGGAGCTGATACAGAGGCTCAGGGAAGGCAAGGTATATATACCGGAAAGGGCACGCCGCGCGATGGAAAACTTTTTCCAGCGCGGAAACCTCGCAGCCCTGAGAGAGATAATGATGAATATCGTGGCCCGCAAGATGGACTCTGAAGTCCTTAACTACATGCGGGCAAGGGCGATTAAAGGCCCCTGGGCGACCGCGGAGAGGCTGGTCGTCTGTGTTACAGCAAGCCCGTACGGAAAACAGCTCGTCCGAAAGGCATATACAATAGCCCAGCAGATGCACGCCGCGTGGTATGCGCTTTATGTTTCGACCACGACATTAAGGGAAAAGCAGGACCGAGATAAGGCATACCTGACAGATACTCTGAACCTCGCTGAACAGCTGGGAGCAAAGGTAGTCACGGTAACGGGTACGGACATAGCAAAGGAGATCCTTAAATTTGCGGAAGAGAATAATATTACCCAGGTGGTGATCGGGAAACCGCTCCGCTCCATACCTCTCGGATTCATAAAAGGTTCCCCGGTGTCCCGCCTGCTTCACGCCCGTGCGGGCTTTGAAATACACCTTATTACTCCAACGGCGGATAAGGAAGTTCCCGAAATAAAAAAAGACAAGACCGGATTTGCTTTCCAGCTCAGGCATTACATAACGGCGCTGCTCATAGTGGCGGGAATAACTCTGCTAAATCTCGCACTGCACAGAGTGCTTTTGACGTCTTCACTGGTTTATATCTACATGATTGCAACGATCGCCTGCGCCATCCTCTTCGGGACCGGACCGGCATTATTCGCATCGCTTTCCGGCCTCCTCATATTCGATTTTCTTTTTACCGAGCCCCGCTTCAGTTTTTCGATGTCGGCGACTCATGACATCATAAACGTGATTGTATTCTTTCTTGTAGCGGTTGTTGTCAGCCAACTGGTTAAAATAGTGCAAAGGCAGAATACGGCTCTTCAATACCGGCTCGAGAGGATATCCCTCATTGAGGAGATGAGCCGGGAATTCATGTTGATGACGCCTATAGATGAGCTGCTGTCCGGCTTTTTCCACTGCTCTCCGGAATCAAAGCATGTCTCTGTCTTCATGCGCACGACGGTGCTGAGCGAAATAGGGCAGGCGACGTTGAAATACGTCAATAAAGTCATTGATGCGCCAGCGTTCGTGCTCTTCAAGGAAAAGGGGGCTCTGCAGGTCTGGGCCAAAAGCAGCCCCGGGGTTGAGATTGCGGCCAACGAGATGGCCGTTGCCGCCTGGACATTCGCGCACGGGGAGGCGGCGGGTTCGGGAACGGGCACTCTGTCCAGCATCCGCAGCCTTTTCCTACCTATAATGTTTCAGAACGAACCTATCGGTGTGCTTGGAATAGAATATGATTTCCGCAACCTCTTTCCCGAACAGAGACGTTTTCTCGGCGCAATCCTGAACCTTACGTCTTTAGCGGCGGCCAGGTGGATAAACCTAAAAATCTAAATAACTATCTCCGCAATTTGCGATATCATCACCGTTATGCATTACCATTTGAAAGGATGCATATTCTCTAAACTCACTGAATGCTTTATTACAGGAAGACACAAATACCACGTCACCTTGAAAAATTCACGTTCATAAATCTGCACATTTTAAACCGTTGTTATTGATCCGGACCGACCTCCCTATTCCTCGCTTTGTATTTGAAGTCGCGAGCGCTTAGGTAAAAAGTAAATCTAACACGGTATAAAGTCTTATCGGTCGTGAATCTGGTCGGGAATATATAGGCTTAAACGACGTTAAAGCGACCTTGAAAGTTAATAAGATAACGGAATAAGGTTTTTTCTTCGATCTCTCACGCCGAGAACCTGGGTTCAAATCCCGGTGGGATCACCATAATAACAAAGGACTTTGACCATTTGAAATTCCCGTTTCTTTATGTAATCATATATTCAGCTTATCCGGAAAAACGTCCGCGCTCTCTTGCCGCGCCTGCGGGCCCTGAACGTTCTTTGCCGTAATTCATAAGAGGCAGGGAAGACAGGAAATCACCTAAACTCCTTAACTTCCAAGAGAGGTCTTTAGCCGTGCGCCTTTAGCCTGTTATTGAGGAGGTAATTATGAGACAGACTTCAGAAACCGGGTTATCTCCGAACCGGCTTTTAAGCATCATGGGGCATACTCCGGCCGACAATCGCGAATCTTTTCAGACAACTGTTCCCTGGAAAAGCAAATTCGTAAGTGAGCAGATTATGGCGCTCTTCCGTTATCGTAAATTTCTGAAAGCCATCGCCGACCGCCCCCTCTGTTTCGGTCCTTTCTCATTTGCTGCCGACTGGCAGAATATGATGCTGGAAATTTATGCCACAGGCCCTGTCAAGGCTCAGGCGAGGGTCGCAGCGAGCAAGGGAAGGAACCCGGATATTTTCGGTTGCCTGAACGAGTGGATCTGCCACGAATACGCCAGGCTGCTGCAAGAATTCTGCGGGTTTTTCATGAAGGACGGATCTTTTGACAGAGAAAAAGCCGGGCGTATATCCTCCACGCCTCAGGGAGCGGAATTCATCACCGGTTACCTGAAAAGATTCGCCCGGCTCGAAAAGAGCTACAATTCTCTGGGACTCACAAGACTCAAAGCAATGAAGGAACTTGTGAAATGCCTGATAATCGTAATCACAGAAAAACCGCTGGAGGGAGAGGACCTCCCCTTCATGAAGAAGAAGGGCGATGGCAGCGATGCGCTCAGGTTCTCCGAGTATCTCGAAGAGAGCCGCTCCCGGCTGGAGAACCTCTACCGGGAGAACGCCTTCGATATCGAGACGTTTTCTGAAAGGGCCGTCTCAGGAAAGATCGGTTATTCCAGATTTGAATTCG
Source organism: Syntrophales bacterium (assembly GCA_041946925.1). Lineage (GTDB taxonomy): Bacteria > Desulfobacterota > Syntrophia > Syntrophales > UBA4778 > JBHGBI01. The sequence goes on along the minus strand of JBHGBI010000027.1, from coordinate 17,876 downwards.
TCGAGGGATCCGAACTGCACAAGGTCCGGCTCCGGCACTATATATTGCCCTCCGGCATTAAGCCGAACGGCCGCGTGCTCTATTGCGCCACCCCCTTAATCAATAAGCCGGAAATATTCGATCTCGCTGAGGGCAAATCTGTTATCGAAGGAATGCTGAAGGAAGGCTATGAAATCTACCTGATCGATCACGGCGATCCAGGGTCTGCCGAGGCTTGCCTGGGTCTTGATTTCTACGGAAAAACTGTCCACGATCGCTTCCTGGATATCATAAAGACAAGGCATCCCGCAGCTGAGATCGACGTCATGGCCTACTGTATGGCCGGCACCCTGATCATGCCTTATATGGCAAGGCGTGCCGAAGAACGGATGGCCCGGGGGGAAGACATGGATATAAAGAGAGTGGCCCTTATGGCGGCGCCGGTGAAATTCGATGACGGGAAAAGCGGCCACGGCCCGATGCGCGCTGTAATCCGCCGCTATTACGATCCATGGCTCATGCAAGAGCTGTACGGACCCGTCAATATACCGCCCCAAGTGATCGAGTTCGGAATGCGGGAGATCCAGCCAGGCGTGGAATACACCGTCGCTTCCGGTTTTTTTGAAAGGGATAAAGATTTCCGGGACCTCCGAGATTCAGCGCCGTTTCTATATTGGCTTACCCACGGAACCAGATTCCCCTCCCGGGCCCACAGGGAGTGGATTCAGAGGATATTCATAGGAAACGAGATCTGCGGGGGAACGTATTGTCTGCCGTCTTCCAATCCCGCCCTTGACGGCAAACCCGTCAATATGAATGTCCTCCGGGAGGCCGGGGTGGCGATTTTCGATTACCGGGGCAGAAGAGACCCCATTGCCCCGGCCGGCTCATGCGTGGCGAGCGAATTATGGGGACAGGTCCTCGATGGAAATATAGAGATAACAAGGGGATGGTTGAACCGAACCATAGAGAAAAACATAGGCCATATATTTGTTGTAAGCAAACAACTCCTAAGTGAGTACCTGAAGATCGTCTCCCTTTTTTTCAGGGGAGAAACTGTCACGACTTAGGAGTACAACCGGACGCGGAGTCCCGCGAAAACGAGGCATGGGCCTCAGGAGCGGTCTGCCAGCCAGCGGCATACTCTGGGCCAGAGTTCTCTGTGAGCGTCGCTGCTCACATAGAGACCGATGTGTTTTTTGTCCATGGCCAAGTGTTCTTTGTCCCGGGAGGAGATGATATCCAGGAACGGAGAGGTGGATGCGGGTGGCGCGATATAATCCCGGTGCGCCGTGATGACGAGTGTGGGCATATCGATCCGCGAGAGGTCGACTTTGCAGCCGAAAATGCTGAATTCCCCCTTGATCAATTTGTTCTCCCCGCACCATTCTCTGCTGTAGCGTCTGTACGCCGATGCCGGTATACCGGGGCAGTCATGAAGCCAGCGCTCCACGCGCAGGAATTTATCTATGTTATCCAGGTGCTTTTCAATAGAACGGCTTTCGTCTTCTCCGGGTGCGTATTCTGGATGAAGCAGATCCGCCGGGATGCATTCCGGAGTTTCGCCGATCCGATCTGTATCTCCGGCTTCGGTGCAGAGGCGGATCTTCGCCGCATTTTTAAAGTCAACCGGAGATGCCTGAACGATCAGGTTTCGGATGCTTTTCGGTTTCAGGGCTGAGTAAACAATGGACAAAGTACCGCCTAGATAGCAACCGTAAAGAGTGACCTGGGAGGCACCCGTCTCCTCCCGCACGGTATTGACGCAGAAATCTATGTAGTCGATGTAATCCTCGATATCGATGCACCGGTGGATTCTCTGCGGATAGCCCCAATCTATCTGGTATATAGCAAAGCCGTGCCCCTGAATCATTTTCACGATACTGACGTCCGGCTGCAGATCAAGAATATACGGGCGGTAGATATAGGAGCTGACCTGGAGAACGGGTATGCTGAATGTCTTCTGTCCGCCATAATAGCGGATAAGCCGGAACAGCCCGTCGTCATGGATCACATCGAATGGACTCTGCCACACGTCAATATCCGCATGCCGGCCCTGTGCCAGCAGATTCCTGGCTTCATCGACGCTTCTCATGATGTCCCCCTTTTATCGGCGCATATGCCGATCCGCGGTTGTTCCCCGGCACCGGTAATATCGATACGCAAAAGATGCGTCCCGGCGCCTATGTCGCGGACTCTTTGAGAACCATGGATTTCCAGTACCGAAAAAGGTCTTTCCCTTCCTCGTTGACGAAAGAGGCCCAGGCATTCATCAGATTCTCGGAGGATTCGAGTGAGTCCCTCAACGTCTGACCGTCTCCCTTTTTTTCCGACGCGGCTTTGTAGATGCTGCCCATCCTCTGGACATAATCCAGCCACGCGCTGTACAGCCGCGAAAAATGTTCATGCATTTCTCTGGACAGCTTTACGGATTCGTCGATTCCCTCTTTCGGAGGAGCCATAACGACCGGCACCGAATCCAGAAATTTCTGCCAGGTATTGAAGACAGCGTCCCATGACTCCTTTCCGGGCATATCCTGTATGCCGAGCATGCGAAGCGGTCTCAACGACATATCGAGCAGGTCCTTGTAAGTACTTGAGAGTGATTCCGCCCAGACCTTTGCGATGTCTTCCGGTTTTCGTTTGTACAAGAGTTCGGCATAATCCAGCAAAGACTTCGTTATTTTATTATACATGTCCAGCCCCTGAAACATCAGCTCGAAACCCTCCCTGGAGAATTTAGCGTAATCTTCTGCATGCGTTGCGTACTGCATGTTGCACCTCCTTTGATTATTTATTTTTCTTTCAGACACTCCATTGTCCGGTAAAGGGATGGTACATCCGCCGCCATTCTCCCCACGGTCGGGCAGCCTTTTCATTGTTCCATGACATAAACCCCTGGAGCGTTCCCAAGAACCGGATATGTGCCGCCCCCCGCTTCCGGCGGCTTCGATAGACTGGAATCCTTTTCAATCAACCACTCTGCCCAGTCATCCCACCATGATCCCCCTCGTTCCTGCTGGGCGGAAAGCCATTCTTCCGGGTCGCAATTTCCGTCCGTATCGCCCGCCCAGAATTTCCTCCTCGACGTTCCCGAAGGAGGATTTACAATGCCTGTTATGTGCCCCTCGCTCGACAGCACGTATCTTGCCGGCCCTCCAGTCTTGCTGCAAGTGCGGAAGGTTCCCTTCCAGGGACAGATATGATCCTGCCGGGTTCCGACGGCGTAAAGGGATTGGCGGATGCTTTCCAGCTTGATAGGGCGTCCGCCGAGAATAAGCCCGTTGCCCGCCGCGAGGCTGTTTTTCATGTAGAACTCCCGCAGATAGAAAGAGCACATTGATTGCGGAAGACGCGTGCCGTCGCTGTTCCAGTACAGCATGGGAGATTTCGGAGGAGTGCCCCCGCAGAGGTAATTGTGGATGTAAGTTCTCCAGATCAGGCTTTCCGATCCCAGTAACCGGAAGACCATGCCGATATAGTTTTTATCCAGATAGCCGTCTCTCTCCATCAGGGCTTCCACTATCCTGATCGTCTCTTCGTTTATGAAGGCACCGATTTCTCCCGGTTCGGAGAAGTCCACCAGCGTTGAAAAAAGCGTCCAATCCAGGACAGGCATACTCTTCCCCTGCGGCTCCGCATTCATCCATGCCATCAGCGCCGCAAGAGCCGTCCCTCCTATACAGTACCCCGCCGCGTGTACCTTGTCCGTCCCGCAGATTTCCATGGCCACCTCGACCGCCTTCAACGCCCCCTGCAGCATGTAATCGTCAAACGTGGTGTGCCGTAATTCCGTTGCCGGGTTTTTCCAGCTCGTAATGAATACGGTGAATCCCTTGTCTCTCAGGTAGCGGACAAAACTCTCCTTCTCCGATAGATCAAAAATGAAGAATTTGTTGATCCAGGGCTGTATGAATACAATCGGTACTGAATATACCTCCGGAGTGGACGGACAATACTGGATGATCTCCATCAGATCGTTGCGAAAGACGACATGTCCCGGCGTGGTGGCGATGTTCACACCGATTCTGAATGCCGAGCCGTCGGTGATCTTGAGCATATAATCACCCCGCGCGCTGTCTTCCAGCCAGCTCTCGAATCCTTTCCTAATGCTCTCTCCCGCGCTGTCCATGAATTTCTGGACCGCAGCGGGGTTCATCCAGAATAGATTGGCCGGAGAGAAAGCCCTCGCGAATTGATTCATCCAGAAGACGGCACGCTCCCTCTCCCTGCGCTCCAGGCCGGGGGCTTCAGCCACTAAGCTTCTGAACCAATCCGTCAGTATGACATGATATCTGCGGCAGGATTGCGCATTGTTCCTGACAATACCAAGAAGGACTTCGTTTAAATCTTTTCCGGACTCTTCTTTACAGCCCGACAGGAACCGCAGGACTTCTTCCATCAGCGCATGCTGCAGATCAAGGTACAATCCCAGCAGCCTGCGATAAAATTCCGCGTCATCCTGCAGCCAGGAAAGAAAAGCCCGGCGCAGAGAAGAGGAAATCCCCAGCGGATCCAGAATATCCATTTTCGTTCTCACTTCCCGCCCGCGGCGCGCATTTTTTCCGGCTGTTCAATGTACGCGGCCAGTTCGCCGACCGTCATTTCCTCGTTCAGAAGATCCAGCGGGATGGAAAGACGGAACATCTCCTCCAGGCAGGTCTGCAGATTAACGGCCGCCATGGAATCGAAGTCGGGGATTTCTCCAAGGCGGGTCTCGGGTGTTATTTCCACATTGCCCATATCGGGGAATACATTCTGAATACCCTGCTTGATCTTTTTAAAAGTCTCATTCATAGTGCCTCCAATCATTTCGCGACAGGAGCCGAAGAGTCCCGTCCAGTCTTAATGAATGATTCCATCCCGGCATTCCGGGGGAATTAGCCCGGTGCTGTCGGCTTTCAGTCCGTAAGTCTTTTTCTGTCCGGCTTTACAGTTTCAGGAGGTTCGCCCCCCAGGAAAGCCCGCCGCCGAAAGAGACCGTCATGACCAGGTCACCTTCGGAAACGACTCCCTCGGAAATTGCTTCATCCAGGGCTATAAGAACAGATGCGCTTGCCGTATTGCCGTACCGGTGCAGATTGATAAAAAAATTCTCCATCGGTATTCCGATTATCCCGGCGATCCGCCTGATGATATTCACATTGGCCTGATGACAGACAAAGCATTTGACCTGATGAAGGGATATTCCGGCCTCTGCAGCCACGCGCCGGATGATCTCGGGACCCTTATCGACGGAAAAAGCGAATACCTTTTCTCCTTTCATTCTGAAAAAAGCGGTTTTCGAACTGACCATCTTTTCAAACGGAAGCATTGTCCCTCCACCGGGGACACAGATAATATCGTTTCCGCTGCCGTCCGTCATCAGGCAGGAATGGAGGACGCCCCTCGAGACGTTATTGTCTGCCCGGAACAACACAGCACCGGCGCCGTCGCCGAAGAAAGGATAAGTGGAGAAATCATTCTTATTGAGTATCCTCGAATAGAGCTCCGCCGCGATCAGGAGAATTGTCTTATACTTGCCGGATTTGATCAACGAATCCGCCAGGGAAATCCCGAAGGTGCCACCCGAGCAGACCGAATTGATATCGAATGCAAATGCCCTGCGCGCACCCATCAAGTATTGGACGCGTGCGGCAGTTGCCGGCTGGATTCTGTCGGGAGACGACGTGGAAACGATAATGCCCTCGATTTCTTCCAGGGGAAAGCGGGCCTTTTCGATGCATCTCACACCCGCCTTTGCAGCCAGGTCGGATGTGCATTCATCTTCAGCGGCATTTCTTCTTGAATAAACCCCCGTTTTCTCACCTATCATGTTCTTTGCTTCTTCCGAGAATTGAGTCAGATTTTCATTTGTGATCACTTTTTCCGGTAGGTAACTGCCCGTGGATAGAATGAGAGTACCTGCCATATGAACCCCGTAAAAATTGAATGCTCTGGATAAACGATTATAACCTTTTAATTGAGAAGACCTCTTAACACCATCGGTCACACCCTGATTTTTCGGGGTGCATATTCCTGAGAGAAAGATCTTCTGTAATCCAGACAGTACTTACGTTTGCTCAAATCGGTGCTTGACAGGGCAGTCTGGATTTTGTATGAGTTGACCGCTCTTCGGTAATAGTCTGGCTGAAATATTTCATTAAGAGATGTTTCGGCCTTTTTGTTTGGGGCGCAGCTTGAATGAGGGACGGGATCACGCTCCGTCGATGAGGAACCACGCATTTGAGGGATAATAATGAAAAACGCAGTGTTTGTGATTCTAGCCGTTGTTTCAGTATTTTCAATAAACGGGTGCTTTGCAGAGGCCCTTGTGGCCGTGCAGGCAGTACTGACGGCAAAATCCGTTTACCAGGGATATGAGGATGTAACTTCGTCCCGGAAAAATGTCCAGGATACAACCCCTGTTTTCAACCGGTATCGGGTTGCCTTCATTTCGGTGGATGTTCAGCCGAAAAAGGCCAATCCCGAGGATGTCAATAAGACAATAGTGGCTGTCTATTGCCGGACCGTAAACGATATGGCCAGAAAGTTCGGCTTGAATACGATATGCCTTGCATACGATGAAAAAGAAGTCGCCTCCCGCTCCGATGCGCTTGTCATACAAGTAGAAGAAATCAAACCAAATCTGCTCGGAAGAATGATATCGGGAGGAAAGCTATATGCATCTGTAAAATACATAGATAAGAAATCAGCCAAATTTCTTTCAGAAGAGAAATACGAGCTCGCCCGTGATTATCGTGAAATGGTCAGAGTTGCCGCAAACAGCGCAATGGTAAAGATGTGCGTGTCTGTCGGATGCGGGCAGAAATCGTCGGCCGAAATAGCCAGAAAGCGGAAGGGCCTCGGCAGTGAATATCCGATTATAACTGTGAAAGAAAAAGAAATCTTATCGGAGGGATGAATCGATTTCTCCGAATCATCCCCAATCTCTCTGCAAGTGCCGGGGATTTGCCCGGTCAAGAAAAAAACTTTTTGTGAGACTGTCACATTCTACATCGGGACCTCCTGAAAAATGGCTCAGAATTTGAAGTTTCCGAAGTTCGACTCCCTCACCGGCTGCAGGAGCGATACCTCGAAGGCCAGGGCCAGGGCATCCCGGCAGTCTTTGAGCGGCAGCGTCCCGTCGTTGAAAAGGCGCGCCTCCATATAGAAGGGATGGGCCTCCCGGTTGTACTTGTCAATCATCATCTGCCGGAAGGCCTTCGCCGCATCTTCATCCATCGGCTCGCCCCTTTTCTTGCGGTTGGCCCGCTCCAGGCTCGTGAGAATGAACCCCGCCGTTTCCCCCGACATCACTGAGGTGCGCGCCCGCATGGTGGCGAAAATAAAGAGGGGATCGAAGGTCCGCCCGCACATGCCGAAATTGGCGGCACCGTGGTCCGGGCCGATGACCCATTGAATCCTGGGGACCTCCGCACACGCACACGCCCGCACCATACCGGAGCCGTACTTGCCGATGCCGGCATATTCCTCCGCCGTGCCGACCATGTAGCCGGGCGAGTTCTGAATGTAGAGAATAGGGATTTTCATCGTGCAGCAGCGGATCACCCATTCGATGGCCTTGCGGGCCGAATCGACGAAGATGACGCCGTTCCCGTTGCTGGCGATGACACCGACTGGTATCCCCTTCAGGAAAATCTTGCCGCAGACGATATTGTCGCCCCGGCCGGGGTTGTAATTGCGCTTGTATTCGCTGAAATAGCTGTCGTCGGCGATGCAGGCGAGCACTTCCCGGACATTGATCCCTTTGGAGGTCTCTTTCGGAAGAACTTCGTAAAGATGATCGGCCGGCACCTTCGGATCGGCGGGCTTGCGCCGGTCGATGTAAAGGGTCTGCTTCGGGTCAAAGGCCAGGAGCTCCCTCAGTTTCTCGATGCCCTCATCCTGGGATTTCACGAAATGATCGGCACCGCCGGATATCTGCGTGTGGACTCTCGCCCCGCCGAGATCCTCCATGCTCACCTTTTCGCCGATGGCGGACTCCACCATGGGAGGCCCTCCGAGAAAGGAATATGACATCCCGTCGATCATGACAGACTCGCAGGCGAGATACACGATATAGGCCCCTCCGGCCGTGTTGCCCCCTGTGCTCAGGGTGTACTGCTTGAGCCCCTTGGCCGACATCCGGCACATGTTGTAGAAGAAATGACCGAACTGGTTTCTGCCTGGGAAAATCCGGTCCTGCAGCGGCAGATAGGCGCCTGCAGAATCAGCAATGTAGACGAAATTGAGTCCGCACTTCTCGGCGATTTCCTGGGCTCTCAAATGTTTCTTGCAGCTGATGGGGTAATAGGCCCCGGCGGTCACACGGCTGTCGTTTGCCAGGATCATCACCCAGTTGCCGTGGATCTTACCGATTCCCGTCACCAGGCCAGCCGAGGGAACATCCTCCACCCCTTCATAGCCGATCCCGAAACCGGCTCCCCGGCTCAGCTCGAAAAAGTCCGTTCCCGGGTCGATCAATTGCCGGATCAGCTGCCGGGGAGGCTTCTTGCCCTGCTTCGCCAGGCGGTCGTTCTGCGCCTGACCTCCCGGGTTATAGGCCCGCTCCCACAAAGCGTATATCTTCTCCTCTTCTGACAGCCAGTGCCGCCGATTCTCGGCGTATTCCATCTCCTTTTTCTGTGCACGGGAGATCTTCTTGTCCCCTTTGTCAGCCATCCTTCTGTCTCCTTTCGGTCGGCATAATTTTATAATTTGTCGAGTTTTGCTTATCTTACCTTTCATTCATTTTCCATAGAAAATATCTATTTCGGCATTAAGGAGGAAAACTACACAGAATCTTTCCCGAAGGAGGGGAATATCCCACAGCAAGAAATCTTCTCTTTCCCAAACGATGATGCTGCAATAAAGTTGTTGTATTTGCTCTTGAAAAACATTCAGAAAAAATGGACAATACCGGCAAGAGAATGGGGCAAGGCACTAACTCAATTCGCAATCATCCACAGCAAGCGAATGCCCCGTTAAGATAGGTACTTAGTTGTAGAGACCCTCTACAGAAAGGGGCTTTTACATGAAAGCTAAACTGCAAATTGATTTAAACGCTTCCACACCTTCGGAAGCCCAACGTATTCTCATAGATATTTTCGAGGAGTTGAAATCAGAAGGAACTATCGAGGATTATAATTTTGAAATTGATACCCCTGATGGGGTTGTTACTGAACTCTGTGTTCTTGCAAATGAAAAGGTTATTGCCTGAAAAACCTGAAACTGCCTGTACGGCAGTCCAAGTTGATACAATCTCATTTTGATCAATAAGGAAAGTCGTTTACACAAATTAACTGACACTCTCCATTTGAAAGAAATTCAGGCAACTTTTTAAAACACAAAATGCAATAATACCAATAAGTTACCGGGAAAGGGGCCTGTTTCTTTTAACTTTCACCTGTCCTTCGCCCTTTGCCTATAAATCATACAGTTTTTCGTCTATAGCTGGTCGCGGACGCTTGGATCCCCTTGCTCCTTTGGTATTCTCGAATGAAAACGCGTCTTCTCCTTCAAGGAGATCGCCCATCTCTTCTTCGATTTTTTCGGGGTCTTCCCCCCTTTCCATCCGCCTGATCGCCTCTTCCATACGCGGTCCCATATTAAGGCCGGCCGCGTCCGACAGCTTTCTCATCAGAGCCGCCGCCTGCCGCGGATCATCTTCGCTCATGTGTTCAGCCTCGCTTGCCAGCATGGCCATGGCTTTTTCCATTCTGGCTTCGTCAACGGGAGGAAGATCGTCCTCGGCCGTCTCTTTGCGGTTTCTGGAAACAGTCGAGAAGATGGACATCCGCCGCTCAAGTTTGACCGCTTTGCATCGAGGGCAATCCGGCACTTTCTCGGTGTTGACGGACTTCGAAAAAAAACTGAATACCGTATTGCAGCGCCCGCAGTAAAATTCGTAAATCGGCATAATCTTCCCCTATATCCTCACTGCATTCAACAGCGGAAGTAATGAATTAAACGGAAAAATCCCTTCCTTTTTCGTCCCGCGTACAGCTCAACCGTAGTTTAATCATTCTGCTTCTAAAATCAAGACGCTTTTTCCAGTTCCCACAGGTGCTCTATCCTGTCGGCCAGGGGCGGATGGGAATAATAAAACCAGGCATAAAAGGGGTGCGGATGCAGATTGGCGAGATTTTCTTTTGCAAGCCTTTTCAGCGCGTCTATGAGGGGCCTGGTCGTCCCCAAGAGGGAAAAGACGTAGTCATCAGCCTGTCTCTCAAATCTTCTTGATATCCCCGCACCGATCGGAGTGAAAAAGAAAAGCACGGGTTTCACGGCGACGCCAAGGAGGAAGAGGCCGGCGTAAGGAACTTCCCGCTCGAGCCCGAACGCTCGGTACAGGGGAAGCCAGTCCAGGAAAAGAGAGGTCAGGTAGAACGATATGAATGAAAGGACCTCTATCATGATCAGTTGTTTCCTGACGTGTTTCTTGATCCAGTGCCCGATCTCATGCGCCAGGACGGAAAGGATCTCTGCGGTCGAATGTGCTCCGAGGAGGGTATCGTACAGGACGATGCGCTTGGTCTTGCCGATGCCGGTGAAGTAGGCATTTGTGTGCCGGCTCCTTTTTGCAGCATCCACCTGGTAAACTCCCGAAACTGTGATCCCGGCTCGTTCCGCCGTAGAAACGATCCGTTCCCTCAGTTCTTCATTTTTTACCGGCTCGAATTTATTGAAAAGAGGAGAGATGGCTATCGGGTAAAGCCATAAGATGAACAGTTGGAAAACCGCGAAGAAAATCCATGCCCATAGCCACCATGTTTTCCCGGCATGCTGGATCAGTGCCAGCAGAGGAGTAAAGAGCGCAATCATCAGCAGACCGGAAATGACGAGATTCTTAAACAGGTCGGACAACCATAATCCGGGCGTGATGGTGCTGAAACCGTACTTTTGTTCGATTACGAAGGTGCCGTACAGATCAAAGGGAATTTCCAGGATGCTTCCAGCCAGCGCCAGGACCATGAAAAAGATCAGTCCGGAAGCGACCGGGCCGAGGTGGAGCGAATCGATCAGACCCACCGTCCACGGCACAAGACCGCTCAGCAGCACAATGATCAGGACGAGATCGCCGACGGTCGACTCCAGAGAACTCAAGCGCGAAGAATCGACAGTGTAACGATTCATCCTTGACAGGGTTTCCGAATCGATTTCCCCCCGGAAAACGTCCGGTATCCGGTCTGCGAATTTCCGCAGGTGGCTGATATTGATCCGCGCGAGCACCCGGCGCATGGCGCAAGTCGCCACAAGCAAAACAGAAAAGACGAGGACAAGCGGATGATATGGAATCATATAGGTTCTTCAAAGCAGCGCCTGTACAACGCATCGAACCCGTCCTTGCCGGAGGCGAGCATGAGAGTCAGGGGGATCGCCCGCCTGCTCACGCTGAGCATCCTTTCAGTGGTTTCCCTGATGTCCCACTGGGCGTGCTGATCCGCGCGCAGGCGCACGATATGGTAAAGCTCCCTTGCATTGATTTTGAAAGCCACTCTTTTCCTGTGCGCGTTCGTGAGGACGTAGCCGGCCGCGTCCGGGGAAACTTTGCGAATTTTCTCCCAGATATCCTCTGTCCTGGCGATAACCTCCCGGAAACGCCCGGTCATTCCGATATCCGCTACGGCGGGAGGTATTGTTACTCCCAGTGCGGGATCGTAATCCTGGCAGATGATCGTCGCCATCCGGTGTCTTTTCAACTGGGCGAAACAGGTCGCGCTGACGATGATCTCGAAATGAAGATCTACATTCTCAAATTCCCGCATGGGGGCGTCATACGATTTCATATAGACGCAAGCCGACCTGATCATTTCTTCCTTTTCTCTTTTATCCATAAGGGATGCGATCGCAAGACATCTGTCCATGGCGTGACCGGATGAGGAATGAATGAGCGCCGCAACGAGTACATCATCGGCCCTGGGTGTGAAGTAATACAGGGACACATTCCCTTTTTTCATGATCGTCCGGGATTTTCCCTCATCCCATTTCTTTTTCCCCCACTTCAGGATCATTTCTTCGGCCTTTGTTTCCAAAGCCGGTCTCGTTGATGTGTCAAACCGCGTGGCATCGGTATACCGCACAAGCGAAGGCGCCACATCCGCCGTGACGGCATAGAGTTTACGGCTGTATTCCTTTGCTTCCTTCAATGGGTGTGCGGCCATCCGCCTTAACATCAGCTCGAGATTTCTTGCGTTGAGCGTCATTCCGAGCTGGGTTTCCGTGGCCAGAGAAATGACGTACCGGGCATCCTCCTTCGCCCATCCTTCCAGAGTCGGGCGGTTGGCGGGGTCGCGCGCCAGATCCGCATTTTTTTCAAATACGTATTGTTTCAGGGATTTGTACAGGCTATGGTAAAGATTGTTCTGCTCCCGGATCGTGTTCACGAATTCACGTTCCAGGCCGGCGTTTTTGATCTCTTCCGGAATCACGAAATCATCCTTCAAAAGAACGTAGCGCTGTGATTTTTCCGTGTACGAGCAGAGGCGGAATTTCTCTATTTCTTCGACAAGGAAGCGCGACACGCCCAGTATGTCGATATTGAATACGGCGTGTTCGGCGATGGAGCTGTGCCCCATGCCGAAGACGATGTTGCGGTTGGAATTGCGGGCTTTCTCAACTTCTCTGCGGGCTTCCTTGCGCAGTTCGTTCACGGGCAGGGGATTTCTGCTTATACGCGCGTAGGCGGCGGAGACAGTTTCGGGCGTCAAGGCCTGACAGTCCGGGACAGCCTTCCGGAGCTCCTCAATAATATCGGAATCAAGGTTGTAACCGGCCAGAAGTACTTTCAAAATTAATCCTTTCGACAAAATATGCAGGAAAAATTTTATAGCAGGATTTTACTGGAGGGTCAAATCGGTTTTCTTCGCCCACGGGCAGTTTGTGCTGGAAATCCTTTCGTTCGCCTTCGGAACAAGACAGCAGATCAGAGGATTCAGGAGGGCAAATGTTTTGACAGGTCCGGCGGGATGATGATATGAATTTCAAATGATTAGAGCAGTTATCGATGAAAGGAGCCCGCATCAATGCCGGCAGGGTACAAAGGAATGGGCAGATCGAGATCATCTCTTCGACCGGCAATCAGTTGAGATGGCGCCCGGCGGCAACCCGGCTGTTTCGTGGGCAGGCGGTTGACTCTCTCGGCATGACGGAGGATACGAGGACGGAACTGACAGAACTGGAAGGATGGATCGAGAAGATCAGCTACAAGGACGACGAGACGGGGTTCACGATCGCCCGCCTGAGAGTCGAAGGGAGGCGGCACCCGGTAACGGTGACGGGCAGCCTCATTTCCCCTCTGCCAGGCGATGCCATCAGGGTCCGGGGGGAATGGGTGAATCACCCGAGGTTCGGGGAACAGTTCAAGATCCATTATTACGAGCCCCTAGTGCCGGTTACCGTCTCCGGCATCGAGAAATACCTTGGTTCGGGCCTAATCAAGGGGATCGGCCCGGTTACGGCCGCCAGGATTGTCGGCAAGTTCGGAAAGCAATCCCTCGACATTATTGAAAAGGATATTGAACAGCTCCTTTCTGTTGAAGGGATCGGAAAAAAGAAACTGGACGCGATCCGCAAGTCCTGGCAGGAGCAGAATGCGGCCCGCAGCCTGACGCTCTTTCTCCAGGATTATGGAGTGGGGGCGTCTCACGCCGCAAGGATCTTTCGGCACTACGGCGGAAATTCCATAAGAACACTGAAAGAGAACCCGTACCGCCTAGCGGATGACGTCTTTGGAATAGGTTTTGCCACGGCCGACATGATCGCGGAGAAGCTCGGCTTCGCGAAAGACTCCCCGCTGAGGGCCCAGGCCGGCATACTGCACGTGCTCAACCGGCTCGGCGAAAGCGGACACGTCTATTCGCCCCTGGAATCCGCGGTCGGGAAATTCGAGGAAGCGCTCGGCATCGGGCGTGACATCCTTTCGAGAGAAATGGAGCGTCTGGCCGGAGAAGGAAAGATAGTATACGAGGAGCGGATTCCAGGGAGAGGCGTTTACCTCGCGGATTACTACCGGGCCGAAACGGAGGTTGCCTCCCGGATCAGGGCATTGAGGGATACTCCGAGGGCGCTTGCGGACATCGATTCGGAAAAGTCCGTGCAGCGGGCGCTTGACAGGCTCGCCATCAGTCCCGCGGACAGGCAGATTGAGGCGCTGAAGCTGGCAGCGCGTGAAAAGATCCTGGTGATCACCGGCGGGCCGGGCACGGGAAAGACGACCATCATTCGTGCCGTGCTTGAAATATTCAAGAAGACCGGGATGCGGGTAATGCTCGCGGCCCCCACCGGCAGGGCGGCAAAGAGGATGAGCGAGGCGACGGGCCATGAGGCCGCGACTATTCACAGGCTCCTCGAATACAGCGTGCAGAGAGGCGGCTTTCAACGCAACAGGAATAACCCTCTGGTCTGCGACATTCTGATCGTGGACGAGGCATCGATGATCGATATTTTCCTTATGTGCAACCTCCTTTGCGCGCTGCGCGACCGCGCCGTCCTGATTCTGGTCGGAGACGCAAACCAGCTCCCCTCCGTCGGCGCCGGAAATGTCCTGAGGGATATCATCGAGTCCGCGGAGATTCCAGTCGTGGAGCTGGACGAAGTATTCCGCCAGGCCGGAGAAAGCACGATTATCATGAACGCCCACAGGATAAGGCAGGGAGTCATCCCCTCCCCGCGTCCGTCCGATCCCGCAATGGACGATTTCTATTTCATCGAGCGCGAAGACCCTGCAGAGGTCCTCAAGGTAATACTGGAGCTTGTCAAGTGTCGCCTCCCCGCGCGTTTCGGCCTCGATCCGGTGGACGACATACAGGTCCTGACGCCGATGAACAGGGGAATTGTCGGAACCGCCAATCTCAACTTGGAGCTTCAGAAACTGCTCAATCCCGCGGGAAGGGAAATAAGCAGGGGCGCGAGAAAATTTCGCCTCCATGACAAAGTAATGCAGGTCAGGAATAATTACGATAAGGAAGTCTTCAACGGGGACATCGGACGGATCGCCGCGATCAATGAGGAGGACCAGGAAGTGAAGGTCTTCTTCGACGGCAGGGAGATCGTTTACGACTACTCCGAACTCGACGAAATTGTACCCGCCTACGCCATATCCGTCCATAAATCACAGGGATCGGAGTATCCCGCGGTCGTCATACCCGTCCTGACCCAGCACTACATGCTGCTGCAAAGAAACCTGATCTACACCGCCGTGACCAGAGGGAAGCGGCTTGTAGTCATGATCGGTACAAAGAAAGCCCTCGCAATAGCGGTCAGCAACAGGAAGACGGAAGAGAGGTATACCTTCCTCAAAGAGAGACTGAGATTCGGATAATGCGCGGCAAGGTGTACATGGAATAAAACCGCTTCACCGGCGTGCTGTTTGCTCTAACGCTCGGATCAATGGGTGAAAAAATGGTTCTGAAGTATTCAAGCATTGAAATTTTGCTTGCTCCCGGTTCCTCTTCCCTGTAAATACTAACAGGCTGCTTGAAAAAAGCTGAAATCCAAATATCAGAGAAGGAGATTTTTATGAGGCCCCCCGTATCCATGAATTATGTCCAGAAGCTTGTTGAGGATCAGGTCAGGAAATGGAATCAGATGAACAGGGAAAGACCGCAGCAGGTCTCGCCCGTTATCACAATATCGAGAGAGCTCGGCAGCGGAGGCACGGAACTGGCCAAAGCACTCGCCGAAAGGCTGAAACTCGATTTATACGGAAGCCGGATAATCGATGAAGTGGCCAAGAGCTCGAAAATGAGCGCGACGGTGATCGGAACGCTCGATGAAAAGGGCCGTTCCATGCTGGATGACTGGATCTCCATCCTCGAAAAAGAACGGAATATCTGGGGATACGAATACCTTCGCCACCTTGTCAAAGTGATCGGTACGATCGGAAAGCACGGAAGGGCAGTGATTCTCGGGCGCGGGGCCCATCTCATCCTGCCGAAAGAAGACATTTTCCGGGTCAGGGTTATCGCCCCCATGGATGTCAAAATCAAAAATATCAAAAAAGAACTCAAAATTTCCACCGAGGAGGCCAGGAAACGGATCATCAGTGTCGAATCGGAACGGGAAGCTTTTATCCACAAGTACTTCCATCAGGATATAGAGGATGCTTCCCAGTACGACCTGATCATTAATACGGGATACATCGACCCCGTCTGCGCAGCGTCGGTAGTGATCGCAGCGCTGTACGTCAGCCGGAAGATGGCCCGTCATATCGCGGTCATAAAACCCACTCTTACAGAGCTTTTTCGCTGAACCAAAAAAGGCGGTGGATTGAGATTTATAATAAATACAGGCTTCGGGCACGGACGACGGCCCTTTTTGGAAGCGCCCTTAGCCTGTCTTTTTGTACGCCGGAAATATTTTTTCCGCCTTGAATTATAAAAAATCTTGTAGTACTGAAAGGGGCATTGATTTGTGGAGAAAGAAATTTGCAGAAAATTCGATGTCCCGAATGCCTCAGGGATTTCATGTGGACGGATCACATGCCCTTGAAAGGTAAATGCCCCACTCCAGATTGTGAGTGGCAGTACGACATCTATGAAGAGTTAAAAAAAGGGACTTCCAGAAGACTTCGGGAATCAAAAAAAGCCATCCTTTGCCCGCATTGCGGGGCGCCGATCACTTCCAGGTTCTCTTTTTGCCGCAGATGCGGACATCTGGTTACCGGCCCGACCGCCTGGGGGAGAAATTTTCTCTTGATTTCGCTTGCTTTTATAATTCTTGCCATTTCTGTGGCAATTTACAGATACACGCGTTAACACAGAATCTTCTCGAAAAAGGCCCTTGAATCAGGATGCTTGCGACTGGCATGGATACTTCTCCCCGGAGCCGGCCCGCACAGATGAATCCCATGAGAGGAGTGACATAAATGAAAAAAACCCCTCTTTATGAACAACATGTCAGGCTGGGAGCAAAAATCATTGATTTCGGCGGGTGGGCTATGCCGGTTCAATATACGAATGTTATCGATGAGCATCGCGCGACGCGGGAAAACGCCGGGCTTTTCGACATATGCCACATGGGGGAAATCGAGGTCAGGGGTCCCGATGCTTTTTCGCTGCTTCAATGCGTGATGAGCAGAAACCTGGAAAGTCAGGGCGACAACCAGATGAAGCTCAGTCTGATGATCAACGAACAAGGTGGGATCATCGATGACTTGACTGTTTACAGGTTTTCCGAAGACTCTTACATGGTGGTGACGAACGCGGTAACCAAGGAAAAGGATTACCAGTGGCTTCTCAAGGTGAAAGGAGAAAAAAGTCTTTCCGGCGTTCAGATCAGGGATATCACAGAAGGCACCGGAAAACTAGATCTCCAGGGGCCGGCCTCCCAGTCCATTCTGCAGGAGATAACCGCAGGCGACCTTGCATCCCTGAAATTCTACGAATCAATGCATACAAAAGTGCTGGATATGCCTGCGATTATATCCAGAAGCGGTTATACGGGAGAGGATGGGTTTGAAATCTACACCCCCGGCGGGGGCGTTGCGACGGTCTGGAAAGAGCTCCTGAAGGCGGGATCCGCAAGCGGTTTGAAACCGGTCGGGCTGGGTGCGCGGGATACACTCCGGCTGGAGGCAGGCATGATGCTGTATGGGAATGACATGAATGAAACAATCTCCCCTTTCGAAGTGGTCTACGGATGGATTGTCGACCTGAAAAAGGAGTTTATCGGCCGGGATGCCCTGTCGAGGCAAAAGGAGAAGGGCGTGGAAAAACAACTAGTCGGTTTCGAAATGGAAGACAGGGGAATAGCGCGGCACGGATACAAGATCCGGGAGGATGGGCGTGATATCGGCGAGGTGACATCCGGGACTTTTTCTCCGACACTCAATAAGGCGATCGGTCTTGCCTTTGTTCCTGTCTCACATAAAGAACCGGGAACAGCACTGTACATACAGATCCGGGATCATCTGG
>JBHGBI010000026.1:0-29233 GCA_041946925.1 Syntrophales bacterium | reverse complement strand
CGGCTTCAAAAGGAATCGCCTTTACGGAATCGCCGGGCTTTACCTTTTGCACGCCTTCGACTATCACGCGTTCTCCGGACGCAAGCCCTGATGAAACAAGCCACGTATCGCCGATGGCCCGGTCGAGCGTGAGTCGCCTCTGCTGAACTTTTCCATTGGCATCCACAATTAATGTCAGCGGGTTTCCCTTCGGATCACGTAACACAGCCTGCTGGGGGATCAGAATGGCCTGCTTATTGACACCTTCCTGCACGACGGCCCGGACAAACATACCCGGCAGCAACACGCCCTTGGGATTAGGAACGACAATCCTCAGTGTAACCGTTCCAGTCGTCGGATCGACCGTGACATCGCGAAACTGAAAGGTTCCTGCCGACGGATACACTGTGCCGTCTTCCATAATCAATTGAACCTTTTTCTGATTTGTTCCATTGTGAGCAAGAAGGCCCTCCTTCAAGCTGCGCTGCAATCGCAGCACTTCAGCTGTGGATTGGGAAACATCTACATACATGGGATCAATTTTCTGTATGGTGGCTAGAGCGATAGGCTGCTGAGCGGTGACCAGCGCGCCCTCGGTCACACTGGATTTTCCTATCCGGCCGGAAATGGGCGCAGTAATCGTCGTATAGTTCAGATTAATGCGGGCAGTTTCCACAGTTGCTTTCCAATATTGAATATCGGCCTGAGCCTGTTTTAAAGCGGCGGCGGCATCATCATAATCCTGTTGACTCACGGCCTTCTCGGCCAGCAATTCCCGCAAGCGGTCGGCCCTCAACCGGATGGCAGGCAGACTGGCCTCTGATCTGGCAAGTGCAGCCCTCGCATTGTCGAGCGCTGCCTGGTAGAGAGCGGGATCGATTTTAAAAAGCGCTTGTCCTGCTTTCACATCGGAACCTTCCGTAAATAGACGTCTCTGAATTATGCCACTCACCTGTGGGCGCACTTCGGCGACTAAGTTGGCGGACGTCCGGCCGGCCAGTTCGGTAGTGATAACTACTTGCCTCGGCTGTACAGTCACAACGGTGACTTCCGGAGGAGGAGAAGCTTTATTCACCTCCTGATTTCCACATCCAATCACGAGCAACGCCGTAGCCAGGGACACCAACCCCGTCCATACCAATTTCCTGTTTACGCTCATCAAATCACCTTTCAGATATCTTTTGCCCTCACGCCCTTGCTGCCCATTATTTTATCTATCGTAAGATAGGTCTTGTGACCTTTTAAAATGGCGACACCCTGTCCGTGCAGCCACGTCTCGAATTCATTTGACAAGTTGCGTAATCAATTATAATTGTCGCTTGATATCATAACTGCTTGGACAGGTAAAGAAAAATGTGATTCACAGATCTATATGGAACCTTCACGACTTAAATGGCAGGTCGCCCTTGTCGGCTCTCATTATTTGACAAACTGAGCGATTAGTTGTATGTGCGCTATCATATGACAGGTAAAGGAAAAATGGGATCAAGAAAAAAAGACCAGTCTTCTGTAACCCGGGATCGGCTGTTGAACTCGGCTTTGAAAATTTTCAGTCAGAAAGGATTCGCTTCAGCCTCCATCCGCGAAATAGCAGAAGATTCGAGGACAACTTTGCCATCGATTTACTACCACTTCGGAAGCAAGGAGGGACTGTATCAGGCATTGATGCGGGAGCATTTTTCTGCTTTTGAATCCCTGATGGATGAATTCAAGCAAACAGGAAGCGCCCGCGAGAGGATTAAATCATACATCATTTCGATGTATCTGCGCATGGCCAGGGACGTGGATTTTCTCCGCCTCATGCGTATTATATCCTACGGACCGCCCCAGAGCGCTCCTCCTTTCGACATCGAATCTTACCGGAGAAAGTTCCGGAAATTCTTAACGACGATGATCAAAAACGGCGTAAAAAGCGGGGAGTTCCGTTCCGCCAATGCTGACGATATGACCTGGATCATCTCTGCCGTCATACACGCCGCCGCCGAAGATCTCTGTTCTATCCCCGGAAAGGAAGTAGACAAAAAGAAACTGGAGCGCATTCTGGACACCATCCTGGACGGATTTTCTGCCGTGAAGCGACCTTAGGGAAGGAGGATTGGCTTGCGATTGTCTAAATTTTCAGCATACTTTCCCAAAATACCCCTCTTTGAGACGCTCTTCCACGGCGGTTATCGTCCCGGAGCCGATTTGCACAACGTGGTGGCCATCGAAAGTTGGTATGCAGGTCTCAATAATAGACAAACATATCCACAAGATACCCGGCCAGAATTGCCACCAGAAAAACATTCACGGCAAAAGCGATGACCAACTTCTTTTTGAACATGGACCCCAGGAGGATCAATTCCGGGATGCTCGCCCCGGCCCCGCCGATAATAAGTGCCAGGACCGTACCCACCCCCATGCCTTTTCCAACCAGAGCGGCGCTGATGGGGATCACCGTTTCCGCCCGTATATACATGGGCACCCCGATCAATGCGGCGACGGGAATAGACCAGGGATTATCCGGCCCAGCCAGCCTGACAACCAAGTCTTCCGGGAAAAATCCGTATATGAAAGCGCCTATGCCGGCTCCAAGGAGGAGATACCAGAATACCCCCTTAAAGGTATCTACCGCCGAGATTGATGCTCTTTTCATTTTCTCTTTGAAACTCACGTTCGTTGTGTGTGTTTCGAAGTCAACGGAACAACACGAAGATGACGAAGCGCTTGGAGAGAGTTTGGAAGCCGGCGCACAGCAACCCGCAGTTGCCGGGCCGGGGGCTGGTAATATTACGAAAGGAAATGTATTCAATTTCTCACCGGCAGCTAGCTGAGTCTTTACGGAAACAGCTATGGGCTCAGCCGCCTCAGAGCAGCAAGAAGATTCTATATTAATCAGTGGCTTTACCTGTCGTTCCATACCGATCTTCGCCAGCAGCCCCGCCATTACCATTGATCCGAGGAACGTGACGACAACATAGATAATCGTTATCTTTATCCCGAAGAGGGACAGCAAGAGGGCAATTATAACCGGATTGAGAACCGGTGAAGAAAAAAGGAAGGCCATGGTCGGGCCGAAAGGGACGCCTCCTTTAAGCAGCCCGGCGGTAATCGGTACAGTCGAGCAGGAGCAAAAAGGCGTCAATGCACCCAGGCCCGCCCCCAGGAAATACTGAATCCACATGAATTTGTTCGAAAGGTAATCCCGAATACGTGATGGAGGCAGGTACTCCATCAGAACTCCTATGACAAAAGAAACCGCGACAAAAATCAAAATGAGTTCGCCGGCAATCACCAGAAAGAACTTGCCGGCGGTGACAAAATTATTGAGAGCAAACATTTTTCTCCTTTCCTCCAGAGCCTCCGAGATTTATTGTAGGGGGTGTATTATAAAATCCGAGAAATTTGCTTGGAGAAGGGTTCAACTCCGTTCAGATTGCCTCATAGCCGGTATAGTCGAATCCTCGAAGCTTTCGGTGTGGAACTACAATGAATCGAACTTCCATTTAACAGCAGCCGCCGCTTTTCTGTAAATTCGATGAGAGCGTAAAGCCTGCACCAGTATCTGAATCAATGAAATCGATACGAATGGGCTTGACCTTCTCAAGCAGATCCTTTTCGATCACGTAAGTGACCCCTCGGTCCGTAAAAACAGAATCGTTTTCCTGTGACTCATCCAGAGCCATGCCCAGTGAGGCTCCGCATCACCCGTCCTGCAGGACGATCCTGACGGCAAAAGGCTTATCCTGCTTCTTTAAAATGTCCTTGATTATACTGCTTGCTTTTTCTGTGACTTCAAACATGACTCCTCCTCAATTACCTTTTTCTAAGGGTCCAATTACCCGAGTCCATAAAACGAGGGAATTGAATTTCTATCTGCCTTACTCCTCTCCGAGGGGTCTTTTCACAGCTCATGTGCCTCCGAAAATCGGAATTCCGCCTCGAAGAGATGTTTCTCCGGCAAAGCCGATAGTAACCTTCTTTCCAATTACGATCACGGGCACCTGGAATTTCCCCCCGGAATATGCCAGCATTTCTTCCAACTTCGTCCGGTCGGATTCCACATTGATATAGACAGCCCGCTCCCCGTAGGCCACACGGGCCTGGGTGCAATAAGGTCAATTATCAGTACCGTAGATTATTATGTTCTCATCCATGGCTGGTCTGCTGTTCGCTTGCCTTTCGGTTCGAAAGGGCATTGAATAGATGATTGCATATGTCAACGATCATCGGGTAATTCACGATTACCGCTTCGGCATGCATTCTTCCCGCAACCTGCGTTTTTCGTATGCGCAATTTTCAAAAAAGCATTCAGGCTTATAATCAGCACACTGCGCATAGCGGGGTCCATCTCTCCCAAAATCAACTCCATATCGTTCTTAAGCTGCTCCTCAATGCCGGCCAGGAATTTTTTACCCTTTTTTGTCAAAGTGACGCAACATATGCGCCCGTCCTCTGGGTCGCGCTCACGACGTACAAGCCCCTTGTCTTCGAGACGGGTCACAATTCGGGTGGCTCCACTCTTGGTTACGACCGCACTTTTGGCCACTTCCTGCATTGTACAGTTCTCGTGATGCAATGCCGCCCGAAGCGCGCGGCACTCGGCGTGGGATATATCCCCGCAATACTCCTCTTCCATTCCATACGTACCGAAACAAAAAACGATCTCTTTGATTAATTCTGCAAGCTCTCTGGACTGCTCGCGCATTCAAATATCACTTTCTATCGAGATCCATATCAAATCGACGACTTCTTTTTTCATATATGGTTGAAATTGTCAACCATTATTTTCGGGTTTAAATTAGCACATGACTCCGACGATGTAAATTATGCTGCATTTTCGCAGGTGAACTACTTCATATCAGTCACCGGACGGGACATCATTTCGCAACTCTTTTTATGTTATGATAAACGCCGCGCCGCCGGAGATCGGTTTGAGGGTTACCCGGCTATGGACATCTGCATAATAATGTCCTGACTGAAACGCAGGACAAGCAGTGTCATAAGGCAACCGCCCGATATCCCTGTTGTGGTTTCTCGCAACTTCAAATTAGAATAATCGTTTTCTCCGCCGCCTTGTGAAGAAGCCGAAAGCCACAAAAACACCCGTTAAGATCATCAACTGCCTGAGGGCAATCCCGATCTGCGGCGATATGTCGCTGGCGATGAACCCCGCCGCATCGAAAGCTCCATGCAGCAAGGCCGGAATAAGCAGGTTTCCGCCGGAGTAATAGTACGTGACGGCCATCGCCATACCGATAGCCACGATTTCAACGAACGGAATCAGCGATGCCATTCCGTAAATGAGGAAATAGTAGAGATGCGCCCCGGCAAACAAGGCCGCCGAGACGAAGGCGAGAAACAGCCAGTGATGGTTCTGATAAATCCTCAGCAGGCCTCCGAAGACGAAGCCGCGGAATATGTACTCTTCGGCGGGGCCGATCACCAGAAAAGAGGCCGCTACCATCATCCAGGCCAGATCAGGAGACACGCGAAGCACGGGGTTGGCCCTGTGCAGAAGTTTCAGAGTCGACGGATCGAATGCCGAAAGTGCAGCGAAAATCCCGGCAGCGGCAAGCGTGCCTGCCAGGGTGAAAACGCCAAAGGAACCCAGACCGTATTTGAGCGCCACCCTGTTATTCTGGAAAGCCCGCCGGATGATCGTTTTTCCGCTGATCCAACTGATGATGAATATCGGCAGACCATAGACCAGAAGCACATTCGCGATGAGGTCGGTGTGCACAATAAAATACTGGCCATAGGCTGCAAAAAATATGACGGCCAGACCGATGAGGTACGCTCTTTTTGTGACAGGCTGTCCCATAGCCGTTTCTTGCAAGACACAATGCAAGGAGTATAAAATCATCCCCCAAAACACGGCCTCTCAAAATAGGCTATTCATTTTCTCGTATATTTGCTAATGCATCTATTAGGGAAAGCCTTATTTTCGTATTCGAAATTTCTTGTTTCTCATGTTGCACTTCCCGAGATAAGAAGAGATTTTCTGGAATGCTCTTCCGGAGGACCGTAATTTCCATCCGGGACAGGCCCCCGAACCTCCTGATTACTGCGGCTTATCCTCCGGCAGCTGTTCACCCAGGGCCAGCCGGCAGATGTCGCTGATCATGTAGTTTTTCATTCCCGCCTCGCGCACTCTTTTATTCATTGCGGCGAAGCACATGGGGCAGAGGTAAACCATGGCCTCGGCGCCGCTCGCTTTTGCGTCTGCCACGTTCTTCTCCCGGAAGGGCTCGAAGTTCTTGCCGCGGGGGAAGAGCTTGAGGCCGGGTCCCGCGATCTCCACACCGCAGCAGATGGCGTTGACACCGTCGTATTCCCGTTTGGCCCGTTTGACCCCAATGAGGTCGAAAATTTCATCCAGGAAGACGTCTTTCTCGGGGGTGTAGCGGGAGGCGCAGGGGCGCTGGTAAGCCACCTTCATGTTCAGTTTCCGAACCTCGCTCTTGTGCTCTCTCAGATAATCTCGCAGGTATTCGAAGAGGTGTACGGGCCTGAACGGTACCTTGACGCCGTACTCGGGGGCGATTCCCTTGAGGACCGCATAGCAGTCATCATGAACGAAGACGATCTCCTTCGCGCCCGACTTGGCGAGATTGTCCACCATCGTCTGCAGCCGGTCCCGCATGATTGACTCGTTGCCCATGTGGGCGAAAAGGACGTTGCAGAAGTAGTGCTTTCCCTTGAGGAGCGGGAGCGCCTCGAAGAGTTGACCCTGGATCGCCCAGGGCATGTTGCCCTGCATGACGCAGATGGACATGAACCGGTCTTTCGGAGGCACGGATCTAGGTTCGCCTTCGGGCTTGAAGCGCGTAGCCATCTGAGCCAACAGGGCCGGGTCTGTCAACCCTCCCCCCTCTTCCATCCGCTTCAGGATCAGGTCGAAGGGCCTGGCCTCTTTCGGGCAGTATTCATCGCAGGCCATGCAGGTGACGCAGTCGCGGAGCCAGTCGACCTTTTCCCCTTCGACAAGTTTTTTGAATTCCTTGCTTCCGCTTTCCTTATCAAAGGGTAGATAATGGCATCGCGAAAGACACTCCCCGCAAAAATCGCATCTCTCTTCGTGAAACATAAAACCTCCTTGCTGTTTTTTTTATCTCACAGATGATCTTCTCGGCCGCAGCGGTTAAGCGGCAAACGTCAGCTTTGTTCCCGACATGTTCAGGATGAACTCCTCCGGCATCTGCCGTTCCATGTGCAGGATGGCCTTTCTGCCGGTGCAGTGGGTCGGGACGATCCAGGCCGGTTTGATTCTTTTCAGCTCCTCCGTTGTCCGTTCGATGATGGGTTCGAAAAACGGTCCCGAGAGATGGAACCCTCCCATGACGGCGTGGACCTGATCGACGCCCGTCACCTCACGGGCATAATGAACGGTGTTGACGATTCCCGAATGGGCGCAGCCGGACAGAACCACGAGACCCTTCCCTTTCACATGCATCACGATGGAGGTGTCGTCCTCGATGGGGTCCCATTTTTCCACGCCCTTTTCCTGAAAATGGGCGATGGGGAACCCCCTCTCAAAGTCCGTCCGGCGCGGGATCTCGCCGAGAAACAGCGCGGCGCCACCCAGCAGGGGTCTCGGGGTCCGGGACTCGACGATCTTCACACCCGCTTTTTCAGCCATCTCCCGGGTGAATATCGGAAAAAAGATCTTCTGGTTTTCACCAATCTTCAGATACCTCGGCGCCTTGTAGACCGCAGGGTGCATGTAGAGTTCGATGCCTTTTCGCCCGATCATCCCAACAAGCTGTCCGAATCCCCCCAGGTGATCGCTGTGCCCATGCGAAAGAACGAGGACCTCCACCTGGCTCATGTCCACCCCAAGCACCTTCGCGTTGTAAGCGGCCCCGATCTCCGAGAAGCCGAAATCGAAAAGCAGCGTCCGGATCCGGTTGTCGATCGTGATTCTGACGATGGCGGAAAAGCCGTGCTCCGCGAGAACGGAATTGCGGAGCTCTCCCGCCTTCAGGGGCTTGGCCCGTGAGATCACCTCTGTGTTGTCCGTTACTGTCACATCGACCCAGTTATCCTGCAGTGTCAGAATTTCGACCTTCTCCGCTTCTCGAATGCGAACATCATTCTTCATGGAGCGTCTCCTTTCCTGTCCCGCTTGCGAGGTTTTAAATCAGGATAAGCTTCCTTCGTTGAACCGTTTATCCAAACGAGGGTTTGATATCCAGAAGAGGTGTTCCATCGAGGATGTTCACGTCTTCGATATGCAGGATCGGCCCTCGATACGCAGCAGCCTTTGGATAACGCCTATGGGCGTGTATCGTATTTTACTCATGTGAACTTGAACGTTTTTTCCCGACGGCGTAGTTCCGCAGAGCCTTGTGCAGGGTAGTGGATGCGAGGAGGGCGCAATGCTGATCACTCTCCGGCAGACCCCCCAGATGATCCAGGATGGTGCTCTGGCTGATCCTGAGACATTCTCGCAGCGATTTTCCTTTTGCCATCTCCGTCGCGGCGGAGACAGCCGCGTGGGAGGTCATACATCCGTCAGTCGTGTAGCGGATATCCTCGATTTTTCCGTTTTTCACGCGGAGAAATATTTCAACCGTATCCCCGCAGGGTCCCGTAAACTTCGCATACCCGTCGGGATCACTCATTGTTCCGTTATTTCTCGGAGCCGTTCCGTAATCGATGACCTTCTCCGAATACCTCCTACCTATTTTATCATAAAGGATCTTCAGGATTTCTTCTTTTATTTTTTCATCTTCCATGTCCAGCCCTTCTCTTTCCTCGATACTCCATCCGAGATGGCGTGCCGCAGACCAATCCTTGAGGAACCACTCACGGCACCATTCCTATGCGCCGCCAAGAGGTCATGCTGTCAATGATGAGAGCACCATTTTGCGCCAAAACGCCAGAAATCCCCGGGACCGTAAAGATATTTAAAGTCTCTTTTCATTTACCTGTTCCCAGGAAATCCTCTATTCTTTTCTGGATCTGCATGAAGGCCTTCGCGGCGGCGCTGTCTTTTTTGAAAGAGATGAACGGAACACCTCGATCCGCCAGTTCTACCTGCTGCGGGTCAAAGGGAATGCGTCCGAGAAAAGGCACGCCGAGTTCGAGGGCCGCCTTTTCCCCGCCCCCTTTTTTAAAGATGGCCGTCTCCTGATGGCAATGGGGACAAATGAACCCGCTCATGTTCTCAATGATGCCGATCACAGAAATGTTCAGCTGCCTGGCGAACATGACGCTTTTGCGGGCGTCCATGATCGATACGTCCTGAGGGGTCGTCACGATCACCGTGCCGTTGATCTCCGGGATGAGCTGGCAGACACTCAGCGGTTCATCTCCCGTCCCCGGCGGAGAATCAATGATCAGGTAATCCAGCGTCCCCCAGTTCACGTCACCGAGAAGCTGCTTGATGGCCGCCGCTTTCAGAGGCCCCCGCCATATGATGGGGGTATCGGGGTTGGCGGCCGTAAAGGCGAGGCTCACGGCTTTCAGCCCGGGAAGAACCATTACCGGTTCGATCCCCATCGTGGAGCCACCCAGGGTTGCCTTTTCTATTCCGAGCATTTTAGCAATATTCGGTCCATGGATATCCGTATCCAGAAGCCCGACCTTCTTGCTGCCGGACAGGGCGAGCGCATAAGAGAGGTTCACGGCAACGGAAGTCTTTCCCACGCCGCCTTTCCCGCTCATAACGAGAATCTTGTGCCGGATCAGAGCCATCCTTTCCTTGAGGCGGTTTTCCTGATCCAGCTTCTCCGCTTGCATGACTTGTTTCATGTTACATCTCCTGGCTGTTGTGATTTTTTTCTATCCCGCTTCATTCTTGCGGGCCGGCGGCCGCCGCCGCCTTTTTCCAGACGGACGTGATTTCAGCCGCCACGGGATCCCGGAAAAGCTCCACGAAGGGAACGCCCTTCACCAGAGACCGGGGCACCTGCGCGGAGAAGGGGATTTTACCCATGATGTCAACTCCACTTGAGCCGCACAGCCTCTCGATTTCCCCTGATTTGCTCAAATTCAGGTCGAACTTATTGATCACGACCCCGGCAGAAGTCTGAAAGCGATGTGTCACATCGATGATTCTCGAGAGGTCATGGATGCCCGCCACGGTAGGCTCGGTGACGACCAGTGCCAGGTCCGTGTCCGCCAGGGATGCCATGACGGGACAGCCGATCCCCGGAGGACCGTCAATGATTACGTAATCGAGGTTGTCCCTCACCGCTATTTCCTTGGCGGTCTGCCGGATCAGGGTTACCAGCTTTCCTGAATTCGCCTCGGCTATTCCCAGCCGTGCATGCACGAAGGGTCCATACCTCGTATCGGAAACGAACCATTCGCCGGACACGCGGTCTTTCATGGAAACGGCATCCACGGGGCAGATCCGGCTGCACAGGCCGCAGCCCTCACAGGAGATCGGATCCACCACGAAATCGCTCTCGATGGCGTCGAACCGGCAAAGATCGATGCACAGCCCACAGCGGCTGCAGCGTGCCGGTTGGATCTCGGCGACCTGGCTGCTCTTGAATTCGTGGTGCTCCCGGTTCACGGGGTGGAGCAGCAGATGCAGGTCGGCGGCGTCGACGTCGCAGTCCACCAGGACCTTCCGGTCCGCCAGGACGGCGAAGCAAGCTGTCAGAATTGTTTTTCCCGTTCCTCCTTTGCCGCTGATGACCACGATCTGCTTCATGTCGCCTTCCTGATCCTCTCGAACAGATTTCGAAACAGGGGCACATAGTTTTTTTTAACATCGACCATCGGCACACCCCTCGAGTAGGCGACGGCGATCTCCCGGTCAAAGGGGATGCTCATGAGGAGGGGAATGTTGTTTTCCCGTGCGTAGGCCGCAATGCTGTCATCCCCGATGTCGGACCGGTTCAGGACGATGCCCAATGGGATTCTGAGCGTTTTCAACACGTCCACCGCCAGCGCAAGGTCGTTCAGGCCGAAGGGAGTCGGCTCCGTCACGAGGATGCAGAAATCGCTCCCTTTCACCGCTTCAATGACCGGGCAGGTCGTCCCCGGCGGCGCATCGATGATAATCGTCCTGCCCGGAGTCATCGCCTTCTTAACCTGCCGGATCAGGGGTGGGGACATGACCTCGCCGATGTTCAGTCTCCCGTGCACGAAGGAGAGGTTTCTCGCGGATCCTTTCTGGACGATTCCGATTTCCTTGAGCCTTTCCCGGACGGCCCCCCGGGGGCACAGGATGCAGCAGGCACCGCAACCGTGGCACAGGTGATCGAAAACGAGCACAGAGCCCTTGCGGGTCTCCGGGTTTTTCAGCACAGCGATGCTGTTGAAGGCGCAAACCTCCTGGCACTTGCCGCAGTAATCGCACTGTGCCTCGACAATATCGGGAATGGGAATGAAAGCGGGCGATGTCTCCGTGATTCGGGGATGCAGGAAAAGATGGGCATTGGGCTCCTCCACGTCGCAGTCGAGAAACTGCACGTCATTCAGCGAAAGCGCCAGTCCGACCGCGACCGTCGTCTTGCCTGTTCCCCCTTTTCCGCTGGCCACCGAGATGATCATCCCTCTCTCACCATCTTCGACCCGCATTCAGGGCAGCTCTCCTGGTTGCATGGAACCCCGGTCTTGTGGAGCATTTTGAGGCCGCAATTCGGGCAGACACAATACCCGCCGGCGCCGAAGCCCGAGCGGTGTTCACCCCTGCGGCCCCAGCCTCCTCTTCCCCCGCCCCGGCGGGGCCCGGTGCCGTCTTTGAAGGGCATCAGGACCACCTCCTTTTATGTTTTCTGCAAACCCGCCTTTGAACCGGCAGTCGGCGCCTGAGTTTTCGTCAGGGTTTCTTCCCTGTATCTTCTCAGGGCGTCCCTAACCGTTCCGGAGATGCCGGTGAAAATGTCAATACCGGCTGCCTGCAGCGTCTGAAAGGCATTGGGACCGACATTTCCCGTCATCACAGCCCTCGCTCCGTTCGAGGAGATGAATTGTCCGGACTGAATTCCGGCTCCTCCCGAGACCTCCGTTTGGCGGTTTTCCAGTGCCTTGAATTCCAATGTATCCGTGTCGACAATGATGAAATACCGGCATCGTCCGAAACGAGGATCCACCTTCGAATCCAGGGAGGGACCTTCAGAAGTAATACAAATTTTCATTTCCCGCCTCAGCCATTCGTGTGTTCGCATTCATCCTTATCTGAATGTTCGCAAATTGCTTTATCCTGGCCGTAACCCTTGCCGCCCCCCGGTTGGCAAAGGCTTGAACCGCCCATCAGCCTTCCTTCCAGCAAGAGCGCGACGGTGTCCGACACCGTTCCGGTCACGCCGACAATCGCCTCCATTCCCAGGGAGCTGAAGATCTCCGCGGCCCTCGGCCCCATTCCGCCCGCGATGATACAGTTCACGCCTCTGTCGTGGAGAAACCGGGGAATAAAGCCGGGCTGATGACCCGGATTATCGATCATCTCTCTGCCCACAACCCTTCCCTGATCAATGTCAAGGATGGTGTAGGCAGGGCATCTTCCAAAGTGGGCCGATACGTATTCTCCATCCGTTGATATGGCAACTTTCATCTGTCTACTCCTGTTTTCTCCTGTGCATCTTCCTTTTCAAGTTCTTCCATACGTCTCTCGAAAAACTCGAGCTGTGTCTTGAGAAACTCGATTTCACTTTTCAGGACATCTTTTTCTTCTTTGGCCGTCCATCTGTAAGCCCAGGGCCCTGTTCCATAAGGACTTCCGCCTGGCCATCCGAAAGCAGGAAGACCCTGGGCCATCCTTTGCCAGCCGGGCAGGCCCGTGGCATAGAACCAGTTTCTCCTGCCCCGGCCTCCGCCGTGGCCGAAAAAGCCAAAGCCCCGGCCTCTTCCCCGGCCCCACCCCGGATTCAGGTACCCGGGCACAGGGTAACCGGCGCAAAACCCGGCGGCTCTTCCTGTCATGGGTCCAAGACCTTCAGGACCAGTTCTGTCTCCTCTTGGCATACGAAAACCTCCTTTATTTGTTAATGAAAACCATTTTCAATAATTGCGTAAAAAATAAATAAGAGTGCTACCGGGTCATGTTGCATGCATCGCATAGACCGTAAAACTGGATGAGGTGGTTGTCGATCCTGAAATTGTATTTTTTGGACAATCCCTCTTCCGTTTTCTTGAGGAGAGCCACCTCTTCGTCGATGAAGTCGGTGTAATCGATAACCCGGCCGCAGCCCGTGCAGACAAGGTGATGATGATGCCGTTTGCCCTTCGGGTCTTCCGCCAGTTCATACCGAGCTCTGCCGTGTCCAAAATCGAATTTGTGAACTAGACCGATGTTGACGAGAATGTCCAGCGTCCGGTATATGGACGTTAGTCCCATTGCGGGATTCACTGGGTGGATCCTCATGTAAATATCTTCAGCACTCAGGTGTTCGTCCGCCTGCGATAGTACATCCAGAACCGCTTCGCGGCCAACGGTCATCCTGTATCCACAATCCCTGAACTTCCCGTGGCACCATTGTCCCGGACTCTTACCGAATCTTCTTACCATTAAAACATCCTTATAATTGGAAATGGTTTTCATTATCTTCTAACTCATGCGGGTACTTCTGTCAAGCTTTTTTTCATAACAGCCGGCTTCCCTGCCGTTTCTCCGAAAACGCTCCAGTTTGATGGTCAAAAGCAATGCCACCTGGACTTCCGTGCCGCCTTTTCCGGCATTGCACATATCGAGAAGATAACTATCTTCTTCTGATCGGGAACGTTGCAGATGGAGAGAGGCAAATTCTTTCTGACTCATAGCTAATACAGCCTTGGAAATAACGGAAATAATTTCCGGATTCGACTCCATGGAGTTTTCGGCATGGAACCAGCGGCACTTATTTCCTTGACATAGATGCATTTCCCAAATATTATCACCCCGCTCAAGGAGAGTAGTAGGTTTCCCATAAATGACATATTTGGAGCAGGAGCAGTGATTCATCAACTGGTCATTTTCACACCCTTAATATGAGGCGATAACAGAGAACCCGGGCGGTTCTCCGGAAAACATCGTCCTGCCTTTTCTCCCCTGCTGACCCTTTAGCCCCCCTGAAGAAGGTTATGCCGTGGAGATTACGGCATGACGCGGTCAGGTGGCAGCCTTGGTCCCATCACAACCCAACATCAGGAAGATCTCCGGAAAGGTTCCCAGCCGTTTTCTGCGCAGTTCCTTGTCGTTTTGCGCCTGTCGCAGTCCCCGGCGGTCCTTTGCGGTCACGGGGCGAACCTTATCTGCCATCGCAAAACATTTTCAGCCGCCGAGATGGCTCTTGTCCAGCGCCATCCTGGCGCGTTCAAGAACATCGAATCACATCACAGAAGGAGGTATTCAATGAAGGGTATCAGGAACATCTTTGCTGGACCTTGGGGCATTGTCGGCGCGGGCACTGTGATCGGCATTCTGGCGCCGCTGCTCCAGCAATGGGGGAATCCCGGCAACATGGGGGTCTGCGTGGCCTGCTTTGAGCGAGACATCGCCGGCGCTCTGGGGCTGCACCGGACCGAGATCGTACAATACATCCGCCCCGAGATCATCGGGTTCGTCCTCGGCTCGCTCATTGCGGCTTACATGTTCAATGAATTCAAGCCCCGCCTCGGCTCGGCACCGATTGTGCGCTTCTTCCTCGGGATATTCGCCATGATCGGGGCTCTGGTCTTTCTCGGCTGCCCCTGGCGGGCGGCGCTGCGGCTGGCCGGCGGCGACGGTAATGCCATCCTGGGTCTCGGGGGCTTGATCTTCGGCGTCTGGATCGGTACGATCTTCTTGAAGGGGGGCTACAACCTGGGCAGGACACAGCGAACGCACGCCGCAGCGGGGTGGATGCTGCCTCTCTTCATGATCGGGCTACTTCTGCTCTTGCTGGTCTTTCCGCAGATCAGCGGAGAGGGCAAGGACGGTGTCCTGTTTTACAGCGTCAAGGGGCCGGGATCGATGCATGCGCCACTGGCGATCTCGCTGGCAGTGGGGCTGCTCATCGGTTTTATTGCGCAGCGCAGCCGTTTCTGCACCATGGGCGCCATCCGCGACTTCGTCCTATTCCGGCAGATGCACCTTTTGTCCGGGTTCATCGCGTTGATCGTCACTGCCTTTGTCGTTAATTTCATTATCGGGCAGTTCAAGCCAGGGTTCACCGGCCAGCCTATCGCCCATACGATGCACCTCTGGAATTTTCTGGGCATGGCCCTCTCAGGCCTGGCCTTCTGCCTGGCAGGTGGATGCCCCGGCCGCCAACTCTTCCTAGCCGGCGAGGGTGACGGTGACGCGGCCGTGTTTGTTATAGGCATGATCGTCGGGGCCGGGATCGCCCATAACTTCGGCCTCGCCAGTTCGGGAACCGGCGTCGGCCCGTACGGCATCCCTGCAGTTATTATCGGCTTTGCAGTCTGTCTGTTTATAGGTTTTACAATGAGAAGTAAAATTGCATAAGGAGGATGAAAAATGAGTAAAACCATTGATGCCCGCGGTCTTTCCTGCCCCCATCCTGTGCTGATGACCCTTAATGGAATCAAGTCAGGTGAGGCGGATGAAATGATCATCCTGGTGGACAACGAAGCTTCCAAGGAAAATGTATCCCGTGCTGCGGCGAGCAAGGGTTGGGCCGTGACTGAAATCAGCAAGAAAGAAGACCTTTACCACATCGCGATCAAAAGGAGATAGCCATGTTGAATCTGTTCGGTTTGCGGAAAGGCGATCATGCGAAGCGCCAATCCCCCGGTCGGGTACCTCTGGCCGACCGGGGGATTCTGGTGTTTGAAAATACCGGCGAGGTTATACAGGCAGAAAACCTGTTGAAGCAGAAAGGCCGGGAGATACGGGTTATGGGGCCTCCGCCGGAGATCCGACAGGGGTGCGATCTGGTCATCGAATTCCCCCTGATCGAGGAATTGCAGATTTTGAGAATCATCACCGAGGCCGGGCTGCAGCCACTAAGCATTGTGCCGGTGACCAGCCCCCTGCTTCGGCCCGTGAATATCTTCCAAAGCAAGGATTTCGGTAGTCACCTTATGGTTCGGGCGGCCAACATGAAGCTGACCGTGGACAAGGAAACCCTGGTGATCGTTAACATCTCCGGCGGCGGTTGTCCCGATGTACCCTTTCTGGCTGCCTCACTGGTGGGGAAAAGCCTGGCGTCCGCGCCCAGTCCCCGGGAAATCGGGCATACCCTCTGCGGTTACGCACTGCAGCTCGCCTATGAGGAGGTCAAACGCCTATGCTCTGTGTAGTGGGAACCGTCCCGGCGAACGACTTCCCGTTAATTGAGGGTGAAGTCAGGCTCAAGGGGGAACAATTGCAAATCGGAAGGGAGGCCGTCTCCGTCCACCGGGGCACTCCCGCACTGCTCGCTGCCGCCGTGAAGACGGCCTTGGCCCTTGGCCATCCGACGCCCTTCGCCTATCTGGTGGGCGACACGGGAACAGGTAAGGGAAGCCGCAGCCTCTATGCCCATTTGACCGAGGTTCTGCCCCATGCTAGCTTTCAAACAATGACCTTCCATTATATTCAGCCCATCGTCCATTGGCACAGGCGACTGCAAGCTGTCCTCGGGACCCTGGTCCCAAAACCCAAGCTGATCGCCGATGCAGGTTTCATGTACGTGGCCAAAATGAGCGGTGAGTCATCGCTCTACGATCTCTTTACACCCGATGTGGGAGAGCTTGCTTTCCTGGCCGACGAAGAGG
The DNA here is from genome assembly GCA_041946925.1 of Syntrophales bacterium. GTDB lineage: Bacteria > Desulfobacterota > Syntrophia > Syntrophales > UBA4778 > JBHGBI01. The sequence continues at coordinate 12,634 of JBHGBI010000026.1, read as the reverse complement.
CACCTCATCCCTTCTACACCAGGGGCTTCATCCTCCATGAAGACAACCACGTCCCGGACCTCATCGCCCGGGCATACCGACACCGCAACGCGGCCCAGTATCTGCTCGTTAAGGGGGAAAAGGACTATCTGGCTGATGAAAGCGGAATCCTCGCTACGGTGGACCAGCCTGCCCAAGAGGCGATGGAGGCCGTGGGAGGCACCGGCGACACTTTGACCGGCATCGTTTCCGCCCTCATCGACGGGGGGATGACCATTCAAGAAGCAGCCCTTGCCAGCCTGAGGATCAACCGGCTTGCGGGTTACTACGCCCAGCCCACGCCGGCGACGCAGATCGGGGAGATGATCGGGTATATTCCTCAGGCGATCCAGGAGGTGCTGGAGCGATGAGCGGCAAGATGAGCGAGGGGAAATGATATTAAGGCCTTTTTCTCGCGGACAACACCAGCCAGATAATCGGCCTTCAGGTGGTCCATTTCAAAGTAATCACCTTTAAGGGCTGAAGCAATTTCTCGGGCGAGGTCGGTCCGGATGATTTTCGTTTTGTCCTCCGTATCAACGATAAGGTAATCCGTAGCGGGCAAACTTCTCATCAGCCCCGTCACCTTTTTGATTTCTTCATGGACAGGAGCACCCGACAGGCTGTGATTCGCCCGCCCGTCGGTGATCACGACGACGAGAAATCTCGTTTCCGCCGATTTGATCCGCACGTGCTTGATAAGATTGAAAGCCTCAAGAAGCCCCGCAGTCAGCGGCGTCTTGCCTCCAACCGGAATTTCCTTTAATCGCTTCGAGGCCAACTCAATGCTTGCCGTCGGCGGGAGAACAATCTCCGCCCGGTCCTTCCGGAAAACGATCATGGACACCATCTCTCGCTTTTGGTAGCAGTCCATCAGGAGCGATTGTATGGCACCTTTGGTTTCAATCATTCTCCTCCTCACCCCCATGGAACCGGATCCGTCAACGACGAATATGACCAGATGTCCCATCCTTTTTTCCCGCTGCTTGTACCGGAGATCTTCAATGCGGATCAGGAGCATCTCTTTTCTTCCCCTTAATCTTTGAAAAGGCGCGGCCGCACGAATAGTCGCATCCACGGCGATATCTTTATTGTCTCGAAGGATGCTTTTGATGTTCCTGCCCCGTTTCTTGCACGATCCGGTCTTGGTGCGCCTGCCGGGCACCGCGCGGTTCATCCGATCCTTTCGAAAGGTCAGTCTCTTGACCTTGAAGTCCGCACCCACTCCGAAGATTTCTTCGGCTGTCGCGGATGCAGGGGGAGGTCGGTGGACTTCATTGTTTTCAGGGCCGCCTGAATCCTCTCCACCCTCCTGTTGCGCTTCCGGCTGCTTTTTGCCATGCAGGCGGTCCTGATGATCTTTTTCCTCTTCGTAGCTATGTTCCCGTTCCTGTCCCGGTGCTTCCTCGTCCAGCTCCCGGATGCATTTTCCACGGTGTGCAAGCACGAGGGGTGCTACCGCGTCCACATGTGTCATGTCCACTGCCTCGGCCCGGGATAACGCCGCATAGGCGCGTGCCGCGTACAAGAGATGAATATCCCCGCGATGGCCTGCTATGAACCGCTCGGTGCACAGCCGGGCGATGTAATCCAGTATTTCAGGAGGTACGCAGACGCCTTCCAGCCGCAGGCCGGCATTCCGGAGTTCGTCGCGGAGGTCCGAATCGGGACCGGTTGCCGGCAAGTCCATCGCCTGCTTCATAACAGCGATTCTGTCCGGCCTCTTCTTGAGAGCCCCCATCGAAACGCACATGCCGAAACGGTCGAGCAAATGGGCGGACAGCGCGCCCTCCTCCGGATTCATGCTCGCTATGAGAATGCAGTCAGTCTGTTCCTTCATGATCAAGGCAAGGATCTCCGGAGAGAGGAGATTCACATCGTCGATATAGAGCACTCCGCCGTCTGCGCGGCCGAGCAGTCCGGGTTGACGGACGGGCGTTCCCGTTGCCAGGGTTTCTTCCAGATCGATGCTTCCCAGCAGGGCGTCTTCCGTTGCATTCAGCGGCAGCTCGACGAAAGGGCGGTCTTCGCCCGCCAGTCCGGAGAAAGAACGAGCCAGCACGGTTTTGCCGGAACCCTTTTCACCGATGAAGATGACGCCTCCGCATCGGGAATCGATGGCGTTCAGAATAAGCGCCAGTTTGGCCTCGTCTTGGCCGACGACACTGGAAAGGCTCATACCTGAATCTCCGCCAAAAGCGATTGTAGTTTTTCCCCCACACTCCCGATCTCTTCGAAAGGAAGCCGCTTCATCCTGTGATGGAGTGCTGACCGTGCAGCATCTACGATATCGGACAGTTCGATTTTCTCCTTTTCCCTGAAAGCCGCCAGAGTCCTGGCCGCCTTCATCATCACAATATCGCCCCGGTGGCCGTCAAGATTCAAAGCGGCCGTGATGCCGACAATCCGCTCAAGAGTCTCGTCCGATACGTCGATCGATTCGAGCCGCGCCTTGGCCGATTCGATCCTGTCGGCCAGCCTTCTCTGTTCTTTGTGCCATGCTCTGGAAAAGATCTGTGGATCTGCGTCGAACGCGGCTTTCCTTTTCAATATTTCAACCCTCTGCGTCCTGTCCGTAATCGTGAGGACCTGAACGCAGAGTCCGAAGCGGTCCAAGAGCTGCGGCCGCAGGTCCCCTTCTTCGGGGTTCATCGTCCCGACCAGGATGAATCCGGCGGGATGCGTGAAGGACACGCCCTCCCGTTCCACGGTGTTCACCCCCATGGCCGCCGAGTCAAGAAGCAGATCAACGATGTGGTCTTCCAGGAGGTTCACTTCATCGACATAGAGGAAGTTCCGATTCGCGTCGGCCAGGATGCCCGGTTCGAAGCGTTTCTCCCCCTTCTGCAGGGCGTGCTCGATATCGAGAGTACCGACCAGCCTGTCCTCTGTGATCCCAAGGGGAAGCTCGACCACGCGCATCCTTCTCCGTTCCCTCTCCAGAGGAATCTGCGACCGAAGCCGCTCACGGCAGGCCGTGCATAGGACTTTTCCATCCGGATCACAGTTGAACGGGCATCCCTTCACCGTTTCCATCTCCGGCAGCAGCTCGGCCAGAGCGCGCACGGCCGTACTCTTGGCCGTTCCTTTCTCCCCCATGATCAAAAGTCCGCCGATGGCGGGATCGATCACGTTCAGAATCAGAGCCGTCTTCATTTCATCCTGTCCAACAATCGCCGTAAACGGAAATATCATCCCAGAATCTCCTTCATTTTGCTTTTCCAAAACGCAACATCTTCCTTCGTAAAAATATCTATGCTCCCACCCTGGAAGTCTCCCTTGATGTCGCCCATCCGCTCTTCGATCCACCCCTCGATCTCGACATACAGGTTTTTCAGGGCCTCCCGCACATCGGGCGAGGGGTTCCATATCCCGCGCTCGGCCGCCTCGACCAGACGCCGCGCCATCTCCTCCAGCGCCCACGGATTGTTCTGCTCGAAGAAGCTCCGATTCTCATCGTCCATCATGAACGTCCGGGCCACGTCGTTGAAGACCGCATCGTCCACTGCCCCGGCCGTGGCCTGCCAGCCGTAAAGCCGTCCGACGCGCTTGCTGATCTCACCGGCACCCTTGTAGCCGTGCTCCTTCATCCCCTCGATCCACTTAGGGTTCAATATCTTGGCCCGGGCGATCCGCCGCATTTCCTCCGTGAGCGTCCGGACAGCGACCTTCCCGGGCTCCCGCGTGTCCCCGTAGTAGTTCCGGATGTCGTGTCCGGAGACGACCCGGGCGGCATTGATCATTCCGCCGTGCGTCCCGAAATAGGAGCAGCATCCGGTGAGGTCGTATTCGTCCGTCACGGTTTTATTAAACGTGACGTCCACGCTTTTCAGCGCGTTTTTCAGATCCTGGTGAGCCGGCTCGCCGAAAGTTCCTTTCCCGTAGGCGTACCCGTTCCAGTAGAGAAAGATGTCGGCAAGGTCCTTTTCCGTCTTCCAAGCCGAGGAATAGACGGCGAGCTGTGTCCCGGCCTGGTAAGTCCCGGGCATGCTCGCGAAGATCCGGTAGGTCGCTTTCCGGAAGGCATTCCGGTCCGCCTCCGCTTTGCCTTTCAGCTTTTCGAGCATATGCTTCCGGACGAAATTCCGGTCAGGCGGCTCGTCCAGGGATGCAACCGCCTGCACGGCTTCGTCCAGCAAGGCGATCGCACCCGGGAAGTTGTCCCGGGTGATCCCGGAGACGCGCACGGTGATGTCGATCCTCGGACGGCCGAGTTCTTCGAGGGGAATAATCTTGAAGCCTCCGGTCCGGCCGTTGCCGCGCCAGAGCGGTCTCGCTCCCAGGAGATAAAGCATCTGAGCCATCCCTTCCCCATCCGCCCACATAATATCGGTGCATTGCCAATGGAAGGCAATGTTCTCGGGAAGCCGCCCCTCGTCGTCCCGGTATTTTTCAATTGTCCTCTCGGCTAGGATCTTACCCGTTTCCCAGGCGGCCGGCGAGGGAATGCGCTGCGGATCGAGCGAATAGAAGTTCCGGCCGGTCGGGAGGATGTCACTACGCCCTCTTGTGACCAGACCCGATGGTCCCGGCTCGATAAATCCGCCGTTGAGACCGTTCAGAAGCGATGCGGTTTCGTCCGAGGCGGCGATAGCGCGCAGAATCCGCGTCAAATCGTCCTCCACGGCCCGCAGTGTTGTTGTGTCTTCAGCTACAATCTGGAAATCGCCGCTGAGGCTCTGATCCAAAGGCGTTGCGTTGAGGACAAAGTCACGGCAAATCCGAGCCGCAACATCCTCGACCTTTTCTTCCAAAGCCTCGTCGGACAACGACACCTCCCGGCCGGCGACCTGCGAAACAATGCCGCGCAGGGAACCGGGCGCACTATCGAAGCGGGCGATGCCATAGATGAATGCCGCCAGTTTGTCCCCCTCGGGCAGCCGCCCGAAAATGTGCATCCCTTTCGGAACATACGTGTTCTTCAAAAGCGAAAGCCGGTCGTGGATTTCCCGCACCCGCTCGTCGAACCGGTCGTGGAGCGTGTCGTCGCAGCAGTCGAGCAGTTGCAGCCCCTTCACCTTATCCGTAATCAGGTGGGCGATGGTATGTGCCCGGCCGGGCTCGGCGGCGCGATACCGGTCGTACTCTTCCAGGAGTCTTTCCAGTTGCTCCAGGTCTCCATAGAGTTCGCCCTTCACCATGACGGTCTGCATGTGATCAACCAGGACCGCGTGGCTCCGGCGCTTGGCGACCGTACCCTCCGGCGGATTGTCCGAGTTGTAGATATAGAGATGCGGCATCGTGTCGATGCCGATATCCGGCAAACACGCCGAAGACATCCCGGTCGATTTGCCCGGCAGGAATTCGAGATTGCCGTGTGTCCCCACATGGATCAGGGCGTCCGCTCCGAATTCTTTCGAGAGCCATTGATACGTAGCCACATACTGATGAGGCGGGGGCACGTCCGGGTCGTGGAGGATCTTGCAGACCTGCCCGTCGCACTTGGCTCCCGCGCAGCCGCGCTTCGGCTGAACGCAGACAACCGCATGACCGCAGTCGATGCCGGTCACCACGATCTTTCCGTCGTAAACCATGGCTGCCGGAACACCGTCCTTTTCTTCTCCGGGAGGATTCCCCCACGCCTCGCTTATACGGAGGCGCGTCTTCTCGGGGAGCGTCTCGAACCAGTTACCGTACTGATCCGGACCGATCAGGGCGAGAGCACCCTTCTTCTGCACGATCTCCTCAATCGTCGTCCACCGGAACTCTGAAACAGCTTTCCGCGCCATGATCTCATCCATCAGAGCTTTCCCGTTTTCGGGAGGACGGACGCGATAACCTTCCCTTTCCATTCGCTTGAGCAGGTCGGCAACACTCTCCAGCGTGTCCAGGTGGGCCCCAGCCCCTACTGTCGCCTCCACGGATGTGCAGGGATTGTTATGCAGAATGAAAGCGATCTTCTTTTCGCTGTTAGGTTTTTTTCTCAGGCCGATCCATTTTGAAATCCGGTCAGCCAGCCGTTCGATCCGCTCTCCGATCGGCTCGTACGATTCCTCCTCCGGGCTGGCAATCCCTCTGGTGGCACCCACGACCGCCGGCTCGATGACCCCTTCGAATTCAGGCATGGCAATGCTCCACGCCGCCTGCGCACCGAGCCCCTGTGGGTCGTCTAACCACTCTCCCATATTCTTATAATACGAAATTACCGGACCAAAGAGGGGGACATTGAGGCGCTTGAGCAGGCCGACCTCGGCCGGCTCCCGGTCCGCATCGTTCGCCCCTCGCTGGGAACCGAGGAAAAACGAGGTCAGCTTGACGATCCCGTTCACCAAAGAAGAGCGGTCGTCCTTCAACAGGTATTTTTCAATGACCTCGGCGCCTCCCAGGTTCCCGAGGGTTTTATCCTTCAGAGGATAGTGAAAAACGGGAATGACTCCTATATTCCGCATTTCTAATTCGGCGGTCAAGCGTCCCTCGATCTCCAGGTTGCGCGTCGCCCAGTTCGACCGCGAGTAGAGCAGCCCGACATAGGCTGCAGGAAGAGTATGCAGCCAACGCTTGTACTCTTCCAGGTATGTCTGAGCTGAAAGAAAGAGTTTTCCCATCTCGGGGTGATAGATCCCCTGCCACGGGACTTCCTCCGGCTCACCGTAGGCTATATCCCCGTGAAAAAAATGATGCAACAGGCAGCAGAGCATATTTGTGATGTTCCTGCGACCGTTGAACAGAAGGTAACGATAAACCACGGAGACGATTTCGGGATTGACGTTCGACAGTGCCCATAAGGAGGGATCGCTCCCGACAGCCACGATCGGAGTCCGCTTCCCGGCAATCTTCACTTCCGACTCGATTTCTTCCCAGAACGGATCGCTTGTCCGATACAGGAGGATCAGGTCCGCGCCCCGCATGGAATAGGCGGCGGCCCGGCAAACATCCGGATGCATGTTGAGCAGCTTGGTCGAATAGGAGATGAGTTCGATATCGAGCCCGTCTGCCGCCTCTTTCAGGAGTGGAATCCAGTTCGCCCACATGATCGTCAGTATCTTCACTTTTTTTCCTTTTTCCATCACTCGTTGTACCCTCGAATCAGTTTTGAACCGCAGACAAAGAACAGGGCTGCGTAAAAAATCAGAATTCCGAGCGAGACCCATGCCTCCGCGTCCATACCGTTTTTCCTGATCAGGATGTTAGTGTGCGTCAGAGGAAGCGCATAGATCGCCAACTTGACAAAGATCGGCATCTTATCGACCGGAAAGAACGTCCCGGCGAAGAAGGCCATCGGCATGATAAAGAAGTTGGAGTAGGTGGCCGTGTCTTCGTGCGATTTCGTCAGCATTCCGACTACCACGCCCAGATTGGCAAACAGAAAGCAATTCAGCAGGAGCGCAACGCCAAATAGGAAAGTGATCCGGAAATCAGGAGCGGACAGAAGCCCGACGATGATGATCAGGGCTGACGCGAAGAGACCCTTTACCATTCCCGCCAAAACCTCGCCGGTCAAGATTGACGATGGCGCGATCGGCGCCTGCACATATACCTGGAATGTCTTGAAGTAGAGCCTGCTGAGGTTGAGTGTGCTCGACACCCATGTATAGGAGTTGTTCATCGAACTCATTGCAACCAGCCCGGGAATGAGAAATGCCAGGTAGCTCGTCCCGTCAATGCGGACGCTTACGCCCAGGCCGAATCCGAAAGCGATCAGGTAGACGATCGGCACGACCATGGCGGAAAAAAGATAGCCGAGCTTCAACAGTTTCCGCCGGAAGTGAAGCATTTCTTTCAAAAAAACGGGATACCAGCCGAAGTCCGTCATTCGATGCGCTCTCCCGCCATTTTTATGAAAACGTCTTCGAGATTCGTCTTCCGGACGGTCACGCTGCCGTTCTGCTCCCCAGCGGCATCCGCGTGGGCCTCGTTGCGGTCACGGTGGATATGCTGGACGAGCCTCCCTTCCGCATCGATGAACTCGACGATGTATTGCCCTACGCTCCGTTTCAGGTTATCGGGAGAATCGAGCGCGATCAGCTTTCCCCGGCAGAGAATTCCCACCCGGTCGCACAAGGCTTCCGCTTCTTCGATATAGTGCGTGGTGATGACCACGGTCCGTCCCTCTATCCGGGTCTTGCGGATGCTGTCCCAGAGCTGCCGCCGGATCTGCGGATCAAGGCCGATCGACGGTTCGTCGAGAAAGAGGATCGAAGGCTCCGAAAGAAGCGCCCGCGCCAGGAGGAGCCGCCGCTGCATCCCTCCGGAAAACCCGGCCACTACCGAATCGCGCCGCTCCCAGAGATCGACCCGGCGCAGGTTCTCTTCGATCCTGGCGTTGGCGTCTTCGACCCGGTGCAGCATGGCGTAGATCTTCAGGTTCTCGCGGGCGGTCAGTTCCCTTTCAAGGTTGTTCTCCTGGGGAACGACACCGATTCGTTCCCTGATTTTTCCAGGCTCCCGGACGACGTCGAACCCGTCCACCCAGCACCTCCCCGCATCGGGACGGCTCAAGGTTGTCATCATCTTGATCACCGTGGTTTTTCCCGCTCCGTTCGGCCCCAGAAGGCCGAATACTTCCCCATCCCCAATCGTAAGCGAGAGGCCGTCAACCGCCCGGATGCTTCCCCGGACGTTCTTGTAGATTCTCGTCAGGCCATACAATTCAATCAAGGTTTCACCTCCGGGTGGATGATGTGCGTCCCGTTGTGGCGGATGACCGAGATGTCAAGGTTGTACACCCTCTTCAGGTTCCCGGCTGTCAGGACCTCGGCGGGCGGACCCTGCGCCAAGACGCTCCCATTCTCGATCATGACAACATGGTCGGAGAACTGCATGGCCATGTTGGGATCGTGGAGCGTCATCAGCACGGTCAGCCCTCTCTGACGGACAATCCCCCGGACCTTTTCCAGGACCAAGATCTGGTTGCGGAAATCGAGATGCGAGGTTGGCTCGTCCAGAAGCAGAAGGGGCGCCTCCTGGGCGATGGCGCGCGCGATCATCACCAGCTGCCTCTCACCGCCGCTGATCTTCGTGTAGGGACGGCCTCTCAGCGCCGCGACCCCGATTCGGTCGAGGGCCGCCTCAGTCGCTGCCGCATCCCTGGCGGACGGCGTGGAAAAGAGCGGAATATGCGATGCCCGGCCCATCAATACGATATCGAATACTGTGTAAGGAAAGGGTGGATCGTGTTCCTGAGGAACAACCGCGATCAACTTCGCTCTTTCGGAATGGGAAAGTCCAGCCAAGTCCCTGTCACCGAAACGGATCTTACCCTGCCGGGGTCTCCATAATCCGGAGATGCATTTGAAAAGAGTCGTCTTCCCCGATCCATTCGGACCGAGGATGGTCGTCATCTGACCATCGGGTGCTTCGAAACTCACGCCCTTGAGGATATCCCCTCTGTCATTTGAAGAGTTGGACCCTCGATGGTGGGTGAAATAGATGTTGTCAATTGTCAGCATATTATTTATCTGCCCCAGCTCTCGCTGCCGCCCCGTCTCATGAGATAGATGAAAAAGGGCGCGCCTATGACGGCGGTGATGATTCCGACCGGGATATCAAAATTCGAAATACTCCTCGCCGCCGTGTCGGCGAAGATCATAAAAGCGGCACCCCCTGCCATGCTGAGAGGCACCAGGCTGCGGTGGTCCGGGCCGGTCATCATCCGGATAAGATGCGGCACCATAAGCCCCACCCAACCTATTATCCCACTCACGGAGACGGCGACGCTCACCATCAGGGTCGATGCAGCCACGAAGACCACCCGCTCGCGCTTCACGTGAATCCCCAGGGTCTTCGCCTCTTCATCACCCATACTCATAACATTCAGTCGCCAGCGCATGATGAAAACCGGTATCAATCCCGCCACAATGCCGAGCACAGCCACGCCGGCCAGCCGCCAGTCGGCCAGTGCGAAACTCCCCATGAGCCAGAAGACAATGCTCTGGAGTTTGTGAGGATCGACCAGAAATTTCACAATAGAGACGAGCGCCGTGAAGAAGGCCGAGATGATGACTCCTGAAAGAATCAGGGGCAGGCGCGAGATGTCCCTCTGCGTTCTGGCCACGGTGAAGGTTAGAACAACCGAGAGGACGCCAAAGGCGAAGGCGGGGAACTGAACGGGAAGGGCCGGAACAAATCCCACGGACAGCGCGCAGCCGAAGGCAGCTCCCGCAGAGACTCCGAGGATAAAGGGATCCACCAGAGGATTTCTGAAAATTCCCTGGAGTGTCGCTCCCGACCCGCCGAGCGCAACTCCAACCAGTCCGGCCAAGACGACGCGCGGCAGACGGATGTCAAGCAGAATCGCCTTCTCGGGCACATCCGGGGCGGAGGGATCAAACAGGGCCTCATAGAAAAAACGCAGGATATCGAGCGGCGCGATCCCATACGCCCCGACGAACAAGGCCGCCCAGCCCACAAGGAAGGGCGCGGACAGGATGAAAAGGGAAAGGATTCTTTTCGGTTTCACTTCATTCATTGATTCGATTTATGCTTCTGTACGAAATGCCGTACACGGCGCGGATGAAATCGTCGGCGGCTTTCTCAAAGTTCACGTCCCTGAACTGCTCGGGATAAGTCCTCATCGCCATCCAGAGGGCCACAACGGCCAGCCTCGGAGACCATGTCCCCCACCTGGGGGCCTTGTATACCCTGCGGTTGCGGATCGCATCGATATGACGCCACTGAGGACTACCGAGTAAATCCTCGGAGCCGTACTTCGCGCTCCCCCAGATGAAGACAATCTCCGGGTTCCAGGCCACAATGCGCTCCATGGACACATCGGCGCTTCGCTCCTGCTGGGCGGCTGCAGGGTTGATGGCGTTCATCAGAGCGATCAGGTCGTTGTTGATTCCAACTCCCCCCGACACGGTCGTCTGCTTGCCTCCCAGCCAGACTACCTTTTTTCGCTTCGCCGGCGGGACGGCCCGGCAACGCTCCGAGACCATAGCGAACATTTTTTTCATCCGGGCGATGTACGCCTCCACTTTCTTCTCTTTGCCGAAGAGCCGCCCCTGGACCCGCATCGCCTCGTAGAGTTCGAAAAGGCTCTCGGGATAAAGGCCGATCACCTTAAGCCCCCTCTCCTCCATGAAGCGGATCGATTCCGGTTTGAATGACCACGTGATGACAAGGTCCGGCCGGAGCCGGAGAAGCGACTCGATATTCACGTCGAAGCCGCTTCCCGCGGAAGGAACCGTCTTCGCGATGTCCGGCTTCAAGGCCAGGACGAGATCGTTTTCGTAAGCGTACCGGCTGATCCCCACGATCCTGTCCCAGACGCCGAGGGCGGCTGTCAGTTCATAGGTTTCGAAGAGAACCGCTCGCCTTATCGGCAACTGAACGCTCACGTCTCTTCCCAGTTTGTCCCGAAAGGTCAGTATTTCGGCAAACACATCCGCAGACCAAGAAATAACGGCAAGGACTACGGCGGCGAGTGCTGTCACTCTTCTTTTCACGCTATTCACCAAAACCTCACTTCCAGCTCGCCGAGAACAAGTCTTCCCGGCGCCCGATACGATTCGTAATGGCTCTCGTTGGCTACATTGAGGACGGAAAAAGCAACAGTTGCAGACTTACAGATTTTATAAGCGACTTTTGCGTCCGCCGTGAAAAAGGGATCATACGATCCGGGCACGTTGTTTACCATGTCGAGGTTCTCGTCATCGGTGTAGCGCTTTCCGACATATCGGCCGACCGCGGAGGCCGAAAATTTCCCGAGGTTAATATCCGCACCCGCGTTGAACATCTTGTCCGGGAGATAAGTCAGGCGCCTGTCCACCGTCGTCGGCTTGGCTGCGTTTTCCTTGATCCGGGCGTCAGTGTAAGTGAAATTTGCAAAGAGCCTCAGCCAGTTGTCGAAACGTTGCTCGGCCTCCAAGATAAATCCCTTGCTCTCGGCCTTTCCCGCATTGATATAATCCTGCTCGGTCGCGGAAATCGTCTTGCGGTAAATCAGGTCTTTCAGATAGTTTTCGAAGTACGTCACCCCCACCCTGGCCCCTTTCCAGAGTCCCTGCGAAACGCCGACATCCCAGGCCGTCACCGTCTCAGGCTTCAAATCGGGGTTGCCTCGATAAGTAATCCCCGTAGAGCCCACCCAGGTCCGATAGAGTTCGTAAAGCGTCGGCGCCCGGAAGGCCTGTCCGACCGATGTCCGGAGCGTGGTCTGCTCGAAGGGGCGGTAGACCAGTGCCGCCTTGGGACTGAATGCCGAGTCGGTCCTGGCATCGTATGTATTTGCAAAGGCACCCGCTCCGAACTGGTTGGCGTAGCCGTCGTAGGTTCTCCACCAGTCCTGCCGGAGCCCGATATAAGCGGTCAGTGTCCGATGCAGCAGAATCTCGTCCTGGGCGAAGACAGCATACGTCGTTTCCTTCCCTCCGGAATTGTAAGTCAGTCCGGTCTTGGAGGTCTCGTCCTTGTAATAGGCCAGGCTGTTTTCCTCCGTGTTGGACCTGCCGGCCGAGTAAGCCCCCCCCACCGTCACGATCTGGTTTCCGAGCAAGGGAAACGTCGTCTGGAGATCGGCATAATAGGTCTGATTGGGGCTGCTGGATACCTTGCCGTTCAGCCCGGATAGCGTTGCATAGGGCGAAGTCGTGTTGGGCGTGGTGTACCAGTTTTCTCCCTGGTCGTTGAGCGCCAGCGTCAGCTTGTTCTTCGTGATTCCGATCTCGTTTTCGTA
>JBHGBI010000025.1:0-29319 GCA_041946925.1 Syntrophales bacterium | reverse complement strand
AGGCGCGATGAGGAAAGCAGGAGAACGGCTACCGTCAGGGCGCTGACTGATTGTACTTTGCGTGAAATAAAAAAAGGCGCTTTCCTGGCACTCGCCGAAAGCGATCATGAACTCGGCTACCGCGTCCTCACAAATCTCGCGCATCTCGTGAGCTCCAGACTGAGGAAAGCAGATGATGACATTGTCAAGCTGGCCACGGTCTTAAGCATGGTATTACAGGAATAGGCTGTTTATGGCTTTCGAACCAAAGCAGGAAAGAGGATCATCGTCCAGATCGATATCCTCATTTACAATCGACAAAGACAAGCTCATCAAGAGTATGTTCCGCATCAGCACATTTCTGACAGCGCCGTCTCACATGGATCAACTTTCCCAAACGCTCTTCATGGATGAATTCCCGTTTGGCGACTTCCAGGCGAATCCACCCTCTTCCCTTGCCGACATCATGATCAAAATATTGGACGAAGTTGTCGATTCGCTCGGATTCGACAGGGGAATCATCTGTCTCCTTGACGAGTCAAAGGAAAATCTGATTACAAAAGTGGCCAAGAATTACGACCCGGAAGAAACGGACAGGGCTTTTTCCTTTGCCCTGAACCTGAAAAAACACGACTGTTTCGAAACGAGAGTGGCCAAGACCGGACAGTATCTTGTCCTTGAGGATTCAGAGACGGACCCGAGGCTGACGGAAACAGATTGGAAGATAACTCAGTTCTACAAGAGAGGTTCCACCTTCTACGCTCCGCTAAACATTGAAGACGAAGTCATAGGCATAATCGCGGTCTGGACGAAAGCGAAGACGCGATTTTCTCCCGAAGAGATCGAGATTCTCCTCACCTATGCCAACCAGGTCAGCATCGTTATCTATCTGACCCGGCTGTTCGAAAATAAAAGGGATAAGTTCCAGCAGTTGCTGATATTGCAGAAAGCTGTATCCGAACTGAATTCCAATTACGTCCTCGATCAAATCCATGAGATTCTGTCGCGATACGCCCTGAAGTTGAGCCATGCCGAAAAGGCGCTCATCTACTTTCTTGATGTCGAAAACAACAGATGCCTGATCCACGACGGCGAGAATGTCTGGGTGGACAATAATAATGAATACATCGGAAGAATCGAGCAGTCGATCATCAAAAGAGCGCTGGAAACGAACGTCATCACCGTCAAACCCTTCTCTTCCGAGCAATCCGCATCATCCAGGCCGTTGTTCGCCGGCTGCCTCTCGGAGATGGCAATCCCCTTCAAAATAAGAGACAAATTCAAAGGAGCTCTTTATCTCGGTAAGGGAGAAGGGATCTATTCGCAGGATCAGATCAACGCGCTCGATATCCTGACCAAGAATGCGGCAACCTCCTACGACAATGCCATCATGTATTCGATGCTGTCCCTGGAAGCACAGTCTCTTAAGTCCGAGGTCGAAAAACTGAAAGAGCGTGAAGACATGCTGCTCGGTTTCCAGGACATCCTCGGCAAATCCGAACAGATGAGGAATATTTTCCGGATAATTCAGGAAGTGGCGAAACACGACACCAATATCCTCATCCAGGGGGAAAGCGGTACCGGCAAGGAATTGATCGCCCGCGCGATCCACAGGCAAAGCAGCAGAAATGTGAAACGGTTTGTGGAGGTGAACTGCGCTGCAATTCCGGGTACACTTCTGGAGAGCGAGCTGTTCGGATACGAAGCCGGTGCTTTCACGGATGCCAAAAAGAAAAAAATAGGCCTGCTCGAATATGCGAGTGGAGGCACACTTCTCCTCGACGAGATAGGCGATATGAGCCTTCCGCTTCAGGCCAAGTTCCTCAGGATGCTCGAAAACGGCTATATCAGAAGACTTGGCGGAAACGAAAATATCCCCGTTGATGTGCGGTTTATTTTCTCGACCAACAAAGACCTCACGCGGATGGTCGCGGAAGCCTCGTTCAGAGAGGACCTCTTTTACAGGATAAGAGTTGTACCGATCATGATCCCTCCCCTGCGGGAGCGTGCAGATGACATCCTGCTCCTCGCGAGGCATTACGTCAGGGAATTCAACAAGAAATTCAATAAGAAAGTCATGGGCTTCAGCAAGGAAGCGGAGAAGATACTGAAACAATACCCCTGGCCGGGCAATGTCCGGGAGCTCAAGAATATCATCGAACGTATAATGATTATGCAGCATCTGGGGAAATTGATCACGCCGGCTGACCTGCCGGCCGAGATTAAAATCAAAGACTTGCCCGATCTGAAGATGGATATTGAATCGTTTGCTCAATTCCCCAAAGACGGAATGGATTACAAATTGACAGTAGAGCAAATTACGAACGAGATTAAGAGAAAAATTATTTTCCGGGCATTGAAAAAAGGGAACGGGAAAAAAGCGGCTGCCGCCCGCTTTCTCGGCATCTCCAGATATACTTTTATTCGTGAATTGAAAAAACTCGGCAGATTCGAGAACTGAATTCTCTCAAAAGCGTGCACATTGCGCACAAAGTGTTTGCTATTCGCACATATCACCCTTCTTAGACTTGAAAAAGGTCTTTCCAAAGTGCCATGATGTGCGATAAGTGCACGCATTTTCCCCCTTCTGATTTCCCCTCCTGCTGTCTATTCTGTTTTCCTGAAATCACTTGCTTGTGTAACTGTAAGTTATTTCGATATTTTTTATTGAAATAATCTTTTTTAAGATATCCCGGATATGGTACGCATATTGCTGTGTATGAAAGACGAGATCTTTGAATAGGGAAAACGCCTTCAAAATATTTTCCAGTGTGATGAAATTAAGGGGAGGACAGCTATTCAGAGATCTCAAATTTAAAATTCAATAGATTGAATGGACGAGGGAATTAAAAAAAAACGTAAAGATAACAAGAAAAGAACCGCAAGCAAAGGGAATCCCGGAACTGATTTTTTCGTATCACAAAACTCAAAGGAAACGGACGACAAAGGTAACAAGGTAGAACAAAAAGACGAAAAAGACGTGAAGATTGCGAATAAAAGCTTGTCTTTTTTCGTAGTGGATCCCGAGGGTAAAAAATAGACTGTAAATTACTTTACCTCTCAATGTGTTTTCGGTGGATGGTTTTCGTCCCTCCTTTCCATCCACCGACCCTCTTACGATAATCTGGGAGAAAAGACTCCCGGTTCATATATGCAGGTGGATGGGAGACGAGCCTGTTTTCCATCCACCTTTTTTAAATAAACTCAATTTTCTTCGGTAAAAATCCAAATCCTTACACTATGAAGGAAAGATTTTTTTCTCCAGCTGGAAGACTCGTCCGGAATTTTATTGACGGGTTGTCCTTTTATCGCGGACGCGTGCCGATTTTCGCCTTTTAATTCTGTTCACCGCATCCCTCTTCCCAAACAAATGCGGTGCACATTGCCTCTTTTTTGAAAGATTTTGATTTATTTTTTGTGAAAATACAATTATGATAATTCGTTTTTTATTTCAATTCACATCAAGGCCGGTTCTAACCCGTTTCTTAAAAGCAAGAGGAGGTAAATCATGGTTGAGGAAAAGAAGGAAAAGTTGACGAGGGCCGAAAGGCTCGCCAGAGAGAGAGAAACGAATTTCAAACACTGGGAAGCGGAGGATGCGATTCTATTCAAGCATCGCGAAGAAGCCTATAATATCGGCGGCGAAGAGCAGATACAGCGTCTGGCCAAACAGGGCAAAAAGCCCATGCGCGAATTGATTAAGATGCTTATCGATCCCGGAACTGAATTTTATGAATTGGGACTGGATGCCGGCTATAATATAGGCAAAATAAAACTCTACGGTGGTGAGATTTATGAATCCGAGAAACGCGGGCATATTCCCGGCGGAGGACTTGTAACCGGCGTAGGCGTGGTCCATGGAAAAGACTGCATGATCTTCGCCAATGAAAACCGCTATGCCGCGGGAACCTATTTCCCCATCACCTTAAAGAAACACATGAGAGCGCAGGCGATTGCCGAACGTCTGCGTCTTCCCTGCATTTACATCGCCGATTCCGGGGGGATCAATCTTCCTCTGCAGTTGGGCTGCTTTGCCGACGACGGCCATTTCGGGAGCATGTTCTACAACATGTGCCGCATGTCAGCGATGGGAATCAAGCAGTACACGTTGTCCACCGGCGGAAACACTGCGGGCGGCGCGTACATCGTCTACCTGGCTTCTGAGTCCATCATGATCGAGAGGCTGGCCTTCGCCTTCCTGGCCGGCCCCCCCATGGTCAAGTCGGCTATCGGCGAAACAGTTTCTGCGGAAGACCTCGGCGGGGCGTACGTACACACCCAGCACTCGGGCGGATGCGACCATTTTGTGAGGACTCAGGAAGAGGGCATCAAGAAACTGCGCGACATCATCGAATTTGAGCCGAGCCAGTCTCTTTACTGTGAAAAAAGGAAACCTGCGGAGCCGAAATTCGATTACAAAGAGATGATGCGCATGACACCGGCGAATACGTACAATGCCATCAACATCAAAGAAACGCTGAAGTGTCTGGCCGACGACAGCTACTTCCATGAATACAAGCCCACTTACGGCCTCTATCGCGGCGAAACGATCGTGGCCGGCAAGATGTGGATGAAGGGCATGCCCGTCGGCGTTATTGCTTCCAACGGAAACGGTGTCATTTACATCGAAGCGGCAAGGAAAGCCACGGAATGGATGATCCGCTGCGGCAATTCCAACCTGCCCGTTCTCTTCCTCCAGGGATCGCCCGGCTACATGGTGGGTAAATCCGAAGAGTGGGGAGGCATCGGGAAATACGGTTCCGACATGGTTCGCACCTGCAGCGTCCTCAACGTGCCGAAAATCCAGTACGTCATCGGACCCGATCACGGGGCCGCCAACTACGGGATGTGCGGAAGGGCATTCAAGCCGGTATTCTGCTTTACCAATATGAGAGGGCGGACGACTGTCATGTCGGGCGAAACAGCGGGCTTCATCGTCGAAACCGTTCGCAGGAAGAACATCATTGACAAGGGCGGCACGGTAAACGAGGAAGAAATGGCCAAATTCCGCCAGATGATGAGAGATCGTTACGACGCCGAAGGCCATCCTTTCCTGACCGGCTCGCTTCTGTTCCATGACGGCGTGATTGCATTCAGCGAGGCGCGGGATAAACTCTCCAGGGCGCTGGAGCTCTGCTACCGCGTACCGGCGGCGAAGACCGATTGGGGCGATCTGAAGGTTTAATTCGAAAGGAGGAAAAGATATGTCGGATATACTGTTACAGGAAAGGACGGAAGACGGCATTCTTGTGTTGACGTTGAACCGGCCCGACGCTATGAACTGCTTCAATTTCGATCTGCTGGCTGTTCTGAGCGACGTCATACGCGAATGCAATTTCGACATGAGCCTGCGGTGCATCATCATCACCGGATCCAAGTCCGGAGACGACCCGAAAAAATGGTCTTTCTCGACAGGGGCGGACCTCAAGGAAAGAAGGACCCTGACCCAGGATCAGGTCCGCCGGTTCATTTTTACAATCCGCAATACCTTTACTGCCGTGGAGCAGGTTCGAGTCCCCGTAATCGCCGCCATTAACGGTTTTGCGTTCGGCGGAGGAACAGAACTCGCCCTGGCCTGCGACCTTAGGATTGCATCCAGCAACGTGGTCATGGGATTGACCGAGACAAGCCTTGCCATCATCCCCGGCGCGGGCGGAACGCAGCGGCTCCCCAGAATCATCGGCGTGGCAAAGGCGAAGGAATTGATTTTCACCGCAAGAAGAATCGATGCGAAAACGGCATACGATATCGGACTTGTCAACAAAGTCGTCGAGCCGGATCAGTTGATGAATGCCGCCATGGATCTGGCCCGCGAGATTGCCAAGAACGGCCCGATCGGCGTCGCCCAGGCGAAGTTTGCCATAAATTACGGTTCTGAAGCATCCATCGGCGTGGCGCTGCCGCTCGAGTCCAAGGCTTACGAAGTCACCATCCCGACGAAGGACCGCCTGGAAGCACTGGCTGCATTCGCTGAAAAACGAAAACCCGTTTTCAAGGGTGAGTAGAAAGAAAGGCAGTAAGTAGAAAAAACATCATTTAAGGGAGGAGTTTTTTATGACAGAGTACGACCTTTGGAAAATCTTTCCAAGAATGCCGAAGAAAGTAACCCTGGGCGATATTACTGTGCGCGACGGGTTCCAGCATGAGGAAAAATTCATTTCCACGGCTGCCAAAATCTTCTATGCTCAGGAGATGATCCTCGCCGGCGCCAGGGAAATCGAGGTGACCAACCTTGGTAGCCCGGAAGGTATCCCGCAGTTCCGGGACGCCGAGCAGGTATTGACAGCCCTTCGCAGCGACGCGTTCAAGAAGCGCTGCGAGCGGGCCGGAGTCAAATACGATGAGATTGTCATGACCGCCGTCACCATCAGGGAGCCGGCCGTGGACCGCGCCATTGAATTAAAGAAAAAGGGCGTCGGTCCGGACCGCATCCTCATGATGGTTTCCACCGATCCTGAACATCATTTCGCCAATTCCGGGACAACTCTTTCCATCTACTGGAAAGAGGCCGAAAGATGCATCAAGAAAGCGCGCGATGTCGGCATTAAAATGTGCGGAACCGTCAGCACGATATGGGGAAGCCCGATCACGGGAGCAACCAAGCTGGAAGACGCCGTGGAATTTACGAAACGCTGGTTCTCCATAGGGGCGCACGATATAGAACATGCTGATCACGACGGTTCGGCATCAGCGGCCCAAGTCTACCGTTATTTCTCCATGATCCTTGATGCCATGCCCAATCCGGAGGCCCATCTGTGCCATCTCCACGAGACGAAGCGCGTCGCCTCGGCCTCGGTCCTGGCAGCGCTTCAGGCCGGCATCACCAGATTTGAGGGCACGCTCGGCGGTCTGGGCGGACAGCCGGCGAACTTCCTGGACGATTGCCCGGTCAGGGGAACCGGCGAGTATTACTATAAAGATCCGAGATATGTCGGTCTGATCACTTTCGAAGACCTGCTTGTAATGATCGACGAGCTGGGGATTGAACACGGCTATGATGTGGACCGCGTCCTCTGGCTGGGAGCAAAGATGGAAAAAACAATCGGCCGCAGGCTTCGCTCGGAAGCCGTCTATAACGGCCGAACGCTGAAGGAAGGGCATCCGGAATTCGGACGTCCCGGCCTCAGCAAACTGATACAGAAAGTGGGAGAAAAGCCCGGACAGAAAGTTCCGGTCGACTGGCCTGAAAAAGCGGTCCTGCCGGAAAAATGGGGACCCTACGCGTGGAAATAACAGGGCCGGATATTGTATAGCCGGGGGGATTTCCCCCCGGCGCATATTCATGCAATAATCCTGTTTATTAATATTAATGAAGAAGGAGGTAATTAAATGAGCGTTAATATTGTTGCTCCCATGCCCGGGACTATTTCAGAAATCTTGGTCGAAGTGGGGGATCAAGTAAAGGCGGATGAGGAACTGATCATTCTGGAAGCGATGAAAATGGAAAACCCGATTTGCGCTCCCGCGAATGGAAAAGTTGCTGAAATCAAAGTCGCAGAGGAGGACAAGGTTGACACGAATCAGGTATTGATTGTCCTTGAATGATCTTCAGGATCGCATGCGCGTATCAGCCTTGAAAAGAAGGATACCAAACTTATCTACTGGAAAATAAAGGGAGGAGAGACACATGAATTTTGAATTTTCCGAAGAACAAAGGATGTTGGAAGACAGCGTGTATAGATGGGCCACAACCTGGCTCGAGCCGCAGATGGAACATGCATATGAAGTCGACGAGATGCCCCCCACCCTGTTTAAGGAGCTCGGCAATCTCGGCGTGAACGGAATCGTATTCGAGGAAAAATACGGCGGAGCCGGACTGGGCTATGTGGAGACCCTGCTCGTTTATGAGACCATTGCAAGGGTGAGCAACGCCCTCTCCATGACAGTAGGCGCAAGCCAGACGCTGTGCTTCGATAATTTCAGGAGAAATGCCCCTGAAAAACTGAAGCTGGAAATTCTTCCCAAGTCCTGTTCCGGTGAATATATCGGCTGTCTCGGTATCACCGAGCCCAACGCCGGCTCGGACGCCATGAGCATGGCGACAAGAGCCGTAAAAAAAGGCGACAAGTACATTATCAACGGGAGCAAGATATTTATCACGAATGGACCGGTGGCGGATTTCATGCTTTTCTATGCCAAGACGGACCCGGAAAAAGGCCCCCACGGTATTTCAACATTCTTCTTCTATCCGAAGAAACAAAAGGGATTCTCTGTGGAAAAGATCAAGAAATGGGGCATGAGGACATCCCCCACCGGGTTGATCACTTTTGACGATATGGAACTGCCGGAAGAGAATCTTATCGGCGGATTGAACAAGGGTGTGGCTGTACTGACGAGCGGCCTGTGCACCGAGAGAATAACCCTGAGCGGCTGCACACTCGGCTCCCAGAGATCATGTCTCGAGCTCAGTCTCAAGTATGCGAAGGAAAGAGTTCAGTTCGGGAAACCCATCGCATCCTTCCAGTCTATCCAGGAGAAACTGGCCAATATGTACACCGGATATCTCTCTTCCAAGTGGATGGCTTACAGCGCTGCCGCTTACTGCGACTCGCTGGACAATAAAGTGGGCGGGAAAGGAACCGACCTTGACCGAATGGCTGCAGCTGCCCTTCTTTACTGCGGCGAGATGGGCACGAAGATTGGCCTCGACGCCATCCAGATTCACGGCGGATACGGCTACTGCACGGAATACGCGGTAACCCGTCACTTCCTGGATCAGAAACTGTGGGAGATCGGCGCCGGTACATCCGAAATCAGGAGAATGATCATCGCCAGAGAGCTGATGAGAGATGATTTCAAGAGCGGCAGATAAACCATAATTCACGAAATATACTGTGCAAAAAAGGCCGGGTATCCGGCCTTTTTTGCAACGATCCAAATTGACTTTGCCCCCCGGTTTAAGTAAAATCGCAATCCTCAATAAATCCAATAAATCACGGACAGGATCGCAAATTGAGAGCAAGAGCGATAGCCCTTTTCTCGGGTGGACTGGACAGTATTCTTGCCGTCCAAGTCGTCCGGGAGCAGAATATAGATGTACTGGGCATCACATTCATAACTCCGTTCTTCGGGGCTCGCAAGGCGCAGGCCGCGGCGAAGGCCATCTGTCTGGACCACCTGGTTATTGATATCACTGACGAGCATCTTGCCATGCTGAGGTCGCCGCGCTACGGCTTCGGACGCAATATGAACCCGTGTATCGACTGCCATACGCTGATGCTTCGTACGGCCGGCATTAAGATGAAAGAAATTGGAGCGGATTTTCTTTTCACGGGGGAAGTCCTTGGCCAGAGACCCATGTCACAGACCAGACAGTCGCTTCACATCGTCGCCAAAAACTCCGGCTTCGGCGATTATGTCCTGAGGCCGCTGAGCGCGCGCCTCCTGCCGGAAACTTTTCCTGAAAGGGAGGGTATGATCGACCGGAACAGGTTACTGGATATCCGTGGCAGAGGCAGAAAGCGCCAGATGGAGATGGCCCGGTATTACGGGATTTCGGGCTACAGCAATCCCGCTGGAGGATGCCTCCTCACGGATCCCATGTTCTCCAGGAGGCTGAGGGACCTTTTCGAGCATTCCCCGGATTTCGGAAAAAGAGATATTGAGCTTCTGAAAGTCGGACGACATTTGCGAATCGACGGAAAGACCAAGATCATTGTAGGCAAAAACCGGAGGGACAATTCGGCCATTCAGGACCTGATCGAAAAGGGGGACGTCATCCTTAATGCTCGCGACTTCCCGGGACCCCTCGTCCTTATCCCGCACGGTTGTGACCAGGCGTCCATTGATACAGCCGCGGCCGTCTGCGCCCATTATTGCGACGCACCGGACGAAATGGAAGCAACCGTTCAATTCAAGACAGAAAGTGAATCCGGGGTTATTAAAGTCAAAGCAGCCGAAAGGGAAAAAATCGAGGGTTTTATGATCTGAATTCTCCTGCGGTTTTTTTCAACAGTCGGGCACCTATCCCTGGTGTTGCTTGCGCAGCAGATCCTCCACTGTCTTTACGGGATTGAACGTATCTATCGGTATTTCCACAAATACCGTATTCCAGTCCGCCATGGAGCCATTCCAGAGTCCGGGGTATTCAAGGGCCTTTATCTCACGTCCGTCCACCGATTTTTTCGTGATAAAAAAAGCCCTGCGATCCACGTAATTCTGCAGGTTGAACTTCTCCCCTCGATCATTCCTGACCCCGCAGACCAGGTCCACCGGATTAAAATGGGTTGCCGACATCCAGATTTCTTTCTGCCGCTCCGATTCGAGGTTCACCTGGGCTTCCTCTACAATCTGCATGGATTGAGTCCCGTCAGGCTCGTCCACCCAGAAAGGACCTCCGCCAGGCTCACCTTCGTTTTTCACCATTCCGCAAACGCGAAGCGGCCGGTTCAATTTTTGAATAATAAGCGTCTTTTTTGCCTCTTCGCTTGCGTCATGGAATCCCGCCGGGAACATCACATTGAGGTCCTGCCTGCAGAAGCGGACAATCTCGTCCATTTCCCGAGAATCGGCTTTTCCGGAGGAAAGCCGCCTGAGGCGGTCGAATATGGCGTCCTGAAGCCTGATCAAAATCCCTCCCAGTATCTTCTTGAAAACGATCGCCGGTATTTTCAGGGGGTCCGGGGCCACATTATCTATGTTCTTGATTTGAATGATGTCACCGTCGATGGAATTCAGATTTTCCAGGAGGGCTCCGTGGCCACCCGGCCTGAATACGAATCTCCCCTTATGATTGCGGAAAGGCACGTTTTCCATGTCAACGGCTATTGTATTGGTGGACAGAGCCTGGACGGAAATCTGAATATCGAACAGGACGCCGTACTTTTCTTCGTAGTGCCTGACAATCCGCTTCAGGTATTGCTTTAGCAATCTCTTGTGCTCCTGTGACACGGTGATATGAAGGCGGCAGATGCCCCTCGCGTCGCGCACGCAAAGGGCCGCCTCAACAAGATGCTCCTCCAGAGGCGTGCGGTTTCCGTCAGGATATTTATGAAATTTCAGAAGGGCCTTGGGAAGATTGGAATAATTGAGTCCCCTCGGAGTAAGAATGAATTCCAGAATCTCAGCGCATTTCCCCCTCTTGATGAATTCATCGAGGTCGACCCGCTTCCGATGCATCGTTTCTTCCAGGTCAGGGTAAAAAGCATATTGAGGAAGGCTCTTCAGAAATCTGTCTTTGAAACCGGCATGCTCATCACAGTTCCCCCTGTTATGGTAGCGGCTCCATTCCTGGAACATGCGGCTTGCGGCACCGGAGGCTGGAACAAATTTCAGCATCCGCCCCTTGTCGGCTTCACGGTCATAAATCCGGATCAGCTCTTCCCTTTCGCTTCCAGGCACAACCATTATACCGTCGTTTATAGTACATGGACGGTTCAGGCGGTAAAAAAACGTCCCCTTCTCAAAAATTCTGATCTGCGTTTCGACCTGATTGACACTCACTCCCTGGGTGTCGATATATTCAATGTCTGCGGCTGAAAAATAATAAGGCATTTTTACCGGACCTCAGAAACAGAGTTCCTGTTGCACTCTGGATTCGGGACTCTGAACCCGGAACTGTTTTTCACCGCCTTGAGTCCCTGGCTTCGCCATGATCTTTAATTTATAACAAAAAAGAGAGATAATAAAAAGAATTACGTCAGGCGATCTTCATTCCGCAATGCTGTAGAATTGATCCGCATCGCGTACCGAAGAAAGATATAAGCTGAACGCAGACAATGGAAGCCGGTTACACTCTATTACGAAGGCGCTCATTTACACGTGCAATATAATCCAGAGTTTCCCTCGGAAATCTGCCGGTGCTCTTTTCGAGATTCCCCATGCCCCAGTTATATGCTGCCAGCGCCAGTTCCGTATCTCCATGGTACCTGTTCAGGAGCGACTTGAGATACCGGGTACCGGCCATGATATTCTCTTCTGGATCATAGGCGTCTTTCACCCCCAGTTCCCTGGCGGTATCGGGCATGAGCTGCATGAGACCGATGGCTCCTTTGGAGGAAGTCGCGCCTGGATTGAAATTGCTTTCTGTTTCTATAACCGCTCTTATAAGTCCGGGATCGACATCGAACCTTCTCGCCGCCTTTTCGATCAAGACATCGAACCCGCCCGATACACCGGCTGTCCTGCCGGATTTCTGATAGGATGCATGGATATTTGACACTGGATGGGGC
This sequence comes from Syntrophales bacterium, assembly GCA_041946925.1. Classification (GTDB taxonomy): domain Bacteria; phylum Desulfobacterota; class Syntrophia; order Syntrophales; family UBA4778; genus JBHGBI01. The sequence continues at coordinate 17,170 of JBHGBI010000025.1, read as the reverse complement.
TTCTCTTGAATCGCATTCTCATACAAGGAAAACAATCGCAGGAGAACGGCGTCGCCGGAGTTCCGGTGTTGCGTGCCTTCGCCCGTTGTCGCCTGGATCAGGCGATTGTTCATCTGCACCCTGATCATTTGCAGGAGTTGCAGTAATTTCTCCTGATTTAAAGAGGTTGCGTCGTTTTCAGCAGGCGGTTTCGCCAGGGCATGTTCCAGAAGCTTCTTGAATGAACCGCCCTTTTCGTAATCGCTTCTTGTATCCTCGAGAAGACGATCAGCCTTTATTCCGCCCTTGCCGGAAATACAGACTTTCATAGAAAGTTCCCTCTGACATGAACTACGTTTCAAAAGAAACAAATTTCATGCCATTTTTTCATCAGGCGGCAGGCAGAGTCGTCTCGCCTCCCAGGACGCTCCAGACACGATCGCCGTGGAATTCACAAACCTGACCATCTTCATACCTGATGACCCCCCGCTCATCCAGATCTTTCAGGATCATCTCGATGTCGACGCGATCCTTTCCCGTATAATTTGCCAGATCCGCGACCGGGTCCCGGTGTCCTCCGAGAGGCCACTTCCTGAAAAAATAAAGGATAGATATCAGCCTGATCCAATCCCGCGTCAGCCCTTCAAGTTTCTCATTGGTATTCTTGATCCTGCGGGAAAACTCCTGAAGCATGATATACGAAACATCTTCACTGCGATTGAGCAGATTATGGAAGATGGCCGCATCAATGACAGCGATCTCGCTGTCGGTTACCGCCTTCACTGTAGCGGTCCGCGGCGCATCGATCAGAGCCGCTATTTCTCCGAAATATTGGCCGGGACCCATTTCGGCGAGGATTTTCTTGAACTGCCCCGATCCCTTCTCCACGGAAACTTTCCCCAGCAGTATGTAATACATTTCCCTGCCCCTGTCCCCTTCCTTGAAAATGCACTCTCCGCTGCGGTACACTCTTCCGAATTTACGGAACAGCCGTTCATCTCTGACAAGCTCCCCCTTTCGCGCCCGCTGGAACGCCTTCTCGATCAGAATGAGACTTCGTCTCTGATAGGACGAGATCAGCTCGGCGCAGAACAGAAGTATCAGGGCCAGGTAAAATACCCATATGACGAGGATGACCACCGTCTGCAGGGAGCCGTAAATCACATCGTAACTGGTATAATTGGATACGTACCAGGTGAAAATATGCTTTGCGACCTCCATCAGAGCGGAAAAAATAGCGCCGCCGGCCAGGGCATTCCCCCACGTCACTTTCCCCACGGGAATCACCTTGTATATGACCGTAAAGAAAACGACCATAACCAGATAGGGGATTACATACGTGAAAAGGATTCCGTGAACGAGCGCCATCGCCAGCCAGCCCGCTTCCGCCACCAGCGGATATCTTTTTACGATGGTCGCGATGTAGGTGAACGCGACGCTGATCAAGCCGACAGACCATCCCATGGGAATCATGGCAATGGCAAGCAATTTAGAGACAAAATAGTTTCTGCTCTCTCTGGTCCTGAATATAAGGTCGAATGATGTCTCGACGCAGTTGAAAATCAATGAGGACGACCAGATCAGAGTAATCATTCCGACCCAGCCCAGTACCTGCTTCTTTTGCTCAATCCGTCCCAGTTGATTCAGCAGCTCTCCCGAAAAATAAGGATGGATTTCCTGGATCATTCGGGCCAGTTCGCTTTCCATATCGGGATTGGAGCCGAATACAATGCCAGCAGCCCACAAGGTCAGGATAAAGAAAGGTATCGCTGAAAGAATAGTGTAAAGGCTGATCGCCGCGGCCTGGTTCGCATCTCCGTTTATCTGGTAATTTTTTGCTGCATCGGAAATGATGTCCCGTAAGGTGGCCATCCACAGGCGCATGTCTTTCAGGTGAAGCGGATAACGGAATTTCTGAAGTATTTGTCCGGGCATGTGAAATGGTTTCCCTGTGATAGGCTAAGGGCAAAAGGCAAGTGACGAAAGGTTTGAACATTGCTTTTAGCCTTGCGCCTTTAGCCACATAACCATAAGCCGGGCACCTGCAGCCTGCTCTTATGAACACAATGCGAATCTTATAGGGAATAAAATCACCCTCTGTCAAGGCAAATCGGTTCCCATGCACAAGAGTTTTCTGAGAAAAAATTCCCAATCCCCGAATGCAGCGATAGTGGATGACGGGATAATACTATGTTAGCGTTAAGAAATATTTTTGCGACGCTCCACTGGCGGCATCGCTGGATTTGAGAAATCCCTGACTTATGCTATATGAAAGATGAATATCGAAGTCCGGATCAGCAATTTGGAGCGACTCCTGTATATTTTAAATCGGATTGCGCACTTTTTGAGAAAGCCGATAAGCGCGGTCAGTGGCTTTTTTGCGGCCGGCCGCAGCAGATCGCTGGAAGAGGATGCGGGCATGTTCTGGAATATGAGCAGATATGATGATAGAGTACAGGACTACTCGCATTGGGCCGGAGCCGGCAGATGGAACCACCAGAGATGGCTGCAATACGGTGAATCGAATTTCCGGTTGATTCTTGCCTATCTTCTGGAATACGGGGGCAGGGATTTCCTCGATGAGCTCCACCTCAAGACCGCTCTCGAATGGGGCTGCGGCGGCGGCGCCAATGTAAGAGCCCTCTGCGACCGCTTCCGGAGCGTGTACGGCGTTGATATAGCCCAGGCGACTCTTGATGAATGCGAAAGACAGATGAAGAATTACGGTTTCCGGAATTTCAGAAAAATATTATTTAAATCAGAATATCCCGAATCGGTGTTGGAAAAAATCGCGGCGGACTCCGTTGATTTCATTCTCTCCCTCGCAGTTTTTCAACATTTTCCATCAAAGGATTATACCCGGAGGGTTCTTGCCGTCATCCGGAAATTGATGAAAAAGGGCGGAAAAGCCATCATACAGGTGAGATATTTCGACGGCTCGGACAAATACAGGCAGAAATGCGACGATTATGCAAGAAATGTCATCACCATGACCTCGTTTGCACCCGGCGAGTTCAAATACATCCTGGACGAATGCGGCCTGAAATCCCTGTATTCCGAGCGGGATCCCCAGGGAGACCGCGATTGCCATGAATATTTTGTACTCGAAAAGCAATAAGAGGAAGGGATGATTCATATAAACTGTCAAGTTCATGTCCCGCCCGTTCGCTTGACAAAACGAGGTGGATACTGTAAAAAATTCAACATTCTGGGAAGATTCAATAAAATAACCGCCCTTCCGTCGCCTTGGGGCGAGAGCGGAGAAGCCAGGGGCTGAAAAAGGTATAATGACCAAGGATTTTTTCAATCTCTATTCGCACGGATTCATCAGGGCCGCCGTCTGCCTCCCGCGGGTCAGGGTCGCCGATATCTCTTTCAATGCCGCCCAGATCATACAACAGGCGGCAGAGGCCGAAAAAAATGCAGCCATTCTGGCCATATTCCCGGAACTCGGACTTTCCGCATATTCCAACGAAGATCTTTTTCACCAGGATACTCTTTTGTCGGGCGTCAGAAAGGGTCTCGAAAATCTTATCAATGAATCACGGAACCTGAATCTTATCATGGTTGTCGGCGCGCCTCTTCAAGTGGATTCTCTTCTTTTCAACTGCGGAGTCGTCATCTACCGCGGAAAGATACTCGGAGCTGCCGTCAAAACCTACGTCCCGAATTACAGGGAATTTTACGAAGGACGCCAGTTCCGCGGCTCTGAAGAAGCGATATCAAAGGTTATCGACCTGTGCAGCCAGGAACAGATCCCATTCGGGCCGGATTTGATATTCAATGTCAGAAATATAGAAAATTTCAATATTTATATCGAAATCTGCGAGGATGTATGGGTCCCCGTGCCGCCGTCCAGCTTCGCGTCCATGGCTGGAGCCACGGTAGTGGGAAATCTCTCGGCCTCCAACATCACCATCGGCAAGTCCGAATACCGTCACAGTCTTGCATCCAACCAGTCGGCCAGGTGCGTATGCGCCTATTTATATGTCGCCGCCGGTCCCGGCGAGTCGACGACTGACCTAGCATGGGACGGACAGGCGATGATATACGAAAACGGGAACCTGGTATCAGAATCGCGCAGATTCTCCATTGAGCCGCAAATCATCTATGCGGATATCGATCTCGACCGCCTCGCCCAGGACAGAATGCGGCTGACCAGTTTCGGACAGAATGCCAGGACGCACCGGGACAGAGTCTCGAGTTTCCGCAAGATTCCGGTTACCGTGGATATCCCGGGCGGCCGTCTTCTGCCCGCGCGCGAATTCGCGAGGTTTCCATATATACCTTCCGAAACGGCTAAGCGCGACCAGCGCTGCTATGAAGCATACAATATCCAGGTACAAGGACTAGCTAAGAGGCTGCAATCGTCCGGAATCGAGAATGTAGTGGTCGGAGTTTCGGGGGGGCTCGATTCCACTCACGCATTAATCGTGTCCGCGAGAACGATGGACCTCATCGGGCGGCCGAGATCCAATGTCAAGGCCTATACAATGCCTGGTTTTGCGACAACCGACAAAACGTACATGAACGCCGTCTCCCTGATGGAAGCCCTCGGAGTGGAAGCCAATGAAATAGATATACGACCGGCCTGCATGCAAATGTTCAGGGATATCGGCCATCCGTTCGCGGAAGGGAAAGAAGTTTACGATATCGCCTTTGAAAACGTCCAGGCAGGGGAAAGGACCTCGCATCTGTTCAGGATCGCCAATCTGAGAAACGGCCTGGTTGTGGGGACCGGCGACTTGAGTGAACTCGCTCTGGGCTGGTGCACTTACGGAGTAGGCGACCACATGTCTCATTACAATGTCAACGTGAGCGTCCCCAAGACACTGATCCAATATCTGATCAGGTGGGTCGCCGATTCCGTGATATTCGATGAAAACACATCCCGAATACTTCGCGATATTCTGGAGACAGAAATCAGCCCGGAACTGGTGCCTTACCGGGACGGCAACCTTCAGAAAACGGAATCCGTCATCGGCCCTTACGAGCTGCTCGATTTTTTTACTTTCTACACGGTCCGGTTCGGGTATCTTCCGACCAAGATAGGTTTCATGGCCTATTGCGCGTGGAGGGACAAGAACACCGGTACGTGGCCCGACATACCTGAGCACAAGAGGAACCGGTATACCATCGGAGAGATCAAGCACTGGCTCGAGGAATTCCTTTTCCGCTTTTTCAAAACCACGCAATACAAGAGATCTTGTATCCCGAATGGTCCCAAAATCGGATCCGGCGGTTCACTTTCACCGCGGGGCGATTACAGAGCTCCCTCGGACAGCGAACCCGCGATCTGGCTGGCAAGCGTAAAAACCATTCCTGAAAGGGATGATTGAGCATGAAGAGATCGGCTTTTAAAAATCTTGAGGCAACGGAACTCTATTGCCCGAAATGCAAAAGAGCGGTGCCCGTCAGGAAGAGGCTACTGCTGGTTCTGCAAAACGGGGATAAATACGATTACACATGTGTCTTCTGCGGCACATCTGTGGGGGACAAGCTGGTAGTGAACAGGGATAATCTTCGGATTATAAGATAATCCTGAGTCCGGAGTTTTTTGGAAGCCCTGGAGGGGATGATTTCTTAAAAAAACCGAACTGTCATCCTGAGCTGTTTGTTCTGAGTTTGCTGAAGAATCCTCTTTCTCCTTGCCTTTAAGCCTATAGTTTGAAAAAAAAGAGAGCCATGGCCCTCCATGGCTCTCTCTATTCTTACTAGAGACCTACCTTCCGATCACGTAACGGTAGGGGTCGATCTGCTCCCTCAAAATCTGCAATTCATGCTTTGTCGGCGGTTTATTCTCCACAATCTTTTTTGCCTTGAGAAGCTCGAACCCGCAGTTTTCCTGAACAGTCTTCTCGGAATAACCTGGATTGATCGCTATTATTCTCATCCTCTTTGATTGCGGCTCAAAGTCCATGACCGCCATATTCGTGATGATCTTGTAAGGACCGGCACCAACGGGAAGACCCGATTTTGCCCTGGAATCACCGCCTTCAAGCCATCCAGGGGTCGTAATGAACTGCACTTTTTCAACAAACCTCTTTGAATCCTGAGGAGTCATTACGATCATTCTCCAGCAGAAGGATGCCAGATCGTTCGCGCCGCCGCTGCCGGGGAAACGGACTTTCGGTTTCTGGTGGTCGGCACCTATGCGAGTTGAATTCAGATTGCCGTACATATCTATTTGGGCTCCTCCAAGGAAGGTGTAGTCCACCATGCCCCTGCAGCACGTCTCCATGATCTCGCACATTCCGCTCGCCATAAGCGCTTTCCAGGTCGTCCTGGAGTCACCGACGGAAATGGGCATTTCAGGAATCAGGGGGACAGCCCCACCCGCCTCGAACATGATCACGAGATTGGGGGCTGTTGTTTTCTGGGCAAGCATCGCCGCCGCATTCGGGGCTCCGGTTCCGACAACAATAGACGCCCCGTCTTCCAGTTCTCTTGCTGCCGTGCATATCATCAATTCCATTACATTGTAATCTGCCATGTTTTCTGTCCTCCTTCCTATGCCCTGGCGCCTATGAACATCAATTCTTTCTGTCGCAGCATCTGCATTTTGTGCATGCCGCCGTTTTTCTCGATATATTCGAAATGGTCCTTGCAACTGTAAATGTTCTTGTCCAGGAATTTCTTGAACTCTTCGGGATCTTCTTCCACCTTGAGCCATTCCCTCAGATGTTCCTCATCGGAGAAATATTCTCCGTACATGTTGCCGGGATAGCTTCCAAACGGGACTTCGCATACAGCGTCGACACACCAGAAGGGAATTACCGTGTAGCTGGGATCTCTGCGGATCTCTTCATTCGAGATCAGCCGTTCACAGGTTATTATCAAGTGCTTTGATGCCCTCGCCACATCGAAATCGGAAACAGTGATGCCTCTTACACGGCAGTTCCCGTAAATATCCGCCTCATGGACATGAATGGCCGATACATCGGGGTAGATAGCCGGCATGGCCGCGTATTTTGTTCCGGTAAAGGGGCACTCGATAATCTTCGCCCCGCTCATTTTGAAAGTATCGGTTCCCATGATGTTTCTTGAGGGATAAAATGATACTCCCGCCGCTGCCGCCTTAAAGCGAACGGACAAACTGTAATTCGTCCACTCCGAAACCTCAACTTTCCCGCTTTCCATATACCTCCTGGCGTTCGGAGACAGACCACGAGCCTCAAGGCCGACAATATAAGCGATATCCAGTTTATTGAATACCTCTCCGGCGCAGAGAATCTGAAAATCGTGGGTCGACGTGTGCCCCGCAAAACCCATGTTCTTTCTTCCCTGTCTCACTATTTCGTGGCATACGGCAGCGGGGATCCTGTTGGCGCCGAACCCGCCGATGCACAGGTATTCTCCGTCATGAACGAATTTTTCCACGGCCTCTTTAACGGTCATCACTTTACTTACCATTTTACGACTTTTTTTCCGGAAAAAGGCCCTCGCCTTATCCGCATCCGGATCTGTGAAGATCTTGCCGACTCCTTGTGCAATTACGTTCACTGAACCTTACCTCCTTCCATTTAATAGATACTCATTTCCTGACGTAACCCCGACATTCCTCAACTGAATTCTATTCTCAATCGAGGAGGGCCGTTCATCTTTCCAAATTGCGATTTATTAACATATTCGATGTTTTCCATCAACAAAAATAAAGTACAGCCGGATAGCACCGCCGTTTCAGATATCATTTCCGCCCTGTTTTTTGCGCTTGAACGCATCCTTCAATTTCCGCCCGAGCCCGCCGATACCTCCTTTCTCTTCTTCACTCTCATAAACGATACTCGATCCTCGTCCGCCGTCCCCTCCTTCAAGGTAATCTCCTAAAAGTCCACGGCTGTGGGCGTCCTCATGGCAGTATACGCAAAGATTTTCCCAATTGCTCCCATCCGGCGGATTATTATGATGATTTCCATCTTTATGGTGGACCGTCAAGAGATGCCTGTTCGAGGAGTCGAATTCCCTGGCGCAGCGAGCGCAGATCAGTCCATGAATGGCGAGGGACCTTTCTCGGTAATCCCCGCCGGGTGGCCGCCTGCTTCCTTCTTTTATATCTTTGACTGCCTCTTCGGCGGACTTATTCTGCAATTTCCTGTCCCTGACGACGAATGTGCGGATACGCCCGCCTTTTTTACCGAAAGAAATCCTGGTCAATTGAGCCCTCCTTGGACCGGCACATTATGGAATCGCGGCAAAAAAAATTCAATCTCAAAATAGGGAAACGTATTTTTATTCGCCTCCGGCAGCTTTCGATTCGATTGAATGAATTTTTAACAATTTTGTGTTTTTTTCTCTATTAAAAATTTCAAATTTGTATTGACAGAAACAGTGGTTAATGTTAGGTGCCGTAGGCAATAAGTTACCGTTTACCCACATGGAAGCATTATTTTTCCCCTCCGAAAAGATCGAAAGAAAGATCCTTTTGATCCTGAAAATCCTGCGCGACAGCAGCGGGCCGATCGGCGCCCGCCTTATTGCCAGGCGCATGTATGAAACGGGAGTGAAATTGAGCGAAAGGGCCGTCCGCTATCATCTCAAATTGATGGATGAAAGGGGTTTGACGCGGCTTGCGGGCAGGCGTGACGGAAGGCTGATCAGTAGGAAAGGTATCGAGGAACTGGACAATGCTATGGTCCGCGACAAACTGGGGCTTGCTATTTCTCGTATTGAAATACTGGCTTTCCGCACGACCTTCGACCCGGTTCTGCGCGAGGGTCTGGTTCCGGTTAACATTTCCCTCATTCCACGAGAGCGATTCCGAAAAGCATTATCTATCATGAGGCCCGCCTTCGACGCCGGGCTTGCCGTGAGCAACCTTGTGGCCGTGGCCCCTTCGGGCGGCCGCCTGGGCGATGTGACGGTCCCGGAGGGAATGATGGGCCTCGCGACGGTCTGCAGCATTATTATCAACGGTGTACTTCTTAAAAAAGGCGTCCCCATGGATTCGAAATTCGGCGGGATACTGCAAGTGAGAGACAGAAAACCCCTGCGCTTTGTCGAACTGATCTACTATTCAGGCTCGTCCCTCGACCCCTCCGAAGCGTTCATAAGGGCAAAAATGACATCCGTCGGGAAGGTAGTGGAGACAGGCGAAGGGAAAATCCTGTCGAACTTCCGCGAAGTGCCCGCCCTCTGCCGTACCCTGCTCCAGAACACGCTGTCAAGCCTGAACGAAGCCGGTATCGGGGGCGTACTCTCCGTGGGAGAAGTGAGTGAACCGATTTGCCAGATACCGGTGGATGTGAACAAGGTGGGGGTAATTCTTTTGGGAGGGCTGAATCCTGTCTGCTGTGTCCAGGAAGCGGGGATTGAGGTGGAGAACCGGGCCATGTCCTCTGTCATGGAATACAAGAAATTGGTCAGGTTTTCAGAGCTGAAAAATGCAGGTCTCTGATCCTGCTGATGCTTTTTCGCTATTTTCCAAAAATAGACGAAATAAATTTAACATCTTAGGAGGAAATAGATGAATCTCAGACAACCCAATGCAAATGAGGCCACAGGAACCTTTAATCGCTCGAAAAATGTTGCTCCCATGTCCGGTATATGCACGCGATGCGTGGATGGGTGCCGGGGAGGATGTGAAATCTGGTTATCTTCTTTCAGGGGTCGCGAGGTCCTCTATCCGATAGGCTTCGGTGAAATGACCGCCGGAGCGGATAAGAACTATCCCGTGGATTACTCCCACCTGAGTATTCAGGGTTATGCAGTCGGCGCCAAGGGCCTGCCAAAGGGAGTGGAGCCGGGACCGGATACCGCCGTTTTCCCCGCCGTCAATACGGAAACCGAATACGGATGGAGCAGAAAAGTAAAAATGCGGGTGCCGATCTTTACGGGGGCACTCGGCTCCACGGAAATCGCAAGAAAGAACTGGGAGCATTTTGCAGTCGGCGCGGCGATATCCGGAATCACGATTGTCTGCGGCGAAAATGTCTGCGGCATTGACCCGGGACTCGAACTCGACGGCAAGGGAAAGATCGTAAAATCTCCTGAAATGGACCGCCGTATAGAGTTGTATAAGAGATATCATGAGGGGTACGGCGAAATACTGGTGCAAATGAATGTCGAGGACACCAGGTTCGGTGTCGCCGAGTACGTCCTGAACAAGCACAAACTTGAGACAATCGAGCTCAAGTGGGGTCAGGGCGCCAAGAATATCGGCGGCGAGATCAAGGTCAAGACTCTCGAAAGAGCGCTTGAACTGAAGAAGCGGGGATATATAGTCCTTCCGGATCCGACTCTCCCGGAGATACAAGCCGCCTTCAAGGACGGCGCGATCAAGGAATTCGAAAGACATTCCCGTCTGGGATTTGTCACTAGGGAGGGTTTTCTGAAAGAGGTCCAGAGGCTCCGGAAGGTGGGATTCAAAAGGATCACCCTGAAGACCGGCGCCTACTCAGCCGTGGAGCTGGCAATGGCCTTGAGATTCTGCTCCGAGGCAAAGATCGACCTCCTTACGATAGACGGAGCCCCGGGCGGAACAGGAATGAGCCCGTGGCCAATGATGTCGGAATGGGGGATCCCGTCATTCTACCTTCATTCGCTCACCCATAAGTTCTGTGAGGTGCTCAAAAAGAAGGGCATCCGGGTCCCGGATATAGCGCTGGCCGGCGGATTCTCGAGCGAAGACGGCGTATTCAAGGCCCTGGCGATGGGAAGCCCTTATGTGAAGGCGGTCTGTATGGGCAGGGCTCTGATGATCCCCGGATTTGTCGGGAAGAATATCGGCGAGTGGCTCAAGAACAAGGATCTTCCGAAGACAGTGTCAAGATACGGCCAGAGCGTGGAAGAAATATTCGTCTGTTACGAGGAGCTCAAAAAGAAATACGGAAACGAGATGAGCAATATTCCGATGGGCGCTATCGGCATATACACCTACAGCCAGAAATTCAGGACAGGATTGCAGCAGTTGATGGCGGGGAGCAGGAATTTCAACCTGTCTACGGTTAGCCGCAAAGATGTCATGGCTCTGACAGAAGACGCCGCAAAAGTATCCGGATTACCTTATGTAATGGACGCTTATCTTAAAGACGCGATGAAGATACTGAAGTAACAGGGATACTACATACCGCACGGTAAAAAGGGGAGCTTTGGGGCTCCCCTTTTCTTGGTTTCCATCATGACGTTATATTTACATGAGCGACTGAAGATATGTCGTTAAGTTAATATCACTGTTCGTAATCTTCAATTTCCTGCGGATATTTTCACGTTGTCTGTGTACAGTCGCCGCCGAAACACCCCGGAGTCGGGCGATTTCCTTGGTCCTCAATCCGTTGCGAATCATGTTGCATACATTTACTTCCGTCGGCGTAAGGCTTTGAAAATGTTTCACTGCCCTGCTGATGAAAGGGGATGTGATCTCTTCCAGATTGGTCCTGAGTATATCTATATATGTCCGCTGGCTTTTCGGCAATTCAAGCGCAAGTGTATGCAGAATGGGCATGATTATCTTCTCGATGTTCATCTGCATGTCTTTATATATGCGTTGTTTTTCCTCTTCAAACTTGGCAAGGACCGTTCGCAGGGCTGCATTCGCCTCCTGCAGCGCCGTTCTCTCCAGACTTAACTGCTTGTTGATTTCCTGCAATTCCCTCTCAGCGGCAATTCGAACGGCGATAGAGCCGATCCTCTGAGCAACTTCATCCAGCAGGACCCTCTCTTCTTTCAAAAAAGGCCCCTCGTCACAGGCGGGCTTCTCTTCGAGGTAAAATATCGCCACTTCTCCTACGGGTTCGTTGTAAGTCAATATCCGCGACGCCTGACGCCATCTGGTCACCTTGAATTCTTTGCTCTTGTATGTCTTTTCCTCGAATACGATCCTCGCGCAGGCTATCTCCGGAAACTGCCATGACAAAGGCAGAAAATCAACCAGACATCTCAGAAAATCATCCATGGAATTGTAGTAGCGTTCTGCCAGACGGGCTATTCCATACAAACAGTTCAATTCTTTTATCCTCTCCCGAAGGGCTATCTCGATCTTCTCGGGATCCATTCCGCCGTATTGCGGTATCCGCCAGAGAAAAGACAGCCATTCCTTGGGGTTGAATAATTCCGGGAGATCTCTCTTCAGGGATTTCAGAGGCATGTCGGGCATGAGAAAACAACCTCCAGTGCCTATATTCTATAGGCACTATGTATGCAGAAAAATAACAACTCAATGCCTATTTAACATAGGTATTCTATATGTATTCTAATTGTATTTACACATATCAAGCACTTAGTAATAAAGCAACATAAAATAACAAAGATGGAGGTCCTGATTGAATATGAGCACGCTTGATCCCATCCTTAAAGGGCGGCGAAGCCAGCCGCATCAATTGATAGAAGTCCTGCAGGATGTGCAGGAGACCCATGGTTATATTTCCGAGGAGGCCATGAAAACAGTGGCGAAAGAACTGGGAGTTCCTGTCATTGAGGTCCTCCGTGTGGCCAGTTTCTACAAGGCATTCTCACTCCAGCCGAGAGGCAAAAACGTGATTACGATCTGTACAGGCACTGCCTGCCACGTAAGGGGCTCCAATCTCCTGATCGACCAGGTCAAAGGACAGCTCAAGATCAAACCCGGAGAAACGACAAAGGACGGACTTTTTACGGTTGAATGCGTGAACTGTGTAGGAGCGTGCGCGCTCGGACCTGTTGTTGTCCAGAACGGGTCTTACAATCATCATGTCACCCCCGGAAAGCTTCGGAAAATAATCGAAAAATCGAGGGGGACCAGGAAGGAGGAGGCTGCAAATGCCAAGACTCAGAAAATCCGGTGAGCTAAAGGCGCTGCAAAGAGAGCTTCAGGAAAAAAACAGAAATTTTCGGTCAACGATCGTCATCTGCGGCGGCACCGGCTGCCAAGCATCAAAATCACCCGAAGTAATAGCAGCAATAAGAAAAGAAATCGCCAGGCAGGGGCTGGACAAGGATATTCTGGTGCGGTCAACAGGCTGCCACGGATTCTGTGAGCAGGGTCCTATAATGGTATTCGAGCCTGGAAACCTCTTTTACTGTCACGTTTCGCCGGAAGACGCTGCAGCCATCGTTGAAAAAACAGTAATAAAGGGCGAAATTATTGAAGAGCTCCTCTATACCGACCCGGTATCCGGTTTAAAGGTCGCCAAAGAAGAAGACATACCTTTCTACAGTTCTCAGGACCGGTTTCTGCTCTCTTACAGCAAAAAAGTAGATCCCTGTTCTATCGAGGACTATATAGCCATTGGGGGTTATTCGGCGATAGAAAGGGCTTTGTCGGAAATCGATCCTGAAACAGTAATATCCGAAATAAGCGCCGCTGGCTTGCGGGGGCGCGGCGGCGCAGGTTTTCCCACCGGCCGCAAATGGGCGGAAGCAAGGGAAGTTCCGGGAGATGAGAAATATGTTATCTGCAATGCCGACGAAGGGGATCCGGGCGCTTACATGGACCGATGTCTCCTTGAAGCAAACCCGCACCTGGTGCTGGAGGGGATGATGATCGGAGCTTGGGCTGTAGGTGCGAGCCAGGGTTATATATACGTCCGCAAGGAATATCCGCTCGCTGTAAAGCATGCCAGAATCGCAGTGCAGCAGGCCAGAGAAATGGGCCTTCTTGGAGAAAATATTCTGGGCTCGTCTTTTTCATTTGATGTGGAAATAGCCCGCGGAGGAGGAGCTTTCGTCTGCGGGGAATCCACGGCCCTTATGGCTTCTATAGAGGGTAAGGTGGGGGAACCCCGTCCCAAGGACGTTCACACCGTCAAGGAAGGTCTCTGGAACAAACCGACTGTACTGAACAATGTCGAGACATGGGCCAATGTGCCTTCCATTATCATGAACGGTTCCAGCTGGTTCGCATCAAAAGGAACGAAGGGGAGCAAGGGAACGAAAATTTTTGCCCTGACGGGACAGGTCAAGAATACCGGGCTTGTCGAGGTTGCCATGGGTACAACGCTTCGCTCTATCGTATTCGACATAGGCGGCGGGCCCAAAAACGGCAAGGCGATAAAGGCCGTTCAGACCGGCGGCCCTTCCGGCGGTTGTCTTCCCGTAAGTAAATTCGATCAGCCCGTCGACTTCGATTCACTTACCGATGCAGGCTCCATGATGGGATCGGGGGGCATGGTCGTAATGGATGAGGGGACCTGCATGGTGGATGTGGCTAAGTATTTTCTCAGTTTCCTCCAGGACGAGTCCTGCGGCAAATGTGTACCCTGCCGGATCGGGGTCGACCGGATGCTCGAGATAGTCACGGATATAACGGAAGGACGCGGCCGCCCGGAGCAGTTGAGTCTTCTTAAGGAACTGGCGGAAACGGTAAGCGAGACCTCTTTATGCGGACTGGGAAAGACCGCCTCGAACCCGGTCCTCTCGACCTTGAGATATTTCCAAGAAGAGTACGCAGCGCATGTAAATCATAAATCATGTCCCGCGGGCGTATGTAAGGCGCTTATAAACTACACGATCCGCCCCGAAAAATGCAGCGGATGCGGCCTGTGCCTGAAAGCATGTCCACACGAGGCCATAACAGGTGAGAAAAAGAAGGCCCATTACATAAAACCGCAGGAATGCATGAAATGCGGCATATGCGTTTCGGAATGTAAATTCGAAGCCATTACCGTCAATTAAAGAGGTGAGATATGCAGCAGTATGTGACATTATCGATCGACGGAGTTCCGGTACGCGCCCCCAAGGGGAGCAGTGTCCTGGATGCGGCCTTGAACCACGGAATCTGTATTCCACACCTTTGCCACGTCCCCACCCTGTCGGATACGGGAGCATGCAGGCTTTGTATCGTGGAGCATGTAAGAAACGGCTGGGGCAAGGTAACGGCCTCCTGTACCCTCACGGTGCAGGAAGGCATGGTGATCCTCAGCAATTCAGAAAAAGTAAAAAAACTGCGGCGCAATATCGCCGAACTCCTGGTGGCCCAGGCGCCTAATTCAAGGGCTGTTCAGGACATAGCCGTCCGCTGCGGAGTCAAGGAAGTCCGCTACCCGTTCAGGAACGAAAACTGTATCCAGTGCGGCCGCTGTGTTCGTTACTGCAAGGAGATTTGGAGAGCGGATGCGATCGGGTTCCTGGGACGAGGGAAAAACCGCCGCGTGGATTTTCCGTTCGGAGTGAAGCCGGAGTTCTGCAAAAACTGCGGCTCGTGCACGCTGTACTGCCCGATGTCCGTAACCCCGTGCGAGGGGCCCATGAAAAGAGGCCAGGAAAGGCTCTGCGGAAAATGCGAATCCCAGCTCTCGCTGGCTGAAAATGTTCCCGGCGCTTGCGTAAGATGCGAACTGGGCAAAGGCTTTCAGTGCGCAAGGCATACCGCCTAAACAAAAAAGCAGTAGATAAAAGAAGAAAGGCAGTCCGCTGGTAATCGGGCTGCCTTTTTATTTCAAGTCCCAAAACCCAAATCCTGAACTGTGGTACTTTTTTAAGTTGTTCCCGAAATTTACAAATCGAAATTTATCAGCTCTAATACTCAAACGTTGAATCTGAACAAAACAATATCTCCATCCTGAATGATATAATCTTTACCCTCTGAACGTATGAGGCCCTTCTCCCTTGCCCTCTGCAGGTCCCCTGATTTCATAAAATCCTCATAATGAAGAACTTCCGCCCTGATAAATCCTCTTTCCATATCGGAGTGAATCTTGCCCGCAGCGGCAGGTGCCCTGGTCCCCTTCTTTATCGTCCAGGCACGCAGCTCGGGACCTGCTGTAGTATAGAACGTGATGAGGTCAAGTATCTCGTACCCCGCCTTGACGAGCTTTTCCAGGCCAGACTCCTCAAGCCCCATGTCCTCGAGAAATGCCTTCCTCTCTTCTTCCGGAAGTTCAGCTATCTCCGATTCGAGATCGCCGCAAATGGCTATGCATTTCGATCCCTCGGCCGCGGCATAATCCTCTACTCTTTTCAGGCAGGCGCCGTTTCCCCTCAGCTCTTTTTCGCTTACGTTGGCCGCATAGACCACTTTCTTGAACGTGAGGAGTCCCATCACCCTGATCAGATCCATCCCTTCCTGATCCAGGCTTAAATTCCTCGCAGGTATTCCCCGGTTTACAGATGATTTTACTCTCCGGCAGATCTCGATCTCCCTTGTCGCCGATTTATCCCCGGCCCTGGCCTGTCTCTGCAGTTTCTCAATCCTTCTTTCAATTGTCTCAATATCCGCCAGAAGCAATTCTGTGTTTACGATCTCGATATCGCTGACTGGATCTATATCTGCGCTCACATGGACTACATCAGGATTTTCAAAGCACCTTACAACATGAACCAGCGCCTCCACATCCCGTATGTGGCCCAGGAATTTATTCCCAAGCCCCTCACCCTTGCTCGCCCCTTTCACAAGTCCCGCGATGTCGAAAAACTCCATCGACGTATATGTTTTTTTGGGAGGATTGATGATGCTCGCGATCCTATCCAGCCGCTCATCCGGAACGCGCACTATACCCACATTCGGATCAATTGTACAGAATGGATAATTCGCGACCTGAGCTCCCGCCGCGGTGAGCGCGTTGAATATGGTGGATTTCCCGACATTGGGAAGACCTATTATGCCGCACCTGAAACCCATCTATGCACTCTCCGTTATTATTATAGCCCACCTTACTATCAAATTATCCCAGCAAAGTAAATCTCGGGAACTTGGGCGATTAGGCACTTTTTTCAGGGCCGCCGGGGGTTTTGTATATTCCACGTCTTCAAACATATCTGCATGCTCATGTCTTCCCTCCTTTTTTCCTGCCGGAGAGCCTCATCGCTCTGCAGAGTGACTCCAGGGCAGCAGTTCTTCAGACGACCTTCCGGAGTTTCTGGGAAAAATTTTTCAGCAGGAAACGATTCCGGAAGTATCTGAAATAACGAGGCGCGCAGAGGTACAAACCCCGCAAACTCAAGCTGGGTAAGGTTTGTAGCTCATTTTGTTATTGACTTCTTCCACCGCGCACGATAAGAGCGAACCCGAGTTTTCAGATCGGAATATTCTTTAAGCATGATTTTCAGCCAGTTTTTCCCCAGGTTCAAGCGTACTTCAGTTTTTATAAAAACCTATCGGATCTCCATAGGCGCAATACTCATCCTGGCCTTCGCAGTCGCCGGGCTCAACGCGATCGAACCCCTGATTCTTAAATACCTGTTTGATGAGATCGAGGGCAATAAGGTCGTGAAATCCCTTATTGCCGGACTTTCCGCCCTGCTGGTTCTTTTCGCCGTACGAGAAGGCGCCGGCGCCTTC
>JBHGBI010000024.1:0-29689 GCA_041946925.1 Syntrophales bacterium | reverse complement strand
CTGGCTGGCACGATATCCTCTTTGAAGAACCGGAAAAGAGGGTCCGCCCCGTTTGAAAAACCGATCAACGGCTCCTCCCAGGCTGGATCTCCGTCCGCATTTTTCAAAGAATTCCACGGAGACTCTTTTACAAAGGCCTTGATGATGTTTTCGAGCCATACAGCGGGATTTTCCCTCGTCTGCCCTTTTTTCACTTCAACTCCATCCTCCGACTCTGGAAAATATATCGCCTTTTTTTTCGATCAGTCCCATACTGACCAGGCGCTCAAGATGTTTTTCCACGTGGATCAGTTCCAGCCACTTCATAACCCGCGTGGGCCTGGGATAATTCGCGTAAAGCATATTCCTGTCGAAAAAATCACTGAGCGTACGGGGTTCCTTCAATCTGTCCATCACCAGGCGGTCCCTTTTATAGATAATGTTTTCGTAATCCGTGAACCTTTTTTCCAGCCCCTCGGTAAACGGTCCGCAATGACTGCTCAGGACCGTCTTTACCGGTAGCGCCTTCAGCCTTCTAATGGATGCGATGAAATCGGCGATATCTGAAAATTCGTTACCGTAAAAGGGACCGAATGGATCAAGGGCCACGTCCGCCGAAAACAGTAATTCGTGTTCCGGAAAATAAAAGGCGATGTGTCCAGGAGTATGTCCGGGGGCATGAATCACCTCCATTGTCGCCCCCCCCGCATCAATTCTCTCGGCATCCGAGAGTCTTTTCTGAACAAGTATCCTGGGAAAAGAAAGGTTCTTCAACAACTGCGTGAAATCCAGACCGCTCCGCGACATGCCTGTTGCCCGGATATACAGTTCCCTGTCTTCGAGATAAGGAACCTCCTCTCCATGGCACCAGACAGGTATTTCCAATATCTGAGTGATGCTGCTTCGGTGATCGTAATGACAGTGCGTCAGTATCAGAACATCTATGCCTTCTTTCCTGCACGCATCCATGCCTTTCTTTCCCATACCGGCGTCGATCAAAATCCGCATGTCTCTCCCTCTGATATATAGACAGGTGCAGTAGGGGAAGCGGGATTTGTTGTCACCCGGCACGAAGAATATATTCTTTGCAATTTCCAGCATGCGTTCCGCTCCTATGCGAATGTCCGGTAAAATTAATAGCAAATCGACGTTAAAGCAACAAAAAACGAATGCCGCGCTGATTCAGATCAGGTCTCCACTGGAATTCCCGATTTAAAGGGCGAGAGGGATTTCATTGCCCGGATCTCATCAGGGATGGGTTGAATTACAGGAAGAATTCTGCTAAGTGGGCTGCCATGGAAACAGATATCCTCCATCAAGTTAAAAAGAAAAAGCGGGCAATAGAGCTCTTTTTCCTTCTTGCCGCAGCAGCGGTTCTCATGTATCCCATTCCTCTGCCGGCCAAAAGCCGCCAGGGGCGGCTGGTTTCAAGCTCCTATGTCATTGCACCCGCACTGATACCGGGAACCAGAGCCGAAATGAATACAGCCGGCTTCTGGATAAGCCGCCATTCTTTTCCGGATCGGATCATCATGGATCAGAACGCGATCCGTGAATTCAATGCATCGGTTATCAACGAACTGAAAATTTCGTACGATCTGAGCACTCATCCCCAGTTTCTTTCCGGGAAAAAGGTCCGCTCAGCCCTCGAAAGGGACATTGTTTCGTTATCAGATAAAAGACTTTACCGCGCGGACGGCTCGCGGGTATCCGCGGCCCTGATGCAGGATCTGCGCGAGAACATGAATCTCGCTTCCATCCCCTTCGAAATCAGGGCAAGATTCGGCTTCGCCGTGAAATATGCCGATCAGCGCGGACTTCCCACGGTTGCCGGGCTTTACATGGCGCGGTCCAACAGAGACTTTGATCGACTCCAGAACAGCGCCATAGATATGGGAACGCCTCTTTCCGTCCTCCATACAAGTGCGGACGGGAAGTGGCATTACGCCGTCGCGCCGTACGGCGAGGGCTGGATTGAAGGCGGAAGCATTGCGTTCTGCTCTTTGGATGAATTGAGGAAATATATCACCGATCCGGAATTCGCTGTAATCACTTCTCCCAAGGCGGATATATATCTCGATCCCGAAATGAGGAAATATCATGACCGCGCGCGAATGGGCGCGAAATTCCCCCTCAAAAAGCAATCCGAAGAGACGTCTGAAATCCTGATACCCTTACGGACCGCCGAGGGGAACTGCGTCTTCACATCCGGCTATGTCCGAAACAAGGACATCCACCGGGGTTATCTTCTTTATACGCCCCGCAACATTATCATCCAGGCATTCGAATTCCTCAACGATCCCTACGGCTGGGGGGATATGAATGGGGAGCAGGATTGTTCTAGCCTGCTTCGCGGGGTTTTCGCCACCGTCGGAATAGCTCTCCCGCGGAATTCCGCATTCCAGTCCCGCACAGGAAAGCCGCTTGCCCGGTTCGGCCCCGAGACCCCTGTTGAACAGCGCGTGGATATCCTTAACAGCAGGGCTATTGGGGGGATTACGCTCCTCGGGATGAGAGGGCATATAATGCTCTTTTTGGGTTCCGTGGACGGATCTCCTTACGCGATCCACGGCATGTGGGGATACAGAAGCAGACTGAAAAAGAAAGAGGTCGTGAATGTCGTCAACAGAATTGTGGTGACGGACCTCACACTTGGGAAAGACACACGGGGTGGATCGTTCCTCAAGCGCCTGGATGCGGTGCGGACGATTGAAAAGTGAGATGCGGCATGCGGCTTTCAGTTTCTGCACTCCTTTTCCTTGAGGGATGCGTTCAGCCAGAAGATGCACGCCAGAATTAGTGTGATCAGCAAACCCGAAAAAAGATACACCGCCTCCAGATTCCAGGTTCCCTTTATCCAGCCGATGGCATAGATCGCCAGAGAGCCCACCCCGAAGATCAGGATGGAAGTAATCCCGTAGCCGGTGCTTCTCCTGTGTCCTGGGGTAAGTTTTGCGATAAGGCTGTTTTCAATCGGCTGTATGCCTATGGCGAAAAAGACATACAGGGCGGCGCCGAGGACCAGCAGATGTCCGCTTGCAACCGCCATCAGGACGACGAACGGGAGACTCACGGCATTGAATCCCAAGTAGAGCCGACGAAGGTCATGCTTATCCGCCAATCTGCCCCCCGTAAGCTGGCCGAAGATGCCCACTATATAGACTAGCGATGTCAGGAAGGTGGCTGCTACTGTTGTGAGCCCTTCCATCCGGGAAAAGCCGATATTCTGAAAGATCTGCCCCAGAAATCCCGCCTTGAATTCGAGATAAGCGGGCAGGACCACGATATTGATGCGATAAGCCAGTCCTCCCAGGGTTACGATAAGACAGAGGATCAGGAAATTCTTCAGGCCGCCTCCGGAGAGCCTCTCGATTTCTTCTTTTTCGTTTCGAACCGGTGTCTCGTCGATTCGGACCAGGGAAATGCATATACCCCAGATGATCCCGAATACTCCTATCAGGAAATAACCCAGTCGCCATCCCACCAGCCAGTTCAGGATTCCCGCTGCGAAAGGGGCGGTGGCGAGACCTATGCTCCCCGCCATGCCGTTGATTCCGAGCGCCATCCCCCGGTTGGCGGCCCCGATCGAGATAAGCCCCATCCCCGCGGGATGGTAAATGCTCGCAAAAAATCCGATGACGGCAAGCGACAGCATAATGGCCGTGCTGGAATGGGAAAATCCGGTGAAGATCGCCCCCACACTGCTTCCGATGAAAAAAATAACAAGACTTAAGCGGTTCCCGTAACGGTCGGCAAAAATGCCCCAGGGCAGCGAAGCGAGCCCGAAGAACAGATACATGAGAAACCCGAGTTGCAGCACCTCTGCAAGGCTCATATTGAGAGACAGCATCAACGGGACGGCCATGGCTGGGAAAACGATCTCGTAGAAATGGAACAGGAAATGGGCTGCGAACGTAAAAACGATAATTTTATGCTCATTATTCATAAACTCGATTTTCGGCTGCCTGCAACTTCTCCAGAACTTTATGGGCCTTCACCATATTGCCCATATGGGGATTCCAGCTTTGCCGCTATTTTTCCTGTGCTCCACGGCCGGGGATTTTGCTTTCTTTACATCAATTTCTAGCGAGTAACCTTCTTTTCCCGGCCCCGCTCGTAATAGACGGGAATGCCCCACCATTGCTCCTGCCGGCTGGTATTCGCAAGCTCCATGTCGGGCTGGTGGTATCGAATGCAACTGAACGATAAATGGCTCCAGCTCCGGTACATTGTGTCATGCTGGAAAAATTCCGATTCCCTGACGGAAGCGCACCCGCCGAGGAAAAGGGCAACAGCTAACAAGAAAAAACAGCGTTTCATCTGGCTTCCTCCGATGTCTGGTTCTTTTTTGTCCCCTCCAAGCCGCCCAGGTTCAGAGTTGGAGTTTCGAGTTTAGTGTTTTTCAGAGATGCTGGACTCCGAACTATTTTCGGCAGGCGATGGGCTCAAGGCGAAAGAGCAGGATATACTGATCGATTCTTCCTTTAGCCCCGCGCCCTTATATTATATTGTTGAACCGCTTGTAAAACAGTTGTTTTTCAACAATCTACAGCGCGTTTTTC
Source organism: Syntrophales bacterium (assembly GCA_041946925.1). Classification (GTDB taxonomy): domain Bacteria; phylum Desulfobacterota; class Syntrophia; order Syntrophales; family UBA4778; genus JBHGBI01. The sequence goes on along the minus strand of JBHGBI010000024.1, from coordinate 25,148 downwards.
AGGCTGTTTATATATCCAAAAATACTTCTGAAATAAAGACCTTTCCGCCGGGAGAACGGCGGGTCTGCTGATCAGGCCTCCGTGTCGGTTTTTTTGAGAAGAATAAATAGTCCTTATCCCTTATCCGCAGCGCTCTCCTCTGTGCTCCCAATTTCCTGAAAACAAAGGAAAAACGCATTGACTTTGAAAGTCCGCTTTCATAATATGGCTGAAATCCGAGGGCCACCCATTTTTGGTATATTGAAATAATTCTCATCAGGCAATACGTCGAGGGAAGCCTCCGGTTTTTACCTCGTTAAGACTGCGGCTTAGTGCCATTCAGCAGGCATGGGCACGAGCTTCAAGTACATGGAATCGGGGAAAATTGATCCGGAGGCGGCTTAGCTTAGAGGATGGACGGAAGCAGGATAGGCAATCTGAGCGAGATGAAATTCGCAAACTTTTTAAAAGTATCGAACCATAAAGAAGTCTAATGCGCAGTCAACCGATACAGGCGGTTACGGAGTTGAAAGAAAACGATGAAGCCGTCGTCCACGCAATTGAGGCCGGCAGGAGACTGCAAAGCAGGCTGGCCGGTATGGGTATAACAATCGGTACCCGCGTCAGGGTTCTTCGCAACAGCGGCGGACTCGTGATTTTGCTCGTTTCCGAAACAAGAGTGGCGATTGGGAGGGGTGAGGCGGACAAAATACTGGTGGGGAGGGTAGAACCTGCCGTGGAGGAAGCCGTACCGGCCAGAGCCGCAAGGGTTATATGTGCGGCCCTCGCCGGCCAGCCCAATGTCGGCAAATCGACCGTATTCAATATTCTGACAGGTCTTTCGCAGCACGTGGGAAACTGGCCCGGCAAGACCGTGGAGAAGAAAGAGGGCGTCCATATCTCCGGAGATTACGAGATCAGGATTGTGGACCTTCCAGGGACATACAGCCTGACGGCCTTTTCGGAAGAAGAAAAGATTGCGCGCGATTTCATTATCCATGAGTTTCCTGACATTATCATCCTCATCGTCAACGCGGCCGCTCTTGAGCGGAGCCTTTACCTCCTTACCGAATTGCTTCTCCTGGGCCCTCCGGTGATCGTGGCCGTCAACATGATCGATGCGGCCGAAGCCCAGGGCATCCATGTTGATATTCAGAAACTCAGGAAGTCGCTCGGGATACCGGTTGTCCCGATGGTTGCCAAGCGCAATGTCGGCCTGCGGGAACTTGTCCGGGAGATCGTAATGATGGCGGAAGGCAAGCTGGATTATCATCCGAAACTGCCCGATGTATCCGGGGGCCATCAGGCTGTGTTCCTGAAATTGCTTGAATTGACGGAAAAATACGTGCCGGAATCTTATGCAGCCAGATGGATCGTTGTGAAGCTTATGGAAGGAGATCCGGAGATATCAAAAAAGCTGGAGCAGATACTGCCTTCCGATGTCTGGTCTGAAATCCAATCAGAGCTGATGAAGCACGAGGATTCCCATCATGCCGTGGTCGACGGCCGCTATACCTGGATCGAAACCGCTGCAAGGGCGTCCATTCTCCGGTTCAAAAGGGGACAAGTTCTCATTACCGACCGGATCGATCACGCCCTCACCCGTCCTGTTTTTGGAATCCCGGTTCTCCTTGGAGTACTCGCAGTTGTTTTTTCCCTGACCTACAAAATCGGCTTTCCCATCCAGAAGCGCCTCGATGCCCTGATGCAAGCCCTTTCCGGATTGATCGAGCCTATCCTTGCTCCCGCACCTTACTGGGTGAAGGGATTTATAATAAACGGAATCATCGGCGGCGCCGGTTCAGTACTGACCTTTCTGCCCATACTCATAATTTTCTTTGCCTCCATGGCCTTTCTGGAAGACATCGGCTACATGGCAAGGGCTGCTTTCGTGATGGACAGGTTCATGCACTTGATCGGACTGCATGGAAAGAGCTTCATTCCCATGTGCCTTGGGTTCGGATGCAATGTTCCCGCGATTCTTGGCGCCAGGATCATTGAATCGAAAAAAGCGAGACTCCTCACCATACTCCTCACTCCGTTCATCCCCTGTACGGCCCGTCTTGCTGTTCTCACCCTTGTCACAGCCGCGGTTTTCGCGGAAAGAGCCGTCATTGTCTCCTGGTCTCTGCTTGCCCTGAATATCCTGGTCCTCGGAATTTTGGGGATTCTCATCAGCAGGCTGGCCCTGAAGGACGAGGCCGTGCCTTTCATTATGGAACTGCCGCTTTACCATCGGCCCGATCCGAAGACGATCGGATTCGTCGTATGGACGAGAACCATCGCCTTTGTGAAAAGAGCCGGGACCATCATTCTTGCGGTTTCCGTCATCATCTGGTTGCTGGCCAACCTGCCGGGCGGCAATACGGAAACCAGCATTCTCGGATATATCGGACGCTGGCTCGAGCCTGTGGGAAGGCCGGTCGGACTCGACTGGAAAATGATTGTCGCTCTTTTGTCCAGCCTGATCGCGAAAGAAAATTCCATAGCCGTACTGGGTGTCCTTTACGGCGTCGGCGAAGAAGGTATACGGACTGTCCTGCCCCAAGTCATGAATCCCGCTTCCGCCCTGGCTTTTCTGGCCATATTGATGTTGTTTGTTCCCTGTGCGGCCACAATCGCCGCCATGAAACAGGAAATGGAGAACTGGAAGTGGTTCCTTGGCGCCGTTTTTACCATGCTGGTTATTTCCTACACGGGCGGCTGGCTTGCTCACCGGCTTGCACTGTTTCTGGGGCTGTAGCAGCGGGTGATCCCGTTGATCCGGCCAATTTTGTCTGGATTTTCACTCCGTTTATGGTAAAAACTATCTGAGTGGGTTTGAACCACATGGTTAAAAGCTCACAAGGAGGAGGAGATGCTCAAGATAGAGAATTTGCAAGTCAAACTGGGCGAAAAGGAGATTCTGAAACATATTGATCTGGAAATTCGCCCGGGCGAAACGCACATATTGTTCGGGCCGAACGGATCGGGTAAGACGACCCTCCTGATGACAATCATGGGTTACCCCCAGTATAAGGTCACTGGAGGCAGGATCTGTTTCAAGGGAACGGATATCACGCACATGCCGGTGAACGAACGGGCGAGAATGGGCATCGGGATGTCCTATCAACGCCCTCCCACGATTCACGGATTAAAGACCCGCCAGATGCTGCAGATCTGCGCCCACGACGGGATCAACCCGGAGGCACTGGCATCCAGGGTAAACTTCACGGAATTTCTCGACCGTGACATCAACGCCGGTTTCTCGGGCGGGGAGATCAAGCGCTCCGAACTGTTGCAGCTCATGGCGCAGGATCCGGACCTGTTGCTCTTCGACGAGCCCGAATCCGGCGTGGATCTGGAGAATATATCTCTGATCGGAAATGCGATCAGCGCCTTGCTGCAGAGAGATTTTCACATTTATCCGGATAAAACCCAAAAGCGGATTCGCCAGGACAGGACGAAAATGGGTCTTATAATTACGCACACGGGTTTCATTCTGGATTATGTAACGGCGGATAAGGGCCAGGTTCTGTACGAAGGTGTGCTATCGTGTAAAAGCAATCCCCAGGAAATATTTCAGTGCATAAAAAGGATCGGTTACGAGGAGTGTGTGCGATGCGCGACATAGATGAAAAAGCTGCAAAGGCCAGGGACAAGAAAGCAGCTTTGGGTCCGGATATAGACCTGTCCACTTTCACAACGGAACCCGTGCCGCATGATTATATTCAGGATCTGTCGAAGTTGCCCGAGGAAGACCGCAAAAGAATGATTCAGGCGGGGGTGGATGCCTCGGAGTCGGGCCGCTCGGGAACTTACATTCAGAAAGATACGGCGGTGCTGCACGCCCGCTCCCGGCAGGAAGGGGTTGAGGTCCTGCCTATTAAAAGGGCTTTGAAAGAATGCGGCTGGGTTAAAGAGTATTATTGGAAACTGGCTTCCGTCGACGCCGATAAGTATACGGCGGGCGCGCAGTTGAATCTTCACGACGGTTATGTCATCAGGGCGCTGCCGGGCAGCAAGATCATTTATCCTGTCCAGGCCTGCCTCTATCTAGACAAAGAGAATATCAGCCAGTACGTCCACAACCTGATCATTGCGGAAGAAGGATCGGAGCTTCACGTCATAACGGGCTGCGCCACTTCGCCCCATCTGAAGCGAGGGCTCCACGTCGGCATTTCGGAATTTTTTGTCAAGAAGAACGCAAAGCTGAGTTTCACTATGATCCATCACTGGGCGGAAGAAATGATGGTCCGTCCGAGGTCGGTGGGCATGGTGGAGGAGGGAGGGCTTTTCCTGAACAACTACATCTGCATGAAACCCGTCAAATCCCTGCAGATGTACCCGACAACACACCTTGTAGGTAAAGGGGCTGTATCGCGGTTTTACAGTCTGCTCGTGGGGAGCCCCGGTGCTGAACTGGATGTGGGTGGACGAATCCTGCTCGCGGCCGAAGAGACCCGCGCCGAAATTATCGCCCGCGCGATCAGCAACGGCGGTACCATTATTTCAAGAGGAGACCTCATCGGAACGGTTCCTGGAATCCGGGCCCATCTCGAATGCAGGGGGCTGATTCACAAAGGCGGCATCATCCACGCCATTCCCGAACTCCAGGGGAAGGTCGACGGGGTGGAAATGTCTCACGAGGCCGCTGTCGGGAAAATTGCACAGGAAGAGATTCTATATCTCATGTCGCGCGGCCTGAGAGAAGATGAAGCAACTTCCACCATCGTTCGCGGTTTTTTGAGCGTGGACATCCCCGGGCTGCCGGACCAGCTTAAGGCGGAAATCGATCGGGCTGTGGAACAGAGCAATAAAGAGATGCTGTAAAAGAAAATAGATAATAGAGTTACTTCTTCGGCCAGGGGATTTGCCGTCAGCGCCGACTGAATATCCCCTCCATGGACTCCTGCAGATCGGACAGCGCCGCCGAAATCTCAACAGGATAGGCCGGGATTGTCGCGAGCCTGCGTAGATGCTCGGGCAGGGATTTCATCTGCGCTCCCGCGAACTCGCGTATCTTCTTCAAATCGCACTCTGCTGGAATACGCCGACCTTTTTCCATGACTTTCACGAGCAGGGGCGTGCCTTCCAGCCGATCTCCCTCGATGGTGATTTTATCCCGTACCATGTTCCCGTCTTCGTATATACGGAACACCTGTTTACGGCCCGGCAGGGTCGCTTTCCCCTCCGACTTTTTGAACCGAGGTCTGCCGGCATATTCCATGAGTTTGTAAGCGCTGTCGAGGTAGGGAGCGTCTGCCGATGTATCCATCTTTGTCCCCACACCAAATCCGTTGATCGGAGCCCCCCGCGACAGAAGATCTGAAATAGTATCCTCGTCTATATTGCCGCTGGCAAAAATCTGGATGTCTTTACATCCGCCTGCATCCAGAATCCGCCTGGTATCTTGCGCCAGTTCAAGAAGATCTCCACTGTCCAGGCGTACGGCGCGGACCTTTATACCCTCTTTTGCCAGTTCCTTTGCAGCGTCAACGGCGATACGCGCCCCGTTCCTTGTATCATAGGTGTCTATCAGGAGAGTCGTGTTTCCCGGGTTTGAACGGGCGAAACCGAGAAAGGAATCTTTTTCGCTGTTGTAGGCCTCGACGAAGGAATGCGCCATGGTCCCGAATACAGGTATGCCGAAGAGCGGCTCCGCAAGAACCGTCGAGGTGCCGTCAAAACCCGCCATATAAGAGGCTCTGGCCGCCAGTATCCCCGCCTCTGCTCCATGCGCTCTCCGCAGGCCGAAATCGACGAGAATCGCCCTGCCTTTGGCTGCAAGAACGCATCGCGCCGCTTTGCTGGCAATGAGTATCTGGAAATGCAGAAGGTTGATCAGGCGCGTCTCGACAAGCTGGGCTTCCGCAATGGGCGCCTCGACCCTGATGACGGGTTCATTTTCAAAAAAAACAGTGCCCTCGGGCATTGCATGGACATCGCCGCTGAAACGAAAGTCCGCCAGATAGTCCACCAGCTTTGAAGAAAAGCGCCCTGTTTTCTCGATATACTTCAGATCGTCTTCGGAAAAACGGAGAGTCTCCAGAAAGGAAAGAACAGAGTCAAGGCCAGACGCCAGGAGAAATCCCCTCCTCTGCGGGAGCTTTCTGATGAAAAATTCGAATGCCGCCCTCTCATGCATCTCTTCGGAGAGATAGCTTTGCAGCATCGTTAGTTGATAGAGATCCGTCAAAAGCGGGGATATCGATGTACTCATGATAATAAGGATTATGCCCGGACTGTTTTGCTGGTGATTAATACTCCCCCGGCGGCCGTCATCTCCTTGAAGGCCCTTTCCGCATCACCCGGATTCACATTGACCGCCCGAACAGCATCCGTCAAAATATATGTCCGGTGGCCTTCCCGGAGGGCATCCTTTACCGTGTTGAGGACGCAGTAATCGGTTGCCAGGCCTCCTACGAACAATCTCTCGATCTTGTTTCCCAGAACGTGATCGCGAAGGCTCCTCCCGGCATTATCCCGCGCGAGCCATGCCGAATATTCCTCCATATCCGGATCAGTTCCCTTCGAGAAGACAATTGCCCCCGCCGGTATGGCCAGCGCAGGGGAAAACTCGGCTCCCTCCGTATTCTGCACGCAGTGCGGAGGCCAGGGACCGCCTCTCTCATGAAAAGAGCAGTGATTTGCAGGATGCCAGTCGCGTGAAAAAAAGACGGGAAGATTCTTTTCCTGAAAGATTCTGATCAGACGGTTCAGAGGGCCGATAACCTCATCTCCGCTGGAAACACCGAGGACGCCGCCGGGAAGAAAACAGTTCTGCATGTCCACTACGATCAGGGCGTCTCCCTTTTGTACTGAAATTTCTTCTGCGGCTCGAGTTGTCATGGATTGCGTCTCCTTTTACGCCGGATTTTTCCAAGCACATTACAGGAGATGATCCTGAAAGAGAAATTCAGTTTCAGGATAGAGGATTCTTCTTTGAATTTTCAAGAAAAAAATCCAGTCGGAGTTTTCGAATTCTTCCGCCGACCAAAAAAAACCCCCGGAAAGGGGGCTTTTAAATTAGGTAGCGGAGATGCTCAACCGATCAGCCCTTTAATAAGATTGACTACAGGTGCCGTGAAAAGGGCGATCAGGACGGTATAGAGGGCGAAAGCTCCCATGGCCTCACTCATGTATAGTTTCTGATATTTATTTTTCAGCGAGACAATGATCAGTCCGCCTATCACCAGGGCGCCCAGATGGAAATAAGGGAAGTTGCCGACACCTGCCGCAGTGTATTCAGCGAATGCAAACGTCCCTGTCGACAGGACGACAAAACCGGCAACCAGCAGGGTTGATAATGTTCTTTTCATAGTTTGTTCCTCCTTTGAAATTTCTTATGATTCCGAGTTTTTCTCTTTTCAAACTGTATTTATGAAATTATCGTGCCAGATTTTTCCAGGACCGGGCCATATTCATAACATGTTGTATTAACGACGTTTATCATTCAATATAGATGCATCTCTGCGTGGGCGAACGATTCAGTAAAGATACGGGGTGAAAGAAACGTTCAATACGATTTAAAGAAATTTTCAAGGCAGAGTCGTACCCGGCAAAAATCTTTTCGACCCGGCTTTGTCCTCAGGTTCAGAGTCCGGAATTCCAGGTTGGAGTTTTCAAAAACTCTGGATCCACGCCTGCTTTTGCTTGACTTGCCCCGACCGTCTTTCCTATACTTCTTTCAAATATTCAGAGCCATTGATTATGTATCATCCATACCGTAAAGTCTGCCTCCTGATCGTCTTGATTTTCTTGCTTGCGCCGGCCGCAGGCCGACCGGCGGTTAATGAAAGCCAGGATATCATAAAGTTCGGAAGCGATCTGATGATTGAGGAGGATATGGATGTGCGCGATGCCGTGACCATCGGCGGGGACATCACAGTGGATGGTCCGGTACAGCGGGACGTAACGGCGATCGGCGGCTCGGTATACCTGACCAACAAGGCCATTGTCGGCCGGAATGTGTTGTCCATCGGAGGCACCATTGAAAAAAGCGAGGGCGCAATGGTCCAGGGATCCATGAAGGAGTTAAGTATTCCCGGCACCCGTGCGCTGATGGAGACCCTGGGGGGCGGTTGGGCAGGATCCTTCCCGCTTTTCGGCCTCTGGTCGATTCTGTCTTTCCTGGGGTTTGTGGCACTGGCTCTCCTGATTACGGCCTTCTTTCCCGGGATAACCGCATCCGTTTCCCTCAAGGTGGAAACAGCCCCGGTGCAATCGGCGTTATCGGGCCTTGCCGGCATCTTGCTGATCGTACCAGTGGGAATATTGCTCGTTATCTCCCTTATCGGCATTGTGCTGATTCCTGTCGAGGCCGTCCTGGTCTCTATCGGCTTTCTACTCGGATATGTCGGGTCCGCCCGCCTGATTGGAAGGAAGTTTGCGTCCTCCTTGAAAAAACGGCAGATATCGACGGCCTGGGAAACCTTGTGGGGCGTTGTCGTTTTAGGCCTGATCGGATTCATCCCTGCCCTGGGGTGGATCATGAACGCTCTGGCTGTCCTCATCGGCTTCGGCGGCGTCCTGTCCCTGACCATGGCCTATTTCTTCCCGCGCCGGTGGGGGACGCCTCAGCCGGGAGCACCCTCAGCTAATCCAATCTCTTAAAACCTTTTCAGGAATTTCGAAAGGCTTTGTACGGTTTATCCTTATTGCGCTCTCTTCAGATTCTGGAATAAAAAATAAAAAGAACTCCGGGAATTCTCGGATATTTCAACAAAACGGAATGAGAAGGAGACAGTCGTGAAAAGGATGAAATTCGGGGTTTTCGTTCTCATGACGGCCCTCGCCGCCGCCCCTGGTGGCTGAACAGAAGGAATTCGGCAGATAGGTACTATCTCCGCATTTTCAGGAAAAATGGTCCACCTGGTTCAGCAAATGACGATCCTGCTTTTCCGACAAGGCGGTTGAACAGGGGCGCATTCTTGCCTAAATTCCACCAACTGCTGAACGAGATCAGGAAAAGGGGGAGAAAATGGAATTACCCGGATTCTTTTTCAAAGGCCGGTTTCGCAGGAGGCTATCGGCAGGATGCTGGATACAAAGCACGCCGCTATACGTTAGGAACGGCCGATCCAGGATCTGAAATACTTGACCAGTATCCAGCCGAACACAATGACCACTGCAAGGAAAATAGAGATATGCTCAATCCGTGTGATATCGTGCCGAAGAACAGCGTAACTGTTTCCCGCCGCATAACCGATTCCGATCAGGATCGGGGCCGTTATCAGGGCGGAAGCCGCATCCGCGAGGATGAACTTGAAAGCCGGGACCCTGGATATGCCGGCCGCCAGGAATATCTGAACTCTGATCAATGACGAGAATCTTCCAAAAAAGACCAGCAGACTGCCTGATTCAAGAAATCTCTCCTCCAGTCTCGATATCTTGTCCGGGGAAGCTATTCTCCGGAACCACGCCGATTCGACGAGCCTCCTTCCATATCTTTTCCCCAGTGAGTAGAGCAGGTAATCCGCGGCGAGCATAGCCGGGTAGGCGACGAGAAAAGTGGCGATAGGCTCCATGAAATTCTGCGATATGAAAAACCCTCCCAGCATCAGGGCAGCCTCCTCGGGAAAAGGCAATCCGATTCCTCCGAGGATAAGCAAAGCAAACAGACCCGGATATGCAAAGTGACGGATAACGACGGATAGATCAAGCATCACTCAGACCGTGGAAGAGATGTTGTTTCCGGGACCGACGCGATAAACGGGTTGAATAGTATCGTTACATATGATGTAATTCGTTTCAATGGAAAAACCCCGGCGACGGATTGCAAAACCCGCGGATTGTGTTAAATTGTCCGGGCAGTGAACAATATGGACAAGATCAGACTCGGTATCAGCGCCTGCCTGCTGGGGAAAAAGGTCCGTTATGACGGCGGGCATAAGCTTGATTCTTTTCTCACGGATACCATGGGACGGTTTGTCGAATTCATCCCGGTCTGCCCCGAAGTGGAGATGGGCCTGGGCGTCCCGCGCGAATCCATGCGACTCCACGGAGATCCCGCATCTCCCCGGCTGATCACCTCGAAGACAAACCGTGACTACACGGGAAGAATGTGCAAGTGGGCGGAAAAACGCGTTCGGGAATTGGAAAGAGAAGACCTCAGCGGTTTTATTTTCAAGAGCCATTCACCGAGCAGCGGTATGAGGGGAGTCAGGGTTTATGATGAAAACGGCAAACCGGTAAAGAAAGGCGCCGGAATATTCGCGGGGGTTTTCATGACCCGTTTTCCCCTCCTGCCGGTTGAAGACGAGGGCCGCCTCCATAACCCTGCTGTCAGGGAAAACTTCATCGAAAGGATCTTTACGATGAAAAGGTGGCGCCGGACCCTGGCGGAAAGGAAGCGTCTGCAAGACCTCGTCGATTTCCATACCCGACACAAGCTGCTTATTCTGGCCCACAGTGAAAGGCATGTCCGTCTGATGGATCGCCTGATCGCGCAGGGCACCGGCCTGCCCCCGGAGGAATTATACGGCCGTTATCAGGGCCTGCTGATGGAAGCCGTGTTGCTGAATGCTACAACCAGAAAGAATTACAATGTGCTTCAGCATGCGACGGGATTCTTCAAAAAGCAGCTCCCGTCAGAGGAGGAAAAAGAGCTTTTCGAGATCGTCGATCTTTACCGCCGGGGACGTTGTCCGCTGGTGGTACCCCTGACGCTGCTGCGACATTATGCTTACAAATACGACCAGCCTTATCTTAAGGAGCAGTTCTATCTGAACCCGCATCCGATAGAGCTGCAATTGAGGAATCATGCATGAAAAAGCAGCCGGTTAATGCTTGCTTGATTGGCGGGGCTTATTAAAGTATAGTCTTCGTACCGCGTTATCCGGAAAACCGGAGGGTGGATGCATGGAGGACGGCATCATTGTTCAGTGCCGCTTTTGCGGGAGGAAAAATCGGGTCCCGAAAGACCGGCTGCACAATAGACCATTGTGTGGAAACTGCCACAGGCCTCTGGAAATTCGCGCCGGCACAGTCCGTCCTGTCGATGTTTCGGACCGAACATTCGTGGAAGAGGTTATTCATCATGCAGGGCCTGTTCTCGCGGCTTTTTTGTCGCCGCGATGCCCATACTGCCGTCAGCTTGCGCCTGTCATCGACGGGATCGCATCCGATTACGCGGGCCGGGTCAAAGTCGTCAGGGTGGACACGGACAGAAGCGGCGTCATCACCTCGCAATTCGATATCAAGGGCGTCCCTACAATTCTGCTTTTTAAAAACGGCTCCGTGGTGAGACAACTGGTTGGAGTCCTTTCCAGGGACGAGATAGTAAGGTATATAAACGCGATCCTGTAAAAATTCCAAGGCTTTTTGAGCATTGGGATTTTTATATAAAGGGATGTAAGTTCGTGCTTGAAATTTCGATAAGGGCCTTGGATCAAGCATTCCGTATAGAGCGAGGGGACAGGCTTTTAAACAGACTGTGCGATTGATTCTGAATTTCAAAAAAGAAGAGGAGGCGAACATGGATCTTTTTAAAGCGATCAATGAGAGATGGAGCTGCCGGAATTATCTTCCCGATCCCGTCGATGAGGATACGATTATAAAACTCATCGAAGCGGGCACTCAGGCCCCGTCGCCTGCCAACAATCAGCCGTGGGAATTTGTTGTCATTGCCGGCGACGGCGTCAAAAAAAAGATATTCGAAGAGTCCTTGAGGTGCAAAAAGGTGCTCTATGAGCGGAGTGGCTGGAAATGGCTGGATTCGTACCAGGTAGGATTTCTGATGGAAGTCCCGGTCCTTATTGCCGTGATCGGTGATCCCCAAAAGAGCGGAGCGGACCTTTTCCTCGAGAAAGGGGGCCTGTCCTATCAGCATGCATGCGCGGCCGCAATCCAGAATATTCTGCTCGCAGCCCATGCACTGGGATTGGGAAGCCTCTGGTATACACTGTTCGACCAGAATGCCATGCGGGAAATTCTGGGCATTCCGAAGGAGAAAGTTCCCCTTGCGCTTATCTGCATTGGCAGGCCCGCCGGTGAGCCGTTCAAAACCAAAAGAAAAGATATCCGGGAAAAGGTGACATTTATTCGCTGAATAGTTCGGTTTTCGGGGGATTGCCGGTCCTTGTGCATGTGGGACTATTATTTCTTGGCTAATCGGATAAAATAGTGTAAAACTCTCCCCCCCCGAAAATAACTTTATTGGGAACCTATTTCATAAGTCGAGATTAAGAATGGGATTGGAAATTTTTCAGGTGGATGCATTCACTTCAAAACCCTTTACAGGCAACCCGGCCGGGGTCTGCATTCTGCCCAAACGAAGGAGCGAGCGCTGGATGCAGGACGTTGCTCGGGAGATGAACCTTTCTGAGACGGCTTTCCTGCGCATGCAGGAAGACGGGTTCAGCCTTCGCTGGTTCACTCCCGCTGTGGAGGTAGACCTTTGCGGACACGCCACCCTGGCGGCCGCTCATGTTTTATGGGAAACCGGCATGCTCAAAAAAAACGAGCAGGCCCTCTTTCATACCCGTAGCGGTCTTTTAACCGCCGAACGCGATGGCGACTGGATAAGAATGAATTTCCCGGCGGAGCCCGACGAGGAAGCGGCCGAACCTAAAGAACTGGCAAAAGCACTGGGCATCAAACCTAAATATGTGGGGAAAAATCGTTTCGATTACCTGGTCGAGGTCGAGTCAGAAAAAAGCGTCCGTGCAATCAAGCCGGATTTCCGGCGCCTTGGGGCCATCCCGGCCAGGGGGGTCATCGTAACCAGCCGCGCCGACACTCATGAATTCGATTTCGTATCCCGATTCTTCGCTCCACGGGTGGGAGTGAGCGAGGATCCGGTCACCGGTTCGGCCCACTGCTGTCTCGGACCCTTCTGGGGGAGGCGGCTTGGGAAAAATGAATTGATTGCGTATCAGGCATCGGCACGAGGCGGGATTATCCGTGTTCAGCTTGCTGGAGACCGCATTTACCTCGGCGGACAGGCAGTAACCGTTATGAGGGGGGAATTGACGGACCTGTACTAGAAAGCGCGAGGCTGATGGCTAAAGGAATCCTTCGGCTTTAGCCGTCAGCCTGTTTTTTTCCTGATCCTGATGCCCGAAGCCCGATGCCGTTCTTAAATACCGGCTTCAAACTCCAGGCTAATGACTGCTATTTGCCCGGGACGATATCCAACCTGACCGCCCTCTCGGCGGCAGGATGGATAAAGGCAGTCATCCCTTGATGCACCCTATGGCCCGCAGCCTTGCGACTTTCCGGGAAAGGCCGGCTTCGTGGACTACATGGACCACTTCATCGATGTTTTTATAGGCCTCGGGAATTTCTTCCTGAAGGGTCGCTTTGCCGGCTGATATTACGAGGACGCCTCGTTCGGCCATCTCCTTTCTTATCGACCTTCCCTTGCTGACCCTCGTCGCCTCGGCGCGGCTCATGACCCGCCCTGCGCCGTGGCATGTACTTCCAAAGGTCTCCCGGAAGGCTTTTTCAGTGCCCGACATGACGTATGACCCCGTACCCATATCTCCCGGTATCAATACTGGTTGGCCTGTTTTCCTGTACACTTCCGGAAGCGCGGGGTGTCCCGGGGGGAAAGATCTTGTCGCTCCTTTCCTGTGGACACACAGTTTCATTTTCTTTCCGTTCACCGGAAATTCCTCGAACTTGGCGATATTATGACATACATCGTAGAGAAGACGCATCTCCAGATCGCGCGGGCTCCTGCGCAGGGTCCTTTCGAAAGATTCCCTCGTCCAGTGCATCAGCATCTGCCGGTTCGCCCAGGCGTAATTGGCCGCGCAGGACATGGCCGCGAAATAGTCCTTTCCCTCGTCTGACCCGATGTAGGCACAGGCGAGCTGCCTGTCGGGCAGGTTCAGCCCGATTTGCTGTACGTGCTTCACCATCCTGGCCAAATAATCATCGCAGATTTGATATCCCAGGCCGCGCGAGCCGGAATGGATCATTACATTGATTTGCCCTATTTCCAGTCCGAATACTGAAGCCGCTTCCGCGTCGAAGATCTCCTCCACAACCTCCAGTTCAAGGAAATGGTTCCCCGAACCCAGAGTCCCGAGCTGTTCGCGACCCCTTTCCAGGGCGCGGCTGCTCACTTTTTCCGGATCGGCTCCTTCCATCCTCCCGCGGTCTTCCGTGGTCTCCATGTCCATGGCGGTTCCGTACCCGTTCTCCACCGCCCATTTCGCGCCTTCCAGGAGAACCTTTTTTTCCTCCTTGACGGATAATTTCAGGACTCCAGTGGAACCGACACCGGAAGGTATATCCCGGAATAGTCCTGTAAGGAGGTCCTGAAGCCTGTCTCTGATATCCGCGAGTTGCAATTTCGTCGTGATAAGCCGGCAGCCGCAGTTGATATCGTATCCCACTCCTCCCGGGGAGATGACCCCTTGTGCCGGATCAAAGGCCGCGACTCCGCCAATTGGAAATCCATACCCCCAGTGCATGTCCGGCATGGCCAGCGAGAACTTTACGATGCCCGGCAAATGAGCGACATTCGCCACTTGCCGGGGGCTCTCGTCCTTGCCCATTTCCTTCAAGAGTTTTTCACTTGAATATATTATGCCGGGTACGCGCATGCCTCCATGGACAGGGACTTTCCACCGGTATTCATCCATTTTCTCGAGCTTGATTTCAGACATCGAAGATGACCCTCGCCCTCCAGCCCTCTCTTGTTTTTTTTATCTCGGCCTGATGATATGTAACGGCCTTGATTTCCATTTTGATTGCGTGCCGTCCGGGATCGAAAGGCTCTCCTCTCGCTTCCGCAGTTATGCTGTTTCCGTTCAGGATAGTGACCGAGAATTTTTTAATGAGCAGATTCTCACCGTTGAAAAGATAGAGGACTTCCCGCAAAAAATTGATCAGCAGGTCCACGCGGTCCATACCGGCGACAATGAGTGTCCGCGTCATCCTGACCTTCACCTGTTCCGGATCGCAAAGCAGGTCGAAAATCGCCGCCGCGGCGTTTGCAAAGAGCTCTTTTTCCGAGCGGCCGGATACCTCGATCCGCATGTCCGCCGTGTGGTCGATGATCTTGTAGAATTTCATTATAAACCGTCTTCCGCGGCCTCTTCCGCATCGAGATCATCTTCCCTGTTTTCGCTGGCTCTCTCAGTGCGGGCAAAGCCCACGACCTTTTCCCCTTCCGCCAGTTCGATCAGCCGGACTCCCTGAGTAACCCGGTGATGCACGGGGATCTCGTCCACACGCATGCGGATGATATTTCCGGTATTGCTGATCAGCATGACATCCTCATCCCCTGTAACCTGCCTGATGCCGGATACAAAGCCGACTTTCGGGGCCGTCTTGATATTCATGATTCCGCGTCCGCCGCGGGCCTGGAGGCGGTACTCATTTATTTCCGTTCTCTTTCCGAAACCCTTCTCGGAAATAGTCAAAATGGAATTCCCGTTGCTCAGAATCTCCATCCCGACAATCTCATCATCCTTATCCATGCGGATGCCGATCACGCCCCGGGCGATTCTCCCCATATCGCGGACATCTGATTCCTTGAAGCGGATCGCCATTCCCTTCCTCGTCCCCAGAAATATATCCTGATCGCCGACAGTCTGCTTGACATCGATGAGTTCGTCATTTTCATCGACCGTAATGGCGATAATGCCGCCGGCCCTCGGTCTCGAATATTCCACCAGGTCCGTTTTCTTAAGGATTCCCTTTTTCGTTGCCATCACCACAAACTTGCCTTCCGTGAAATCCCTTACAGGGAGAATGGCCGCAAGCCGTTCCCCCTCTCCGATCTGGATAAGATTAACGATGGCCTTCCCTTTGGCGGCCCTCCCCGCCTGCGGGACCTGGTAGACTTTCAGCCAGTAGACCCTTCCTTTGTTCGTGAAGATCAGGATATAGCTATGCGTCGAGGCGATGAATATATTTTCCACGAAATCCTCGTCCTTCGTTGCCATGCCGACCTTGCCCCGCCCGCCACGACGCTGGCTTCGGTAAAGGCTGACCGGGTTTCTCTTGATGTATCCGAAGTGGGACACAGTAACGACCATGTCTTCTTCGACAATCATGTCCTCGATATCGATATCGTCGCTGCTGTGTACGATCTCAGTCCTCCTCTCGTCGCCGTACTTCACCCTGATCTCTTCCAGTTCCTTCACGATTACATCCAGGACCTTCTGGGGGTCGTCAAGAATGCCCTGCAGCTCCATGATTAGTTTGGTAAGCTCCCGGTATTCTCCTTCGATCTTTCCTCTTTCCAGCGCGGTAAGCCGCTGCAGACGCATGTCTAGAATAGCCTTTGCTTGGATCTCGCTCAGCTCGAACCTGCTGGAAAGCGCGACAGTTGCTTCCTGGGGACTGCCGGATTTCTTGATCACAGCGATAACGGCATCGATCTGCTCCAGGGCCCTGATCAGCCCTTCCAGAATATGGGCCCTTTCCTTTGCCTTCGAAAGTTCGAAAAAGGTCTTTCGGATAACCACTTCCTTGCGGAACTCAATGAACTTCTGAAGTATCTCCTTGAGGTTCAGAATCCTCGGCTGCCCGCGATCGATCGCCAGCATGATGATGCCGAAGGAGGATTCCATCTGCGTGTATTTGTAGAGCTGGTTGAGCAGGACGGCGGGAATTTCATCTTTTTTGAGATCGATCACGATTCGTATCCCGTCGCGGTCCGACTCGTCGCGCAGGTCCGCGATGCCGTTGATTTTCTTTTCCTTGACAAGATCGGATATTTTTTCGATGAGATTAGCCTTATTGATTTGATAAGGGATTTCCGTGATGATAATGCTCTCGCGGTCGTTGCGCGCATTCCTTTCGATCAGCGCCTTCGCCCTGATCTTGATCGAGCCGCGGCCCGTCATGTAGGCGGAAACGATCCCCTCCCGGCCGTTGATGAAGCCGGCCGTCGGGAAGTCCGGCCCCTTGATATATTTCATCAGTCCTTCAATAGTGATCTCAGGGTTGCGGATGAGAGCAATAGTGCCGTTGATGACTTCCGTGATATTGTGCGGAGGAATGTTTGTGGCGACTCCGACTGCAATGCCGGAAGAACCGTTAAGGAGGAGCAGGGGTATCTTGGAGGGAAGCACCGTGGGCTCTTCCATGGAGGAATCATAATTGGGAATGAAGTCGACGGTGTTTTTGTCCAGATCGGCCAGCAGTTCCTCCGCTATCCGGGCCATCCGGACTTCCGTATAACGCATGGCCGCGGGCGGGTCGCCGTCTATGGAACCGAAATTTCCCTGACCGTCCACAAGGGGATAACGCATGGAAAAGTCTTGGGCCATGCGGACGATCGTGTCGTATGCCGCCGCATCGCCGTGCGGGTGGTATTTGCCTATAATATCGCCGACGATTCTTGCCGCTTTTTTGTACGGCTTGTTCCAGACGTTTCCCATCTCGGACATGGCAAAGAGAACGCGCCGGTGTACAGGTTTAAGGCCGTCCCTGCAATCCGGAATGGCCCTGCCGATGATCACGCTCATGGCGTAATCCATGTACGATTTCTTCATCTCGTCTTCGATGTTGATTGGTATGTTTTTCTGATAAATCTGCTCCATGTAAACCTTCCCCTGCTGCTATTTGTTATTACCGCTTTGCGTATTTATTGAGTTTTTTTTGGTACTTACAGGTGACGTGCAACTAGTCGAAGTATATCATATTCCGCCGAAGAAAGGAATTGCCGCACATTTTTTTGTTCGCTGCGGAAACGAGAGTATTATCAAGTCGTTCTTGCTTTTTTTGCTGTACAGGCCCGGGTTTTCGTTAATTCCCATTGACCGCTTTCACGCAATGTCATATCTTCCTTTCAAAAAGTAGGATAGTTCATGCGGAAAATCAAAAAGAGAGCGCTCGAATGGCTGAAACAGCCCTTCAATACTTGGGGCGTCCTTGCCCTTGGAGGAGCGGTTTTTCTCCCGCTTGCATTTGTAAGGGTATGGTGGACTTATAACAGCACCTCCACTTATCTGGCAAAATATGCGGGTGATTTGAAGGGCTCTTACGGGAATACTGCCGGAGCTTTTTTGATCTTCATCCCGCTCCTCGTTATGGGCGCTGTATATCTGGACAGGCTAAAAAAAAACCGGATGAATATCAGGCGTCCTCTGCTGATACTGGCTGCAGTGGGTCTGATCGTCGGCGGATTCGCCACTGTCTGCGGGATTATAGATGTTTCCGAAGACAGCCGCGCCGTGAGATCTCTTTCGACGGATAGTCTTGTACGCGAACAGATCGCCGTCCTCAAAGCTGATTTGAGCATCTATTACGGCGACGCGGCGAGAATACCGCCGGATATCCTGGAAAAAAAGATAGCGGAAATCAGAGAAAGAGCGGCGGCTCTGGAGAAAAAGCCTCTCGCGGTCACCTCGTCAGCTTATCCGGGGCCGGGCGCCGTCATCATTGTGTTCAGTTATAGCGCGATGATGTGGATCCTGCGTAAAAAGAACCCGTAAGAATCCAATCCTTCTTCAGATTTCTGCAATGGCTATACACCCTTATCTCCCCCGCGCCCTCCACATTGCCTCGTCGGATTTTTGACTTCTACGAAAAGACGGATCAAATATATCCGGGAGTTGTTTCGTACGCTTTCTTTAGATATGTAATAATTTTCATAAAGTACAGCACATGCCGGACCAATGGCACGAGGTATGCATATCGGTAAATGGGGAGCTTTATTGGGGAGGGTTTACCTGTGCGCATGAAAGTAAAAAAAATACTGGTTGTGGACAATAATCCCACGTTTGCCGAATTGATGAGCCATCTTTTAATCAAGCAGGGGCATAAGGTATTGACCGCCGACGGCGGTCTTTCCGCATTGGAGATACTGAAGTCTTATAGACCCGATATTATTTTCGTGGATCTCGTCATGCACAATATCGACGGGGAGAAATTGTGCAGGATCGTTCGCGGAAAACCCCGCTTCAGAAACACTTGGATTATCATTCTGAGCGCCCTGGCTGCGGAACAGAAAATTGATTATATCGAGTGGGGAGCGGATGCCTGTGTCGCCAAAGGTCCTTTCGATAAAATGTCGCAGTTGGTTCTGGACATTGTCAATCACCTGGATTCAAAGCCCAGGGAGAGAATAGACGGGAAAATTACCCGGATCGAAAACATCCGTCCCCGGGCCATAACAAAGGAGCTTTTTTCGCTGAAGCAGCATCTCGATGTAGTGCTGGCAAGCATCTCTGAGGGAATTCTCGAGATCACCGTCGATAACAAGATTGTATATGTCAATCCGGCGGCGGCTGCGATAATCGAAAATATCGAGCAGAATCTTCTGACCGATGATTTCTCGAACCTGTTCAAAAAAGCCGATCAGAACAAAATCACCGCTGCCCTGAAAATGAATGGGGAAGAATCCTCTTATGAGTGTGTTCTATTGAACGGCAAAAGAGTTTCGGTAAACATCGTGCCCATTAAAGACGACGCCGGGAAGAGACTTGTTATTTTAAGCGACATCACTGAACGCAGAAAAGCCGAGGAGGAGCTCCGTTATCGGGCTGCTTTCGAGAACCTCGTCCAGGATATTTCCGCCAGATTTATCAACATCTCCCTCGAAAAAGTGGAACCGGAAATCAACGAGGGGCTCCGCAGGATGGGAGAATTCGCCGGTGTCGACCGCAGTTATGTTTTTATGCTCTCGGGGGAATTCATGAATAATACATACGAGTGGTGCGCGAAAGGGATCACCTCGCATATAAAGAACCTGAAAAATATCTCGCTTGACAGGGAATTCCCCTGGTTTGCCGAGAGGATCAGGATGCGGGAGGTAATTGCCGTATCGGACACCTCCGCCATGGCGTCGGAAGCGGAAGCTGAAAAAAAGAAATTTCTGAAGGAAAAAATCAAGTCTCTCCTCGTTGTTCCCATGATTTCCGGAGGCTCCCTGATCGGGTTTCTTGGATTCGATTCCGTTCGGAAAAAGAGGGACTGGTCCGAGGACATGATCGCGCTCTTGAAAATTACAGGGGAGATATTCGTGAACGCATTGAATCGCAGCCGGACGGAAAAAGCCCTCCGGGACAGCGAAAGGAAATATAAAGAGCTCGCCGATCTTCTGCCCCAGGTCGTATTCGAGACGGATAAAAACGGCCGTTTCACGTTTATAAACCAGCATACCTATGACCTCACGGGATACAGCAGGGACGATTTCGCAAAGGGGATGGAAGCCGCTATCCTGATTTCCCCCGAAGACCGGGACAGGGCGAAGGCCTACTTCCGCAGGGCCCTGAAAAGAAAGCATCCCGCGGGAATTGAGCTGACTGCTGTCCGAAAAAATGGGGAGACTTTTCCGGTGATCATCCATTCGACCCGTATCGTCCGCGAAAAAAAGACAGTCGGATTGAGAGGAATCGCCGTGGACATCCGGGAAAGAAAGCTTGCCGAAGGAGTCTACCGGACCCTTGCGGACAAATCGTTTGCCGGTGTTTATGTATCACAGGACGGAAAATTCAAATACTTGAACCCGGTTTTCGCCACCTATACAGGGTATTCGCGAGAGGAACTCCTCGGGCGGGCGTCCATCGACCTTGTCCATCCGGACGATAAGAGGGCGGCAAGGTCATGGGCCATAGAAATGCTGAAAGGAAAGCGCAAGACCCCTTATGAATTCAGGGTGATCAAAAAAGACGGAAAATTACTGTGGGCCGCGGAAATGGTATCCTCGATCTTCTTTGGGGGGAAGAGGGCCGTTCTCGGAAATTTCATGGACCTGACCGAGCGCAAGACTTCCGAGGATAAACTGAAATACCTGAGCACCCATGATGTGCTCACCGGCCTTTACAACCGGGCTTTCTTTGAAGAAGAAATAGATCGCCTCGAACATGGCAGGAGATTTCCCGTGAGTATTCTGATAGCCGATATTGATTTGCTCAAGGAAGTGAATGATACGTTCGGGCATGCAGCCGGAGACGAATTGATCCGCCGGGCGGCCTCGGTTCTAAAGGACGTCTTCAGAAAAGAAGATGTGGTGGCCAGGATAGGCGGTGATGAATTCGCCGTTATCTGGCCGGGCGCCGACAAAGCGAAGACTGACGCGATCCTGTCCCGCATAAGGAAATCACTTGAGCGGCACAATCGGAATAACCCGGGATCAGTATCCCTGCAGCTATCTGTCGGCATTGCGACGGGGGAAAAGGGATGCTCATTGCGGGAGTTGATGAAAGAAGCGGATGAGCGTATGTACAGCGACAAGGTATCGAAAACGCCGGAATCGAGATGAGGTATCCCGGCCTTTAGATTTCAGCTCACTTATTCACTTCAATAAAATTCCGGACCAAATTCTCGGAGGCGTTCGCCTTTACCAGCTTTTTCATAATGTTCGGCCGCTCGCCCGCGGGTATGCCTCTCGCCCCCCTGGAAGAACTCGGATTGCGGACGGATAAGAATCTCCCGTCCTTCAGGAATTCATTCACGACATTCATGTGTTCCTTGTGCCCCGGGCAATCGACATTGCCGGCCCCCGCCTCCGTGGGAGAGGGGAAAACCCTGCAAGGCTCCGGCTTGATCTCGTGTATGGAGCATGTATTGTCAGCGGGGTTAAAAAAGCAGCAATCCTTCGGCGAGCCGGCGTGATAAGCCTCGCAGTCTTCCCTCAACCGTGACTGAATTTCATGTATCGGTTTGCGGAGGATTCTCCCGATTTCCGGAAGCAGCTCCGGCTCTACCGAGGGATGGTATTTTCTGCAGCAATTGCCACACCGGTGGCATATTAACGGGACAATGACATCGTATTCCCTGAATTCGAGGATCCTGAACAGATGCGGAGCCATATAAGTTCCATATTCGCCGTGAAGTGAACCGAAGTTCGCAGTGCTCTGACCTCAGGCCCATCTCGCAGCGAAAAGAAGCACAGTTGTGAGTTCAGAAATTTTGAGAACTCCAGCCCGGGACTCAGGGTACTGAACCTGAGTACGAAGCCCGAGTATGGTCGAAAAGATTTTACCCGAGCGCGGCGCAAAACGATAGCTGAATATCTGACTTTTCATTTAATTGACAGCCTATTGCAAAAATAAGGGGTTACATTGTCGGTCCTTGACTTGTAACCCCTTGTGCAAATGTTTTCATTATTTTGTGCTCATTCGTCCTTCATGCCCATGAGTTTCTTGGCCATCCGTTTCTTGGCCTCGAAATCGGTGAGAACGGTGAACATGAATCGCTGTGTCTGGGGCGCTCCTGCACCGTGCCAGGTACCCGGCCCGTGGAGTCCTGCTGTCCAGTGCTGAAGGAACTTGGCGACCTTGAGCCGTTTTTCTGCCGGAGCAACCGCTCCGAAAGCCTTTTTTAGTATCGGGCCCACATCCTTGTTCTCCAGGTCCTTCAGCTTAGGCATGGTCACCACCAGGCCGCCCCCGATATCTCCGGCATTCTTCATGATCTCCCAGAAGCCGTGGGCTATGTTCAGCTTGGCGGCATTGCCGAAGAGGTCGTCCGGCAGGTAAACGCCCGAGCCCTTCGGTTCTTCTCTCCCCCTCATCGCGGCCGCGATGGCGCAGGCATGGGAGGTCTCGCTGAAGCGCACCATATCGATTATTTTTTCCTGAATATGAGGGACTTTCTCCACGCCGATGTACTCGGCCGCCAGCATTGTGCCACCGATAATCAGGTCGGCGAATCCCACTTTACAAGCCCCGCCGCAGTTCATGCGGTGAGCTTTGGCAAACCTCGCGACCATGCGGCCGCTGTACTTCACCTCTCCGCAGTGGAACACGCGCTCCCAGGGGATGAAGACGTTGTCGAAATACATCGTTGAGGTTTCCCTCTGACCATAAATGGGATTGCCCAGTTCGTCCTCGCTTTCGGCCATTTCCCGCTCGGCGGAGTAGGCGTTGTATTGGCAAATGTAACTGAGTCCCGGGGCGCTGTTCTGCACGGCAAAAGCCAGGGCGAACTGCTCTTCCCCCTCCCTGAGGGCACCGCCCGGAAGGACCAGTGTTTCATGGGAGCCGATCGCACCGCTCTGGCTTACTTTTATACCCCTGACAACAATGCCGTCGGGCCGCTTTTCCACCATGCGCAGGAAGGTATCCGGCTCGTCCTGCTGGGAGGGTCTTTTCTTCCGGTCACCCTTGGCGTCCGTGATGGCGCCAGATACGGCCAGGTCGTTCGCCTGGGCATACGCCAGCCACTTGTTAAAATTTTCATTGTACTTCGTGCCCAGGGCCTGGTCCATCTCCCAGGTGGTTGAGGCGAGACTGTTGAGGGCGTCGCAACCGACGCAGCGGTAATTGCAGGTTCCCACCGTCTGGCTCGTCAGAAGCGCCATCTCCTGCCGCATATCCAGGTCATGGATATTCCGGGCGACATTCAGGTTGCGGTTGACCGGTTCTCCCGTAAGATGGGATTTTGCCACCATGACCTCCTGGTTATTGGGGTCTTCGGCCAGAGCATAGATCATCGAGTTGGCCATGACCATGGAACGGGTGACGGGATGTTCAAGCAGGTTCTTCACCCATTTTCCGCCGATATAGACGCGGGGCACCAGCTTGTTCATATCATCAAGATATTGTTTTGCTGTCTTCAAAGCCATATCTTTCCTCCTTTTCTTATTTTACGTTAATCGTAAATTGGGCCTTCCCGCCGCCGGACGGAAAGGCACTGCTGTTCCTCAACGCTATATCCATGATATCCATCAGGTCCCCGCTGCAGCGGCTGCCGGAAATTGTCACCCAAAGGGTTTTATCTTTCTGCTCGGCGCCGAGAACGAGGGTTTCTTCAAAATAGAAACCCGGCAAGGCCTTTTTTTCCATGCAATTATAGACCATGGTAAAGAATGTGCCTTTATAGGCCTTGTAATTCCGGCTTAACTTGCCCGCCCTGACTTTAATTATTTCGTCTGTATCGAGTTTTACCAATCTCCCTGTCCCCATCCGCTGGAAATAACCGAATCAGAGATGCTTTTGAATTTAAATAGCACCATCTATTTGCTTAAATAGCAATACGTAAAAATTTCATGGAATATACTGGGATAAACCCAGTAATTTCTCGCCTCTATATGTCGGTAAGTGCGATTTCAGTTTGGCTTTTCAGTTTGAATTTTCGGCTATTAGGGAAAAAGACGGGATAGGGGGCGTCAAAAAAAGTCCTTAGCCTTGAATGTTGATCGCAAACACTGAATGACACTTAAGTAGTTGATATTTCAAGGCCGAATTTGCCTTATCGGATTGCAGGGGTATGACGTTGTCACGATTCATACCGTCTTGGGTCCGTCATGGCATTATTGTTTTAATTTTTTTCTTGCATATATTATATCATATGCTATATAAGCGCCTACGAAGCTGATGGATAAACAACGTTGTGAAAGGAAAATCGCTTGTGGGTAAAGAATTATGATTACGTGGTCCTTGTAAAGGAAGTCCGCGTTCAACTGAACCTGAGCCAAGAAGATTTGGCTCGGGAGTTAGGGGTCAGTTACGCCACCATCAACAGGTGGGAAAACGGGAGGTTCCTGCCTTCCAGATTGGCTGCAATGCAACTTGAAGCATATTGCGACAGGATGATTGGATTGGGAAGGCTGGTTCTACCCGGATACAAAAGATAAGAAAAAGCCCCATAAATGCGCTGGCACAGAAGGAATCCGAACGTGATTTATCATCTTTCAATGCCGCCGAATTGTTCATTGATCAGGGCGCGGATGCTGAAACTGCCGCCTGCGCCCTGGTAGTCCCTTTTTTGGCTGGGCCACGTCAAATCCGATGAAATCCAGGAGGAATCGGCCGCGGCGTCGCATTGGCTGTACAAAAACAGCGCGCCTCTATGGAAAATCCCTCAAAGATGAATGGATGGAAGGGACGAACGGACGATGATGCGGCCGCGGATGTGCGGCGGCGTTTCGGCCCGGGCGGTTACGGGCGCTTTTATAGAAAAATAGAAAGGAGAATCGGCATGCTTCATTACAGGACCAAGTTATTCTGCCACTCAGAACAAGATAATCGGTCACACGGAAACGAAAGCGGCGACAAAATAAACCGGCTGAATTCGAGGCGCAAAAATCCTGCGTTATCGGGCATTCTCTTTGAAAATCCAATAACCAGGTCTGTTTTTCTATTGATGGCCAGCGATCAGTTCTTCGCTGGCTTATAATTCATGATCAACAATTCTGTGACTCGCTTCTTCCTGTCGGCCCCTCCCGCGCTATACTGGGTATCCACGCGCTCCAGGCGATAGCCTCTGAATATCTCCCGGATCTCCGGGGCATCATTGATCGAGAGCATGAACCTCCCTCTTAGCTGGCCCAA
>JBHGBI010000023.1:0-30432 GCA_041946925.1 Syntrophales bacterium | reverse complement strand
AAACCCTTCAGCAAGGAAGCTTCAATGGCCAAGCTCTTCAGCGCGGAAGCCGCTATGCGTCACACGATCAAGGCGGTCCAGATTCACGGCGGATACGGCTATATCAAGGGTCAGAAAGTTGAGCGCCTGATGCGCGACGCCAAGATCACCGAAATCTACGAAGGGACGTCGGAAGCTCAGAGGATGGTGATCTCGGGTAATGTGCTGCGGTAGGCAGAGGAGAAAGGCTCTAAGGGCGCGAAGCCTAAGGCGAAAGGTGGCGGGGTAAACAATGCCCGTAATAGTCGCATGTTTCAAATGGGTAGTTGACGAGGCGTATATTCGGCGTACGTCGTCCGGGGAACTTGACTTCTCGTCCGTGGATTACAAGATCTGCGAGTACGACCGGAATGCTATCGAAGAAGCAGTCCGTCTGAAGGAAGCGCACGGAGGAAGCGTTATCGCCGCAACGGTGGGAACGCCAGAGGCCGCCAAAGGCGTAAAGGATGCCCTCTCCCGGGGCGCTGATCGGGCACTTTTCATCGCCGACGCCTCTTTCGGCAATCTGGAATCTTCACAGACAGCCGCTGTTCTTGCCGAGGCGATCCGCTGCCGCCGCATTGCGTTCGATCTGATCATCTGCGGCGAAGGCTCCAGTGACATCTATGCCCAGCAGGTCGGGCCGCGTTTGGCGGAGCGACTGGGGATTCCGGCCGTCTGCTTTGTTCAGAAGCTGATGATCAATGAAAACCTGCTGAGGGCGGAGCGTAAGGTCGAGGATGGAACGGAGATAGTGGAGGTCCACATGCCGGCCCTTGTGACCGTCGTGCCGGAAATCAATTCTCCAAGAATCCCCGGAGTGAAAGACACTTTGATGGCTTCGAAGAAGCCGTCGGTACTCATAAAGAGAGACGAACTGCCGGCGGTGGATGCGCCTGCGCTGAATATCCTCGGTATCAGGGCATCGCGAATAGAAAGGACCTGCGAGAAATTCGGCGCGGACGCCGCGGAGATATCCAGGTTTGTGGAATCCCTGCGTAAAAAAGGAGTAATAAGCTAAGAGGTTGAATATGCCCGGAGTCTGGATTTTTGCTGAAAACCGGGAACAGACCCTGGAATTACTGAATATCGGCCGATTCCTGGCCTCGAAAATGGGAGTGCGGCTCACCGTTTTTCGGCACGACCGTGAGTATGTGAAAGACTATTTTGCTTACGGGGCGGATGATGTTCTGCTGCTCTCCTTTCTTCCGGAAGACCAGCCCCTCGAGGCTCACGTCCCGATAATCGTCGAGGAGGCGAAAAGGGAAGATCCTGATCTGTTTCTGATAGCGGCGACGTCAAGAGGCAAGGCCATTGCGTCACGCATTGCAGCCCTCATTAATGCAGGTCTGTGCAGCGGCTGCATAGCGCTGAATTTCAATGAGGGAAAGAGATCCTTCGAAATGGAGAGGCTCGTCTACGGTGGAGCGGCGGTTGAGAGAGTGACCTGCACTGCGAGACCTGCCATGGCCACGATCCCCCCAAGGACATTCGAACCCGCGGTAGCCGCGGGCGGAAGGGAAGGGCGTGTGCGGGAGCTGCCGGCGCCTCCCGTCTGCCCGGTGAGGGTGATCGAAAAGAGGGGTAAGATAAGAGAGACCAGGGATATCACGGAAGCCAAAGTTGTTGTTTGTGTGGGCAGAGGATTTGAGAAGAAAGAGGACCTTGCGATGGCCAGAGAACTCTCCGGTGTTATCGGAGGCGAGATCGGCTGTACAAGGCCGATCTCGGAGGAACTGCATTGGCTTCCTGAAGAGCTGTGCATAGGTCTTTCAGGAGTAGAGGTGAAACCCGATTTCTACATTGGTCTCGGTGTGTCCGGACAGATTCAGCATGTGACTGGCATCCGAAATGCCCGGGTGATCGCCGCCGTCAACAAAGAGGAGAGCGCTCCCATCTTCGGTGTAGCGGATTTCGGCATCGTCGGAGACCTGTATGATGTAGTACCAAAACTTATAGCGGAATTGAAAAAACAGGCAAAAGGCTGAAGCCTTAAGGCAACTCTGGGTGGCTATCTGCCGATCCATTTGCGCTGTTTCTCCAGCCTTGAGTCCTTTCGCCTTTAGCCTCTCTTCAAGTATTCTCTCGCCAGAGCGGTATTTACGTGAATGACCCCTTTATTCAAGTCCTTCATGGGATAATCCGCAGTAATCACGGGGAGTACATCGGCTGCATGCTGGGTTGTGACGACTGAGCCCGCGGGAACATAATGGTTGTCGGCGACAGTAACTCCCATCAGGATCGCCCCCGGCTCGATCACACAGTTCCTGCCGACAACGGACCGGAAAACCAGGGCTTTCATCCCGACAAAGGTATCGTCAAGTACGGCGGCAGGGCCGTGTATTTGCGCCTGGTGGGCCATAGACACCCTTTTCCCGATGTAAACGGCGTATTTTCCTCCACCAATTTCATAAAGGTTTTTTTCTACCGGTTTTCCGTGATGTTCTGTTTCCAGGGCGTGGATGACCACGCCGTCCTGCGCATTAGAGTCATCCCCGATGTGGAGCGGCTGGCCCTCGTCCCCCCGGATCGCGGCGAACGGCGCGATCATTACATTTTTGCCGATAAAGACATTACCGATAACAGAGGACTGAGGGTGTATATAGGCGGTTTTGTCTATAACAGGTTCACATATTCTCTCACAGAAATCGGTCTTCACATTCTTCTCGATCATGAATCCTTTTCCCCTTTCAGTTTATAGCTCATGAGCCAGGAACTGGTTCGTTCCTCTTCTTTTTTTCCAGATCGACCAGCTTTGTCCAGATCCGGTCTGTCTGCTCTCTTGTTCTTTCCAGGGATCCGCTGTTATCGATCACAAAATCGGCAAAAGGCACCTTCCGGTCTATCGGCATCTGGGAATCGAGTCTTTTCCCGGCCTCATCGCGGCTGTATCCGTTTCTTTCCATCAATCTCCTGATCTGCTCCTCCGGGGGAATATAGACAAGAATGATCGCGTCGACGCTGTCCTGCCACCCTGCCTCGATAAGAAGAGGGACATCGGAGATGATTATCGCATCCGGGCGCTCTTTTTCGATCGACGACACCTGTCTCATCCATTCCGCAAAAATGGACGGTTGGACGATTCGATTGAGGAGAAGCAATTTGTCCGGATTCCCAAAAACGATATCACCCAGTTTCTCCCTGTTGAGTGTGCCGTCGGCACGGAGTATCCCCCGCCCGAAATGCCGCACTGTCTCCTCCCAGACAGCGCTGCCAGGCTCCTCCACGCGATGCCCGATCGTATCGTGATCGATGATATAGGCCCCTTTTTCACGGAAAAAACCACTTACGGTGGATTTGCCGCTGGCTATGCCGCCTGTCAATCCCGCGTTTAACATCGCCAGTTTTTTACCATAACGAGTTGCCGTCCATCAACGGAAAAAGAAGAAGCAAGAAGGCCGCAACGGCCGGTATCCGGGCATGCGCATTGCAAAATGACTTGACAGTGCTTTTATTCACGATAAGATAAAAAACAGCGTCTGGATTCGAGCTTTGCTAACAGCCATTCAACGGCACGGCCGGGAAAAGAGTGTAAGAATATATGGATATCTATATTGACGAACGCACGACGCTGAATATCAAAGAGGCCCTTAGACTGGAATGGCTGGACACAAATGGGCGGGGCGGGTACGCGTCAAGCACGATCCTCCACTGCCATACGAGGAGATACCATGGTTTGTTTGTATCCAATCTCAAGGAGCCAGCCGGCAGATTCGTGCTCCTCTCTAAATTCGAAGACTCTGTTTTCAGCGGTGACAAAGAAGTCTTTCTGTCTTTTCACAAGTATCCGGATGTCTACTTTCCGCACGGGTATAAATATCTGACGGAATTCCGGGCGGGTCTGTATCCAAGTTTCACATACCAGATAGGGAGTATTCGCATTCTCAAGAGCATCATGGCCGTACACGGTGAGGATCTCGTTCTGATAAAGTACGATGTCCTTCAAGGGGATATCCCCTTCACACTGCGAGTCAAACCTTTTATCGCATTTCGGAATTTCCATCAGTTGACCCGGGAGAATCTCGATCTACATGTCAGGACTTACAAGGCCAGGAATGGTTTTAAGATACAGCCATATGACGGCATGCCCCCCCTGTTTGTTCAGGCCGGCAGCCGATGCAGTTTTTTTCCATCACCTGTATGGTACAGGAATTTCGAATATATCGTCGAGGCTGAAAGGGGATTTGATTACCGGGAGGACCTGTTTCAGCCGGGCGTATTCGAGATACCTCTAAAGGAAGGGACTTCCGTTATTTTTTCGGCTTCGCTTCGTGAATACAAGGGCTCACTGAAAAACAAATGGGCTGGGGAAAAAACAAGACGGGAAAAAGATGACGCGCGAATAACTTCCGCCCTGTCGTCGGTCAAGGATCCCGGGGACCGGGAAATGATGGGAAACCTTATCAAGGCGGGCAGGCATTTTGTAATAAGGTCGCTATCAGGCGGGCCGGGGATCATTGCGGGGTATCACTGGTTTTATATGTGGGGCAGGGATGCGTTGATAGCGCTGCCCGGCCTTACTTTTTGTTCAGGTCTTACTGACGAAGGAACGGCAATCCTGCGGTCAATGGGCAGGCTTGAGAAAGATGGATTGTTGCCCAATTTCATTGCGGACAATGAGAAAAATAACGCCTATAATTCCGTGGATTCTTCGCTCTGGTATTTCTGGGCCGTCCAGCAGATGCTGAAATACACGGGAGATCTGAAGAGCGTTGAAGAGTACATGTGGCCGGTGATGAAGAGAATAATAAAAAAATTCATGGCCGGCACGGTTAACCGCATATTTATGGACGGCAGTGGATTGCTCCACGCCGGCGACCGCCGCACGCAATTGACATGGATGGATGCGTGCGTCAATGGTCGGCCGGTTACACCGAGATACGGCTATCCGGTTGAAATCAATGCCTTGTGGTACAATGCGGTGTGCTTCGTAAACGAGCTTGCGGAAAAATTCGGCGATGATAAATTCACGTTCGGAGACGTGGTTAATCGGATCAAGAAATCGTTTAACGATATTTTCTGGATAGAAGAAGGGGAGTATCTGGGCGATGTTTATCATGACGGAGTCCTCGATCATGCAGTGAGGCCCAATCAGATATTCGCGGTGTCTCTTCCATTTCCTCCTCTCGAGCAGGACAGATGGAGGAGCGTTGTGGAAAGAGTGGGCAAGGAGCTCCTGACACCTTACGGGTTGAGGACCCTTTCTCCCGGCAATCGCTTTTACCGGGGCAGGTATGCCGGCGATCCTGCTTCCCGGGACTCGGCATATCATCAGGGCACCGTGTGGCCATGGTTCATCGGCCATTATGGAGAGGCATATCTTAAAGTGGCCGAAGACAAGGAAGCTGCCAGGGCTTTTCTTCTCGGGAATCTCGGAAAAAGCTTGAGCGAGCACCTGAAAAAAGCAGGTCTGGGTTTTATATCGGAGATATTCGACGGTGATCCTCCCCACCACCCAAATGGATGTATCGCGCAGGCGTGGAGTGTTGCCGAGGTGATCAGGTTGTACATGATATTGAACAATGTCGAACCAGTACCGTCCCGCCCTTAAAAATAAATCAGTGGAGGGCAGACAATGCGAGTACTCATGCTAGGGTGGGAGTTCCCCCCGCATATAAGCGGAGGTTTGGGTACCGCGTGCTTCGGTATTACCAAGGGACTGACCCACCGGGGGGTTGAAGTCATCTTCGTGCTGCCGAGAATCAAAGGGGAAAGAAGATCGTCTCACGTCCGGCTGATCTCGGCATCGGAAGTGCCGGTTTGCGCGAAACAGATTGAAGAGGACCCTTTTGTCCGGAAAATGGATGTCCGTCTGATCGACTCTATCTTGAAACCGTACCTGGGGGAGCAACAATACAGGGCCATTCTTTCCGGATTGCGGCTGGAGAAGACTGAAAGAAAAACAGGAGGAGAAGGCTTTTACCACATATCTGGAGAATACGGGCCAAATCTCATGTCTGAGGCGATCCGATACGGAGAAGTAGTCGGAATGCTGGCCCGAAAAGAAAAATTCGATATCATTCACGGGCACGACTGGATGACTGTTTTTGCCGGCATCCATGCCAGAAAGGTGAGCGGAAAACCCTATGTCTATCATGCTCATGCCATGGAATTCGACAGGAGCGGAGAAAATATCAACCAGGAAGTCTTTGAAATAGAAAAATACGGCATGGAATCCGCCGATCATATTATCGCGGTCAGTCACTATACCAAGAATATGATCGTGAGCAGATACGGGATCCGCCCGGAGAAAATATCCGTTGTTCATAATGCGGTATCGAGGGATGGAGGAGCCGGGATCGGTCCCGTCAAAAAAAAACCCGGCGAGAAAATTGTCCTCTTTCTGGGCAGAATAACATTTCAGAAAGGACCTGATTATTTCATAGAAGCGGCCTCTCTGGTGTTGCGATTCTGTCCCGACGTTACGTTCGTCATGGCTGGTACCGGAGACATGATGCCGAGGATGATCGAAAGAGCCGCGGAGCTGCGCATCGGGAAGAAGTTCCATTTTCTGGGTTTTGTCAGCGGTCTGGAAATCGAGCAGATATACGCAATGAGCGATCTATATGTCATGCCGAGCGTATCCGAGCCGTTCGGCATCTCACCGCTGGAAGCCATGCTGCACGATGTCCCGGTAATCATATCCAAACAGTCCGGTGTGGCGGAGATTCTGCGCAATGTCCTGAAAGTCGATTTCTGGGATATTATAGAGTTGGCCAATAAAATCATCGCCGTCCTGAGTTATCCTGCACTCTCCCGGGAGATGGTGGAAAGATCACGGGACGCGCTCCGAACCATCCACTGGGAGAATGCCGCCGGGAAAATAATATCGGTATACCACGCTTTGGCTCATTGACGGCAGACGCAAGGAAGGCCGAGAAGAGGAGGGGAAAAGATGCCTGCGGTGTGTTTTAGCCTTGAAGTGCACCAGCCATTCCGGCTCAAGCACTTCACTTTTTTTGACATCAACCACGTCCACAAGTATTTCGATGATGAAGCCAATCGCCAGATTCTGAGAAAGGTTTCGGAGAAATGTTATATCCCCGCGAATAAAATCATGCTCGACCTGATAAAAGAATACAAGGGGGATTTCAAGATATCCTTTTCGATCACCGGCGTGCTCCTCGAACAGCTTGAGCGGTTCAATCCGAAGGCGCTGGACAGCTTCAAGCGCCTCGCCGATACAGGGCACGTCGAATTTTTGAATGAGACATACTACCATTCCCTGGCAATCCTGTTTTCTGAGAGGGAGTTCAAGGAACAGGTGGGCATGCACAAGAGGAAAATCAAGACCCTCTTCGGACAGAATCCGAAGACTTTTCGCAATACGGAAATGATCTACAATAACGATCTGGCCAGACTCATAGAATCAATGGGCTATCGGGCTATCCTGACGGAGGGTGCCGATCAGATTTTAGGATGGAGGAGTCCGAATTATGTATATCAGCCGGTGGGATGTCTGAAGTTGAAGTGCCTCCTGAAAAACTATCGTCTTTCCGACGATGTGGCCTTTCGTTTTTCCAACCGTGCCTGGGCCGAATATCCACTTACCGCGGAAAAATATGCAAACTGGATTCACGCAATAGCTGCGGCGGGGGAAGTGGTCAATCTGTTCATGGACTACGAAACCTTCGGCGAGCATCAATGGGAGGACACCGGCATATTTGAATTTCTAAAAGCGTTTCCCGGAGAAATACTGAAGCACTCTGATTTTGAGTTTCTTACCCCGATAGAAGTCACCAGGAAGTACCAGCCCGTGGCCCAGTTGGATGTCCCTCATTTTATTTCATGGGCAGATGTGGAGAGGGACCTCACGGCCTGGCTGGGAAATCACATGCAGAACGACGCCATTCAGACTCTCTACGGCATGGAAAAAAAGGTGCGCAGGAAAAGAGGGGACCGGCTGCTCGATACCTGGAGGAAGCTGCAGATATCCGACCATTTTTATTATATGTGCACGAAGTGGTTCTCTGACGGTGATGTTCACAAGTATTTCAATCCGTATCATTCACCATACGATGCGTACATCAATTACATGAATATTCTGGCTGATTTTAATAATGCCTTAAAAGAAAATGCAGGAGTTTAGGATGGCAGAGAAGGATTTTCTTTTTGAAGTTAGCTGGGAGGTATGTAACAAGGTCGGCGGGATTTATACTGTTATCAGCACCAAGATTTCAGAGGCGATCCGCTCATACGGAGAAAATTATTATCTGCTCGGACCAGACCTCAAAACCAATCCCGACTTTGAGGAAACCGACGAAGACTGCTGGGCGCGGATCAGAGAGGGTACGGCAATCAAGGAAATACCCTGCCGGTTCGGTCGGTGGAGGATTCCGGGAGAACCCAAAGTCATTCTCGTCAACCCCGGCAAGAAATTCAACAAAGACCAGTTGTTGTTTGAAATATGGGAAGATTATGGAGTGGACTCCATTGCGGGCGGATGGGATTATGTTGAGCCTGTCATGTTCAGCTACGCCTGCGGGGCGGTTATCGAAACGATTTACAATCTGCTGATCCGTCCGGTGGGCGGACGAGCGATCGCGCAGTTCCACGAATGGATGTGCGGAGCGGGCCTCCTCTGTGTGAAGAAAAGAGTGCCGGAAATCGGTACTGTCTTTACCACCCATGCCACCATACTCGGAAGGACGATCGCGGGTTCGGGCATTGACATCTATTCGGCCATGGATCATATCTCCCCTCAGAGGGAAGCAAGCACATATAATATTTCCGCCAAGCACTCGATGGAAATGGCCACAGCCAGGGAAGCAGACTGCTTCTCCACAGTAAGTGAAATCACCGCGTCGGAAGCGAAGAACTTCCTCGGCCGCTCGCCTGATTTTATCCTTCCCAACGGGCTCGATATGGAGAGCATTCCAGATCTGTCCAGCAACAGGGGACCTGCCCTGAAAGCGCGTGCAAGACTTCTTGATTTTGCGGCGAAATTCCTTCGAAAGGATTTTTCTGCAGATACAAAGCTGATGATCATCTCGGGCAGATACGAGTTTCACAATAAGGGGATTGATATCTTTCTCCAGGCGCTCGGTCGCCTGGACAAGGAATTGACCGAAAAACAGGATATCATCGTCTTCATTTGCGTTCTCGCGGAGCACATGGCGATCAATCCGGCGGCCCTGTCCGGAGGCGGGATTGCCGAATCAGCGGGGCCTCTTATTACAACCCACCGGCTGCATAACGAACTCACCGATCCCATCCTCAGCACCTGCAACAACCTCGGACTGAAGAACTCGCCTCAGAACAGAGTGAATATCATTTTCGTTCCCGCATATCTTAACGGACACGACGGGCTGATCAACATGACTTATTATGAGGCGCTCTCTGGCTGTGATCTGGGCGTCTTCCCTTCCTATTACGAACCGTGGGGCTACACTCCTCTGGAGAGCGCCGCACACGCCGTGCCCACAATAACGACTGAGCTGGCGGGATTCGGACTGTGGGTCCGCAATAAGATCGGCGAAAACAAGGGCGTGATCATCTTGAAGCGCAAGGGTATAGCCGTGAATGCCGTGATCAACGATCTGATCGGGGAGTTAAAAGATTTTACGGCCTTGTCGAAGGACGAAATGAGCGCCAGGCGCATCGAAGCCAGGCGTGTGGCGCTCACTGCAAACTGGCACGACTTTTACAAACTATACCTGGAGGCATATGACAGGGCACTGCAGGTCGCCCGCGCCCGGGTGGATAAACTCGCCTCTACCGAATACCGGGAGAAAATGAGACGCACTTATGCGGGCACCGCCTCCGTTCAACCCCATTTCCGGACATTTACTGCCGTGGTCAATCTTCCCGGCAGCATCAGGCGGTTGCGGGAGCTCGCTTATAACCTCTGGTGGACATGGAATACGGAGGCTCTCGAGCTCTTCACATATCTGGACCCGAAACTGTGGGAGGAGACCGGCAACAACCCCGTTAAGATGTTGGAGACGGTATCCCCCGAGAGACTGCGGGAGGCCGCCGGAAACGAGGGTTACAGGGCCATCTACGACAAGGTTCTTGATAAATTCGACCACTACATGGCGGACCGGACGAATGGCAAATTCGATATGGGCCCGATCAAGTGGTCTTCTCCGGTCGCTTATTTTTCACCCGAGTTTGGGATTCACGAAAGCCTGCCGATCTATTCCGGCGGGTTGGGCGTCCTTGCGGGAGATCATCTGAAAGCGGCGAGCGATCTGAAAATCCCGCTGGTCGCCGTTGGGCTTCTTTATAAGAACGGGTATTTCAGACAGCGGATAGATAAAGACGGCTGGCAGGTTGCAGAATATCCGGAAAGGGATTTTTCAAACATGCCGGTGCAGATCGTCCGGGACGACCGCGGTCTCGATGTACAGCTGACCATCGAATTACCCGGCCGTACCCTGTTTGCGAATATCTGGGAGGCCAAAGTGGGCAGGGTCATGCTTTACCTGCTGGATTCGGATGTATCGCGCAATACTGTTCAGGACCGCGGCATCACCGCCCGTCTTTACGCCGATGATCCCAGGACAAGGATCGAGCAGGAGATCCTTCTGGGCATGGGGGGAGTCAAACTCCTCAGAAAACTCGGAATCCGTCCCAGTGTTTATCACATCAATGAGGGACATTCAGCCTTTCTGCTTTTCGAGCTGATCAATAACCTGATCCTTGATGAAGGGCTTACATTTGATGAAGCGAAAGAGATCGTTCGCGGCGGCACTGTATTCACAACGCATACCCCTGTGGAGGCCGGCAACGAAAGATTCAGCAAGGACATAGTGGAATATTATTTTTCGAGCTTCTTCAAGAGATGGGGCATTTCACCATCTCAGTTCTGGGAACTCGGCCGGAAAGACGCAGGCGAGGACAGGCCTTTCTTCATGACTGTGCTCGGTCTGAAATTGTCCAATATTTCAAATGGCGTGAGCAAGATTCACGGATCCGTTGCGAGGAGAATGTGGGCGCCGGTCTGGAAAGGATTTCATTATTCGGACATACCGATCAAGCATATCACAAACGGAGTTCATCTTCCTTCCTATATCTCTGCGAGGATGAAAGAAATCCTGGATGTCTATCTGGGCCCGGATTGGGAAAAAAACATGTCCGATAAGGAGAGATGGAAACGAATCCATAATATACCCGATTCCCTGCTATGGAGAGTGAAGAGCGGGCTTAAATTCAATCTTGTCAATTATCTGACGCAGAACATTACAAAACAGCAATGGATCAAGTACGGTGATTCGAAGACCTGGAGAGACGAGATCATTGCGAAAATCAACCCTGCGGCATTGATCATAGGATTTGCGAGGAGATTCGCTCCGTACAAGCGGGCCAATCTGCTTCTGTCCGACCTGGATCGATTGGACCGTATTGTCAATAACGAAAAGCATCCCGTTCACATTATCTATGCGGGCAAGGCACATCCGAGCGACAAGATGGGGGTCGACCTGATCAAGAAGGTCATCGATACCTGCAATGACCGGAGATTTCTCGGGAAAATATTTTTCCTGGAGGATTACGACCTGCAGACGGCGAAGCATCTGTTGCAGGGGGTTGACGTCTGGCTTAATACCCCGAGGAGACCGTGCGAGGCATGCGGCACAAGCGGTCAGAAAGTGGTGATCAACGGGGGCCTTAACCTGAGCGTTTCTGATGGATGGTGGCCTGAAGGATGCGATGGCACGAACGGCTGGACTATAGGACCCGTGTTAACGGATTTTGCCAATCAAGAAGAAACTTTAATAGCAGATGAGAGAGACGCCCAATCCATGTACACGCTTATCGAGGATGTCATTACCCCCATGTTCTACGACCGCGACGCCTCGGGCATCCCTCAAGAATGGATCAGAATGATCAAGGAATCCATGTCGAAACTGGTTCCTAAATTCAATGCAGAAAGAATGGTGAGTCAGTATCTCCAGGAAATATACATTTCAACGGCGCAGCGGGAATTCGCCCTGACACAGAACGGCTTCAAGCTCGCGAAAGAACTGGCTGACTGGAAGCTCAAGACTCCCATGCGGTTCTCCTCTTTGAAGCTGATCGACGTGATTTTCGAGGGTATCCACGGCGATACCATTCATGTCGGCGAGCCCTTTTCGGTAAATGTGCGGATCGATCCGGGCAAACTGGAGCCCGAAGAGATCCTGGCGGAATTGATTGTCGGCAAGATAGACGGGCATGAATTCGTCACGGATCCCCGCTCCATACCCCTGCACATCAAGAGCAGGACGGATAATATAATAACCTTTTCATGCGCCTATCAAGTAGAAGAAAGCGGACAGTATTCGTACGGGATACGAATCATTCCTTTTAACAAAAATCTCGGAAGCAAGCAGGAACTGGGGTTGGCCTTGTGGGGATAAGGCGCAAACCGGAGACCTGAAACCCGGGCAGCGAAAATTTTACATATTGTAGACCTTTTCACCGGGAAGAACAGTAAAACCGCTGTTCAGAAGGGCGGCGATGGCCGCATCCGTCTTGTCAAAGCGGAAAATGATGATGGCGTTTTCACCGCTCCTCTCGACGTAGGCATACATATATTCCACATTGATTCTCTGCGCGGATAACGTCTCCAGTATGCTGTGGAGGCCGCCGGGACGATCTGGAACCTCTACGGCAACAACCTCTGTTCTTTTGACGGCAAACCCGTTCTCTTTCAGCACTCTTCGGGCCGTATCCACGTCGTTTACTATAAGACGAAGAATTCCGAAATCCGAGGTGTCCGCAAGCGACAGCGCCCTGATGTTGATATTCGCATCCCTCAGCGCTCTCGTAGCCTGCTCCAGCGCGCCCGGCCTGTTTTCCAGAAAAATGGATATCTGTTCCGCTTTCATGATGCCATCTCCTCAGCTTAGCAGTTTCTTAAAAAAACGCCTGTCAGATGTTTCTCCTGTCGATTACCCTTTGTGCCTTGCCTTCAAAGCGTTGCAGTGTCTTCGGCTCAACGAGCCTGACGGAAGCCGTTATTCCGAGGTAATCTTTTATATCCCGGGCGATCCGCTTCTCAAGCCCCTGAAGTACCCTTACCTCGTCGGAGAATATCTCTTCCCTCACTTCCACATTGATGGTCAGAGTATCCAGCGTGCCTGCGCGCTCCACGATAAGTTGGTAGTGGGGCTCTACGCCTTCTATACTCATTAGAATGCTCTCGATCTGGGATGGGAATACATTTACCCCCCTCACAATGATCATATCGTCGCTGCGGCCTGATACCCGTTCCATTCTCACGTAAGTACGGCCGCACCTGCATGGTTCTGTGATGATCCGGGAAATGTCACGGGTGCGGTAGCGGATGAGAGGAAACGCCTCTTTGGTAATGGATGTGAAGACCAGCTCTCCAATCTCGCCCGGAGGGAGAACTGCGCCGGTGACGGGATCGATTGTCTCTACAATGAAATGATCCTCGAATATATGCATGCCGCTGCGGCCTTCCACACATTCCATAGACACCCCCGGCCCGATCACTTCGGAAAGGCCGTATATATTCAATGCCATGATATTCAATTTATGCTCGATTTCTTCCTTCATTCGCTCGCTCCATGGCTCAGCGCCAAGAACGCCGACCCGGAGATTCAGCGATCTCATATCGACGCCCATCTCTTCGCCCGCCTCGGCAAGCGTCAGCGCATAGGAAGGCGTGCAGCATATGGCTGTAGGGCCGAAGTCCTGCAGGATAGTGATCTGCCTTTTCGTATTGCCGCCCGATATAGGAATGACGCTCGCGCCCAGTTTCTCGGCTCCGTAGTGCGCTCCGAGCCCCCCCGTAAAGAGCCCATAACCATAGGCATTATGGATAATATCGTTCTTGGTCAGGCCCGCAGCGACGAAACACCGCGCCATCAACTCCGACCATGTCTCGATATCTCTCCTGGTGTAACCCACGACGGTCGACTTGCCTGTGGTCCCGGAGGAGGCATGAAGCCTTACAATATTACTCATTGGAACGGCGAAAAGCCCGAACGGGTAGTTGTCTCTGAGGTCGTCCTTAGTCGTGAATGGGAATTTACGAAGGTCTTCAAGCGAAGTTATGTCGTCCGGAGATATGCCGGCATTGTCAAACGATTTCCGGTAAAATCCCACAGTATGGTAGACTCGCTCAACGACCTGCTTCAGTCTTTTCAACTGCAGTGCTTCCAGCACCTCTCGCGGGAGAGTCTCAAACTCTTCATTGTAAATCATCGCAGGCATGCCTCCTGTTGCGGGTAATCTGTAAAATGCACAATATATAGCATATATTACGATGTCAATGTAATTTTACGAAGGTTCCGTGGCGACCGGCCGATTCGATATGGCTTGAATAATATCTCGCTATCCGATATGAATCGTGAACAGTGTATGGGCTGAATCGAATTAAATATGGGCAGGCTGTCGAGAAACGCTCATCAGTCCGGCTTCGCTCCAGGGCACCCATGAAATATCTTGTGTTTCTATCTCTAATTATTTTCAGCGGCTGTACCATCTGCGCTCCGCGGACTTTCCACGTGGAAGACCGATCGATCATGAGTTCGAAAAGACTGGAACTGACGCGCGATTATGCAAGGATCCATTACGGCCGTGACAGTTACGAGATGGAGTGTCCAAGGATGATCGTTATTCATTACACGGCGTTTCCGACCGCGGAGGAGTCATTCGATTTCATGAAGCCGGACGAACTTTCCCCTGTCCGGGATGACATCAGGGCCGGAGGGTCGGTAAATGTTGGTTCTCATTACCTGGTGGACAGGTGCGGCAGGATATACGCGTTGTTGCCTGAAAAGGTGATCGCAAGACACATTGTGGGCTTTAATCATGTCGCAATCGGAATTGAAAATGTCGGAAGGGGAAAGGACGAATTGACTGATTGTCAAATTGAAGCCGACACATGGCTGATCGGGAAACTCGTAAAAAGGTATCCGACAATAGAGTACTTGATCGGCCATCACGAGTACATGAGAAAGGATCTACCGCACTTTCTGCTCTTCAAGGAGGTGGGGGGAGCCTATAAACCCACTGAAAAACATGATCCCGGCGCTTCCTTTATGGAGCGCCTTCGAAAGCGCGTCCGTGACGAGTACGGTATTCAACTCAAAAACTAGCAATCTGTTTTGCGAAAGGCTAAGGGAGTAGGGCGAAAGGCCGATCTTTTTCTCCTTCTGCTGGAATCATCTGTAAATGGCGATCATTCAAAAAATCCAATTCCATAAAATTGAGAGAGTCTTCAAAATTACCTTCTCCACTGCCCTCGGGCGGAAAAATTCTATGAGCAGTATTATTGTTCGGGTATTTTTGAGCGACGGTTCATCAGGAGAAGGCGAGATCCCGACGAGTTTCAGCATCAAGGAGGAATCCATACAGATCATCCATAAGGCCCTGCGCGAGATTACCCCGCCTCTGGTCGGCGTCCCCATCGATCACTATCCTGAGCGGATCAAAGAGCTTCGGATGCGCATGCCGCATCTGCCCATGACCGCGGCAGGACTTGAAACCGCCCTTTTTCGTTCCCGTCTGAAGAAAGCCGGCATTTCCGAATTCGATTACTGGGGTGCCCGCCTGCCCGGAATCAAGACAGATATCACGATCCCTTTTCTTGAAGACCCCGCAGAGCTCCACGCGTGGATGGATTCGATCCTCAAAGGCCGTTTCCGGGAGCTGAAGGTGAAGATCAGTGGGAATATTGAGCAGGATATGCGTATTCTCAATTACATATGCACATTCATTAAAGAAAAGGATGATGGTTTCAAAGTAAGGTTGGACGGAAATCAGGGGTACCGGGAAAAATCATTTCTCCGGCTCATGGATTGGTGTGAAAAAAAGAGATTCAGGATTGAACTGGTCGAGCAGCCGCTTTTGAAAGATGATCTCAAAGGATTGCGGCGAATCAGGAAAAGACTATCCATCCCTGTTATTCTTGACGAGAGCGTTTTCAGGTTATCCGACTTGGAAAGGGCGCTTGAAGAAGATTGTTGCGACGGCGTTAATATAAAAATAGCAAAAAGCGGTATCTCCGAGTCCGAAAAAATTATGGAGATGGCCAGGAGAAATAACCTGAAATTAATGATAGGGTGCATGACCGAGTCGATGATCGGACTTTCAGCCGCAATCTTCATGGCAGCGGGAAGCGGAAATTTCGACTATATAGATCTTGATTCCGTTTTTTTCATCCGCCACAGGAGCAGATACGGACCGATTACCGTCCGCAGACCCGGATTCGAAATCGGGAGTCTTCATGGTTACTGATGACTTTGCTGTAGTAAGCATCCTCCTGGCGATCGAAGCGTTCGTTCTCGTAACGGCGGACATGAGGCAATGCAGGAGATTTTACAGTTTTCTTCCGCCCATGTTCTGGATATATTTTCTCCCCATGCTTGTCGCTTCCGCCGGCATTATTCCCCACGAGAGCAGAGTATATACTTTCATTTCCTCCTATTTTCTGCCGGCAAGCCTGGTTCTGCTCCTGATCTGCGTCGATATCAGGGCTATTCTCCGCCTCGGAGTCGTTGCGCTGGTGATGATGTTTGCAGGCAGCGCCGGCATTATAATCGGAGGGCCGATAGCCCTCATGATCTACAAGCCATGGCTGCCCGAAGGAATCTGGTCTGGATTCGGAGCGCTGTCGGGTTCCTGGATCGGGGGGAGCGCCAACATGATAGCAATCAAAGAGGGTATAGGGACGCCCGATCATATTTTCTTCCCCATGATCGTACTCGACACAATCGTTTCATACAGTTGGATGGGACTCGTTATCGCCTTCGCGTATTTCCAGAAGAAATACGACACCTGGAACAGGTCCCGCAGGGTGTTGATAGACGAGCTCAATAACAGGATCTCCGACCAGAAAAATGCCTCACGCGCGATTGACGTGAAGAGCATTGTCCTCCTCTTCAGTGTCGCCTTCATTGTGTCACAGCTGTCTTCAGTCCTTGGGCGCAGTCTGCCGGAAGTGAAAAACGTGATTTCTTCCTATACATGGACGATCATCATCGTGTCACTCGCGGGCATTTCGCTTTCCGTGACGCGGCTGCGTAGACTCGAGTCCGCAGGGGCCTCGAAAGTTGGTTACGGGATGCTCTATTTCGTTTTGGCATCCATCGGCGTGCGCGGGAATATTTTTCAATTAACGTCGATGCCTGTACTGATCA
This sequence comes from Syntrophales bacterium, assembly GCA_041946925.1. Taxonomy (GTDB): domain Bacteria; phylum Desulfobacterota; class Syntrophia; order Syntrophales; family UBA4778; genus JBHGBI01. Next base: position 13,318 of record JBHGBI010000023.1, on the reverse strand, counting down.
TGGCTGGTCTGACCTGGCTGAGCATTCATGCGGCCATCCTGGTCGCGGTATCGAGGCTCATCAGGGCACCCATGTTCTTCGTCGCCGTATCAAGCCAGGCTAATGTGGGAGGCCCCGTTTCAGCTCCCGTCGTAGCGGAAATCTATCAGCCCGGGTTTGCATCTGTAGGGGTCCTTATGGCCGTGGTCGGAAATATAACCGGGACATTCCTGGGAATTTTCTGCGCACAGTTGTGCCGGCTTGTCGGTTGAGCTTTCCGGCATTGAAAAGAAATATTTTTTCGTCGAAACGAAAAAACAATGAGGAGTCAGGTGTTTTTTAACCAACCCCTTGACTCGCGGTCGAGGATAATTCAGTCCTGTCTTGATCCCTCGATGAATTGATTTGTCAGGTGGTAGGCTTCGTCATCGGTATATTGTTTGGGCGGGTGTTTCATGAAATAAGAAGAAGGCGAATACAGAATACCTCCTTTCCCCCTCTCCAGAGCCAGTTTGCAGCAGCGGATGGCGTCAATGACAACCCCTCCGGAGTTCGGCGAATCCTCCACGGAAAGCCTCAGTTCGAGGTGCATGGGTACATCACCGAACAGCTTCCCTTCCATGCGCAAGAAGGCTATTTTATTATCTTTCTGCCATGGAACCCAATCGCTCGGGCCGATGTGAATGTTTTCGCTATCCAGTCTGTTTCCCGTCTGGGACTGGAGTGCCTCTGTCTTTGATTTTTTCTTCGACGCGAGCCGCGTCCGGTCGAGCATGTTCAGGAAATCGGTGTTCCCCCCTATATTCAACTGGTATGTCCTTTCCAGTTTGACGCCTCTGTTTCTGAAGAGGTTGGTTAGAACCCGGTGGATGATAGTTGCGCCGATCTGTGACTTGATATCATCTCCAATGATGGGTAAACCTTTGTTTTCAAAGCGGCGAGCCCATTCCGGGCTGCTCGCGATGAATACGGGCATATTGTTGATGAAACCCGTACCGGCCTCCAGGGCACATTCTGCATAAAACTTCGAGGCCCTTTCAGAACCAACCGGAAGATAGTTGAGCAGAATCTCCGCACCGGAGTTGCGCAGCTCTTCGACAATTGATTCCTTGGACATCTGCGGTTCATCAGAGGGCATAAAAGTCAGCCTGTCCTCGTAATCGCTCATGTGGAGGGCAATACTGTCCATTATTTGGCCCATAAGGACTTTCACGCCTGTTCTGGGGATATCCCGTTGAAAAACAGTGGTGCAGTTGGGAGGCTGGAAAATGGCCTCGGAGATGTCTTTTCCGACTTTTCTCCTGTCGATGTCAAATGCGGCGACGACCTCGATATCATAAGGTTTATAGCCTCCGATGTCCCAATGCATGAGACCGGAGGATTCCTCTTCGGTTCTGGATCTGTAATATTCTATGCCCTGTAACAGAGAAGAAGCGCAATTACCGACTCCGGCTATAGCGATCCTGATTTTTCCCATCTAACAACAATCTCCCTTCACAGAAAACAATAAAAATACAAGCACTTACAATAGAAAATCAGTCTGAAACAAAAGAAAAATCACGATTCGATTTTATTATCGTATTATGTTAATAGGAATCTATTTATAATTCAATCGCAAATTTGACGGCTTTACGAAAAAAGAATAAAATCAGCCGTAATGCTCGTCCATCCAGGCCTTATACTCTCCGCTCCTTACCCGGCTGATCCAATCCGCGTTTTCCAAGTACCATGAAATCGTTTTCATGATCCCGGAAGCAAAAGATTCTCTGGGAAACCACTGGAGCTCTTTATTTAGTTTGGAAAAGTCGATCGCGTATCTGCGATCGTGACCGGGCCTGTCTTTTACAAAAGTGATCAGTTCCCTGCGGGTTCGTCCGCCCGGGGGAGGGACAATTCCGTCCAAAATATCGCAGATCGTCTCCACCACATGGATGTTTTCGACCTCGGAGTTGCCCCCGATATTGTAGGTTTCTCCATATCTACCTGAATTCATGATCATCCAGATGGCCTCGCAATGATCCTCCACGTACAGCCAATCGCGGATATTCCTGCCGTCGCCGTAAACGGGCAGCGGCTTCCATTCTGCGGCGTTCAATATCATAAGCGGTATCAGTTTCTCCGGGAACTGAAAAGGTCCATAATTGTTCGAGCAATTGGAGATAGTGACGGGCAGTCCATAGGTCTTGTGATAGGCGCGGACAAGATGATCCGAGGCGGCCTTTGAGGCGGAATACGGGCTGTTCGGGCGATAAGGCGTCTGTTCGGTAAAGAGGCCCTCTTCGCCCAGGCTGCCGTAAACTTCATCCGTGCTGACATGGTGAAATATCCGGAAATTCTCCAAACGGGTTCTGCAAATCTCCAGCAGATTGAAAGTACCTATGATATTGGTGTAAATGAATCCCGCAGGCCTCTTGATCGAGCGGTCCACGTGCGATTCGGCAGCGAAATGGCAGACAGCATCGATTTCAAACCGGGAAAATATTTCATCCAGAACAGGGAGCTCACAGATATCGGCTCTCTGGAAGAGATAACGGTCAGGATATTTCTTTTCGATGGTCTTCAGATTTTCCGGGTTTCCCGCATATGTCAGGTTATCGACATTGATTATTCTGCCCGGGAAAGCTGCTTTCTCGAGAAGATAGTGTATGAAGTTGCTGCCGATAAAGCCGCAGCCTCCCGTTACCATCAGATTTTTGAATTGCACAAAACTATCCTTTCCGACCAGGGGTATATACTGCAGTATACTGTAAAACGCCGGCGCTGAAAATACGGACGAATCAAGTGCTCTACATAGCATCTTCATAATAGGCTTGCAATGACTATTCAAATCTGTAAATCTAAACGCACAATCACCCCCTGAAGGAGAAGAAAATGAGCGATTTTAAAGGGTGTCCCGAGCCTGCGTTGAAGCCCGGAGACATTATCGGGGGCTTTCGGGTCCTTAGAATTGAACAGATACCCGAAATACGTGTTACGGCTTACGAGATAGAACATGAAATGACGGGTGCGAAGATCGTTCATCTGCACTGTGAAGATCGCGAAAATCTTTATTCGATCGGATTCAGGACGCCGCCCCGTAATTCGACAGGGGTCCCTCATATTCTCGAGCACTCCGTTCTTGCAGGTTCGCAGAGATATCCTGTCAAGGACGCTTTCAATGAGCTAGCCAAAGGGACTCTCCAGACCTTCATCAATGCCTTCACGTATCCGGATAAAACGATTTATCCTGTCGCGAGCCAGGTACCTGTCGATTTTTTCAATCTGGCGCGCGTTTATACAGACCTCGTATTGAGGCCGCGGCTTCTGAGGGAGACTTTTTATCAGGAAGGACATCATCTGGAATTTGAAGATCCCGGCGACCCCGGAAGCAGACTCACGGTGTCCGGCATCGTGTTCAACGAAATGAGGGGTGCGTATTCGTCCGCTGACAATCTCATGTACAAGGCGTTGCAGGTAAACCTGTATCCCGATACGGCGTATGCCTGGGATGCGGGAGGTGATCCGCAATTCATACCGGATCTCACTTACGAAGAGCTCAAAGAATTTCATCGAACTTTCTACTCCCCGACCAATTCGCGCTTTTTCCTCTACGGAAATATAAAGACTGCGGACCATCTCGCTTTTATTGCAGAGATGCTGTCGGGATTTGAGAGAATTTCCGTGGATTCCCGGATCGCGAGCCAGCCCAGGATGACGCATCCGGTCAAGACCCGCGGATATTACCCCGTGGGAAAAGAAGAGAATCTCGCGAATAAGACGACCGTGAACATGGGCTGGATGCTGGCCGATAGCACGGATACAGAAACTGTCCTCTTGCTCAAGATCGTTTCCGAGGCGATTGTCGGCAATGCGGCGGGGCCGCTGCGGAAATCCCTGATCGATTCCGGTTTGGGTCAGGATCTTTCCCCGGTTACCGGTCTCGTTTCAGAGCTTAAGCAGGTCATGTTTGCCGTGGGTCTGAGAGGCACGGAGCCCGAAAGATCGGAACAGATCTCGGATCTGATCCTCCGGACATTCGAGCACCTGGCGCAGGAGGGCATTGAGCGGGATATCATAGAGGGTGCTCTGCATCAAATCGAATTCAGCGGTAGGGAGATTGTCCGCCGATACGTTCCTTACTCCCTCATCCTCATGCAGAGGTCTTATGACACGTGGCTGTATGGAGGCGACCCGTTTGCAGGATTGAAATTCGCCGGCAATATCGAGCAGATTCGCGCGAAATGGGAAAGCGAACCGGGGCTGTTTCAAAATGTCATCAAAAAGTGGTTTGTTGACAATACCCATTATGTAGTTTCCATTTTTGAGCCGAGCAATACATTTCTCGAAGAGAGAGAAAAATCCTTCCGGGAGAAGATGGCGCGGAAGAAAGCCTCTCTATCGATCAATGAGATTGAGATGATCCGCAGAGAAGCCGCGGCCCTGAAAGATATCCAGGCAAAGCCCGATACTCCGGAGGCACTTGCCACCTTGCCGGAATTGAAGCTCTCGGATATACCCCGCGAGATAGAGACTATACCCGCCGCGGAGGCGCGGATCGGCAGTATCCCCGTCCTGAGGCATGAAATATTCACGAACGGCATTGCTTATCTTGATCTTGCTTTCGATGTATCGGATATACCCGAAGAGCTTCAGCCGTACCTGTCTGTTCTGGGGAAGCTGGTGACGGGTATGGGCGCGGCGGGCATGGGATACGCCGAAATGGCCAAGAGGATTTCCCTGAAAACCGGAGGCATCGGATATCATCTGGCGTCGAGCATGACTATAGACGGTAAAAAATCGTGGCAGAAAATGGTCATCCAGATGAAGGCGCTCCACAGGAATATACCGGATGCCGTGAGGATCATTGCCGACATTTTACTAAGGGCTGATTTTTCCGACGAGGCGCGCATGCGCGACCTCATTTATGAGTCCAGAAACCGCTTACAAGCCTCGGTAATTCCGTCGGGGCATATGTTTGCCCGCAGGACGGCGGCTTCGGCGATCTCGCTCCCCTATTACCGCGATGAGCAATGGAACGGGAGAATGCAGCTTCGCCTCCTTTCACGGTTATCCGATGGGTTCAAGGAAGAGAAGAGGGATATCTTCGAAAAGGTAACGTTCCTTTACCGGAGTCTTTTTCAGAAAAAACGTCTTTTCATCAACATGACCGGTGATACCGAAGGGCTTTCTCTTCTCTCGGAAGAGCTTTTATCATGCCTGGAGAAGGACATGGAAGACGGCGGCGAAGCGGCCGTGACCATCATGGAGCCAGCCCTGTCCGCTGCTGTTTATTCGGGGATTTCCATTCCGGCTCAGGTATCTTATGTTGCCAAGGTTCTTCCCGCCGCAGTTTACACGGATGAATTGTCCGGCGCCCTGCTGGTCCTGTCGCGGGCGCTGTCGAATAATTACCTGTATAAGAGGATAAGGGTTCAGGGCGGGGCATACGGAGCAATGTCGCTCTATGATCCTGCAACCGGCATCTTTTCTTTCCTTTCCTACAGGGATCCGAACCTGGCTGCGACCATAAGGATTTATGAAGAAGCCGCCGATCTCGCAGTGCGAAGCAGGGTTGAGGGGAAGGAACTGGAAAAGGCAGTGATCGGCACTATCGGCATGCTCGACAAACCCATGGACCCTGCAGGCAAAGGGTATACGTCCATGGTCAGGTATTTCTCGGGTCTGGATGATGAAAAGCGAAGGACCTTTCGCAGTCGTATATTCGAAGCCACGCCGGAACTCCTGCTGGAAGCGGCGGGAAGATATCTGGTCGAAGGCTCGGGATCTTCCGCAGTCGCCGTCTACGCGGCGGAGGACCACCTGAGAAAAGCGAATGAGGTATTGGATAGGAAACTGGCGATAGAGGCGCTTGTTTAAGGGCTGGCCGGCTCCTGATTCAACTCTCAAGTAAAGCTTTTTACCATCTTGAAAGCAGCCCCTTATCCCTCCTGTACCAGAAATTCGGCATCAGGCGGTAGAAGAGCCTCGACACAGGTCCGATGAATTCTCTTGTCCGGCGATCAAACTGGCAGGCCTGAATGATAATCTCCTTGATTTCCTCCTTGTTGCTGAATTCATTGAAAATCCTGTAAGCGCTGTTGAACAGCGGGCTGTACATGTTCTTCTTTTCCAGATATCGGTGGACGCTACGGATTGTGTGGGGACCCTCGGGCGTACCGTCAATCCGCTCCAGTACATTGATGTTAGTGTCTATAGGATTTCCACTGTACAATTCGTAAAACAGCTTACCGTATCGGTAATTTTTACTGGCATCCGAGGAAAGCGTGACATACAGATCACCCACCCCGGCCTGGCTGTGAAAAGCCTGGAAACTGCCGCCGAGCAACATCGACAATGATCTGATCTCCACGCCCGATCTGGCGAAAAGGGTCCCGGGAAGCGATTCACCCAGATTCAGGCAATCCGTTATACCTTTGATGTTTGCCACGATGTTCTTGAGCGCTCCGCAGGCTTCGATGCCTACCATATCGAAATTATAATATGAGGTTAATTCCCTCCTGTTGCACTTCATCAATTCCGTTTTGACGATTTTGGCCATTTTTCTCTTACCGGCCACCGTCAGACAGACAGGCTGACCCATTGCAATATCAATATCAAAGAACGGCCCCCCGATGCACACAACCTCGTACTTGTGAGTCAGATTGTACATGTTGATGTTAATCATCTGGGAGGGCGTGATCAGCTCTTTTGTCTTTTCATCGGAAGCGAGCCCCTTGATGGGAGAGATAATGCATGTCTTCCTTTTTTTCCGGGAAATGAAAGGTTTCAAATAATTCAGTATTTCGGGAAGTCCACTCATAGTGATCGCCAGAATTATGAAATCATTTTCATTGACGACCAGTTCCAGATCATTTGTTGCGTAAACGGTGTCGGAAAGGGTGGGGACCTTGTCCATACCACCCAATCTCCTGGCGAGATCATTCGTGAGATGTTTTGGGTTCAGGTGTCTTGCATTTATCTCCCTGCAGAGATCTACATCGTGGTAATAGATGGTAACTTGCTTTTTATCCCGGCCGAATTTATAGGCCAGAGCCGTCCCCAGTCTACCGGGCCCGATTATGGCAAGCTTTGTTGTATCCAACGCGTCACTCCGACTTCAGCATTAAGGGGGAAGTATAGGTAAATTGCCTGCTATAGTCAAATGAAAACGGTGCGGTTGCAGTCATGCAATCGAACGATGACATATCGAACACTTCTTGTACTGTTACGGGGTTTGTGTTAAATTCGCTTTCGAGAATGATAGATCAATTTAATCGAGAAATTAATTACCTTCGCGTTTCCATAACAGACCGATGCAATCTGCGTTGCCGATACTGCATGCCCAAGGAAGGGGTGTCGGTTCTGGGGCATGAGGACATCCTCAGGTATGAGGAAATCCTGAGGATCGTAGAAGCAGGCGTAAGACTGGGGATTGTCAAGGTCAGGATAACCGGGGGAGAACCTCTTGTCCGGCGGGGGGTTGTTCATTTTTTTTCGATGCTCAAGACACTGGATGGCCTGCGGGATATAACCCTGACAACGAATGGAATCCTCCTTGAGGAATTTGCGGAAAGTCTGTACGATGCAGGTGTCAAGAGAATCAATATCAGTCTGGATTCGCTTAATCCCGAAAAATACGCGCTGATTACCAGAGGGGGGAACCTGAATCGCGTTTTGCGGGGCATTGAAAAGGCCTCCAGGTTAGGGTTTTCTCCTATCAAGATCAATGTGGTCGCGATAAAGGACTTCAACGAAGACGAAATACTGGATTTTGCGGGCTTGGCCCGAAAGGGGACATGCCAGGTCAGGTTCATTGAATTGATGCATGTCGGAAACGCGGCGGATCATAATCAACTGAACTACATCTCAAATCTGGTCATTATGGAAAGAATCAGCAGGGTATATCCGCTCATCCCCGTCTCGGACAGAAGCCGCATGGACGGGCCTGCCCGCATCTATAGAATGGAGGACGCTGCCGGAGAGATAGGCTTCATCGATTCCGGAGATCAGCATCTCTGCAAATCATGCAACAGGCTCAGACTTACGGCAGACGGGCACCTTCGGGCATGCCTGCTGGTCGACGACGAAATGGATATCAAGACACCCCTTCGATCCGGATGCAACGATTCCGAGCTGGAGAGTCTTATAAGCCTTGCGATAATGAGAAAACCGGATTCGCACAACTGCTTGCGTCAAAGCCGGCACATCAAGAAATGTATCAAGGAAATGCATTCCATCGGAGGGTGACCTGGAGGATAGATTCTTGAAAAGATTCGACACCAGGCAGAAAGAATCCTACGAGGATTGGCTCCGGACGCCTGCGGGAAGGTATGTGGACAATCGGGAAAAGAAACTCATTCTGGATCTTCTGGCGCCCCGAGGGGGAGAGAGGATCCTTAGCATAGAGAGTCGCTCCGAAAACAGGCATCTTTTTTTGAAGGATGAAGGATGTCTGGTTACAGAGTTTCACGCTGGCTCAGGGATGGATCAACAGCGGGAAATATCCTTCTGCGCGGGAGTTCTGGAAGACCTGCCGTTTTCCGACAATGAGTTCGATCTTGTCTGTCTGATCTCCTCACTCGAGTATGCCGGCTGCCCGGAGAAGGCCGTCCGCGAGGCCGCAAGGGTCTGCCGCAAACGGGTATTTATCGGTGTGCCGAACAGATATTCCCTGGCAGGCGCACGGGAACGGATGGCTACCGGCTTTCCGGGAGCGAACAGATACAGCGCGAGGCGCTTTGGTATTATCGAGCTAATGAGAATCGTGAAGGATGCCTTTGGCGAGACGAGGATGAAGTGGGGGAGCGTCGTTTTTTTCCCATACACGTTTTATTCGTTCGCCGGGGTGATTGAAGAGAGTATCCCGATAATACGGAATCCTTTCGGCGATTTTCTCGGCCTCTCTTTTTCGGTTGTCAGCCGGTACCGGACAGTTCAGGACGGGATCATTGTGCCGTTCAGACTTGGGGTAAAGAGACATCGCGAGGTCCGGGGGACGGTGAGGGAAATTAAACCGTGGGCGTGAAGCCTCTTTGTTGGATTATTTCTCGTTCCATGGTATTTCTTCCTCGTTGTACGCGATTGACAGAATTTCTCTCGCCTTTTCGATGTATTCCGACGGGACCAGGATTCTAATCTCGCCGAGTCCGTCTATGGTAATCGCGTAGATTCTTCCGGCTGCTTCATATTCCAGCCTGGTCGGAATCCCTTCGGCCTCCAGCCTCCCCGTAATTATACTTGCATTGCCCATTCCGGATGCGGTATGCGCGATTTCCCACCCCTCGTGTTTCATCCGGCCTCCATGGCATAGGCTAAGATGTAAAGCAAAGGGCCGAAGAACCAATGACACTTTTTTGAAGTCACGACGTACTCTTCAAAGACAAAGCCCGAACGCGAAGAAGGGGACCTTTTGAAAGGTCCCCTTCTTTTACGGTGGAAAAATTTAGGATGCCGCTTTCTTTTGTTCGGACGCCGCTACCTCCTTTATTTCCTCGATCGGGATCCGCATTGCATAGAAGGATCTCCAGACGAAGGTCAGGGCGATCAACATGAAGACCAGACCGACAAATCCTGCGGTCTCTCTCATCCCCGGAGCGATGGCGATTTCCATGGCCAGAAGCCCGAAGAGGGTGGTGAATTTAATGATCGGGTTAAGCGCGACCGAAGAGGTGTCCTTGAAAGGATCGCCGACAGTATCGCCGATAACCGCAGCGGCATGCAGGGGTGTTCCCTTTTCTTTAAGATCGACCTCCACTACCTTCTTGGCATTATCCCAGCACCCGCCGGCATTGGCCATGAAAATGGCCTGAAAGAGTCCGAATACCGCAATCGAGATCAGATAGCTGATAAAGAAGGACGCGGCCTCAGGACCGGATACCGGAGCAGAGAAAAATGCAAACGTGAGTGCGAAACAGAAGATCGCGATGAAAATGTTGAACATGCCTTTCTGCGCATATACAGTGCAGATTTTGACGACTTCTTTAGAGTTTTCGGTCGAGGCGCTCAGGCTGGCCGTGTCGTCGAGCTTGATATGCTGCTTGATATACTGGACGGCCCGATAGGCGCCGGTGGTGACTGCCTGTGTGGATGCGCCGGTAAACCAGTAAATGACAGCGCCGCCGCAGAGAAACCCGAGCAGGGTGTAAGGGTTCAGAAGATTAAGGATCATCTCCGGCTGGATTCCCAGGGATTTTCTCAGCAGCAGAATCAGCGAGAAAATCATGGTCGTGGCGCCGACGACGGCCGTTCCGATCAGCACCGGCTTGGCCGTTGCCTTGAAAGTGTTCCCGCAGCTGTCGTTCTCTTCAAGGTAGTGCTTGGCGACATCCATGCGAGGCTTGAAACCGAACTGGCTCTCGATTTCTTTTTCGACATTGGGGATGGCCTCGATCAGGGACAGCTCATAGATGGACTGCGCATTATCCGTGACAGGGCCGTAGCTGTCGACCGCGATTGTGACGGGGCCCATGCCGAGGAAGCCGAAGGCCACCAGACCGAAAGCAAAGACCGATGAGTATTCCATGAAGTTGGACAGGCCGAATGTGCTTGTGTAATAAGCAAGGAACATAAGGCCGAATATGGAAATACCGAGCCAGAAGGCGCTGAAATTCCCGGCGACGAATCCTGAAAGGATGTCGAGCGAGGGTCCGCCTTCTCTTGCGGCGGTAACAACTTCGGCGCAGTGCTTGGAATTCGAGCTTGTGAACACCTTCACAAGTTCAGGTATCAGCGCAGCGGCGAGCGTCCCGCAGCTGATGATGACCGACAGCTTGAACCACAGATTATCCGGTAAGTGGCCGAGTTGCCATTTGCTGACGGCGAAGGTGACCAGAATGGAAATAATGGATGTAATCCACACGAGCGAGGTCAGGGAGCCTTCGAAATTGACTTTTTCCTTGTCGCCCATAACGGCCTTCGTGACAGCGCTGTTAATGAAGTAGGAGCCTATGGATGTGATTATCATCAGGATACGCATAATGAAGATCCACACAAGCAGTTCCGCCTGATACTGGGGAAACGCCGCGAGTACGATGAAGCTGATGAGGGCAACTCCCGTGACACCGTAAGTCTCGAAACCGTCGGCGGTGGGTCCGACACTGTCGCCTGCGTTGTCTCCGGTACAGTCGGCGATGACGCCTGGGTTTCTCGGATCGTCTTCCTTGATGGTGAAGACGATCTTCATGAGGTCGGAGCCGATATCGGCGATCTTCGTGAAGATACCACCGCAGATACGGAGCGCGCTGGCACCGAGCGATTCACCTATGGCGAATCCGACAAAGGAGGCGCCGGCCACGTCGCGGGGCATGAAGACCAGGATGACGAGCATCATGATAAGCTCGACACAGACCAACAGGACGCCGATGCTCATACCAGCGGTAAGGGGAATATCCAGAAGCTTTATGGGCTTTCCTTCAAGGGAGGCGAAGGCCATGCGGCTGTTCGCCAGGGTGTTCATCCGGATGCCGAACCAGGCGACACCGTATGAGCCCAATATGCCCACAACCGACCAAGCCAGGATTATGAGCACATCGTTCATAGGCATATGTTGAAGAAATCCGAAATAGTAAATAATGCAGACACCGATAAACGTTTCAAGTACAATCAAAAGTTTACCCTGCTGGATCAGGTAAGTCTTGCAGGTCTGGAAAATGATTTCTGAAATATCAAGCATGGCTTTGTGTGCAGGCAGACCTTTGACCTTGGAATATTCATATAACCCGAAGGCCATGCCGGCAAAGCAAATCAGGAATCCGATCATCAGCCAGTGATTCTGCTGTGCACTCAAGACGGGAATGTTTAGCTCCGCTTCGCTTGCGAAAACAGGCATTGCAAGCAAAACGGAGAGTAACGCTAAAATGCTTGCTTTGAGAATTAATTGTCTTTTACACATCGTCTCTCATCTCCTTTTAATTATTAACCGCTTTTATGAATTACCCGAAAGAATCCAAGCCTTAAAACCGGCTGCGAGTTAACATACCCCCCCTGATTTGTCAAGATTTTTAATGGTCTTCTTTAACGCCATAATAACATGGGGGATTGGAAAAGCCGGGTTCAGTTCTGATCCGCAATCCTGATATAGAAATATACATCCCCTCTGAAATTTTCCCCGGATGTTTTCCCCATGCCTTCCATTCTCAACCTTGCACCCTCCCTTATGCCGGGGGGGATTTTTACAAAAAACAGTCGTTTCTTTGAGCCAGAGCCGTCCGGTATACTGACCAGTTTCCGGGCTCCGTTCCTCGCCTCCTTCGGCGTTATGGTGATCGTACCGTGGAGGTCGGGCTCACCGGCGTATTGCACGGCATCGGCAATGTGAAAGCGGGGCGTGCTTTGTCTTGCCGTCAGGCGGCGCAGCCTTTTCGTAACCCCTGAGCCGGGCATCCATGTAAGTATTTTCGCCAGCACGACTCCGGCGATGAACCCGCCAACGTGAGCTCCCCACGCTATTCCTGATACATGAGCATCTGTCACCGACGCCCCGATGAACTGCAGGAAAAACCACAAACCGAGAAAGAAAACGGCCGGTATTTCGACGAAATAGGGGATGAAAAGGATCGGGATCAAGGTTATGATTCTCGATCTCGGGAACATGACTGAATAGGCTCCCATGACCCCGGCAATGGCTCCGCTCGCTCCGATGGTGGGTATCTGGGATTCGGGATTCAACACAATATGGGTTGCAGCCGAAATCCAGCCGCATAGAAAATAAAAGATGAGGTAACGGGCAGAGCCCAGACTGTCCTCGATGTTATCTCCAAATATGTAAAGGAACCACATATTACCGAGGATATGCCAGAAGCCGCCATGCAGGAACATGAAGGAAAAGAAGGGGAATACCAGCTCTGCAGCGGTGAAATGGGCCGATATTTCAGCAATCGAATAGCGGGCGGGAACGAGGCCGTATCGGAAGATAAACTCGTTGAGCATATCTCCGTAAGACAGTTCAATCAGAAAAAGAACTACATTCGCGGCGATCAGCAGGCTGTTTACTAACGGGAAATTCTTGGACCGGATTGTGTCGCGGATAGGAAACATGAGTGAACGTGATCGTAAAAACCATGACACGGAAAGCGCCCTCCGGGCGCCCCCTCGATATTTATTTTATGAATAGCACAAAAAGTATTTAATATCACCACAAAAGTAGGAAAGGCATCCGGAAAGGGGTTTTCATATAATACGATTACGATCTTTCCTGAAGCTCGTCAGATTGTTCTCTTTAATTCTTGAAATCAATTTCTATCTGGGTTATATCTTCTTGTAACTCGGCAGCCGGTGAAAGTCGGGTGCTTCAGTCCAAACAAGGGCGGTTAACTCAGCGGGAGAGTGCTACCTTCACACGGTAGAAGTCACTGGTTCAAAT
>JBHGBI010000022.1:0-32986 GCA_041946925.1 Syntrophales bacterium | reverse complement strand
ACCTCCGACCCTCTGAACCCCATTCAGATACGCTACCAGACTGCGCCACGCCCCGACTGAAAAAAAGTATCATCAGACGTTTTTCATGTCAAGAATTATGAATCCCGTTTTACGGATTCCTGTCTTTCCAAAGATATCCGGAAAAGAAACGATGGAACGCGGCGATGACCAGGGCATGGGTGATTGATTCCCCCATGATCAGTTCCGGAATTTCCGCCAAAGGGCGGAGCACGATTTCAATATCTTCCCGTTCATCCTGACTCTGCCTGCCGGCGGGCACTGCGCCTGACGCCAGATAAGTGTAACAGCGGTTGTTCTGGATCGCCGGATTTGGATGCACCCAGCCGAGCAGTTGCAGTCTGCCCGCTCTGTAACCCGTCTCCTCCATCAATTCCCGTATCGCCGCTTCCTCCGGTGTGTCGCCATTCTCCACCATGCCGCCGGGAATCTCGAGGGTGTTTTCCCGTATGCCGTGCCGGTACTGCCGGACCAGAACAACCTCATTTTCAGGCGTCAGCGGAATAATGTTGACCCACGACGAGGATTCCATGATGAAGAAATCGTGCGATTTTCCCGTGCGGGGCGATCTGGCGTGATCCGTCCGCAGTCCAAAAACGCGATATGTGCGGTCCAGCCGGGTCCAAATGATTTCCCATTTCTCGGGAGGCATGTCTATTCCTTTTCCATCTTAGCATCAACGACGACGCATCCTTTTCGCATTTCGTATACAATCAGCGGATTGATATCGAGGTTCCTGATCCAGGAATTCTCCACCATAAGCCGGGATATCCTGACCAGGCAATCTCCAAGCGCATTCAGATCCGCGGGCGGCGAACCGCGGAAGCCTTTCAGCAGCGCGGCACCTCTGATCTCTTCTATCATCTCCCGAGCCTCCCTGCGGCCGATCGGCGCCACTCTCAATGAGACATCCTTCAGGACTTCCACGAAAATCCCGCCCAGACCGAACAGAACGACAGCCCCGAATTCATTGTCCTGCCGCCCTCCAATAATCACCTCCGTCCCGGCGGGAGCCATCTTTTGCACCAGGAATACCCGGTCTTTTCCGGGAAACCCGTCTTCCATTTCGCGGAAAGCCTTTCTCAGATCACGGCTGCTACGGATGTTCAATTTGACGCCTCCTGCCTCGGTTTTGTGGATGATCTCCGGATCGGATATCTTCAGGACCACAGGGTACCCGATCTGCTGCGCCGCATCCAGACATTCACGGATATTCCCCGCCGTCGCGTATTGCGCGACGGGAAGTCCATATCTCTTCAAAAGATCGTAAACGCCTCCAGAAGCGCCCGCCCTCGCGCGCGAAACCCTTACAGCCGGGACCACGCTCCCGCCGCCTTTCGTTCTTTTCCTTAATTGACGACGGTGGTGCTCACGGGAACGGGCCAGCGCCTTGACCGCCAAATCGCTCTCCGAGAATACCGGCATGTCCGAAATTTCGCGTACGGAAAACCATTCGGTCTTTGCGGGGATTGTGCAAAAAACAACGGGCTTGTCGTACTTCCGGGCCAGCTCATGTGAGGCTCGAATCAGTCTTTTCGTAGGCTCGATTTCAGTATCGGCAATATCCGCAGTGGCCATCACGACGCCGTCAACTTCCACTTCCATGAGTGCGCGCTCGAGAATCCGCATATAGAAATCGATGTCAAAGATATCCCCCATATCGAGGGGATTCGTCATGCTGATCACTCCGGCCCTCACCTCTTTACGGATCATGTCAAAGAAAGCATTCGAGAACCGGGCAAGTTCAAACCCGTATCGATGCGCCGCATCGGCCTGCAGAACGGCTTCTCCTCCGGAACGGCACAGGATTCCGAGACGGTTCCCTTTCATAAGTGGAAGCGAAAACACTTTGACCGTTTCTAGCAGCTCCTGGATATTCGGCACGCGGTGAATGCCGGCTTGCTTCATGGCAGCCTCCGCGACTTGGTCATCCCCGGCCAGCGCAGCAGTATGGAAACGTGCGATCTGGCGGCTTGAAGGACTTGTGTTTGATTTGAGTACTATTATTGGCTTCGATGTCGAAGCGGCAAGTTGAAGGAGCCGCCTGCCGTCCGCGATATTTTCAAGGTATAAAACAACGGTTTCCGTGGACGGATCGGAAATAAGGAATTCGAGATAGTCGTTTTCGTTAAGGTCCAGCTTGTTTCCCATGCTGATCAATTTGCTGAAGCCGATCCCCTCGAATGAAAAAAGCCTCATGCATGTAAGGGCCACACCGCCGCTCTGGGCGACAACAGACACACTCCCTTTTTTTGTCATAGCCGGCGCAAGCGGGACGAACGGCAGCGCCAGACCGTTATCCAGGTTCAGGATGCTGATGCAGTTCGGACCGACAAACCGAATGTTCCATTTCCTCGCGGCCTCGAGGAGATCTTTTTCCAGATCCCGGTTTGCCTCCGAATACTCGGTAAACCCTGCGGACTCGATCACGACATAATGGACTCCCTTTTGCCCGCAGGCATTCACGACTCCGGGGATAAAGCGTGCCGGGATGAGCAGGACAGCCACATCCGGAATCTGCCTGATTTCCCCGATATCCCGGTATATGGGCCGTCCGTCCAGATGTCCACCCTCATGACCGAAAGGAAAGACCTGCCCCTTGAACCCGAAGCGATCAAGATTCTGAACGATGTTCCTGGCCAGATTAGTGGATGAACCCGATACGCCGAACACAGCTACACTTTCCGGGTAAAACAATTTCTGCATAAGCTTCCAGCCTTCCTCCTTTCGAAGCGGGGAATAAAAAATCCCGTCTTTTCAAAAAACGGGACATGATGGCTCCATCAGGAAGGATTCGCGGCATCCGTATTCGCTTTGCCGCCGCGATCCGATTTTCTTTCAACGTATAGGTAATTGCGAAATATCCTGAGCTTTTTTTCCCCTATTCCGCGCACCAGCATGATATCTTCTATATTCTTGAAGCCGCCCAATTCCTTTCTTGCTTCAAGAATCGCCTCCGCCGTTTTTTCTCCGATGCCCGGGATCAGCGTCAGTTCTTCCAGACGTGCTGTATTCACGTTAATCGGCATATCGAGAACGTACCGTTTCGCATTTCCTATTTTTCCAGTCCGCTGATCTCCCTGAGGCGATCTTCCCGACGGGAGTGTTACCCGGTCTCCATTCTCCAGTATCCGGTTGAGTTCTCTTTGATCAAAACCCTTACGGTCCCCGATATCCGCGATATCGAGAAGCCGGGACAATGTCGTATTCGCCGGCACGAAGTAAATCCCCCTGGCATCTGTGTCACCCGCAAGTTCTACGGCCTTGTAGCCTTTTCTCTCTTCTGAATATGGCGGCCTCGGTGATGTCATCGGATTTTCGTAGAAGAGAAACACCCTTCCAAGATAAACGATATTTATCATCAGAACGAGAACAATAGCGCCCTGGATTTGCCTGTCGACAGTCGACATGAGTCCAAGCTATCGGATTAACAGAGTTTAAGCCATGGTCTCCCGGTTTGAAATGGCCTTGCGCCCAAGCATCCCCATCGGGCGGGGGTTTTGGGCTGTATTATATTTTCCCGATCTCTCTCTCCAGTTTGAACGCATCGTGAAGAACTCTCACGGCGAGTTCCGTATATTTGGCCTCAATAACGCACGATATCTTGATTTCGGACGTACTGATCATGAGGATGTTGATCCCTTCCCGGGCAAGTGCCGAAAACATGCGGGAAGCCACTCCTGCATGGCTCCTCATGCCGACGCCCACAATAGAGACTTTTGAGATATTCTCGTCAAAGTGCAGTCCCTGCGCTCCGACATCCTTTGCAGCCGATTCGAGGAGCTTCCTGGCTTCTCCGACATCCTTTTTTGAAACCGTAAAAGTCAGATCCGTGAAACCGTCTATACTCGCATTCTGTATGATCATGTCGACAACAATATCCTGATCGGATAAAGGGGTGAACAGGCGGGCGGCGACTCCGGGTCTGTCCGGAACATGGATGACCGTGACCTTCGCCTGATTCTTGTCATATGTTACCCCTGACACTACCTCTCTTTCCATCTCGTTATCCTCCTTCGTAACCAGGGTCCCTTTATCATTATTGAACGAAGATTTTACATAGACCGGGACATCATATTTTTTTGCAAGCTCCACTGAACGAGGATGGAGCACCTTGGCCCCGGCACTGGCCATTTCCAGCATTTCGTCATAGGATACCTTGCCGAGTTTTCTCGCCTTTTCGTATACATTCGGGTCCGTCGTATAAACCCCGTCGACATCCGTGTATATCTCACACAAGTCGGCGTTCAGAGCCGCCGCCAGAGCTACCGCGCTGGTATCGGAGCCGCCCCTTCCAAGAGTCGTGATGTTGTTTTTCTCGTCGACCCCCTGGAAACCTGCGATCACGACGATATTTCCTTTTTTCAGTTCCGATTTTATGCACTCCGTTTCCACTTTTATGATCCGCGCGTTCCGGTATGACTGGTCCGTAATGATCTTAACCTGATACCCGAGAAACGACACTGCCTTGTAGCCCATTTCCTGCAACACGATGGAGAGCAAGGAAATAGTTACTTGCTCTCCGGTGGACACGAGGACATCGTACTCCCTGGCATTGGGGTTTCCTGACGCGCTGTGGGCAAGCTTGACCAATCTGTCCGTTTCACCGGCCATCGCCGATACGACGACTACCACATCGTCACCTGCCTCTTTAGCCCTGATAACCTTTCCCGCGACGTTGCGGATCTTCTCCACGTTCGCAACCGAAGTTCCTCCGTATTTCTGAACAACCAGCCCCATTTAATGAAATCCCCCTTCTTTCAGAGCATTCCTGATTTTCATGATCCTGTCGTTCTCTCCCGAAATCAGAATTTTCCGCCTGTTCTCATCCAGATATTCCAAATTAATGTATATGGTTTCGCCTGGAAGCAGGTCGCCGATTTTCTCCGCCCATTCAATGACCACAACACTTCCCCCATAGAAATAATCCTCATATCCCATTTCCACGAGGTCCCGGGAGCCCGAAAGCCTGTAAATATCCAGGTGGACGAAAGGTATCCGTCCCGGATATTCGTTCACCAGCGTAAATGTGGGGCTCGTTATCTGATATCTTTCGGAAACTCCGGCGCCGCGGGCGATCCCCTGGGTGAGACAGGTCTTTCCGGAACCCAATTCCCCGATCAGCGCTACAATATCTCCTCCCTTGAGATTTTCTCCCACGATGCGCCCTATTCTGAGCGTCTCTTCAGGACTTTCTGAGATCAAATGCAGGTCAATCATCTAATATTTTTTTTCGGTAAAATCAACCAATTAAAACCGGGCGGGAAAAAACAAGACGTCCTCCGCATCTCTGCTGTGAGCCTCTTTTCATTTTTCGATTATTTCCAGTATAACCGCTGCCGCGGCGTAATCGATCGAATGGGTAAGACTAAGATGGAAAAGGACGCCCTGACCGGCACTTTTCAACAGCGGGCTCAGATCACTGTGAATGATCAATTCCGGCTTGCCCCTGCGGTTATTCACGACTTCTATCTCCCTGAACGCCAGCCCCGCCCCCATGCCGATCCCCAGGCATTTCATGGCAGCCTCTTTTGCCGCGAATCGGACCGCGTAGTGGCGTGCGGGGAAATGCTTGTGCCTGCAATACTCAATCTCTCTGTGCGAATAAATTTTATTGATAAACCTGCCGCCCCATTTATTCATGGCCTTTTCTATCCGCGATATCTCGACGATATCGATTCCAACGCCGCAAATCATTGCACGCCCCGGTCAAGCCCTGGCGATCGCATCCGCCATCATACTAACGCGCTTCATGAATTTCACATCGTGCACCCGCACGATATCCGCCCCGTTTATAATCGCCGCAGTAATCGCCGCAGCCGTCCCTTCGAGCCTCTCCTGCGGTATATCCACTCCCGTTATTCTACCCGTAAAACCCTTTCTGGATGGTCCCACGAGGATCGGCCTTCCCAGGGTCTTAAACTCTTTCAGGTACTTTATGATTTTTAAATTATCACTCACGTCCTTCCCGAAGCCGATTCCGGGATCGACGATGAATTTATCGGGCTCCACTCCTCTTGATACCGCATCCTCCATCCTTGATCTCAAGTATGAAATGATCTCTCCCCTCAGAGAGGCATATCTCAAATCGCCCTCCTGCATGGTTCGCGGAATTCCTCTCATATGCATCAGGATAACGGGCGCACCGTAATGAACGGCCACCTCGGTCATCCGGCCGTCCGCTGTCATTGCGCTGATATCGTTGATAATCTCCGCTCCCGCTTCTATCGCCCTTCGGGCGACTTCCGCCTTGGTGGTATCGATGGATACCGGGACTTGAATAAGACCCGAAAGTGCTTCGATCAACGGGATAACCCTTTCCAGCTCTACTTCCAGTGGCACCCCTTCTGATCCCGGGCGCGATGACTCGCCTCCGATATCGATGATATCCGCACCGTCCTCCGCCATTCTCATCGCCTGTCTTACCCCTTCATCCGTGGAATGCAGCCGCCCACCGTCCGAAAACGAATCGGGTGTCATGTTGAGAATCCCCATGACAAGGGTCCGCCTTCCGATCCTGATGGTTCTTCTGGAGGTCCGGATCAGAAAATTCCGGTTATGAATGTCGACCAGGATTTTCCTTATGTCCTCGGATAATTTTTTCAATCCGAATGGCTGAAGGGCTAATTTCTGCGCGAATCTTTCTACCTGCTTGAAGGTGCCGATTATTATCGCGTCCGTCCTGGGAACGCTGCAATCTATGGACCCTCTCGAAACAGCGGCATCACCACCCAGGGAGAGCATGTCCTGCTTGATAATGTTGGCTACCCGGCACTCGATGCTGTCCAAGATGATGCACACATGCATCATTTTCGGAGCCATGGATTCGATGCCGTAGGGCTCAACGCCGATCCTTTTCAATTCCTCAACGGCTTCGGGAAGTGATGTTACGCAGAGCAGTCTTGCATTTATATCCATAGATCAGACGCCTCAACCCGTGCGGGCCTCGGGAATTGCCGTCTGCTCCACTTTCAAACCTATCAGGGCATCCAGCTCGTCAGCATTCAGGACCTCCTTGTCCAGAAGCTCATTGGCTATCCTATTAAGGGTCTCCATATTTTCCATGAGAAGATTTTTTGCCTTCTCATAGTGTTCGAGGACGATTTTCGAGACCTCCCGGTCGATCTTTTCCGCGGTCTCTTCGCTGTAATCCTTGTGGGTCGCAAATTCGCGCCCCAAAAAAATCTGCTCTTCTTTCTTCCCGTAACTCAGAGGCCCCATCTCGCTGCTCATGCCCCACTCGCAAACCATTTTCCGCGCCAGTTCGGTCGCCCTTTCGATATCGTTTCCCGAGCCGGTGGTGAAATCATTCAGTACGATTTCTTCAGCTGCACGCCCGCCGAGGAGAATTGCTATATTGTTCAGCAGATATTTCCGGGGGTAAGTGTGCATCTCGTTCATCGGCAGCTGCTGCGTCAATCCCAGAGCCCTTCCGCGGGGGATGATCGTGATTTTGTGTATCGGGTCCGTGCCCGGCAGCAGTTTCGCCACCAGCGCATGCCCCGATTCATGGAAGGCCGTAACCCGTTTCTCCTGATCGCTTATGACCATGCTCTTCCGCTCCGCCCCCATAAGCACCTTGTCCTTGGCGAATTCGAAATCGCTCATGGTGACCCGTTCCCTGTTCATCCGGGCCGCTGACAGAGCCGCCTCATTGACGAGATTCTCTATATCAGCGCCTGAAAATCCAGGAGTCCCTCTGGCCAGCACCGTAAAATCCACGTTCGCATCGAGCGGCGTCTTCTTCGCGTGCACCTCGAAGATCTTTTCCCTCCCCTTGACGTCCGGAAGAGGAACCACGACCTGACGATCGAATCTTCCCGGTCTGAGCAGGGCAGGATCGAGAACATCCGGCCTATTCGTCGCGGATACCAGGATCACGCCGTCATTGGACTCAAATCCGTCCATCTCAACCAGGAGCTGGTTGAGAGTCTGTTCGCGTTCATCATGGCCGCCGCCAAGACCGGCTCCACGGTGCCTGCCCACCGCATCGATTTCGTCTATGAATATTATGCAGGGGGCGTTTCTCTTTCCCTGGTTGAAGAGGTCGCGCACGCGAGAGGCGCCCACTCCTACGAACATCTCCACAAAATCGGATCCGCTGATACTGAAGAACGCAACATCCGCTTCCCCGGCGATGGCACGCGCCAGGAGCGTCTTACCGGTGCCGGGCGCCCCCACAAGAAGAACTCCTTTGGGAATGCGGCCGCCCAGCCGGGTGAACTTCTTCGGATCTTTCAGAAACTCGACGATTTCTTTCAGCTCCGCCTTTGCCTCCTCAATCCCCGCCACGTCATCGAAAGTTACCCTCTTGGACTTGTCGTTCATCAGGCGCGCCCTGCTTTTTCCAAATGCCATCGCCTTGCCCCCTCCGGCCTGCATTTGCCTCATGAAGAAAATCCAGACACCTATTAGGAGCAATGTAGGGAACCAGGATACGAGGACAGTCATATACCAGGGAGACTCTTCCGCGGGTTTGGCGGCTATTCTGACCCCTTTCTCCTTCAGGTGGGCTACCAAGCCCGCGTCTTTGGGGGCGTACGTCTTGAAGCTCTTGCCGTTGATCATGCTGCCGTAGACGTTTTCCCCTTGAATTGTGACCTCGGCAACTTGTCCCTTGTCAACGGAATCGATAAAATCACTGAAAATAATGTCTTCTCTGCCAGCTCGCGGCTGGTTGAAAAAATGGTACAGCAATATGAAGATCAGGCTTATCACCAGCCAGAGGGCTATATTTTTTTGTAATGAACTCAACCCTGACTCTCTCCTTTTAAAAACATTACAGGCTGCTTAAAAATGAATGTCAAACAGCACCCTGAGCATTCCCCGCAGAAATCGGAAAAAAACGTATACCCGTGGGCGGAGAATCTTTTATAAATATACTAATATTGTAAATTTATCAAATAATTTCTGCTCTTAATATTTCGTTTGTCCCGTTTGTCACCCGGATTTTCTCGCTCAAACGGCGGCCGACGATCCATAGAACCGACTCCCGGTCCACCAGAAGCGGCATGCATCTTCTCCTGGCTCTGGGTATTTTTTCGTCTATGAAAAAGTCCTTGACTTTCTTTGTCCCGCTCATCCCAAAAGGCTGTATCCTGTCTCCCGGCCTGAAGTTACGGACTTCCAGTGGAAAGACCATCTTTTCAA
The DNA here is from genome assembly GCA_041946925.1 of Syntrophales bacterium. Taxonomy (GTDB): domain Bacteria; phylum Desulfobacterota; class Syntrophia; order Syntrophales; family UBA4778; genus JBHGBI01. Next base: position 23,818 of record JBHGBI010000022.1, on the reverse strand, counting down.
AGTCCATGTAAACTGTGTTACCCGCATTCAGAGACGCCGGCATTACGTCTACAAAGTCAAACCGGATCGTCATGCCCGCCTCCGCTATGCGAAGAGAGCCGGGTATTTCGACGGGGTAACGAAAAGAAGCCGCTCCGGCGGATTCAGGTCTCTTCTTTCTGCCCAGGGGCCCGCTTCGCCTCAAGATGATCAAGCGGTCGTAATCCCGCCTGGCCTCCAACCGGAATGGAAGATCCAGCCGGCCGGCAGGCTTTCTCCCTTTCACCAGATCCAGTATGGAGGCGACATGCCGATAGGAGACTCCTTTTTTGGATGGAGAAAGCCGGATGAGGATCTCTCTGATTATACGCATACGGAGGGCTTCGTGGCATTTGAGCAATTCGGAGAGGGGTATGATCACCTCATCCCCATTCTGGCTGGCATCCCATCCCGAGAGGACCTCATGCGCGGTCTTCTTTATGAACTCGTCTTCCTGTCTCATGATTTCAGACATGCGGATAACGGTTTCCGGGAGGGCGGGATTATATCTTCTCTTCAATTCGGGTATCAACCGGCGGCGCAGCCTGTTTCTCAAGTAAGATTCGCTTTCGTTGGAACTGTCCACTACATAGGGCAATTTCATCGATGAAAGAAAATCCAGTATCTCCTGCCTGGTCGTGTTGAAAAGGGGGCGTATATAAATACCGTCCCGCATAGGCATGAATCCTTTCAGCCCTTCCGGACCGCTCCCCCTCAGAAAGTTCATTAGAATGGTCTCCACGCGGTCATCCAGATTATGCCCCAGAGCGATCCGCGTGAACCGGTTGTTCCTGCATACCGCTGCGAGGTATTTATACCGCTCTTCGCGGCAGATTTCTTCCAGACATTCCTTTCGCCTTATATTCGCAATTCTTACGAGTCGACTTTCTAGTGGAATCCCCAGCTCGCTGCACAGCCGCCGCACAAATGCTTCATCCCGATCAGATTCCGCACCCCTCAATCCGTGATTCAGGTGCGCGGCCAGCAACTCCAGCCCGTATTCTTCCGCCAGCAAGGCAAGGATATTAAGGAGGCATACCGAATCCGGGCCACCGGAGACAGCGATAACGACTCTGTCCCCTTTTTCCAGCAGCCGATATTTCTCGATCGTATCCCTGACTTTCTCCGTTAAATCCCGTTCAACCAAAACGACCGTCCTGTCTGTTTTTGACCATTTGACTGTAAACTCTTCTCGCTTGCAACAAAAAAGTCTCCAGTTTTGCCGTGATGATCTGCGGAAATGTATTGCCGTCGCTTTCTATTGCAAGAAAAGGCAGCTCCTGAATATCCGGGAAACGTTCCACCAGCTCTGCTCCCCTGGGGCCGATCGCCTTTTTCCCCTCCCTATTCATCTCCCGTGAAAGAATGGATTCGGCAATGCGGTTGGGCATGCACCCGAATGGTCCGATGGCGATAACTCCACAATAATGTTCCAATATCTCGGACATGGAGGCTCCCACGGTCAGAATGGCCTCTCCCAGAAGATCAGGATGTATCAGGTGCCGCACTCCTTCTATCAAAGGTCTGACGTCTTCCAAACGGCACGGGAACAGACCGCATGTACGCATGGCCTGTTTGATCGTCCTTTCATGCCGCCAGATGATTTTAGACCGCAGATACATGGAGAGCTTCTTTTTGAAGTTGAACTCATCCTTGCCTGAAAAACCCTTCTGAACGCACCAGTCCGTGTAATATATCCATTCGATCATACTGGATACCTTGGTCGCAAAGCCGTGCTCCGCCAGCTTCTCCACAAGAAACTGTCTGGACAGATCGTCGTAGCGGACGAAGATTTCACCCGTCAGCAATATGAAAGGCGTATCCTCAACTGTCCTCCGGACCGGAATACCTCTCAGGTTAACCGCAGCGGTCTCCAGCACGCCCCGCAGGCTCTTCAGGTCGGCATATTTCTCCAATCCCTCCAGTATCCTTTCACACTCCCTCCTGTAAATATCCATGGCATGTTTCGTATCTTCCGCATTGACCAGGAGGACGGAATAAATATCCTCCAGGATATCCGATATAACAATACAGGCCCACAGTCTCGAAGTCAGGTTCTTCAGACCGAGATCTATGTAACTGTTTTCTGAAGACAGCGAAAACAAGGCCACATTTTCCAGTCCTCTTCTGGAAACCAGGTCTTTCATGAAGATGGAATACTGGCCGAACCGGCACGGTCCGGAAGCCGTGGGCATGAAATAGACGAGTAGTTCGTCCTCATCCTTTCTCTCCTCAAGATACTTTAGAAGGCTGCCCGTGGTAAGGAGCAGCGGCAGGCACTCCTTGCAGCTCGTGTTGCCCCGCCCGATCTTGAGAATTTCCGGGTCAGCAGGCTCGAGAGCCGTCATCCTGACACCCATCCCCCTGAAAACCGCCGCCGCGGCTTTGTTGGAAAATCTCCCCATGGAAGGAATCACGACATGAACATGAGGATCGGTAATCGCATATTCCTTTCCGGCGGAATCGATGAATTTCTGTTTTTCGCGATCAAAACGGCATGTCGCCTTCCCGGCAGGCGATTGTTTGGATATCACGTTCCTCTTCACGAGTTCACGGTAATTGCGGACAATATCGATGAAGGCCTCAATCCTCGTCTCCAACCCGGCATCCGCCACATGGCTGTCCAGCTCCAGCACCAGAAGCGGTTTTCTCTCCATTATATTTCTTACATATCCGACAAGAAATGAATCCGGGCCGCAGGAAAAATTCGTAATGAAACAGCCGAAGAGCTGTGGATGACGGCTGACCAGCCCCGCTCCCTTCAGGATAGTCTGACCCGAAAACCAGTACATTTCACGGTCCAGGCACTCCTTTTCCAAGGGAAGGAAATCGCAGGGAATAACCTGAACGCCCCGGGACGCAAATTTATGCGGTATACCCATATTCGCTTCCGAGACATTGGCATTGTAAGCCCTCCCGAAGAGGACTACAGCGAACCTGTCGGGGTCTTCTTCGAGCCGTTTCAGGGCATCTCCTCCCGCCTCCTTCATTCGCCGGATCATCCTCTTCTGAACGGCCACGGCCTCCCGGTACGCCATCCGGGCTTCCCGCTGCGAAACTTCGAGCGCTTCGGACATTGAGACAAAAGCGTCCTCGGCCTCCTCATACCCTTTGGAGAAATCAATGACCGGGGTCAGGAGTCTCTTGCGGGCTGCTATCTGCTTCAGTTCTTCGTGGCCCTTAAAGGCGCTCCTCAGATAAAAGGGCTCCGCCTGGGAAATAGGGCAGGTTGCGCTCCTCCTGCCGCCGTTTTCAACATAGCCGCCCTTGATCTGGGGGAGAAACAGGAAGTCTGTTTTCAACCTCAGGAGATTCAACATGTAACCATGCGATATTTCTGCGGGATAGCAGAAAGCGGCTCCTTTGTATTCCATTCCCTCCTGCTCCGGTTTTTCCGGCAATCTAACTCTGAATCCGAGACGGCTGAAGAAGCAGTGCAAGAGAGGGTAAAGCTGGTTGACCAGAAAAGATTTGTTGATCCCGACTGTTCGCGCCTCTTTCTTTGCCCCGGCGAGCTCCGCCCCGACAAATTCCTCGAAAACCAATCTCTCATAGAGCAGGGCAAGATTGAGTTTTTGAGTGTCAACCCGGATCTTGGATCGCAGGTTGTACCAGCGATTACAGGCGCCGCCAAACGGATAGACTTCTCCTTCAATCCTGATACGAGAAATTTCACACTTGCGGTCACACCCTTCCCTGCCCCCGCGGCAGATGAAAGGCTCGTCATATTCGATGGTTCTGTCCCTTAATTTCTCGAGGGAAAAACTTTTTTTCTGCATGATGCCGAGTTCCATTCTGCGGCGGACTTCCAGCGCCACACCGAAAGCCCCCATCAGACCCGGCTCGGGCGGCACGATGATTTTCTTTCCTGTCAACGAGGCCATCGCCATCGGCACCGCTTTGTTGTAACAAACCCCTCCCTGCATGAACACTGTGTCTCCTATGGGCCTGTTGCCCCTGACACGGCTGTTGTAATTCATGGCAATGGAATAGACCAGTCCTGATACGATATCCTCCGTACCGATCCCTTCGTGGAATGCGTTCTTGATATCGCTGCTGATAAAAGCGGCGCACTGGTCATTGAAGTTGGGCGGATTTTCTCCACCCAGGGCGATGTCCGCGATCTTCTCCATTTCTATGCCGAGCGTCTCTTTGGCGGACTCCTCGAGGAATGATCCTGTTCCGGCGCTGCATGCGTCATTCATAGCGTAATCGGAAGGAACGCCGTTGACGATGTACGTATATTTCGCGTCCTGCCCGCCGATCTCCAGGATAGTATCGACATTCTCATTATAGTGGAGCGCGCCCGCGGCATGGGCGATGATCTCGTTGATGATTCCGTCCGCCATGGCATGGAGACCCGCTATCTGGCGTCCGGAACCTGTAACACCCATACCGGTGATCAGGATATTGCATTTCTTCTCCTGGAGCTGCCGGTGCAGATCAGCATAGCAGGCCCTCGAGGCTCCCACCGGATCGCCGTTCGTTCTGAGGTAAACAGAAGCCAGTATGCAACTATCCGATGCTCTCACGAGAACGGCCTTGGTCGTCGTGGAGCCTACGTCCAGACCCAGAATACACATATCCCCGTCCTGCGGTGCAGACATGCGGGCATCCCTGAAATCAACGAGAGCGCTGCTGCCCGCGATCGGGGGCAAACGCGCAAATGAACGGCTTTCATCTCTGAACAGTTTTTCCTCCTGGTCGAAGGGAATCGTCTTGTGATCCGCAGCCCAGATACCGGCACCGACAGCCTCGAAGTAAGGTGCCTCATCCGGAACGATCAGGTTTTCAATTTCGTCCCTGAGATATTCCATCATGACCTGATTTTGCGAAGTCCCACCTATAATCATGATGTCCTTTTTGGGGATTCTTTTCATGATCTCCAGGATCTTCCCGGCCATCATCCTGCACAGGCCGGAAACGACCTTCTCCCTTGGGACTCCCTTGTTCGTCGCGTGGGTGCAATCGCTCTTGCAGAACACGCTGCACCGTCCGGACACCCTGTAAGGCTGCGGATCCCGAGAGAAATTCGAAACATCCTCCAGAGACATCTTCATCCGCTTAAGTTGCTGAATATAGAAATCGCCCGTTCCGGAAGCACATTTATTGCCGGTCTGTATGGCGCTTATTTTTCCGTTCTTACCGATCAGATAAATAAGAAATGTTTCGCCGCCTGCGCTGATAACTGCGTTGACGGCCGGTTTTCCCCCGTTAAGACCAAAAAGCGCCGTTTCGACCGCCTCGGGCTCTGAAATCGTGGAGAGATTCACGAAATGGCGGAATTTCCTGCCTGTAACAACTATAGGGGTGTTTCGATCAACAGAAAAATGCCGGAGTGTTTCGATCAAGGTCTGACGTGGATTCCCGTTATGAGGCCTAACAAGTACATTCGTGATTTCTATTTTCCCGCTTCGGTCTTTCAACACCATAGCTGCTGACAATGTGGATGCACCGATGCAAATACCAAGCGATTCCAATTCGTTCCACTCCTGTTCAACAGTATTTCCCGGATATGCCCGACTGGGCAGGATTCCGCCTGCCGCGAAAAAATCTTAGTGAAACAAGTACTTTAATTCAAGGATGTCATTGTAAGTGAAATCCGGTTCGAGACGGACAAGGTCTTCTTTCAGACTCAAACCATTTAAAAATGCACAACTCCAGACACCCGCATCTTTTGCAAGAATGATGTCATTGCATCCATCTCCGATGACGACAGTGCGGCGGCTATTCGCTGCATACTTGTCGAGTATTGAGCGTAAGAGGCGATGATCGGGTTTTACATAGCCGGCATTGTCCCTTCCGATGATCTCTTCGAAATAAGACGAGATTTTGAGAGCATCGGCCATCCTGGATGCAAAATAATGACGCTTGTTGGTCACGATGATCTTCTTCTTGTTTCTGAAGTGTTCCAGGATTTCAACGACTCCCGGATACAGGCCCGATGTGTCCAGCATGTGTTCCGGGTAATACCGGGAAAAAAGTTCCAGTGCCTCATCCAGTTTGTCAATATGGGCCGTGCCGAGCGACCTTTCGATCAGACTGACTACACCATCCCCGATAAAGCCCATGATCTCCCGGTGATCTTTGGCGGGCAGTTGAAAATGCCGGAGTACGAAATTAACGGACCGGGCGATATCCTCACCGGAGTTCACCAGTGTCCCGTCAAAATCGAAGACCATTAATTCAACTGAAACCATTTACCAAACCTCATTTTTAAAATATCATAATCAAAAACAAGAATAAAGGCCCTTGAAAACCCGCGTACATCCTTCTGAATGCAGAACAAAATCGCCCATTATTTGTATTGACCCGGTAATTTTTATATGATATCGCATTCCTACCGCTTGGATCCAGATCATGGACTGAGACGGACGGGTTCAGAGAAATTGAAGCGCATAACATCGCCCTCCGGTTGCAGTCCGGAGGTTTTTTTTTGGTTGGAGGTATCATGAGCAGTGAAAAAGGACGTTGTGTGCATCCTGGGGATGGGCAGGGTAGGATCAGCCGTCGGTTGCCTGCTTCGTAAATCAGGATATGAAATCGCCGCTGTGGCCAGCCGTTCAAAATCATCGGCGGAAAGAGGCGCGTTCTATACGGGCGCCAGGGCGTTCACCAGGTTCTCGGATGCGGCTTCTCTGGCTGACTGCATACTGATCACAACAAGCGATGACGCCATTGCCAGCGTCTGTAATTCCATTTCCGCCGAAGGTGGTGTACGGCCCGGGAAGAAAGTAATACATATGAGCGGTGCGGGAGGGCTCGACCTTCTGGAATCCGCCCGGAAAGCCGGAGCTTACGTCGCGAGCATTCATCCCATCCAGTCCTTTGCGGATATTAAGGGGGGCATCGAAAATATTCCGGGAAGCACGTTCGGCATCACGGCGGATAAGGAAATATTGTCGTGGTCCGTCCGGTTTGTCAGGGAATTGGGAGGTAAGCCCTTGCTTGTTCCAGAAGAGGATAAACCCCTTTACCACGCTGCCGCCTGCATGGCATCCAATTACCTGGTGGCCCTCATGTATATCGTGGAGGAAATCTATGCTGCATTCGGCCTGAATTCATCGGAAGCACTGGAGGCCTTCTGGCCGCTCGTCAAGGGTACCATAAGGAACATAGAATCCTCAGGAACCGTGCAATCCCTGACAGGCCCCATATCAAGGGGGGATATCGGCACGGTCGTGAAACACATCGGGACCTTTCAGAAAAGAATGCCCTCCGTGCTGGAGGTTTATCGCATCCTGGGCAAATTCACCGCGGAAATCGGTATTGCCAAAGGGACCCTGAGTCCTGAAAAGGCAGAAACTTTGAAAAAACTTTTGCAAGGAGGTTCCTAATGAGCAAGGAAGGAAAAATGAACAAGATCACGGTGTCCGTAGTCCGGGCGATGAAAGAAAAGGGGGAGAAAATCGCCATGCTGACGGCCTATGATTATCCGACGGCCGCGGCTGCCGACGAAGCGGGGCTGGATTTGATCCTCGTAGGAGATTCGCTGGGAATGGTCGTGCTCGGATATGAAAGCACCCTACCGGTAACAATGGATGATATGATTCACCATACGAAAGCCGTATCCAGAGCGGTGAAGCGTGCCATGGTGATCGGCGACATGCCTTTCATGTCATATCAGGCCTCCGTGGATGACGCTGTGAGCAATGCGGGCCGTTTTCTGCAGGAAGCCGGAGCGCATGGCGTGAAGCTTGAAGGAGGCCGGGAGGTGGCCGAAGTAACACGGAGGATATGCGCCGCGGGAATACCGGTCATGGCTCACCTCGGGCTTACGCCGCAGTCCGTCCACCAGTTGGGAGGATACAAAGTACAGGCCAAAGAGAGCGCCGCCGCCCAAAAACTCCTCGAAGATGCAAAAATCCTTGAAGAAGCAGGGGCATTCTCGATAGTCCTGGAATGCATCCCCGCCGATCTGGCTGAAAAGGTCAGCAAATCCCTGAGCATACCAACAATAGGAATCGGGGCCGGCGTCCATTGTGACGGACAGGTCCTGGTCATTCACGACATGCTCGGCATGTTTGAGCGCTTCACTCCGAAATTCGTAAAGAAGTATGCACAATTGAATGTTCACATAAAAAAGGCCGTGGAGCAGTATATCGAGGAAGTAAAGGCCGGAGTTTTCCCCGGAAAAGAACACTCATTTTAGGAGCTTCCCAAAACTCCGGACTCAAGACTGTTTTTAAATTGCGGCGAGCCGTCCCGACTTGAAAGAATCGATCACTTCCGATATCTTCCCGGCCGCCCCGATATAAACGCGTATTCCTGCATTTCTGAGGATGGCTGTGGCCTTGCGTCCTATATGACCGGTGATTACGGCATCGACCCGATGCCCGGCAACGAGCTTGCCCGTCGCCGTGCCCCTTGTGATTCAGGATAACGGAGCCGCTGAATTATCGACGGCTTCGAAGGCGAGCGACTCGGTGTCAACGATCAGATAATAACGACAGCGTCCGAATCTCGGGTCCAGGAGAGACTCCAAATCCGGTCCGGTCGATGAAACGGCGACTTTCATACCCATTGTTCCGAACTCCTCACTTTCTCATCTTTCCGGCCTCTGCTTTCCTCGGCAAGCCTCTGCTGCAAATAGCATAGTTCCGCAAAGCCCTGTGCAGAGTAAGTGCCGCGTGGAATGCGCAATGGCCGTGGTCTTCCGGCATGCTTTCCAGAAACGCCATGATCGAACTCTGATTGATCTTAAGGCACTCCCGTATTCTCTTCCCCTTCGCCATTTCGGCGCATGCCGAGGCGGCGGCGACAGTAAAAAGACATCCGTCAGTCGTGAACACGGCATCCTCTATCCTGTCGTTACTTATGCGGAGAAACATCTCTATGTTTTCGCCACATTTGTTTACCTCACTGGCATACCCATCCGGCTTTGAAATCGTTCCGTAGTTTTTCGGATGAATACCGTAGCGGATTATTTTTTCCGAATAAATCTCTTCAGCCTTCTGCTGCAGCATTCCCAGCATGATTCTGGTGATCGTCTCCTCGTGCTTATCCATTTCCCTCGTACCTGCCTGACTTTTCAGTTTCTCCTAACTCTCGGTTTTGCGGACTACTTCATTCTTGATCGTCTCAACCGCTTCCATCAGGGCGGGGAAAACATTTTCCCTGAAATCGCCGGCCACCACAACCAGCATGATATCATCACCCGGTCGCAGGAGTCCCTCCGCGACTTCGGCGACGACTTCTATGATCCCCGGTCTTTGCCTGATCCTGTTGATTGTCGCTGCCAGCTTCGTCCTGTTCACTTTAACTTTGAGCTCCCGGACCGGTTTCCCCGAGCGGGAGACGCCTCTCACCACGCCGTTATGACTGAGGATCATCCCCGCCTTGTAGAAATCGGGATGATTTCTCACCTGAAGCACCGCTTGCGTCAAATCCATTTCTTAACTCCTCTGACGTATTTTGACATTCCATATTGTACTCTGATTATGATAACAGTAACATGGTTATCATGATAATAATAATCCTGCAATCCAGGATCGGATCCTTCCGCCGTGAGATACAGAAGAAGAGATACAAAAACAAAACAGCCCGATTTTTCGCGGATAGGCGATATCCTTCAAAAGGCATTGAAGAAACGCAAAATACCGCTGGATATCGGAAACCCCGCTGTATGCGATGCCTGGAACCAGGCTGTCGGCCCCCTGATATCATTCCAGACATGTTTCGACAAATTAAAGAACGGCATCCTGTACATCAGGGTATCGAATTCCGTCTGGTTGCAGCAGCTTCAATTTATGAAGCAGGATATAATGGAAAAAATTAACCTGACACTCGGAAGAAAGGATATAAAGGACATTTTCTTTTCCATTGGAGAAATAACCCGGCGCCCCCTCAGTAAAGAGAAGCCCCCTCTCAGGCTGGATATGTCCCTTCTGCGTGAAAGGGACAGGAAAATCATCGAGGCATGCACCTCTTCCATCAAGGACAGCGAACTGAGCAACCTGCTCAAGCGTGTTATCGCCAAGGAAATGATCAGGAAAAGGACAAGGGAGAGTGGATTCCTTCGAAAATAGCCTTCATTTCCACAGTGTACTCGCCGGCCTCGTCATAGATAAACAAAGGCGGCATGACCAACAGTTCCTCGCCTCCCCCTTTAAGTCCTTCCATCAGGATGAATTCGCCCTCAGTCGATCGGCTGGAATGCACGATACGCATCCTTTTCGGTTCAATCCCGGCCTCTCTCATCCGGTAAAAAAGCCCGGCAGCTCTTGCTGCTGTATAAATAAGGTAAGCCCTTCCGGACGGCTTCAGAAGATACGACGCCGCGGAGAGGAAATCCCCGAGCGTCCCTCTTATTTCGTGCCGCGCAACCGCTTTTTCCATGTCCCTGCTCAATCTTCCGGTATATACTTTCCGGTAGGGGGGATTGAATACGACTGTATCGTACATAAAGGGAGCGAATAGATCGCCGATATGCCGCACATCGCCTGTTCTGATTTCGACCCGGTCTTCCAGACAGTTTATCGCTACACTGCGTTTTGCCATTTCCGCGAGATCATCCTGTATCTCCAGCCCGGTTATCCAGACATCCTTCGACCGGCTGGCCAGAATCATGGAGATCACGCCGCTGCCTGTTCCCATATCTATGATCCGGTCACCCCTGCCGAGGCGGACGAACTGAGCGAGGAGAATGGCGTCGATCGAGAAACGATATCCTTTTTTCTTTTGAATAATTCTTAACTTCCCTCCGAGGAGGTCATCAAGAGTCTCTTCTTTCTCCGTCATCATGGGTCGATCTTCCGGATGCCAGGGCACTTAATCGAGAAGGTGGATCCATATGCCGCTTCGGAGTTTCGGTTCGAACCAGGTTGACTTGGGGGGCATGATTTTCCCGGCATCCGCCACCGCTATCATCTGCTCCAGTGTCGGCGGAAACAAGGAAAATGCAACTGCAAAGGCTTCCCAATCGACGAGTCTCTCCAGTTCCTCCATCCCCCTGATTCCCCCGACAAATACAACCCTCTTGTCATTGCCGGGATCCCGAATCCCCAGCACGGGATCGAGCAGGTGTTTCTGCAGGATTGTGACATCCAGCAAGCTCATAATATCATCCGGATCATAGCAATCCCGGCCCGCCTCGAGCAAGTACCATGTCCCTTTCAGATACATCCCGAACTGATGGCATTTTCCCGGGGATTTCGCGGAAAAATCGGGTGTGATCCGGAATTTCACGCCCACCCTGCAAAGGAACTCCTCTCTGGAAAGACCGTTCAGATCCTTTACTGCCCGGTTGTAGTCCATAATTTTCAACTGATCGTGAGGAAACAAAACAGACATCACATAATTATACTCTTCCTTGCCGCTGTAACGCCGCTCTTTTTCCCGTCGCTTCCGGGCGACGGCAACGGCCGAAGCCGCCCGGTGATGGCCGTCCGCAATGTAGAGCGATTCTATTTTCTTGAATTCATCCTGCACAGCTGCAATAGTTGTCCTGTCCCTGATGACCCAGACTGTATGAGTAATGCCGTCGCCGCACGTGAAATCATACTCAGGCTCGTCCTTTACAATGCCCGCAACCAGGCGGTCAATGGATCTCCTGGCCAGATATGTCATAAATATGGGCCCTGTCTGGGCATTCACTTTTTCTATATGCCTCGTCCTGTCGACGACTTTGTCCGGCAGCACGGATTCATGCTGTTTTACGCGACCGGATTCGAACTCTGAAAGATGAACCCCCGCGACGATCCCGCACTGTTCATGATGATCTGTTTTCAGACGATACAAATAAAAGAAGGGCAACGGGTCCTGAATGAATATCCCGCTCTTGATAAAGCCGTCGAAGTTCTCCCGCGCTTTTTCATATACGCGCTCATCATGGGGGTCGGTGCCTTCGGGCAGATCAACTTCCGCTTTCGAAATATGGAGGAAGCTGTAAGGATTGACGTCCGCTATTTTCCTTGCCTCTTGAGAACTGATGACGTCGTAAGGATACGACGCGACTTCCTTTACGTATTTTTTCAACGGCCGCACGGCGCGAAGCGGCGCAATCAAAGCCATAATACATGTCCTGTTTTTTGGAGGGAGATTATAACAAAATGTGAACATTTAACAACCCAAAGATTCAAAATCGATTAACTTCGGGGCGAATACATTTAAACAGTGCCTTGAAAAAATTCTCCATGCATAGTATGGAGTCGCATCATCAGGAGAAGGAAACGAGGATGGATGTGACGCGAGTTTTTATTCATGGACTGGAAAGCAGCAGCCGGGGGAATAAAGGAGTTTACTTCCGGACAAGATATCCGGATATGATCATAGAGGATTTCGAGGGACCTCTGGCGGACAGAATGACAAAACTGAACACCATTCTTTCCCACAGACGGAATTTGATACTTGTCGGCTCCAGTTTCGGCGGCCTCATGGCCGCTATGTACGCCCTGCGTCACGAGGAAGAAACAGTAAAATTGATTCTCCTCGCGCCCGCCCTGGATCTACCTGATTTCATCCCCTTCCGGGAAAAGCAAACCGATATTCCCACGATCATCTTCCATGGAAAGAAGGACGACGTCGTACCTCTGAGCGAGGTTCGCGAGATCGCGAAAAAAATATTCCGAAATCTTTCCTACCACGTCGTTGAAGATGACCATCCCCTGAGGGACACATTCGAAACTTACGATTGGCCCGTGCTTTTAAGCCCTCCGGGATAGAAAAGGCAAGAGCAGAGGCAGGATTGCGGGCTTGTTCGACGGGCCATGGCCGGATTCTTCCATCTTGACAATCAACCGGCAGTATGTATTCTATAGATTCGGATTTTAAAAGGTGCCCAGAATGTTCACCAAAAAAGTAGTCATCCGCTATCCCGCAGATATTGTGGATCAGCCGATCGTGTACCGCCTTGTAAAAGATTTCGATCTGGTCTTCAATATCCTCAAAGCCAGAGTCTCGCCCAGAAGGGAAGGTTTACTGGTACTGGAGCTACGCGGAACAAAAGAAAATTTCGACAAAGGCATCCGTTTTCTGAAAGAAAAGGGATTGAAGGTAGAGCCGCTTTCCAAGAGCGTTACGCAGGATACGGAAAAATGCGTCCATTGCGGGGCTTGTATCGCTTTCTGCCCGACGGAAGCTATTCACATGGATCCGGTATCGATGAAAGTTCTTTTTGATCCTGAAAAATGCAGTGGATGCGAGGTATGTGTAACGGCCTGCCCTCCCAGGGCAATGGTCGTAGACCTTTTCTGAGGAATTACAGCCGGTAATCCCGAATAACGGCACAATCAATCATCCTTGATATTCCCATTCTTCTTTTTAAGAGTTCCCTCTCTGTCAAGACTTTTCGTCAGCTTTTTCCCGTGTTCGGCCAGGGCACCTTTCCCTTTCTCTACAACCTCCCCGGCCTGGTCTTTCGTTTTCACAAGGGCTCTTCTTATGCGTTCTTCGAATTTTCCTTCCGCTGTAAAATAATGGTATCCAATCATCGCCAGCAGTAAAATCAGAATACCAATGACAACAAATTTGAAAAAACTCTTCAGCATGTAAAGAAAGACAACGAGCAGCACAATGCCCGCAATAATCATGACAAAAGGATGGGCTGACAGATATTGAATGATCGCGTCCACGCACTCACTCTAACTTCTCAGCTTGTTTTCTCGCAACCCGACGCCATTCTTAAATATATGCTTCAAGACCCGGGCTAATGGCTATGGGGAGCTTTCGCCCTTCGCCTATTCTTTTACGGATGCCAGAAGCCCCATGTCGTTTTTAAAGAGATACTTCAAGACTCAACTCAGGACTCTTTGAAGTATAATTATCATAAACTCCGTGGCAAATCCACATCGTCTTCGAGCCCGGCATTGACACTGCGGAAGTTATTAGATAAAAAGCTGAACGGGGAAGTTGAATGAAAGTATCAATAACTACACTCGGCTGCAAAGTCAACCAGTGCGAATCCGAAGAGCTCATGGACAGGCTTGCCGGCATGGGTTTCCAGCAGGCGCGGGAGGGCGAAAAGGCCGACCTGTATGTTGTTAATACCTGTACGGTAACGGCGAAAACGGATTACCAGTCCAGGCAGGCTATCCGGCGCGCGGCAAAAGCTCATCCAGGATCGCCTATTGTCGTGACTGGCTGTTACGCCGAGGTTGCGTCCGGTGAAATCTCGAAAATCCCCGGTGTCGTGCTCATCGCAGGCAACCGGGAAAAGAACGGTCTGCCGGAGATCATCTCCAGTATCATGGTGCGGGAGAAGTGGAAATCCCTATCCGGAGCCGGGCCGGAGGAACCTGAATCCGCCTTTTCGAATGTCTCAAGACGCACGCGCGCATTTTTGAAGATTCAGGACGGCTGTGAATCGTTCTGCACCTATTGCATAGTACCCTATGCCAGAGGCGGTTACAGGAGCATGGACGAGAATCAGATCCTGCACAAGATATCCTCTCTGGAAAGAAGAGGATTCAAGGAAGTTGTGCTTTCCGGCATTCATCTCGGCATGTACGGCCATGATCTGACGCCCCGGACCGACCTCCTCGCGCTTCTGAGGAGGCTGGAAAAGAAGCTGGTTCACATCGAAAGGATACGCCTGAGCTCAATTGAACCCGCTGAAATAAGCGATGCTATGGTCGCCCATATGAAAGACTCGCGCGTGCTCTGCCATCATTTCCACGTCCCTCTTCAGAGCGGCGACAACAGGATATTGACCCTTATGAAAAGATACTATAATATAGATTTTTTTAGAAAATTGATTTTGAAGATTGTAGATTCGCTGCCGGACGCGGCGATCGGATTGGATGTGATGGTGGGATTCCCCGGTGAGGGGGAGAGTGAATTCAGAAATACAGTGGATCTGATATCGGAAATACCCGTAGCCTATCTGCATGTATTCCCGTATTCGCAACGGCCAGGAACAGTCGCCGCCCTGATGCCGGGTCAGGTTCCCGAAAAGACGAAAAAGGAGCGGGCCGCAGTGTTAAGAATGCTGGGAAAAGAGAAGAGAAAGGCATTTGCGCAGAGGTTCGTGGGCAGGAAATTATCCGTGCTGGTCGAAAGCAAGAAAGATAGTACCTCCGGTCTCATGACGGGGTTCTCCAGGAACTATATCCCTGTCCTGATCGCCGGGGGCGGACCTTCTCTTTGCAACCGTGTGGTGGATATCCGCGCGGAGAGAGTGTCGGGCGGAACACTTATAGGAACGGTAGTGTAGATGGAAAACAGAATATTGCAGCTTGAAAAATTCGAAGAGATACTGTCGTATACCTTCAAGCAGATCGAATTGCTTGACCGGGCGCTCACACACCGATCCTTCATCAACGAGAATCAATCGCTCGATCTGCAGGACAACGAAAGGCTGGAATTCCTGGGTGATGCTGTACTGGACCTCTGCATCAGTGATATCCTCATGCGCGAATTCCCCGACTACACGGAGGGACATCTTTCAAAAATGAGAGCTTCCATCGTGAACGAACAACACCTGGCAGAACTCGCACGCCAGTTCGGTATAGGAGATTTCCTGCTGCTTGGAAAGGGAGAGGAACTATCAGGGGGAAGATCGAAAAACTCCATTCTCTCGAATGCTTTTGAAGCAGTGATCGCTGCAATTTACCTCGATAACGGCTTTGAGACCGTATACCGCTATATACAGAACATCTTTGAACCCTTTCTGGAAAAGTGGATTCAGCATCCTGTTTACAGGGATTACAAAACCTATCTTCAGGAATTCTGCCAGAATCGTTTCAAAGTCATCCCCAAGTACCGGATGGTACAGGAATTCGGACCCGACCATAATAAGATTTTTCACATCAGATTATCCATAGCCGATATTCTGACCACGATCGGCATAGGGAAAAACAAGAAAGAAGCGGAACAGCACGCCGCGAAGCAGGCACTTGAGGAATTGAAGAAGATGGGGCTCATCCAGTCCGGAGAGGATCAGCTCAAATTATCACATTCCTGAAGGGTCGTAAAAAAAGCAAAGCTGCACAGAGGACATGACCTGGCGGATCATACCCCTTTTTATTATGTACAGCGGATGTCCTTACAGGTGCATCTACTGTAATGAAAGGATAGCGGCGGGGGATCACCCCCCGAATATTACCGAAGAATTCTTCAACACCGTTATTGAAAATCACCTGCGCACATTTCGCACGGCAGATCGGATACAGATAGCTTTTTACGGAGGCAATTTCACCGGTATGCCGGAGGATTACCAGGTTGAGCTCCTCACATATGCCCGGCCGTACATCGAGCGCGGGCTGGTGCACTCGGTAAGGATCTCAACGAGGCCCGACTATATCAACCCCGGCCGGCTTAAGCTTCTTGAGGATTTTTCCGTCCGGACGGTGGAACTCGGCGCTCAATCCATGAGCGACGAAGTGCTGCGGAAATCGAACCGGACTCACAGCGCGGCGCAAGTCCGGGATGCAATCGCCCTTCTCAAGGAAAGAGGATTTGAAACCGGTATCCATCTGATGGCCGGCCTGCCCGGAGACAGCATGGACGGTTTTCTTTACAGCGTCGAGGAAGTTATTTCTCTCCGTCCCGACATGGCAAGGGTCCATCCGACGATCGTCTTCAGGGATACTCCTCTTGCCGGGCTCTATCTGTCGGGGGATTATACTCCTTTGTCCCTGGACGATGCGGTTGTATATTGCAAACATGCCCTGAACCGGTTCACGGCCGAGGGCATACCGGTTATCCGGCTGGGGCTGCAGATGAATCCCGCGATGGAAAAACCCGGTGTCATTATCGCCGGGCCGTTCCATCCGGCTTTCCGGTCCCTTGTCGAAAGCGCTGTTTTTCTCGACAGGGCTTTCGACCTCATCGGGTCCCTGGATACTCATAATGCATCTCAGGTGACGTTCTTCATGTGCGATCGAGACATATCATATTTTCGAGGGATGGAAAACCGCAATCTTCCCCTCATAAGAGAGCGGATAAGGCCGGCCGGGTTGCGGATTAAAGCCGACCCTTCTATGAAAAGAGGGACCCTGGCCGTTTCAGTGGACCATTAGCCGGGGGTCTTTAGTCTTTAGCTTTTTGTGGAGAATCGTATTGTTCAAGTCCGGATTCATCGCCATCATCGGAAGGCCCAACGTCGGGAAATCAACCCTCCTCAACCGTGTCACAGGGGAAAAGATCGCCATTACCACAGCGAAACCGCAAACGACCCGCAATCGTATCATGGGGATCAAGAATCTCGAAAACGCACAGATGATCTTTCTCGATACACCAGGAATACACGCCGCCCGAGGACCTCTGAACAAATACATGATCGATGTCGCCATGGGTACTCTTGAAACCGTCGACATCGTTGTCCTGATGACCGAAGCGGCATCGGAGCCTCATCCGGATGACCTGGCCCTTCTGGAAAAGCTGAAAAGCGCTTCCGTTCCGGTCATTCTGGTTATCAATAAGACGGACACTGCGCGAAAGGGAATCATCCTTCCGCAGATCGACGCTTTCCGTGGCATATTTCATTTTCGCGAGATTATTCCCATATCAGCCCTCACCGGATACAATATGGACGACCTGATAAATACCTTGCTCGATTATCTACCAGAGGGCCCCCGGTATTTCCCCGAAGATCAGATCACGGACCTGTCGGAAAGGTTCATTGCGGCGGAAACGATCAGGCAGAAAATCATCGTCCTCACCCGCGAAGAGATACCATATGCTACTGCCGTGACCGTGGATTCCTTCAAAGAGGACGAAGAAAGGAATTTCATCCGCATTCAGGCCACCATCCACGTGGAGAAGGCGTCACAGAAAGGGATACTGATCGGAAAACGAGGTTCCATGCTCAAAGAGATCGGAAGACAGTCGAGAATAGAGCTGGAAAAATTCTTCGCCGCCCGGATTTATCTGGAACTCTTCGTCCGGGTGGAGAAAAACTGGACGCATGATGAAAGAAAACTGCGGAAGCTGGGATACAAGCATGCGTAAGGCACACAGTGAAGGCCTGAAGTCCGACGCCTGCGCCGGAGGCGCCGTGAAGCCCGTTATCGCCATTATCGGCCGTCCCAATGTCGGAAAATCAACGTTGTTCAACCGTCTGTCGGAACATAAAAGGGCGATCGTCATCGATGAACCTGGCGCAACCCGAGACCGCAACTACGCCGACGCTTCCTGGCGCGGCCGGACATTCACGATCATTGATACAGGCGGTTTCGAGCCCGCATCAAAAGAGAAGATCCTCGCCCAGATGCGCGAACAGGCGGTTATCGCCGTCGAGGAAGCGGATGTCGTTCTCTTCGTAATGGACGGCCGAGAGGGCCTGATGCCCTCCGACAGGGAAATAACGGACCTCCTCAGGAGATCGCGCAAGAAAGTCTATTACGTTGTCAACAAGATCGACAGTCCCCGGCAGGAATCCCTGGTTCACGAATTCTACAGTCTCGGTTCGGACCGGCTCTTCCCTGTTTCGGCTGAACACGGGCTGGGAATCGGCGAATTGATGGACACTGTCATCGAGGACCTGCCCCCGGCAGTGCTGCCGGAAGAAGGAGCGGAGGAACGCATAAAAATCGCCGTGATCGGGAGGCCCAATACGGGAAAATCCTCGCTCATCAATAAAATTCTGGGCTATGAGAGGACGATCGTCAATCCGATGCCGGGGACCACCCGCGATACGATTGACACCCCTTTTGAATTAAACGGCCGTCATTACCTCCTGATCGATACCGCCGGTATCCGGAGGAAGAGCAGGATAAGTCTGACGCTTGAGAAATACAGTATCATTGAGGCCCTGAAGACCCTTGAGCGGTGCGATGTCGCGCTGATCCTAATCGACGCGGTGGAAGGCGTGGCCGAACAGGATGTTAAAATCGCCGGCCTCGCTTTTGAAAAAGGAGTGCTCTGCATCCTGCTCGTCAATAAGTGGGACCTGATCGAGAAGGACAACAGTACAGTGGGAACTTATGTCAAGGCGATCAAAGAGCATCTGAAATACCTGGATTTTGCGCCTATTCTTTTCATTTCTGCAATGACCGGCCAGCGCGTTATGAATATTTTCGATACGCTTCAGGAAGCGTACGCGCAGTACACAAAACGGATCAGGACATCCGAATTGAATCGCAGTGTCCGGCAATTCCTCGACGCGAATCCTCCCCCCAGATATCGCAACAAGCCCAATGTGTTCAGTTATACGACACAGACGTCCGTAAAGCCTCCGACTTTCGTCTTTTTTGTCCGCGAACCCAGAGCCGTTCACTTCTCATACAGGCGATATCTCACGAACAGGATCAGGGAGACTTTCGGTTTTGAGCATTCCCCCATCAGAGTTATATTCCGTAAGAAGAGCGGATCGAGCAGGTAAGGACATTACCGCTATCCTCCAGGGGAATACGCTCCGGTCCGCGCATGTAGAAAAAGGGGGCTCAAAGAGCCCCCTTGTCTGTTACCGTGGAATGACATTTTAGGTCGTGGTAGTTGTGCCGGCCGCACTGTCATAGGTCACGGTCTTGGATGTCTTGGAGGAAGTGACCTGTACTGTAAAGCTTGTCGCGCTGGTTGTAAAGCTGGCTCCGTTGCCGGTCGAGAAGCCTTTGAAGCCATAGGCCGTGAGATCGGATGTCGCATTGGTGTATGCTGATTTATCCGCAAAGTACCCTTCTTGCGCCGTCCTCAACGAAGAAGTATCCGCCTGCATAGAAGAGACAAAGCCTCTTTCCCGGTATGCCCCGAACTGCGGGATGGCAATGGCTGCCAGAATACCGATAATGGCGATAACGATCATCAATTCAACCAGAGTAAAACCCTTCTGCCCTTTTCTTAACTTCTTAAACATCGCGTACCTCCTATAATGTTTGTTGACTCGGCGCAGTGGCACGAGTGGTTAAAATTTGGTAATGAGTTCCTTTTATTGCAAAACTGCAGCCCGACCGCTCAATTCAGGAGGCAAAGCCCGAGCCCTGACCTGACTATAAGCAATTCACATGCCAGATAATTCCCACGTATTACCTTCGGGCGCCGATTATATCTAATATAGGAGATTTACAATCGGTAATTCTATTTTCAGCATTCGCATTGAAAGCCCGCCCGCCTTCCTTTGATAGACATGTTGCGTCATTTTCACACAAACTCCTCGGAATATCACACACCTTTAATATAGGCTAAAGGGCTGAAAGTATGGCAAGCGAAGCCCTGTTAATGGATCTCCAGCTTTTCGATTCTGTAATTCAGTGAATCGCGGCTGATGCTCAGGAGCTCCGCCGCCCTCGTCTTGGACCCCTTTGCCCTGTCCAGGGCTTTTTTTATCAGCAGACGTTCAATGGAGGCCATCTCATTGTTCAGGTTTATTCCTTCGGCCGGGAACTCGATGTCCTGAATGGACTCCGGTCCATTTTTCTCATTTCCCGAAAATGCCAGATTTTCCGGTAGGATGATACTGGAGGTTTCCAGTGCGACGCTCCTTTCGATGATATTTTCCAGTTCACGGACATTGCCGGGAAACCTGTAATTCATCAGGAGTTCCATCGCATAATTCGATATTTTCCTGATCTCCTTGCCGAATTCTTTCGAATACTTGTCAATGAAATATCTGGTCAGAACGGGAATGTCCTCTCTTCGATTCCTCAGGGGAGGTATGCGAATGGGTATGACATTCAGCCTGTAGAACAGATCCTCACGGAAGGTCCCGTCTCTCACTTTGCTTTCCAATTCCTGATTCGTGGCCGATATGATTCTGACATCCACTTTGATGTCTTCCGAGCCGCCGATTCTCCTGAATGTCTTTTCCTGGACAACCCTCAGGAGCTTGACCTGCAGTATGGGAGGAAGATCGCCTATTTCGTCAAGAAAAATTGTCCCCTCTCTGGCCATTTCAAACAGCCCGGGCTTATCCGTTGAGGCGCCTGTAAATGATCCTTTCATGTAGCCGAAACATTCACTTTCCAGCAGACTCTCCGGTATTCCTCCACAGTTCACAACAATAAACGGCATTTCTCTGCGGGAGCTGTTCTGATGAATGGCCCGGGCAACAAGTTCTTTGCCTGTCCCGCTTTCCCCCAGTATAAGGACATTCGCCGTCGTATCCGCTACCTTTTTTATTATCGAATAGACCTTTTGCATCTCACGGCTTTTCCCTATGATATCGCCGTAGCCAACGGCTTCCTCCAGCCCCTTGATAAACAGCGCGTCATCCTTTTTGACGCCTCTTTTGGCCAGAGCATCCCGGATTGTCGCCTTGAGATCTTCAACGTCGAAACTTTTTTCGATATAATCGTATGCGCCTTCCTTCATCGCGGCTACCGCCGACTCTCCGGAGGCGTGCGCGGTTATGAGGACAGTCATTGTTTCAGGAGACATTTCTTTGATCTCTTTCAGGAGATTTATTCCGTCCATTCCGGGCATTTTCAGATCCGTCAGGATCAGGTCAAAGATATCCCGGCGGCAGAGGTGCAATGCCTCCTTGCCGCTTGCGGCGCAGAATACTTCATAACCTTCTCTTGCCAGCATGATTTCGAGAAATTCCCTCATTCCCCTGTCGTCATCGACTATCATGATCTTTGCCATCTGCGCACCCGGATTTCATGTAGAACGTCAATGGATAGTTATTCTCTTTGATGAGCGTCTTTTCAATCGCCTTTTTTCAATCCGCCGGGAGTATGATCCTGCATCGGGCACCTCTCCCAACGCCGCTCTCGATAAAAATTTTCCCCTGGTGGCTCTCGACAATCCTCCTCACAATAGCGAGCCCGAGCCCCGTCCCTTTGTCCCTGGTCGTAAAGAAAGGCTCGAATATCTTCTCCATGTCCTCTTCTTTAATGCCGCATCCATTATCATATATCCCGATTTGAATGTACTCTTTTCCATTATCGGATGAAACGGCCGTGCACTCAATTTGTAAAGAGCCCCCTTGCGGCATCGCCTGAAAAGCGTTCAGGATGACATTCAGGATCGCCTGTCTGATTTCGGATTTGTTCCCCCTGACGATGCGCAAATTCCCGTATGATTTCGAGATCTCGATCCCTTCGACCCAATTCGGCCCGTTGCGCAGCGATTCAATTATATCGTCGATCAACTCCGGGATGTACAATCTCTCCCTTTCGCCGCGGCCCGGCCGTGCCAAGAGAAGAAAATCTTTCAAAAAGGCCTCCATCTGGTCCTTCCCTCTCATGATGATCCGCATGAGTCTTTTGTCTGTATCGTTCAGTTCGAGCCCTTTTTGCAGGAGCTGTATGGAACCGCTGATCGCCGCAAGAGGATTGCGGATTTCGTGGGCGAAGCCCGCCGCCATTTCGCCGATCAGGGCAAATCTCTTGCTCTTCTCGATTTCCTGTTCCAATTTTTTCGCCGCCGTGACGTCCTGGAATATCAGAATTTCACCGACTTTTTCCCCTTCGCTGTTCAGAAGCGGCGAGATCGAAAATCCCAGGATGGATTTTTCCCGGGCTTTTCCGGAAAAGATCATTTCAAATCTCCTGTTCTCCCGCTTTCCATCCGTCCCGCTCTCCAACGCCTGTATGGTCCTGAAGAGCCCGGGGAAAATTTCTCCGGCATTCCTGTTGAAGACTTCCGTAAAGTGATAACCGGTGATTTCAGAGGCGGCCCTGTTGAATGTCCTGATTCTCCCGGCAAGGTCAAAAGTCAATATTCCCGCCTCGACGGATTCGACAATACTTCTGTGCAGCGCATCGAGCCTGTCAAAGGCATGTTCCTTTTCTGCAAGCAGCTTCCTGACGTTTTTCTCCTGTTCCACGACAAAACTGGTAAGGAAAACGATAACATAGAGAGAAATAATATTAACTGCTATTTTCGTGGCCACATGGCCGGGGCTGAAACTATAAAAGCGCTGCACGTCGTAAAACGAACCCAGCAGGCCGTAGAACTCCGAACTGAGGAGGACTCCGTACATAACCCCGCCTAGGGAAGCTATAATCATGCCCCCCCGCAGAGAAAGGAACAGAACTGAATAGATAACAACCAGAGGGTAAAAGGCCGAATAGTTACTCTCGATCCCTCCTGTAACGTAGACAAGTATCGTTATGAGAATAGTATCGCAGATGGCCTGGATATATATATTGATTCTCAAGCCGGATATTTGTCTGAGAAGGACGAAATAGAAAAAGGACAGCACATAAGTGACAATGATTACGGAGTAAATAGGAAGGGGATAGGATTTCTGGAGCGGGCCGACGTGTTTGAGCTGAATAAAAGCGGCGAGCCCAAGCAGAAAGGTGACGATGGCGATTCTTAAAAACATCAGCCATCGTACCCTGCCGGACATTTCCTTGTCCGCTTCCTGACCTGATGGAATGGAACTTCCGACAAAATCTCTCAATTTAAGAATGCCCCTGCTCCTCAATCGAAATCCCCCCCAGATACCAGTTTACATTGACAGGATGTTCAAAAATATGGGCTGAGTGGTGACTGATCACCTCTGCCTGTCACTTTTGATCGGACAGAATTCATCAGTTCTTCAGAGGCATGCCCATTTTCTCGGCTATGATCAGATTATGCCGTGCTTCCTCGTATTCCGGCCTAATCCGCAATGCCTCGCGGAAACAGGCGACCGATTCCCCGTATTTCCTTGCACACAGAAGCGCAACCCCTAAATTGTACCACGCCTCCGCATAATCCGGCTTCGATTTCACGGCCTGGCGGTAGTGATTTTCAGCTTTTTCAATCCTCCCCTGCCCGGCGAGGAGATTTCCCATGTTGAAATGTGCTTCAGCGTATCCGGGATTAATCCTCAGCGATTCTTCGTATTGTCTTTCCGCTTCCCCGTACTTCCCCTGTTTTTCAAGGGCGATTGCGAGCTGGTTATGGATGACATCGGTATGCACCGTAACCTTTAATGCGCGGTCAAACAGGCTTGTGCTGTCCTTCCAGTAGCCCACCTGCTGGAACGTGC
>JBHGBI010000021.1:0-33711 GCA_041946925.1 Syntrophales bacterium | reverse complement strand
CGAAACTCCAGAGGGTTGTTATAAGCGGGGTTACAAAAAACTCGCAAAGGCGGGATGCGACCTTGATGGGATACCCGGCCGGGTTGTCGGCGAATTGGTCGATGATGGTTTTCGAGATCGCTTCCGAGTAGCAGAAACCGCTGTTGAAATAATCAAAGGCCTTTTTTCCCAGTTCTTTCCGCAGCATGATGAGTCCTCTCCTTCCAGGTTCTTCATTCGTTCTTTTTCCCCGCCGTGTAAAATTCCAGAACCTTCAGCGCGAATCTTGCGGCAGCGGTCCTGGGAATGGGATGGTGCAGGGCGAAATAATCGTTGAATTATTTCCTGCCTGTGTTAGGTTTTTTTTACAACTGGAAGGGGGAGGCACTATCGATGACGGCCGCAGAAAGAAGAAAAATCGTGAGTACGTTGAAAGCCCCGAAAGCCATCGGACCATACGCCCAGGCGGTTCGGTACGGCGATCTCCTTTTTGTGTCGGGCATGATCGCCATCGACCCGAAAACGGGCGAACTCAAGACGGGGGATTTCGAGGCGGAGGTCACGCTGGTCCTTGAAAACGTCAAGGCCGTCGTTGAGGCCGGCGGCATGACGCTGCGCAATGTCCTGAAGGCCACGGTGTTCCTGAAGGACCTGGGAAACTTCGGGACGTTCAACGAGATCTACGGCCGGTACTTCGGCGACGTCCTCCCTGCCCGGGAAACGGTCCAGGCGGCGAAACTGCCGCGGGACGCCTCCATCGAGATCTCCGTCATCTGCGGAAAATGAAAGCTTGACAAATCTCCAGCAGATCCTGAAATCACCGGGTATCAAATCGAAAACGGACAGTCAGAGCGGTTTCTTGAAAGGGGGGCTCCAGCCGGTCCGCGGCGTGGTGACTCATCCCTCTTTCCCGTGGTACTGCTTTTTTAGCAAAAGGGGCTTGACACGGACGTGATCGGCTGCTATATTGCCAATTAGCAATATGGAGGGCTGCTTTATGAAAGACTTTATCAAAGTGACCAAGGCGCTTTCCGATCCCAACCGGGTGAAGATTCTGAAGATGCTCCAGAAAAGGGTGATGTGCGTTTGTGAAATTCAGGCAGCTCTTGACATCGCTCAACCCACCGTCTCCAAGCATTTGAAAGTCCTTGAGGATGCAGGGCTTGTATCCTTTCATAAGGATGGCCTCTGGGTAAATTATCATCTTGCGGACGGCGGATCGAGCCCTTATGCCGCTAGCCTATTAGGGAATCTCAAACACTGGCTTGAAGATGACCCGGAGGTCGTCCGTGTGCTCGAAAAAACCCCATTCATCAAACGGGAAGATATTCGAAAGAAGTAATTTTTTTTGCCCGAAGTATATTGCCATATGGCATTACAGAAAAATAACGGATTGAATCGGGAGGATTGAAGAAATGATCGAAGAGTTAATCGTCGCCGGTCTTCTGGCGCTCAAGGATTACGTGGCCACTCACGTCTTGACCTGCCTTATTCCGGCGTTCCTGCTTGCTGGCTCCATGGTGGCTTTCATCAATCAAGAGGCCATTCTTGATCACCTGGGTGAAAAGGCAAACAAGCTGAAGTCTTTTTCAATGGCCGGGCTGGCCAGCTTCTTCGTTGCGGCCTGTTCATGTACCGTCATACCCGTCTCGGCAGGTCTGTACTACAGCGGCGCCGCCATCGGCGTCGCTTTCATTGTTCTCTGGGTAGCACCGTCGGCGAATATTCTTTCCCTCATCTACACGGGAAACATCCTGGGGGGAGAAATCGTGGTGGCGAGAGTCATCGCCTCTCTGCTGATGGCCTTCGTCGTGGGCTGGGTGATGACGCTTGCTTTCCGAAACGAAAAGAGGGACATCGAAACGGTTCAGAATGATGCCTCGCCGGGAACAGCTGCGAAAAACGGCATCATTTCCCGAACGCATCTCATCTTCATTGTCCTGATTGTCCTTTCGCTTCTCCTCCCGAACTACATCGGTCAGAAGGGACCATACATTGAAAAAGTCATCGTCTGGGGCATCGCGACGATTGTTCTGGCCGCCTATGCCTGGATGAGATTGACCGCAGAAGAGATAAAGAGATGGCTGATGGAGGCCTGGTGGTTCGTGAAAATTATTTTACCCCTACTTCTCGTGGGTGTTTTTCTTGTCGGCGTCATCGGGAAACTGCTTCCCGAAGTGTGGATCAGGGCCTGGCTGGGCGGCAACGGAGTGGTCGCTTCTTTTCTGGCCACGTTCATCGGCGCTGTCAGCTACTTCGCCACGATGACGGAAGCTCCCTTTGTTGACACGCTCATGAAACTCGGCATGGGGAAGGGACCGGCGCTTGCGCTGCTTCTCACGGGGCCGGGGCTGAGTCTTCCCAACTGGATTGCCATCGCCCGGGTCTTTGGCATCAAGAAATCTTTTGTGTACGTCATCACCATAGTGATTCTGGGAACCTTCGTCGGATGGTTTTTTGGAAACTATGTTCTTTAAAGAAAGGAGAGTAGAACATGAAGATTGTTGTGGCTGGACCGGGATGTGCCAGATGTCATGCGACGGAAAAGAACGTCATCGATGCCTGCGCGGCGCTCGATCTCGCGGCTGACATCACTCACGAATTCGATGTAAAAGCCTTCAGGAATCTCGGTGTCCGGGTGACGCCGGCGGTCATTGTGGACGGGAAAATCGTCGTATCCGGCAAGATTCCGACGGTGGATGAACTAAAGGCCATTTTATCCGGCCTGAAGTAGTAAAAAATACTTCTCCACAGGCCTTGGGCCGCGTTCATTTGATGCGTTTTCATTCCCGCTGAGAACAGACGCAGCTGATCATAACCTCAACGGCGCCAGCTGTCGAGAGCCTCTCTTAGGGGGGCATTTATCAGACGTGCCTGCAGGGGGTAGAGGAACGAAAAGAGCAAAATGCAAGGAGAGTGTGCTTATGGGTCAATTTTTATGCATGAATAAGTGAGAACAGAAGCATGAAAAGGAGGGACATTCGAATGAGAGAAGTGGTCATCGTCAGTGGAGCGAGAACCGCCGTGGGAAATTTCGGTGGTTCGTTGAAAGACCTGAAGGCGGCGGAACTCGGCGCGATTGCCATCAAGGAAGCTGTCAAACGCGCCGGGCTTCGTCCCATAGCGTCGGATTTCGTCAAGGAGTGCCGGCCCGACGCCCTGGGCAAATTCGACATGACGGATTTTCAAAAAAAGTACTACGCTTTCGATGCGTCGGCGAAACCTGTTTATTTTGAAGAAGTGATCATGGGAAACGTGCTTCTGGGCGGACAGGGCATGAACCCCGCCCGACAGGCCTGCCTTTTTGCGGGTCTTCCGGAGGAAACCAATGCCGTCACTGTCAACAAGGTCTGCGGCTCCGGCCTGAAGGCGATCGCCTTCGGCGCCCAGGCAATCAAGGCGGGCGATGCCGAGATCGTTATCGCCGGCGGTATGGAGAGTATGAGCAACGCGCCTTATGCCCTGCCCAACGCCCGGTGGGGCTACCGGATGAACATGCCCAATGGGGCCGTGACGGACCTCATGGTCTATGACGGCCTCTGGGAGTTCTTCTACGGCTATCACATGGGCAACACGGCCGAGGACATTGCGAAGATCTACAAGATTTCCCGGCAGGAGCAAGACGAGTTCGCCTTCATGAGCCACCAGCGGGCCCGGGCGGCCATCGCCAACGGTGCAACGGCCGATGAGATTGTCCCGGTGGTGATCCCGCAGAAGAAGGGCGATCCGATCGTCTTCAAGATAGATGAACGTCCCATGGATACAACACTCGAGAAGATGGCCAAAATGGCGCCGGCCTTCAAGAAGGACGGCACGGTCACGGCCGGCAACGCCTCCGGGATCAACGACGCGGCGGCGGCGGTGGTACTGATGAGCGCCGAGAAAGCCAAGGAGCTCGGTTTAAAACCTCTGGCAAAGATTATCGGCTACGAGAAGGGTGGCGTGGACCCGGCGTACATGGGGCTCGGTCCCATTCCGGCTACGAGAAAACTCTTCAAGAAACTCGGCCTCACCATTAAGGACATCGATCTCGTTGAGCTCAATGAGGCCTTCGCCGTTCAGGCGCTGGCCTGTATGCGGGAGCTGGAGATCGACAAGGAAAAGTGCAACCTCCTGGGCGGCGGCGTCTCTATCGGTCACCCCATCGGCTGCACGGGTGCCCGGCTCGTTTACAGCCTGGCCATGCAGCTCAAGAAGAGCGGCAAAAAGCGAGGCCTCGCCTCACTCTGTATCGGCGGCGGGCAGGGCTTTTCCATGGTCCTCGAAAGCGTGTGATGCGTTTTGAAATCAAATTCAGAGGGGGAAGCGATTGTAGCGCTTCCCCTTCTCATTGACCCACAACCGGGGATGAGTTATTTATATTTATACTGACCAGTTTAGTCATGGGAAAGGATAGGTCGCGATGTCGTATCAACACGACCAGCCGGAAATATCCTGGGGCAGGCGACTCGTCGCCGCCATGGTCATGAATCTGGTCATCCCGGTGATCCAGATCTACGGCGGGGTAGTCGCGGGAAGCATGGCCCTGATCAGCGACGCGCTCCACAACCTGAGTGATTTCACATCGGTCCTGATAAGTTATGCCGCCCTTCGCCTCGGCCGGCGCGGCCCCACGTTCCGGCAGACATTCGGTTACAAGCGCCTGGAGGTGCTCGGTGCGCTCGCTAATGTGGCCTTACTGTACGGTGTAGGTATCTATATCGCCGCCGAGGGGTGGATGCGTCTGCAGAGTCCTGAACCCGTTCAAGGTTTGCTGGTCGCCTGGATCGCCCTGATCGGTTTCGTGGGAAACCTGATTTCCACGTTGATGCTTCGAACCGGGGCCAGGGTCAATCTCAACATGCGCGCCGCCTTTCTTCACATGTTGACTGATGCCCTGACCTCCCTGGGGGTCGCCGTCCTGGGCCTGGTCTGGATCTTCCGGCCCTGGTACTGGCTCGATCCGGTCGTTTCCTGGATCATCGTGGCGATGATCTTCTATGGCGGATGGGACATTCTCAAGCGGTCTTTTGCCATTCTGATGAATGCCACGCCGCCGGGGATAGATATCCAGGCCATCCAGAAAGAAGTGGAGGCGATTGACGGTATAGAGGAGATTCACCATCTTCATGTATGGAATCCGTCGTCAGGAAATGTGGCGCTGGCCATGCACATCATCGTCCCGGATCAGATGTTGAGCCGTGTCGATGAACTGGCATTAAAGGTTCGCGAGGTTCTCTTATGCCGCTTCGGAGTCGATCATCCCACGCTTCAATTTGAGACGAAGGCTTATGAAAACGTGGCGCTTCTGTGCCGACCCGATCAAAAGTCGGAGAGAAGTTGAGGGAGCAAACATGAAAAAAAGAAACGTAAAAAAGTTGGTCAGCCTTGGTATGTGCTTCGTTCTGGCCATTGTTTTTAGTTCTGAGCTTGGCGCGGCCGACCTCAAGAATGTTCCTGTAAAGGGCATGGTCACGATGGTCGATCTGGGGGCGAAATCATGCATCCCCTGCAGGATGATGGCGCCCATCCTGAAAAAACTGGAGGGGCGCTATGCAGGAAAAGCCGCTATTATCTTTCTGGATGTCTGGAAGGATCCTGAGCCCGCTCGTCGCTTCGGCATCCGTGCGATACCGACCCAGATTTTTTTCAACAAGAAAGGAGAAGAAGTTTATCGACATGAAGGCTTTATGAGTGAGAAAGAAATAATAAGTGTGCTCTCACAAATGGGTGTTGATTAACCAGCGCACATGCGAGTTGATTAAAGGGAAATGTAAATGCTTGAACAGATATTTCTAACCATTAATGATTGGATGACGGGAGCGATGGCCCTGGCCGCCGTGGGATGTTTTCTATGGGGGATGGTCAGTATCCTTTTCAGTCCCTGTCACCTGGCATCCATTCCCTTGATTATAGCCTACGTGGGGGGACAGGAAGAGGTTCTGAAACCACGGCAGGCCCTGTATTACGCGGTCACCTTCACGACAGGCCTCTTCATTACCATTGCCCTCATCGGCATTATCTGCGCTATTTTGGGCCGCATGATGGGGGACGTAGGCAATTACTGGCAGATCCTCGTAGGGCTGGTTCTTATCTGGGTGGCACTCGGGATGCTGGGGGTGCAGAAATGTACTTTCTCCGGCGGTTTCCTGCAGCGGCTTAATTTCAAGGGCCTCTTCGGCGCCTTTGCAATCGGTCTGGCTTACGGCGTACTTTCCGGCTCCTGCACCTTCGGTTTCATCGCCCCTATCCTCGCGGTGATAACCATTCAGCGGAAAGTAATGATGGGGATTCTCTTCATTGTCCTCTTCGCCCTCGGCCATTGTCTACCCATTGTCGTGGCGGGAAGTTCCACTGCAGCGGTTAGGGGCCTGCTGGAAAACCGCATCTGGCAGGGAGCTGGAGAATGGTTTCGGAAGAGCGCCGGTATTCTTATTGGATGTCTGGGCATCTACTTCATGGTCAATCCATTTGTTGCTAGTTGACCTGATCGCATGCATGAAGAACTTGCGACAATTAGAACAAAAATAAATTGTTTGAGGAATATGTCATGAAAAGATTACAAATCCTGGGACCGGGATGTGCAAAATGCAAGAAGCTCGCCGAGGACACTGAGAAGGCGGCAAAGGCGCTCGGACTGGAATACGAAATCGAGAAAATCACCGATATCCGGGAGATGGTGAAATTCGGTGTTCTCTCGACGCCGGCCCTCGCCGTAGACGGCAAGGTGAAATCGGTGGGCAAGATACTCGACGCCGAAAAGATAAAACAGCTGCTTTCAGAAGAGTAAGGCAGCTGGGATCGTCAGCTTGCAAAGGAACAAGTAAGGGCGTTATGCCGGACAGAATACAGTTTCTTTAAATTGAAAAGCGAAAAGGTGATCTTCCACACCGGTTCTTTATTGATTGGTTGTAGTCTGAAAAGGTCATGGATCTTGTCCTGGTCAAGCCCCTCGGCGATGATGAAGAGAATATCAGGAACATTTACCGCGCAAGACTTTAGGATCTGTACAACAAACTGAAAGGATAACACAATGAACCCCCTGATCGTCATAACGACCGGCCTCTTTCTTCTCGCGGTGGCATCCGGCATGCTTGGCCTTGGCGTGGCCTTCGCAGCCGTGCCCTTCCTTGCCCTTTTTCTCCCCGATCTCGTTCACCAGGTCCAGCCGCTTTCATTACTGTTGAACGGGATTACAGCCCTCTTCGCTGTTTTCGGCTTTGCCCAGAGCGGCTTTGTGGACTGGAAGAAGGCCATTATCCTCTCCGTCGTCACTACCTTATCCGCACCGCTCGGCGCCTATGTCGTTCAGTTCATGCCTCAGATTTACGTCTGGCTTGCCTACCTTATTTCTGTGATGTATCTGGCATACCGGCTTTTTCGGCCGATTCAGGAGAAGCCGGGTGAAGAGAATTTCAAGCTGGCACTCGTACTTTCTATTCCTATTTCAATTCTGAGCGGCTTTTTGGGCGTCGGCCCCGGATTTCTTCTGATGCCGACCTTAATCCTTGTCGGCTTTCCGGCCAAACTGGCCGCAGGCATCAATGCATTCGCCGTTTGTCCTCCGTCGTTCTCGTCCCTGATCCCACACATCCCAACAGCCCAATGGGATATGAGGCTTGCACTGCCCCTGCTGGTCGCCGGCGCCGTCGGCTCCTTTGCCGGCGCGCGTCTCACAAGCCTTTATATTCCGAGTGGAAGAATCAAACAGATTTTCGGTGTCCTCATAGTAGTGATGACCTTGTACAAGATCTTTACACTGATCGGTGTTTAAGTGTTTTACACTCATATCTTCTGAACAGAAGGAGAATTCATCAAAATCGCCAGCCGGGCGGGGATCAGCAAGGAGGAAATCGCAGAGGCGATCATCACGGCAAGATTCGCTCTGGGTTCTACGGTCTTTGCTGCGGCCACGGAAGGGATGGAATACCTGGTTTCTGAGAAATAGAGGAGGTATAGATAGTGGTCCTCGCCTCCTTTCTGGCCGGGATCGTCGCCTTCGCCTTTTTTTCAAGGGTTCGGTTCTGCCGCCATTTTCATGAACGAATTGAAAGAGGTATGCGTCGGGCAGGGAGAAAAGCTTGATGAAACGTGTCATCTCACTGTTGTCGATTTTGGGGTTACTGGCATGTATTTCCACAGTGCATGCTATGACCACGGCCGAAGACGTGCACACGTTCACCCTGAAAAACGGGATGAAGGTATTCGTGCTTGAGGATCACTCGATCCCCAATGCGACGCTGCAGATCTTCTTTAAAGTCGGTTCCCGCAATGAATGTCCGGGGATCACCGGTATATCCCACTTTCTCGAGCACATGATGTTCAAAGGGACGGCGAGGTACGGCTCAAAGCTGTTCGACCAGGCACTGGAAAACGCCGGGGGGTCCAGCAACGCCTACACGACCGAGAATGTCACCGTATACCAGGATTGGGTCCCTAATTCCGCCCTCGAATTGATATTTGAAATGGAGGCGGACCGAATAGGCAACCTCTCTTTCGATAAGAGAATCGGGGAAAGTGAACGGGGAGTCGTCCTTTCGGAATATACGACCGGTTATGAAAACAGCGATTATGATCTTCTAGAAGATCAACTCCGATCCGTCGCCTACCAGGCGCACCCTTATCGCTGGTCGGTGATCGGCTATGAATCCGACATCCGAAATTGGCGGCAGAGAGACATCAAGGACTATTTTGACCGCTATTATGCCCCGAATAACGCGATCGCCGTCGTGGTGGGCGATGTGACGCTCGCGCAAGTAAAAGCCCTGGCCGTAAAATACCTGGAACCCATTCCCGCCCGGGCTGCGCCCCGCCCGGTGCATACCCGTGAGCCCGAACAAAGGGGAGAGAAACGGCTCATCGTTCTTAAAGACGTCTCATCTCCCCATATCCTGATCGCCTATCATGTGCCGGAAACCGGCGGCACCGATTATTACGCCCTCAATCTATTGAGTTCCATTTTCTCCAGCGGCAAATCTTCACGCCTTTACAGTGCCCTGATCAGCGACAAACAACTGGCAACGGAAATCTCAACCTATATGCCCAATGCGCTGGACCCGACATTATTCTATGTTTACGCTGTCTGCGCCGACGGCGTGAATGTGAAAACCCTGGAAAAGGCGATCCTCCGGGAAATCGATAAAGTCATTGCCGGGGGCGTAACAGAGAAAGAACTCCGGAAAGCCCAAAACAACATGGTCGCCTCATTCTACCGTTCCCTTGAGACGATCAGCAACAAGGCCGACATGATCGGGACCTATGAAATCTTTTTCGGAAGCTATAAGAAGCTTTTCGAGGTTGCGGACGCATACAGAAAGGTAACGGCAATGGATATCAAGACCGCAGCCGCCAAATATTTAAAGAAAGCCAACCGCACCGTGGGCGTCCTGCAAGAAAGCGAGGAGGATTGATCATGAGAAAGAGCCGCGTCTACGACATCGGTTTCATGATAGCCATAACGATTCTGTGGGGGCTCTGGGCGGCGGTCGCCTGCCTTGCGCCGACGGGGATTGCAACTGCCGGACAGCGGCAAACTTCTTTTTTTAAGTTGTCCACCTACGAGAAATTCAAGCTCAAGAACGGCTTGACGGTTTATCTGATGGAACGCCACGAAGTACCTTTAATATACATATCCGCCGTATTCCCTGCAGGCGCTGTAAGAGACGCCGGCAAATCCGGTCTGGCTTATCTTACCGCCGAGACTCTTTTTTCCGGCACAAAAAGTTACAGTAAAAAACAAATCGAAGAGTATCTGGAATTCCTGGGAGCCAACTATTATGCCTACGCTGATGTTGAAACAGCCGGAATTTCCATGTCGTTTATCAATACCGATCAGGACAGGGTATTCCCCCTGTTGAAAGAAGTGATCCAGGATGCTTCCTTCGATCCGGGAGAATTCGAAAAGAGGAAAAAACGTTTACTCCTGGAGCTGGCTCAGGAAAAAGAGCAGCCCTCTGTTGTGATCGGCGCTTATTTCAACAAGTTCATCTTCGGTGAGCACGGCTATGGAAATCCCATTTACGGTACACGCGCATCCGTCAAAAAAATCAGGAGCATTGATGCCAGGGCCTTCTATAACGCTCATTACAGACCTGAGGAATCCGCTCTGGTGATCGTTGGTGATTTTCAAACCTCGCAGATGAAAAAGAAGGTTCAAGAACTCTTTGAGGCATGGCGATCGAAAGGACTGCCAGCGCCGCCGAAACAAGTGCCCGTATTCGATAAGAGCAGGATACTGCTGGTCAATAAAAGCGACGCGACGGAAACCCAATTTGCACTCGGCGCCCTCGGCATACCGCGGAATCATCCCGATTACGTGGCGGTGCAGGTGGTCAATACGATTTTTGGGGGCCGCTTTACGTCCCGGCTGAACGAGGCGCTGCGGATTAATGCAGGCCTGACTTACGGGGCCTATAGCACCTTCAATGCTTATAAAGATTCCGGGACCTTTGCAATCAGCAGCTTTACTCGCACAGAAAGTACCGTCAAGGCGATCGATATCGCTCTCGACGTCCTGAAGCGTTTCCGCGCCGAGGGTGTGGATCAGGAGGCGCTGACATCGGCCGGGAGTTACCTCACCGGACAATTCCCTCTCCTTTACGAAACGCCGGACAGCCTGGCGAGTCTTCTGGCTGCCATGTTCTTCTACGGGTTTGACGAGTCATTCGTCAACGATTTTCAGAAAAATGTCGAAAGCGTTACCGTTGAGAAGGCCCGGGAGATAATCGCAAAGCACTTTCCCGGGGACAATTTACAGTTCGTCCTCATCGGAAAGGCGGCAGCGATCCGTGATCAGGTAAGGAAATATGGTGAACTTTCTGAAAAAGAAATCAAAAGCGATGGATTCTGAGATCATGCCTCAAAAAGATTGGCTCTTTATGCCCTTCATGAGGAATAGTATATTGGGAGATATTGAGATGAAAACATGGATGCAAAAGTGCAGATGCCGGAGGTCGCAGACGCGCAGCATCGGAATGAGATTATTTTTCGTCCCGGCGTTATTTATATTATTTCTCCCGGCGGCGGCATTGACCCAGGGCTGGTATTGGGGTTCTCCCGTTACCCCCAGTTATGATCGCGCTTCCGTTATAGAGATCAGCGGGGTGGTTTTACAGGCCGACTTGTCGCAACGCGGCGGACCTCCTTCGTTGCGCCTGGAATCCGGCGGCGAAACCTTCACGGTCGTTCTCGGTCCCGGCTGGTACCTCCGCCAGCAGCGCGCCGATATCCGGATCGGGGATAGACTTGCGGTCAGGGGCTCAAAGATGAAAGGCCGCGAGGGGAAAACTTATCTGGTGGCGGCATGGGTAAAGAATGTGAGGACCGGGCAGATACTGGAGCTTCGGGACGATAACGGACGCCCATTCTGGTCGTCCAGAGGGCGCACCCGGGATAAAATTCCGGAGAAAAAGCCATGATCCACGATGCCCGTATCCGGTTGCTTTTCACCGCTGTTGCGGTTTTCGCCTGGATGGGATGTGCAACAAGCGCCGGAATCCGGAAGGATGACTTGGCGGATCTCTCGCAACAGATCGCGAATCTCGAAAGACGCATGGAAGCCGTAGAGGCCCGTCAGCGGGACATGACGGAGGTTCTGGCCAGGGCGAGGAGGGCGATAGCCTATATCTGGGGGACCTATACGTTTGTGGACAAGGAGGGACGTCCTCTTCGGCATGTCGTCAATGAGTTGGGCGAACCTGTCTCCGATCCGCAGGGAATCCCCCTGGTGGATATAAAGGCAACCGGGCCTATCGCGGTCACAAATTATTGCGGAACGGCCTTTCTGGTCGGGACCGACGGAGAGATGTTGACCAATCGCCATATTGCCGAACCCTGGTGGGAAGACGATGAAAGCGCGCCTCTCCTGGCAGCCGGCTTGAAACCCGTTTTTTTGAGATTACACGCCTTTTTTCAGGAACGCTCGGGTGGCGTTCCAATTGAGGTTTTGCGAGTCGATGAGCGACAAGACATCGCCCTTGTAAAGACTGTCGGTTGGGTTCCCGCCGCTCGTCCCCTCATCCTGCAGGCCCCTGACAAGGTAGAAGAAGGCCATCCCATCCTTCTCATCGGCTATCCGACGGGGCTCGAGGCAGTCATAGCCAAAATGGACGAAGCGGAGCAGGCTGCCATCGAGGAACAGACGGGGGCTTGCAGTTACAAAACGGCGGAACGATTGTCAGCGCAGAAGCAGCTCCGAGTTACAGTTACCAGCGGTTTTCTCTGGGATGTTCTGCCGCATCTCTTGGTTTATGATGCCCGGACCATCGGTGGCGGCAGCGGCGGACCGATTCTGGATTGGAGCGGCAGGGTTATCGGAGTGAACGCCGCATACCTGGAAGAATTTCAGGGCGGGAACTACGGTGTCCCTATCCAATTCGGTGAACGACTGCTGGCGGGAGGCGGCGTAGCCGTACGCGAAGCCCGGAAAGAATCCGAAGAACTTATGACGTGCTATGAAAGCGACAAGGAAAAAAATATCACGTCATGCAATACAAGAAAGAAATAGTCCTGAATCAAAGAGAAACGCAATTTATTTGTTCTTCTCTCAACTGCATCATCAATATCCTCGAAAAGTGGGCCATATCAGGCGCCGGTCTGATGAAATGAGTGAGAATCAAATCCGTTTCAAGTTTATCCTCAGGGCGCTGCACCATAGAAACTACCGGCTCTTTTTTGGCGGCCAGGGCATCTCGTTGATTGGAACATGGATGCAACAGATCGCAATGAGCTGGCTGGTTTATAGACTCACCAATTCAGCATTGTTGCTGGGCATTGTCGGGTTTTCCACTCAAATCCCCGTTTTCCTCTTTGCATCTATTGCCGGCGTCTATGCGGACAGATGGAATCGCTATCGCATACTTGTTGTGACACAGACACTTTCCATGATCCAGGCTTTGATCCTTTCGTTCCTTACCCTGACGGGGGCGATACATGTCTGGTATATCATTGTTTTAGGCATCTTCCTCGGCGTGATTAATGCTTTTGATGCGCCCGCCCGCCAATCCTTTGTAATAGAATTAATAGAGAAAACAGAAGATCTTGGAAATGCGATTGCCTTGAATTCTTTGATGTTCAATGGAGCAAGGCTTATAGGACCGGCAGTTGCCGGTCTGCTGATAGGACTTCTGGGCGAGGGTGTCTGTTTTCTCATTAACGGGATAAGCTTTCTTGGTATAATTATCGCTTTGCTCGCGATGAAAATACCGAAAAAAAAACGGATCGTACGGACATCTCATGTGTGGCAGGATTTTAGAGAAGGTTATTCTTATGCCTTCGGGTTTGCGCCGATTCGCTATATCCTTTTACAGCTTGGATTGATGAGTTTCATGGGCATGTCTTATGTGGTCCTCATGCCCATCTTTGCGAGAGATGTTCTCCATGGAGGACCTCACACGCTGGGATTTCTCATGACCGCATCGGGTCTCGGTGCCCTGGCGGGTTCGATCTATCTGGCATCGCGACAAACCATACTGGGACTGGGGCGATTGATCGTCTGTGCTTCTGCTGTTTTTGGTGTCGGGTTGATTGCCTTTTCTCTCTCAAAGATACTTATCCTTTCGTTGTCCATGATGCTCATTGCCGGATTTGGGATGATCGTTCAGATGGCTTCAAGCAACACCATTCTGCAGAATATTGTGGAGGAGGATAAACGTGGTCGTGTGATGAGCATTTACGCAATGGCATTTATCGGCATGGCGCCGCTTGGCAACCTTTTTGCGGGTTCACTGGCATCCTGGATTGGTGCTCCCAATACGCTTATTGTAAGCGGGGCGGCCTGTATTATTGGTTCGTTGATCTTTGCTGTGAATCTTCCGCAAATAAGAAAAGAGGTTCGGCCCATTTATATCAGGATGGGAATCATTTCTGAAATCGAATGATTCCAGGCTGTTCCTTCCCCGGTGATTTCTATAAATGAAACGTTTGTTGTCCTCATTTGACATGCTCAAAAGGAAATTGTAGATTAAATCACAAATAATACTTCCATGGAGGTGGCAAAGTGGAATTATCAGATGTTATCGCGTTGAGGCGAAGCATACGTAAATTCAGGGAAGAGGATATTTCAGCCGATACAATCCGTTTGCTTCTGGAAGCTGCGCGGCTCGCCCCTTCGGGATCAAACCTTCAACCGGCGCGATTCATTGTCGCTCAATCAACTGCAGCCAAAGAGGCCCTTGGCCGGTGTACACCCTATAAGTTTATTGTCAAGGCATCGGTTATTTTTGTATGCTGCGCTGATTTAAGGGCCATAACGACAAGAGATCGACGTATCGGAGAGTTGATGATAGAAGGCGCGTTCGAAGGAGTAGATATAGATATGAATGATGCATCCATCGCCAATAGCCCTATCATGGACGAGGAAGCGGTTAAGGCCTATCTTTCTATGAATGTGGCGATTGCTGTGGAGCACATCGTTCTTAAAGCAGTTGATCTGGGTCTGGGCAGTTGCTGGCTTGGGCGGTTCGATCGCGATAAGGTGAGGGAGTACCTGAAGCTGGACGAGAGAATCTATCCGGTAGTCCTTCTGCCTGTGGGGCATCCTGATCAGTCACCCCATGCACGACCGCGCTTGACTTTGGATAAATTGGTTTTAAAGACGATTTAAACACATTCTTCCTGAAGTTAATAATCCACAAAATATATTTTATAAGTTAGATCGTGAAGGTTATTTTAACCATAAATCAAGATTCCCAACGGAATCACAAAGAATAAGCAGATTGTCGTTGCGACCACCTCGAAAAATCACCCCCCGCTGTTCATGTCTGTTCGCTCTCCGGTTCCCGGATGAGACCGGCCTTGACCTTTTCCAACTTCGAGAACAATACCGTCTTGTGGAAGCCCCTTGGCTTTCACAGGGTGTTGCTTCCTTTTCTTGATCTTCACAGACTGAAAGGATTAACACCCTTTTTTAATTTTCCACAATTGGTTTTACATCACCTCATACCCCCTTCCATTCGATTTGAAAAGGGTTATACAAAGAATTGAAGTGCATAATTTTATACGATAATGATTAATATTGTTCAATGCCTTATAACTTATTAATATTATTGCTATTATACCTTGCATTTTACGAGTTTTACCATCCGACATGTCCATATCCGTCAGTTCGGCTGCATATATTAACCAACTGAGAATAAGATTATCATCAAGTTACACATCGATTCAGATATGGCACTCTTCGTGCAACAAGGCAAAGGTTAATGGAGAATTGTTTCTTTGGAAGCCAATAAATCGGAATGGGAGGCAGACATCCATGAATATGTCAAAAATTATGACCGCCAAAGAAGCTGTATCGAAATTCATTGCTGACGGGATGACGATTGCGATAGGTAGCTTTTTTCACACGATTGCTTACGACATCACTCATGAAATCATCCGACAGGGGAAAAAGCATCTTACTATTTGTGCGCCGAGTTTCAACGAACACGCTGATCAGATGATTGGCGCTGGTTGTATAGACAGGATCGAGTCCTCCTACGTTTGGATGGAGGTATTCGGCCCTCTTTATTGCTTTAGGAGAGCTATGGAAAAGGGGATTCCTCACAAGATCGAAATGGAAGATTATACCAATTTTACAATGATGGCCCGGTTACTTGCGGGCGCTCTTGGGCTTCCCTATGTTCCTGTCAATTCCATGAAAGGGAGCGACATGATGAAATATTCTTCCTGGAAGGGAGAAAACAAGGTCAAGCTTTTGAAGGATCCTTTCGGTTCCGGTATTGAGCATGCCCTTGTTCCTGCACTCAAGCCAGACATAGGCTATATCCATGCCCAGCGGAGCGACGAGGAAGGCAATTTTCAGATGTGGGGGATTTTAGGAGACGCTCCTTTCAGTATGCGTGCCTGCAAACAGGTCATTGTCTCCGTCGAGGAAATTGTGAGTCGAGATGTGATTGGTCGGGATCCGAATCGAACAGTTCTTCCCGGTTATAAGGTTGCCGCTGTTGTCGAGTCTCCTTTCGGGTCGCATCCCAAAAATTGCCAGGGCTACTACGGAGTAGACAGGGATTTCATCTCTAAATATATCCAAGAATCGCGAACCGAAGAAGGCTGGAAGAAGTTCATGGATGAATGGGTTTACGGTGTCGAAGATCGGACGGAATACTTAAAAAAGTATATTGATACTTTTGGAATGAAGAAGTTCATGAGCTTAAAGGCTAAGGACATGAGTTCCGGTTCTGTCAATTACGGATTTTAAGGAGGTTGGGCATGACGGATAAGTACAATGATTTTACATTGCAGGAACTCATGGCTGTCGCAGCGGCCAGGGAGATTAAAGACGGGGAAAAGGTCATCATCGGAACGGGACTTCCCCTTTTGGGGGCATTCCTGGCACAGAAAACACACGCTCCTAATATGATGGCCATTTACGAATCCGGGGCCATTGATTGTAAACCAATGGTTACGCCTTTTTCAGTAGCAGATGCCGTTCTTGTTCCAGGAGCCGCCATGCAGGGCGGGCTCATCGAGGGTCTCGGCATTGTTCATAATGGAGAGCTGGATGTGGGGTTCCTGGGTGGTGCACAGATTGACAAGTATGGGAATCTCAACGCGCATGTCATTGGCGACTATTACAAGCCGGAGGTGCGCTTTGCAGGGAGCGGTGGGTCGAACGACATCGGTTCGGGTTGTAAGAGAACCATTGTTATGATGCTCCACCAAAAAAAGCGGTTTCCCGAGAAAGTCGATTTTGTCACAACGCCTGGCTATTTAGGCGGCGGCAGACAACGGGAAAAGATGGGCTTCCCCGGTGGCGGTCCCAGCGTTGTCGTATCGACATTAGGTATACTGCGTTTTCATCGGGACACTAAAGAAATGTATCTCGAATCGTATCATCCGGGTGTGACCATTGAGCAGATCAAGGCGAACACAGGCTGGGACCTTTTAGTTGCCGACAATGTGAAGGAGACGGAACGTCCTTCGTCCGAACTGATCAGGATTTTGAGAGAAGAGCTGGATCCAACCGGTGTATTTCTGAAGAAAAAATAGGGAGGACAATAATCTTATGGAGGATGTTGTACTCTATGAAAAGAAAGAAAATATCGCGCTTCTGACGTTCAACCGCCCAGGCGCCTTGAATGCGTTGAATACCGAAGTCAATCTTAAACTGATGGATCTTTTGGAAAAGGCGGAGACAGACCCCGCAGTTCGAGTTATCATTCTAACTGGCTCGGGCGAGAAAGCTTTCATAGCAGGGGCGGACATAAAGGAGATGATGAACATGGATGCCATTGCTGCGCGCGAGTACGCGATCCGGGCCAAACAGGTGACGGATAAGATCTGGAATTCAAAGAAACCGGTTATTGCAGCTGTCAATGGATTTTGCTTAGGGGGAGGGCTGGAATATGCCCTGGCCTGTGATGTCCGGATTGCTTCCGAAAAAGCACGGTTTGCTCTGCCGGAGATCAATCTGGGCATCATGCCCGGCAGCTGTGGCACCCAGAGGCTTCCCCGATTGATCGGCATCACAAAGGCCAAGGAACTTTGCTTTACAGGAGACATGATCAACGCCAAGGAGGCCCTTGCGTTGGGATTGATAAATTATATCGTTTCACAGGCGTCGCTTTTAGAAGAAGCTATGACCTTGGGCGGAAGGATTGCTGCAAAGTCAGCTGCGGCGCTGATGCTGATCAAGTCAGCTATGAACAAAGGCATGGAGATGGATCTTGAATCAGCGGCGATGTTCGAAATTGATTGTTTTGGACTTTGTTTCTCAACAGAGGAGCAAAAGCAAGGCATGCTTGATTTCGTAAATAAAAGGAAATGATTTTTCAACGGCATTCCGATGGATTTCACGGAGATAAATCTTCGGCATTTGAGGAGGATTTAATGAATGGTAAAATTGCTGTAATTGGGGCAGGAACAATGGGATCGGGAATTGCTCAGGTTGCTGTAGAAGCCGGATTTCAGGTAAATCTAGTGGACACAGAACAGCGATTTGTAGATCGAGGTATGGACAATATTTGTAAATTCGTCGGGAAAAAGGTTGAGAAAGGAAAAATTAATCAAGCTCAGCGCGACGAAATATATTCCCGTCTTTCGGGGACGACGGACATGAGAAAAGCTGTCGAAGGTGTAGTAATGGTTGTGGAGGCGGTTTTCGAGAAGATTGAACTTAAAAAGGAGATATTCCAGACGCTCGACTTTATATGCCCACGGGACGTTATTTTGGCGAGCAACACCTCAACACTGAGTATTACATCGCTTGCTGCCGCCACGAAGAACCCGTCAAGGGTAATCGGTACTCATTACTTTAGTCCGGTTCCGGCAATGCGGTTGGTTGAGGTCGTTCGCGGAAAAGAAACAAGTGATTCAACGGCGAATAAAACAGTCGAACTGTGTAAAAAATTCGGAAAGACACCCATTGTGGTCAAGGATATTCCCGGCTTTATTGTAAACCGTTTCCTGTGTTTGCTTTATAACGAATCAGCGAATATGATTTACAATGGTTCGGCAGGCGCGGAGGAGATCGATCAGGCCGTTAAACTCGGCTGCAACTGGCCTATGGGCATAAACGAAATTATAGACTTGGCGGGTGTTGATGTCTGTGCTTTTGCCATTGAGGCCATGTACGAAATGACGGGAGAAGAGCGCTATAAGCCCTCTCCGCTGTTCAAGATTCTTATGGACAAGAATTTACTCGGACGGAAGACTGGAAAAGGATTTTATGAATATGGAAGCAAGTAAAAAAATCGTTGGCCTTTGCCAATTGGGCTGAAAGAGAAGAATGATGCGAACGAGAGAAGTTGTTTTTGTTGAAGGCGTGCGTACGGCTTTTGGGAGATTGGGCGGGAGCTTAAAGGATTTTACCATGGAAGAACTAGGTGGCATCGCCCTCAAAGGTCTCATTAACAAAACAAAGATAATCGAGAAAGGTAATGTAGATTCCGTTTTTGCAGGGTCTGCATTTCATGCTTCCCATGCCATGAATCCGGCTAGATGGATTACACTTTATGCCGGCATGCCTTTCAGTACATCGGCATCCTATATCGAAATGCAGTGCGGTTCATCCATTGACTGCATTAACCATGCAGCGTGGAAAATACTCTGCGAACATGCCGAGATAATCATTGCCGGGGGCATGGAATCCTTCAGCCAGCAGCCGGTCAAATTTTCCACGGCCGTGGAGCCCTATCGCATGAGACCGCCCATGTTACTGGATTATCAGCTCCAGCCACCCGTAAAAGAAGGTCGGGCATATGGGCCTTTTGAAATGGGGTTAACGGCGGAGAATCTGCAGCAAAAGTATGGCATATCCCGGCAAGCACAGGATGAATTCGCGTTCCGGAGCCAGACCCTGGCGAAAAAATCCATTGAGGCAGGCTATTTCGATGAGGAGATTGTCCCTGTACTGGTTCCTCAGGGGAAGAAAATGCCGCCAGTCGAGTTTAAGGTGGATGAGCATCCGCGGTTGACACCTTTAGAGAGGCTGGCTGAACTTCCGCCTGCATTCAAAAAAGATGGCACAGTAACTGCTGGCAACTCATCTGGATTTAACGACGGTGCAGCCTTCGTCCTTATGATGACCATGGATAAGGCAAAGGAGCTTGGCTTTAAACCGATGGCCAAGTGGATTTGCGGCGCTGATTTTGGGGTGGACCCTGCCATCATGGGAATTGGCCCTGCTTATGCCATGCCGGTTGCTCTAAGGCGGGCTGGTCTAAAACTTTCCGATATGGATGTTATTGAATGCAATGAAGCTTTTGCGGTTCAGAACTTGGCTTGCATTAAGGAGCTGGAAAATCAGACCGGTGAAAAAGTAATCATGGACCGATGGAACCCTACGGGTGGCGCCATTGCTTTCGGTCATGCCAATGGGGCATCCGGTGCACGTTGCGTTATGTTCGCCATGAGGCAGTTAATTCGGACAGGAGGTAGATACGGTGCAGCAACAGCTTGCTGCGGTGGAGGTCTGGGTGTTGTTACGATCATTGAGAATTTGAAGAGGTGAGGTGGGGAAAATATCGAGAAGGATCATCGTCCGACGAGCATAAAAAACAATGAAAAGAGTGTGATTTCAGAGAATCTGCTCGGCGTTACATATTCGATACTGCAGAGGAGGATGGCATGGATTTCAAATTATCGGAAGATCAGATCATGTTGCGAGATACGGCTCGGCGGATCGCGACAGAACAGTTTGCCCCCAGGGCTGCCGAGATTGACAGGACTGAGAAATTTCCCACAGAGAACTTTAAAATTCTTGCGGAAAACGGACTCCTTGGAATCCAAGTCCCCGAAGAATACGGGGGGGCAGGTGCGGGTATGCTGTCACTCATTCTTACTGTAGAAGAAATTGCCAGAGTCTGTGCCGGAACATCGGTGATACTGACCACACAGGCTCTTACGTGCGATCCCATTCTCATCGGTGGAACTGAGGAACAAAAGAAGTCTTACTTATACAGACTTGCTTCGGGGCAGTGCCTCGGAGCTACGGCTATTACCGAATCAGGCGCCGGCTCTGATGTAACGGGCATTAAGACGTCGGCCCGAAAGGTTGACGGCGGATATATTCTCAGCGGATCGAAGATCTTCATCACGAACGGCGGGGTTTCGGAAATTGTTGTGGTGCTATGTTACACAAACAAAGAGAAGGGCAACAAGGGAATCAGCATGATGCTCGTAGAAAAAGGGGACGAAGGATTCTTAGTGGGCAAAGAGGAACACAAGATGGGTATTCACGGCTCTGAAACCCGGGAATTGGTGTTCGAGGATGTTTTCCTGCCGGAAAGCCGATTGGTCGGCGGCAAGGAGGGAATCGGATTTAAAGTTCTGATGCAGACATTTAACTACACCCGACCGGCTGTAGGAGCACAGGCCCTTGGCATCGCCCAAGGCGCTCTGGAACTGGCCGTCAACTATGCCAAAGAAAGGGTTCAGTTCGGGAAGCCCCTCGCCTCCTTTCAGGGTATTCAGTGGATG
The DNA here is from genome assembly GCA_041946925.1 of Syntrophales bacterium. Taxonomy (GTDB): domain Bacteria; phylum Desulfobacterota; class Syntrophia; order Syntrophales; family UBA4778; genus JBHGBI01. The sequence goes on along the minus strand of JBHGBI010000021.1, from coordinate 12,837 downwards.
GTTTCAGAAATGGCCCTTGGTGTCGAGACGGCTCGCACCCTCGTTTATAGAGCAGCCGCTACGATCGACAACGAGCCGGATTCCCCGGATATACCGAGAATTTCATCCATGGCGAAGTGGTACGCTTCCGATGTGGCGATGAAAGTAACAACCGACGCGGTTCAGATTTTCGGCGGATACGGATATACGAGAGAATATCCCGTTGAGCGAATGATGCGGGATGCGAAGATCACCCAGATTTATGAAGGCACGAATCAGGTGCAACGCATAATTGTTGCAGCTCAGATGTTAAAATAAAAGCAGCAGTTTAAAAAATGAGTGAAGGAGTCCTTGTGTTCAAGCGTATGGACAATACTCAGGAAGAAGGGGGGATGGGGAGAGAGATAAATGCGAGCGGGGAAAATCGGTGGTTTTGGTCAAACAATCATCAGTTGATAACAGGAGGGATTGCTTATGTTCGAAAAATTATTTAGCCCCATGAAGATAGGAAAGGTAGAGATTCCTAACAGGTTGGTCGTGAGTCCGATGGTAACGGATTATTGCAATAAAGACGGTACCGCTACACAGAGATACATAGCATACCATGAAGCAAAAGCAAGAGGTGGTTGGGGGCTCATTATTACGGAAGATTATGCAGTGGATCCCACGGGTAAAGGTTTTTCAACAGTCGCGGGATTATGGGATGATAGCCAGATTGCCAGTCACTCGGAATTAACAAAAAGAGTACACCGGTACAAGAGTAAAATATTTGCACAAATATATCATTGTGGAAGACAGACGAGCCATCTGGTGACCGGCTTTCAACCTCTGGCGCCATCTCCGATTGTGTGCCCGGCAATGCAGGAACTGCCCAAAGAGCTAACGATCGATGAGATAGAAAAAATGGTAGAAAAGTTTGGTGATACTGCCTTAAGGGCAAAAAAGGCCGGATTTGATGGCGTTGAAATCCATGGCGCGCACGGGTATCTTGTTGCTCAATTTATGTCTCCATACTCAAACAAGAGGTCCGATAAGTATGGCGGCCATCTATTAAATAGAATGCGTTTCCCGCTGGAAATTGTTTCCAATATCAGAGCCAAGTGCGGTAAAGATTTTGGAGTAGGTTTTAGAATATCCTGCGACGAATTTGTTCTTGGTGGCAGAACGATAGAGGATACAAAGGCAATAGCTGTTTTATTGGAAGGTGCCGGGATTGATGTCTTACATGTGTCTTGCGGTGTTTATGGGAGCGTAGACAAAATTGTGCCCGCCTCATCTGTGCCGCATGGGTGGCTTGCAGGTTATGCAGAAGAAGTGAAGAAGGTCATAAGGATACCAGTTATTACTGTGGGCAGAATTAATGATCCATTTGTTGCAGATTCTATAATTGCAGCAGGTAAGGCCGATTTCGTTGCTATGGGTAGAGCTTCACTGGCTGACCCCGAGTTTCCTAAAAAGGCGCAAGCGGGTGAGATTGATGAAATTCGTCCGTGTATAGCCTGCAACGAGGGATGCATCGGTATATTGTTCATGGATCAACCAATTAAATGCGTACTGAACCCGACACTTGGTAAGGAAGTTGAGCTAGCTATAAAACCGGCGGCCACAAAGAAAAAAGTTGTAGTCATTGGAGGTGGTCCTGCAGGAATGGAGTCTGCCATCACGGCAGCAAAAGCTGGGCATGACGTGAGCTTGTATGAAAAAGAAGATAGATTAGGAGGATTATTTTACTTGGCCAGCGTGCCGCCTAATAAGGGGGAGATTAGTAATTTTGTGGGTTACCAGATCGGTCAATTGAAAAAGTTGAAAGTCCGTGTAACATTGAATGCCAAAGTTACACCTAAATTGATTGACACTGAGAAACCGGATGTCGTGATTGTTGCAACTGGCGGCACGCCCGTTTTGCCCGACATCCCAGGCGTTTCTAAGCAAAACGTTGTGAATGCGTATGACGTTCTTGCTGGTAAAGTTGCGGTGGGTGCAAAGGTTCTCATAATCGGAGGAGGGATGGTAGGCGCCGAGACTGCAAATCACTTGGCCAATCACGGGAAGGCGGTCGTATTAGTTGAAATGTTGACCGATATAGCAACGGAAGTGCCAAATATAAACAGAATGGCCTTGTTGCAGGATTTGGAAAAAGGCAAGGTGAGAATCCTTGTGAACACGACAGTTAAAGAAGTATTGGCGGATGGAGCAGTTATTATTAAAGACAATGTAGCCGAAACAATTAATGCCGATACTGTTATTGTGGCTGCGGGCAGCAAGCCTAATAACGATCTTGCGGCAGAACTTGCCGACAAGTCTTATAAAGTCGTTACCATTGGTGATGCCAGCAAGGTTGGAAAGGTTATGGAAGCTCTTGAAGCAGGATATCTAGCAGGGCTGCAAATGTAAGGGATCTAAGTGCATTATTACTGATTAAGCAAGAAAATGAATTGCATTTTTTGGTATGCAACATTGGCATGAGGTCGACCTTTGTTTATCACCACAATTTTTTTATCGTCACAAAAAGAAGAAAGGAGACTAGTCAAAAGAATTGGGATACGGATAAATAATGGTTGGGTGTTTAAAAAAAGCAACGCCAGATTATTATAAAGAAAAAAGGAGACGACAAATGACTAAGATGGTGAACACAGTCTGTGGTCCTATTTCGACAGATAAAATTGGAATAACATTAATGCATGAGCATATTCAATATGGATACGCGGGTTGGTATGCCCATACCAATAAGATACGGGACAAAAAAGAGGTGCTTGCTGTAAGCTTAAAAGCTATGGAAGACATTAAAGCATGTGGCGTGAAGACGTACGTTGACGCAACTCCTGGTGATTCTGGACGCGATCCGGGTTTACTAAAGGAAATATCCGAAAAAGCCGGCATAAACATTGTTTGCTCGACCGGGCTTTATACAGATTGCCAGGGAGGATCTCCTTACTTCAAGTTCCAAGCGTTGTTGACAGATGGAGTTGAAATGCTGACCGAGTTGTTTGTTAAAGAAATCGTAGAGGGTATCGGTGATACAGGAATCAAGGCAGGGGTTATTAAAGTGGCCACTGGATTGAATGTCATCACGGATTATGAAAAGATGATTCTCCAAGCTGCAGGGAGAGCATCAAAGAAAACAGGAGTTCCTATTATATCGCATACGGAAGCAGGGACCATGGGCCCTGAACAGGTGGACATCCTTGTGTCGGAAGGTGCAAATCCGAAACAAATGGCAATCGGCCACGCCGGGGGGTCCGCTGATCTGAAATACCACTGCAAGATACTTGATAAGGGAGCCTACCTTGCATTCGATCGGCTTGGTCTTGACGCTGAATTGTGGTCTGCAGGGCCTGATAAGTTCAGGAAGGGATCAATTGTTGCCCTTATCTCTATGGGTTATGCGAATCAGCTGATATTATCACACGACGTGGTCCTTAACTGGCTTGGTGCGGATGTAATATTGCCCAAAGAAATTGTCGGCAATTGGTATCCGACGCACCTTTTCAAGAATATCATTCCTGACCTTAAGAAGGCGGGGGTAACGGACGCGCAAATTAATATGATCACGGTAGAGAATCCGAGGAAAATGTTTGAAGGTTGATCTTCGAATACCATAACTCTCTAACTGTCTAGTTACAGATGGTGTTTCCGTATGAAAACTTCGAGAGGCGGCTGATAAGGAGCCTTATTCTCCCTATCATGCCGCTTTATTATTTTCCACTGATCCGACCGTAGTGGTCCTATGGCCTTGATATGAATATATCATGTTTGATATAAAGTATTAGTGAGTATGCCTTTATAAGGCATGCTTACGGATAACGGATGAAGGTATGATAATCTGCTTGAAATATTTGGTGTTGAATAGCAAATGGGATCAATAGTCGAACGAAATATGGGCCACGCAATATCCAGTGTAAGAATATAATCTCGATTGATTCTATGAAATATAATAAAAAACCCTCCCGGAAAACGGAGCAAATTAAAAAAGATCTGAATAAAAAAGGAAGGATTCTATCATCAATCTTTCGAATCAGTCAGTTGCTGAATCGTCCGGCTAACCGCGACAAAATCCTTAAGGCCATCCTGCTTGAATCGCAGAAAATATTTGGATTCTCCCGCGGAATTATTCTTCTGCTCAATAAAACTGAGAAGCGTTTGGAGGCCAAGTATTGTATCGGATTTAAAATAGAGGAGGAGAAACATGCCTTTGCTCATCCTCTATACATGGAAACCCAAATATGCAGGGAAACGATCGCTGCGGCAACGGGTAAAACAATATACACCCGAGATGTCAAGAATGATCCCAATCTAACGGAATTCGATAGGAAAATGGAAAAAATATGGAGAAGAGTTTCCACAATCTCCGTGCCGCTGAAAATAAACCGAGAAGTGATAGGTGTAATTGAGGGAGACAGAATAGATCAGGAAATGAATCTCTCGCTAAGCGACATCAGGCTATTCACAACGTTTGCAAATCAGGCAAGCATAATTCTTGAAAATGCCCGGCTGTATGAACAAATACTGACGGAAAGAAACATTGCCGAGAATATCCTCGAGAGCGCTCCGAATGGAATTCTAGCCATAGACGAGAATAAGAATATTCGTTCTATCAACAGGACTGCGGAGGAGATTCTGAAGCTGAACAGGCAAAAAATCATGGGGAAGCCCATTTCTGAAGTCCTGAGGAAAGATATGGTTGATATGCTGAATGATACGCTCAATAACAATAAGAGTACCCATTATGCGGAGATTGTCAATAGTAAGAAAGATGGAACGGCAGAAGTATACGGGGTGAACTCCTCAATACTGAAGAGTCATGCTGGTCAAACGGCAGGTGCAATCTTGACCATTCAAGATCTAACAGCGATCAAGCAGACTGAGGTGATGCTTAGACGTGTGGAAAATTTGTCTTCTTTGGGAAAGATGTCGGCAAATATTGCTCATGAGATAAGGAATCCTTTGGCCAGTATTAACTTCAACGTACAGAGGTTATCAAAGAAGCTGATGCACGATCAGGATCTTCAGCGGGCGTTGCAGAACACTCAACAGGGCATAGACCGAATCAAGACTGTTTTAAAACAGACACTCGATTTTTCGAAAAATATAAATCCCAATATGAAATACGGACACTTACACGATGTACTGGAGGAATCCATATCTCTTATTGAACAGCAACTGAGGGGGAACAAGGTAAAGATCAAGAAAGATCTGGGAAGAGATATCCCTGGAATATATTTAGACCTCCACCAAATTCGGGATGTATTCGTAAACCTCTTACTTAACGCGTCGGAGGCTATGCCTCGGGGCGGTGTTATACTGATCAGGAGTCAGATGGAGGAGTACTCTGGTAAAGCGAATAGTTTTAATTGGATTCTTTTGACAATCAAAGACAATGGAATTGGCATTCCTGGCGAGAATTTGAAAAGAATATTCGATCCTTTTTTCACAACCAAACAGGATGGAACGGGATTAGGTTTGTCCATTGCTCATAAAATCCTGGAACAGCATAATGCGCTTATCGATGTCAAAAGCAAGGAAGGTAAAGGTACAATTTTTTTCCTGCGATTTCCTGTAAGCAAGGAATAACTTATGTATCGATATAAAATTCTTATCATTGATGATGACAGACTATTGCAGGAATCTCTAAATGATATTCTTTCCGAAAAATTTGACACCATGATTGCCGGGACCGGCGAAGCCGCCATAAAATACCTGAAAAATTATCCTATTGATTTGATACTTCTGGATATCAAACTTCCCGGAATTGATGGTATCGAGACATTGAGACTCCTTCGGCAAATCAGCAGTGAAGTGATCGTAATCATGATGACAGCCTACGAAGATGTCAAGTCGGTCATTACAGCCATGAAGATGGGAGCATTTGATTACCTGGTAAAACCACTTGATATTGATGAGTTGGAAATAATTATTGAAAAAGCCTTGGAGAATTTAAAGCTCAAGCGAGAGCTTGAAGAACTTCGTTTGCAAGGCGCAAATGAATTCAAAATCAGCAATGTTATAGGTCGAAGCGAGGGCATGAAAATGGCTCTAAAAATGGCCAATACCCTGGCACGAAGTTATGATACAACGGTTCTTCTGGAGGGCGAAACCGGAACGGGAAAAGAAATAATTGCTAAGATGATCCATTATGGAAGCGACCGCTTTAGCAAACCGTTAGTCAGCATCAACTGTGGCGCTATCAACAAGGAATTGGTGGAGAGCGAACTCTTTGGTTACGAAGAAGGTACATTTACGGGAGGTCTCAAAGAGGGGAAAAAAGGCAAATGTGAAATGGCAGATGGAGGCACGTTATTTCTCGACGAAATCAGTGAGTTATCTTTGGCAGCCCAGGTCAAATTGCTTAGATTCCTTGAGGAAAAAGAGTTCTATAGGGTCGGCGGCACAGAAAAGAAAAAAGTTGATGTTCGCATTGTTGCCGCAACCAATCAATCTTTAGAAAAAAGTATTAAAGCAAAAACTTTTCGAGAAGATTTGTATTATCGACTAAATGTCGCCAAGATTGTATTGCCGCCCTTGAGGGAAAGAAAAGAAGATATTATACCCTTGGCTCATCTCTTTATGCAGACCTTCAATGAAAAGTTCGGAAAGAAATTTAAGGGAATATCCAAAGAGGCGAAGGACATCTTGATTAATTACAGTTGGGAAGGAAATGTACGGGCATTGCGGAATGCTATTGAGCGAATTGTGCTTATGGAAAACGACGAGCAAATCTCGGCGCATCATCTCTGGTTTCTGAAGAGCGCAGAAATCTTTGGAGTGCTGCATCCCAGCGGTCAGTATTCTTTCGTTAACGGAGGCGTCGATCTGAACGCAATCAACAAAAGTCTTATCCTACAAGCTATGCAGAAAACGGGCGGAAACAAGACGCGTGCCGCAAAGCTATTAGGCATTTCCAGAACCAGCCTGATTTCCCGACTCAAAAAGTATTCAATCACTCAATAGAAAATTTGCAGGATTGCCAACTGCCGATTGCTGTGAACAGTGATAATCTATGTGAAGGCAGTGATCGTGAGGGAAATTCGTTCATTCGCTTACTCCACGGAAGTTTTGGTTGTTTGCCACGTCCGCCAGCGGCGAAACGTGAGAGAACTGGATGCACATCTCCCAGGCTATAAATGATAAAAATATACCATTGAAATTAGCGGCAAGATCGCCTCCCAAGCCCTTGCAACTTGAAACATCAGCTAGTCTGATATCGAACTGTTATCATCGTTCAAAGTGTTTTCTTGTGTTTTTAGCCGCATAATCTGGGATTGAGAATCTGGAAACGGACCAGGATGATTTCTCCGCCCATGGCGAAGGAGGGGAGGATCGTTCTCATATTGGCGACGACGGCGGAAGAACGGCAGGGCGGCAACAGGGCCGGCCACAGCATTACGGTCTAACGCATTGCCTGATTTGGTCAGGATGATCTGCCAGAGCTGGATGTTCCGCGCCCGAAAGGCCCCCGCACATGACAGCAGGTAATATTCCCACATTCGCTTAAAGCGCATGTCATAACGGTCCTTCAGCAGGGTCCAGGCTCTCTGGAAGTTTTCATTCCAGGCCATGAGTGTCCGGTCGTAATGCGGTCCAAGGTTTTCCCAATCCTCCATGACAAAGAGGCCCTCCACGGCCCTGCCGATCTGGGCGATGCTTGGCAGCATGCCGTTAGGGAAGATGTAACGGGTGATCCAGGGATCACAATTGATCCGCGAGGCATTGCTTCCGATGGTGTGCAGCAGAAACAGACCGTCCTGTTTCAGACATCGGTGGACGATTTTCATGAAGGTCCGATAGTTCTTCCAGCCCACGTGCTCGAACATCCCCACGGAGACGATCTTGTCGAAAGTGCCACGGATCTGACGATAGTCCGCTTGGAGAAACGTCACGGGCAGCCCCCGGCAGAACTCCCGGGCATAGCGGATCTGTTCCTCGGAAATATTGACGGACGTGACAGCGCAGCCGTGCTGTTGCGCCATGTAACGTGCAAGGCCGCCCCAGCCGCCGCCGATGTCCAGAACGTGGTCTCCAGGCTGCAGGTCGAGCTTACGGCAGATGAGGTCGAGTTTTTTCTTCTGGGCTTCCGCCAAGTTGTCCGTTCCTTCGAAGACAGCGCAACTATACTGATTGTAAGGGTCGAGAAAAGACAGGAAAAGGTCGTTGTCCCGGTCGTAGTGACGCTTTGCGATGATGTGCGCCCGGGATTTCGATTGAAGATTCAACACCAGGGCGGGTAGGGATCGCAAAAGATAAATCGGGCTCCCCGTTACGGCTTCGTCAAGGCCGACTTGCAGGACACGACAGATGAATTCATCAAGTCGTGGGCAGTCCCACCAGCCGTCCATATAGGCCTCGCCGAGACCGAGATTTTTCTCCCGCAGGACTCGTGTATACAACCGTTCGTCGTGCACCCGGATGTCCCAGGGATTGGGACCGTTGATCGAAACACCGGCGCGTTCGAGAAAGCGTTCGACAATTTGCCTGGATAATCCTTTTGTCCTCAGAAGTCCCACTCGCGGTGATGGTGAGGGAAATGCTGGCATTGTTCGGTCGGGAATCATGTTGTTTCCTCCTCTATGGACTCTTCATCTTTGTGACCCAGAGGAGGCGCGGCTTCGGAATCTGCTCTTATCTATTGGAGAGCTTCCCGCCCGCCGATGCATAGACCTCCTCCCTTGATCACCAGGATGGGCCTATCGCTGTGCCATGGTGTGATTTTACATGATCGGTGTTGTTTTGATAATGATCTTTCCATTTCCAATATAGAAAACAAATGAATTGTGAGTCAAGAAAAACTATAGTCCGGCACCGGGGCAGGCTGCCATCACGGCTTTGAATTAGATGACTTTTTTATCCCGGATTATGTGGCTAAAAACCCCCAAAAGTTCTTGTCCTGATGATATCAGGCTGATATAACTGTTTTTGCCAACCTTGAGCTTTACGATTTCTGCGAGGCCAACCGAATCACCTATTTTATTCGGCTCTGCGGCAATGAAGTCCTCTACAAGATGATGGATCCTCTCCTCACCCGTCCGGTGGGCCGTCCACCCCAAGAGCGGGGTTCAGGTGAGGATTATCGATTTTCACTACTTTCCGTTGGCATGTTATTATCGGCCAGTGTTTGGGTATAGATAAGCCTGATCGCCAATTTCAGGAAAGCGGAAGTATAGCAGAAGGTGACTAGCGACGATGGATAATTGAGGATTTGATGGAAACGTCCGCTAAAACAAGTGTTGCTTTCTATTCCGTTCTGCTGAATTTCATGGTGGCGGCAACCAAGGGGATTTTGACATTCCTTTCTGGAAGCGCAGCTCTTCTGGCGGATACAATCCATGGAATTTCAGACCTTGTGGAGAGTATCGTCGTTTTGATCGGGATTCGCATTTCCGCACATGAATCTCCCGAGTTTCCCCTGGGTCTCTACAAAGTGGAGAATTTTGCCGCCCTTGTTTGCAGCGGGGCGATCTTCTTCGCCGCCTACGAAATGATTGAGCAGAATCTTCTGCGCAGGGAGACGCATCCTCTCAGCAATGTCCCGGTTTCCGCGGCGGTGCTGATTGTCATCTCTTTGGTTATTTTCGCGTTCATGAAATTCGAGGATAAAAAGGGCGATGCTCTGAACTCTCCCGCCATCAAGGCCGACGCCCAGCACTGGTGGATCGACATCGTGTCAACGCTGGTGGTTTTGGGCGGCGTTTCGGCCTCCTGGCTCGGTTTCCACTTTATCGATAAGGTCGCGGCACTTCTGGTTACGTTCGTCATTTTAAAGTCGGGCTGGAACATACTTGTGGATTCCACAAAGAGCCTTCTCGATGCATCGGTGGACCGGGAGACGCTGGACAGGATAAGAAATGCTATAACAGAATTTCCTGAAGTCGACGAGATCAAATCGATTACCGCTCGAAACTCGGGAAGTTACATATTTTGCCGGATTGAGCTGTCTCTTGCATTAAAGAGTTTGAAGAAAGCGCACGAAGTGAGTGAGCGGATCGAATCTTCCATAAAAAAAGCTGTCCCCCACGTGGATCGGATCATCATTCATTATGAGCCGGTGACGAAAAAGTATTTGACGTTCGCCGTTCCTCTTCAGGACCGGCAAGGTACGATATTCGGACATTTCGGCGAGGCGCCGTACATCGCATTGATCAGGAAGACCGGTGGCAAACTTGAACAAGAGACGCTGGAAAACCCTTTTGCCGCTCAGGAGAAAGGAAAGGGAATCAACCTTGCCGAGTATCTGGTCGTTAAGGGAATCGACGTCCTTTTTTCTCGAGAGCCCCTGGGTAAAGGCCCGGAACATGTCTTTGGGCAGGCCGAGGCGGAGATCAGGTTGACCGACAAGAAGAGGCTGACCGAAATCATGGATGAGTTGGTGGATTGAAAAAAGGAAAAATCGCTACTGACCGACCCTGTTGAGCGAATTGCGCCAGGGGATGTGGCTATAAATTAATCCATATAATAAAATCCCAAACGGCGGTGCCACTATGCTATTATTGCCGTGAAAATGTTGAGGAGTGCTCTATAAAGATAATTAAGCGAGGCGGAAGGATAAAAAGATTTTTCTGCTCTCATGATCATTACGACAACTTATAAAATCCAACCCTGATCGACTAACGGGAGCAACATATAAACACGATTGGTTCTTGAATGAAGGGATTCATGAACGAGCCAAGAAAAATCATCCAGGGCCTGTGGCCGGCTTTGGTCATTCTTGTAGCTGCATTGCTGGTTTCAACCTTCGTAACCGAGTTCACTTTTGTCTCCGGCACGCAAGCGATATGGAAAACGCTGGTCCGTTTTCTTCGCCTCTCTGCAACCTTGGTCATCCCCCTGCTGTTCCTTCCTCAAGTTTGCAGCTTGATGCAGGCCCTTTTGAACCGCGGGCACATGCAGTTAATTCAACTACAGGAAGAAAACGAACGGGTGTTTCAGCCTGTGCTTTACTGGCTCCTCCGGCCTTTTCAAGGGATCGGTCTGGCAATGCTTTTTGCGGCAAAGCTTCTCTATTTTTTACAGATCTACAGCGGAAGCCGGGTAGGCACCTCCACGATCCTTCCGCCGGGACAGTTTTACTTTCTTCGATTCTTAACCGCCACGGCAATAGCGGTTGCCGTCTCATGGCTGCTATCTTTTCTCTGGGCGCTCGACGACCTCGGTGTGCGCTGCTATAACCGGAAGACGAAAGAAATAAGGATGATAGGTAAATATCTCGGGCTGTTTCTGCCGATCTTCTTTGGGTTTTACGGCATCATGAATATCTTTGAAGACAGTCCCTGGTCTTTGGCTGCGCAGTACGTCGCCCAGATGGTGATCGTTCTCTATCCGCCGTTTGTCGCTTTCATTGTTTTTCATGCCTGGTATGTGAAAAGATTCAAAAGCGTCTTACTTAAAAAGCTCCATGTGACTGACGAGCCTTTTATGACATGAACTAACAGGATTGAATCAAGATTGTGGTTGACTTTTTAAAGCTTACACGCATCCTTTTAAAATAACGTCGAGTCCTGTCAATAATGAAATATTTAAGAAGAGAAAAACAGTGATCTGGCATTGCAGCAACTGTGGTTATATTAACATCCACAAGCTTCTACGGCATCGTGGGCGATTTGTTTCAGATCGTCCCGGCGTTGACAGAACAATTCAGAAAAAAGATAGGATTGTCATTGATAGCTTAACTATTTCTCAATATCCCTTATTGCCTAGTTCTCCCCAAGGGGAACGACTGGCCCGTCGGTGTGGCCGTGGGGTACTGGGCCCTCTTGAAAATCTTCTCTGCCAGGGCCGGCACCTCGCTGTCCACATAGCTGGCAAGCTCGAGGGTCCTTATGAAACCGTCCCTGTCTGTGTCCGCCCTGCCCTTTAAGCCTTCTACAAGTACATAGGTAAACAGCCCGTGACCCTGGTAGCCCTCCATCGCCTCCTGAAGGGATGTGGAGGCACTGAGGATCGTTGATCCCACTGCCCTACTAAGGATTTTTATTGCCGTCTCCTCGCTCATGCCCCGGGTGAGCATCGCCACCTGCAGTGCCTCTCCCAGTTTTCCCGCATTGCAGGTGTCGATGACGATGAGCTTCTTGGTGGAAGGAACATTAGCTATGAGCTCTTTCAGCTCCGCCTGGGTAAGGGCGTCTTCCTTCAACCTGAAGGTGCTCAGGGATCCGACGTTTGACGTGATGAGGAAATACTCCCCCTCATCCACCATGCCGTGGCTTGCCACGTAGAAGACAAACACATCATCCGGGTTCGAGGACCTGAAACCCTCAAGCTCCTTCCGGATGTTTTGTTTTGTCGTCTCTTCTTTCGCTGTAAGAACCCTTACGTTAATCTTCTCAAACAAGGGAGTCGCCATCTCTTTTACGGTGTTGGCGAAAAGCATTGCATCTGCCACTGCATACTTAAGTGCAAGTTTCGGGTTTTTGTATTCATTTATCCCGATAGCAAGAACGTGCATGGACGGCTTCCGTACAGTCATAAATTTGGAGTTCACCCTGTGCACGGCGGGATTGCTTTGCATGGAGCCGTCAGCGTTGAAAGCAACCACCTTGATAGCATTATCTCCGGCCAGGAGTTTTACATTATAGGTCTTGAAGATGACTTTTGCTCCCGGCTTCAGGGAAATTTTTACTCCTCTGGTGCTGTCAAGTAGGATGGAAGTGTCGTTGAGATAGAGCCGGACGTCGCCTATTCCTCCTCCCAAGTCTGTCAGCTTTACCTTAACCTTCACCTCATCGGCGTTAACTTCCAGAGGCGTTTCTATGATTTCAACATCGGGGGGTTGCTTAATCTCCGCCATGGACCTGTAAAATTCAAGCGATCGCCCTGATAAAGCCAGCTTCACAAGGTCCGGCCGATAGAACGCTTCGCCTAGCTGAT
>JBHGBI010000020.1:0-33891 GCA_041946925.1 Syntrophales bacterium | reverse complement strand
TCCTCAGCAGGAATTCGTGACTTTCCTTCGAACCGACCTGCTGAATAACGCTGTTCTCGAGGTTGATTTCCTTCAGCGCGCCCCTTGTTTTTGTCGACTGTCGTCGCCTGTTTGAACTGGATCTGAAGTGATATGCCGCCGGAGAAATCAATGCCGAAGTCAGTACTCAAGTTTTATCCGCGTTTTGCTTTTTTTTCTCTCTCTTATAACGGGCACAATATACTGCAATACCAGCACCACCATGATCACCACGGCTGTTACAGTAATCAGGATGTCCCTGTAGATGAGTATCAATGAGAGCATAATAAGGCCGTATAATGCGAGTGCAACAGGGGTCAAATTCTTGTTGTCGGTTTTTTTCTTGGTCATGTTTTTCCTCCGGATACAGTAAACAGGCGTGGATTCGACCGGGATTTCGCTGTGCCCGGATATAACAGATGAACAGCTCGATGTCAAAGAAAGCGAAACAGGATTGGAAATTTTCGCAATTTAACTTAATTCTTGACTCTGCGCGATGATTTCGATATGCTTTATTTATAATTATTACCCCTTTAATTGAATCCGGAGAGATTGAAAGGGATTTACAATGCTTCTTTTTAAAAAAAACCACAAGCCTTCTCCATGCGGGGAGGGCTTTTTTTTTGGGACTGAGATATTTGTGGTCGCCCCGGGAAAAATTATTTTCACAAGCCGATCGAAAAGAGAAGGACATGAAGAAAGAAAAAGTCGTCATTGATGCGCAGGGGATTGACAGGGCCCTGACGCGGATCGCCTACGAGATACTGGAGAAAAACAAGGGGGTGGAAAATCTGGTTCTGGTGGGGATAAGAACGGGAGGAATATATCTGGCCAGGAGAATCAAAGAGAAGATATTCAAAATTGAGGGGCTCGACATACCGTTTGGCATTCTGGATATCACTCTGTACCGCGACGATGTTCTCAAGAAAAGAGAGAAGCCGAAACTTGGAAAAACAGACATCCCCTTTTCTCTCGAAGATAAAAAAGTCGTGCTCATTGATGATGTCCTTTTCACCGGAAGAACTGTGAGGGCGGCCATGGATGCCCTTATAGATTTCGGAAGACCAAGGCTCATACAGCTTGCCGTTCTAGTGGACAGGGGGCATCGCGAGCTTCCCATCAGGGCCGATTTTGTCGGGAAAAATCTCCCTTCCTCTCTATGGGAGGCTGTGAGCGTTCGTCTGGTCGAGAAATCCGGAGTGGACGAGGTCGTTATTGAACAGGAAGAGTAACAGAATTGAAGGCGCTTTTCAAATCGAAAGGCACAAAAGGTAAAATGTTAAGGGCTGAGAAAAACACCTTACCTGTACACTTCACTCTTTACGTGAATGCGGGGTGTCCATGAGATTAGCAAAAAAAGACATATTGGGGATAAAAGACCTGTCTGTGGAGGAAATCAATCTGATTCTGGATACGGCAGAGTCCTTTATCGAGATATCCACCCGCGAAATCAAAAAGGTTCCTACCCTGCGGGGGAAAACGATCGTAAACCTGTTCTTCGAGGCGAGTACGAGGACCAGGACATCGTTCGAAATAGCGGCGAAGAGGTTGAGCGCGGACGCGGTAAACATCTCGGCCTCGACGAGCAGTGTCGTCAAGGGAGAAACGCTGATCGATACGGCCAGAAACCTCGAGGCCATGAATCCGGATATCATCGTGATCCGACACAGTGCCGCCGGTGCGCCCCATATCCTGTCCAGGCTGGTCAAGCAGTCAATCATCAACGCGGGAGACGGCGCCCACGAACACCCCACCCAGGCGCTGCTGGACATGATGACCATCAGGCAGAAAAAGGGGAGGATCGGGGGGCTCAAGATCGCCATTGTAGGAGATATCGCACACAGCCGTGTGGCAAGGTCCAATATACACGGGCTGCGGAAAATGGGCGCCGGCGTCGCCGTTGCCGGTCCGGCGACCATGATGCCGAGGGGAATACAGGAGATGGGCGTCTCGGTTCATCATCGCATGGAGGACGCCATCAGGGATGCCGACATCGTGATGATGCTGAGGATTCAGATTGAACGACAGGCTGTGAGCATATTCCCGTCTCTCAGGGAGTATGCCAGATTCTACTGCCTTGATCGCGAGAAGATCAAGCTCGCGAAGGAAGACGTCATTGTCATGCACCCCGGACCCATAAACAGAGGCGTGGAGATATCCCCGGAAATCGCCGACGGTCCCTATTCAGTGATCCTTGATCAGGTCGCAAACGGGGTTGCGGTGAGGATGGCTCTTTTGTATCTGCTGGCGGGAGGTAGGCCATGAGATTGCTTCTCAAAGGGGGGCGAGTAATCGACCCCCTCCGCAAAATAGACGAGGTCATGGACGTCCTTATAGAAGGGAGCAGGATCGCCCGGGTCGAAAAGAATATCCGGGATGCGGGAGAGGACGTCCAGATACTGAATGTAAAGAACAGGCTGGTGGTCCCGGGGCTGATTGACATGCATACTCATCTTCGGGAACCCGGGTTCGAGTACAAAGAGACGATCCGTACAGGCGGCATGGCTGCGGTTGCGGGAGGTTTCACATCGATCGCCTGTATGCCCAACACGAACCCGGTAAATGACAACAGATCGGTGACCGAATTCATTCTAAAGCAGGCCCAGTTGAGCGATCTTGTCAACGTCTACCCCGTGGCGGCCGTAACTAAGGGTTCAGAGGGCCTTGTCCTGTCGGAATTCGGCGACTTGAAAGAGGCCGGCGCGATCGCGTTTTCCGACGACGGCAAGCCGGTAGTGAACAGCGGGATCATGAGAAGCGCCATGGAATATGCGGCATCTTTCGATATGCCGGTCATTTCTCACTGTGAAGATCCGAACCTGTCGGCTGGCGGTCTCATGAACGAAGGCACAGTATCCACCGAACTCGGGTTGAAAGGCATCCCGAATACTTCCGAGGAGGTCATGGTGGCACGGGATATCGCTATTGCGGAGTTTACGGGGACTTCCGTGCATATAGCCCATGTGAGCGCGGCCGGGTCGGTGCGGTTGATCAGGGAGGCCAAGGCAAGAGGAGTGAAGGTTACGGCGGAGACCGCCCCCCAGTATTTCACCCTTACTGATGAGGCCCTTAGAACATTCGACACCTGTCTTAAAATGAATCCACCGGTGAGGACGCTCCAGGATGTCACGGCTGTCAAAGAGGCCCTCAAGGACGGTACTGTCGACATCATTGCAAGCGATCATGCCCCCCAGTCTTCTGTTGAAAAAGACGTGGAATTCGAATATGCCGCAAATGGCATCATCGGACTGGAGACCTCTCTTTCATTGAGTTTGAAGCTGGTCGAAGAAGGCGTCCTTTCGTACAGCGGCCTTATCGAGAAGATGAGCGTAAATCCCGCGAGGGTGCTGAGGCTTTCCGGAGGATCACTGAGCCCGGGCGCCGATGCGGACATCACGATCATCGACGCGGGCAGGAAGTGGAAAGTCGATGCAAACCGCTTCCAGTCCAGGAGCAGGAACTCGCCCTTTCACGGCTGGTCTTTAAAAGGGAAGCCCGTGCTGACTGTCGTTGGAGGGAAAATCAAATACCAGGACTTATGAACCGGGACATTTTCAGCCCATGATTGCTTCCAGCTCCTTAACCTTGTTCCCAATGTATTCGTAAAAGGGTCAAAATGTCATCCTGAACCGTCAAAGGATGGCGGAAGTTTGAAATTCGATTCATTGCTTTTTGATCTATGAGGGCAAAATCCATTTATAAGACATCGGCCATCGTAATGCGGGCCATCGATTACGGGGAGTCGGACCGCATCGTGACATTTTTCACTGATGAATTCGGAAAGCTCAAGGGAATCGCCAAGGGGGCCAGACGGAGTAAAAAGAGATTTGTCAACGCCTTCGAGTTGTTTTCCTGTTCCGATATTGTCTTTTCCAGGAGGGGCAGGGACGGGCTCGCTCTGATCGAGCAGTGCGATACCAGGGAATTCTTTGCAGGGATCAGAGGAGACCTGGAGAGCACCCTTTTTGCTTCTTATTTCATCGATCTCGTCGATCGATTTTCTGCAGAGGACAAGAGAAATCGAGAGCTGTTCCGATTTCTTCGGGATTTTCTCAGTCTGGTTGATGAAGGTGATCATCCCGAAGGCATCATCCGGGTTTTTGAAATACGACTGCTCGGGATTGTGGGATACGGACCTGTCCTGGATAGATGCATCAGATGCGGTCTTGCCGTCGACGACATGGAGAATCCCTGTTTCAGCGTGCACGACGGAGGAATCCTGTGCGGGAAATGTGCGCGTAGCGCCGTGAACCCTATCACCGCTTCATCGGGGACAATAAAAACACTCCTCATGGCCAGAGAAATGCCGATCCAAAACATCCGCAGGCTGGCATGGTCCGGAAAAGCCGTCGAGGAAGGGGGGCTTATACTTCCCAGGTTCATAGAGCACCTCCTCGGAAAGGAGTTGAACTCCCTGCGGGTCCTCACCGATATCCGGAAGATGAGCGCCTGACGCGGATACGCGGGGGTGGTGTCCTGTCCGCGTCGGCCTCTTCTTTTTTTGGGCCGGCCGATATCTCCGGCCTCGGTCCCTGTTTTTTCGGGCGCTTGATTTCCCCTTGACACGTGTTTTCCATAATGTTATTCACGCGTTTCTGAAACGAAGCGCGGGAATATCCGCCTGGAGATGTTCAAACAGTGAAAATCAGGCGTTCCTCCCGTGAAAAGAGAAGAGTAACATCAGGAGGGAAAAGTGACCTTTCAGGAGTTGATATTGGCACTGGAGAAATTTTGGGCTGACAGGGGATGCATCATACAGCAGCCTTACGATATCGAAGTCGGTGCCGGCACTTTCAACCCGGCCACGTTCCTCAGGGCCCTGGGACCGGAGCCGTGGAATGTGGCGTATGTCGAGCCTTCGCGCAGACCAACGGACGGCAGGTATGGAGAGAACCCGAACAGGCTCCAGCATTATTACCAGTACCAGGTCATTATGAAACCGTCTCCACTTGATATCCAGGACATTTATCTGGACTCGCTGCGAAGCTTCGGCATCGACCCGCTGGAACACGATATCAGATTCGTCAAGGATGACTGGGAGTCCCCGACCCTGGGAGCATGGGGCCTCGGCTGGGAGGTCTGGCTGGATGGCATGGAGATCACGCAGTTCACCTATTTTCAGCAGGTTGGCGGAATCGACCTCAACCCTGTCTGTTCCGAGATCACTTACGGGATCGAACGGATCGCCATGTATTTGCAGGGGATCGATAACGTCTATGACCTTGAATGGGGGTACGGCGTGAAATACGGCGATGTCCATCACAAAGGTGAGGTGGAATTTTCCATTTATAATTTCGAGCTGGCGGATATAGACATGCTGAGAAAACTCTTCGACATGTATGAGGCGGAATCCCTGAGGTTGGCTGAGAAAGGGCTCGTGCTGCCGGCCTATGATTATTGCCTGAAATGCTCCCATACATTCAATCTGCTTGATGCGCGGGGCGCGATCAGCGTCGCGGAGCGGACGAGCTATATCGGCCGTGTCAGGAATCTGGCGAGACTCAGTGCCGAGGGATATCTCAGACAGCGGGAAAAGATGGGATTTCCTCTAATGGGAAAATGGAAAAAATAATAAAAAATCCCGAGTTCAAGCAAGCATCGAGTAATTCCAGATGTCAAAATCAAATCTCAAAATACTGAACGGTTTTTTGAACATGGGGTATTTGGGATTTGGTGCTTAAATTATAAAACATTCTTCAAATCCTTGGAGACTAATTAATGGCCAGAGAACTTTTGCTTGAAATAGGAACGGAAGAAATCCCCGCCGACTTTCTGCCCGGGACGCTGAAAGACATGGACGAGATCATCCGCAGGGAGTTTTCGGCCGAGCGTATCCGCCATGGCCGGATCAGGACCATGGCAACCCCGCGCAGACTTGTACTGATCGTCAGTGACGTCGAGGAGCGACAGGAAGATCAGGTACTCGAAAAAATCGGACCGGCAAAGCGGGTGTCTTTTGACGAGAAGGGCCAGCCCACGAAAGCCGCCATCGGATTCGCAAAAGGTCAGGGGATAGACATCTCGCAAATTGAAACCATACGTACGGAAAAGGGCGAATATATCTGCGCCCGAAAAAAAATACCGGGTGAAGAGACGCAAGTGATCCTGCCTGGAATTCTTTCCAGGTTTGTTCTGGGTATCCCTTTTCAGAAGTCGATGCGCTGGATGGACTTGACAATCCGTTTCGCCAGGCCGATTCACTGGATCCTCGCCCTTTACGGCTCGGATACAGTTCCTTTCCGAATCGGAAATATAACGAGCGGGAAAAAGACGTGTGGCCATCGCTTTATGAGCCCGGGTTTTTTTCTTGTCCGGGATGCGAAAGATTACCTGGCCAAAATCAAGGAGAATTACGTCATTATCAACCCCGAGGAAAGAAAGAAAATCATCCTCGACGAGACCGCGCGGGCTGCCAGGGAAGTTTCAGGCAAGGCCCTGGTGATGGATGAGCTCCTCGAGGAAGTGACTTTTCTGGTCGAGTACCCGACATCCGTCATCGGCAGTTTTGACAGCGAATACCTGAAGCTTCCGCGAGATGTCCTTATCACTTCTATGGTCGAGCACCAGAAGTATTTCCCCGTTACAGACACGGGGGGGAATCTCCTGCCTTATTTTATTGCCATAAACAACACACTGGCCCGGGATCCGGCCCTGGTCGCCCGGGGCAATGAGAAGGTCATCCGGGCGAGGCTGGCCGACGCTAAATTCTTTTTTGAGGAAGATAGGAAAATACCACTGGATGAGCATTTCAAGAAATTGAAGAAAGTGGTGTTTCACTCCCTGCTTGGCACATCCGAGGAAAAAGTGGACCGTTTCCGGAAGCTTGCTGCTTGGATCAGCGATAAAATCAATCCTGCCCTGAAAGCGGATGTCGACAGAGCGGCCTTCCTGTCCAAGGCCGATCTTGAAACGCAGATGGTTTATGAATTCCCGAGCCTGCAGGGAATCATGGGTAGAGAGTACGCATTGCTGGCGTGCGAAAAACCGGATGTCGCGAATGCGATTTACGAACACTACCTGCCTACGTCGGCTGCGGGCGAGCTCCCCCGGACGGATATCGGAGCCATTGTCAGCATTGCCGACAAGACGGATACGATCGTCGGCTTTTTCGGCGTGAACCAGACGCCGACGGGAGCGGCGGATCCGTACGCTCTGCGCCGGCAGGCCCTAGGAATCATAAATATCATTCTGGATAAACGCTACTCCCTGGGACTGGAAGAACTGATCGATGAGAGCCTGGCCATTCTCCAGGATAAATTGAAGAAGCCGGCCGCCGAGACAAAAGCGGAGGTACTCGAATTTTTCAGGGGAAGATTCGAAAACAGATTGATTTCGCAGGGCTACCCATACGATGTAGTCGATGCAGTCCTCAGCCGGGGTGTATCCGATTTTGTCGTTTCTCTCGAAAAGATCGAGGCTATGAGGGAGTTCAAGAATCACCCGGACTTCGAGCCCCTGACGATTGCATTCAAGCGGGTATGCAATATCATCAAGAATTTCAGCCGGGGCGCAGTAGACCCGTCCCTTTTCGAGACGGATGCGGAAAAGGATCTCTACCGGGCGTTTCTCGAGATCAGGGATCGGGCCTTCGCCTTCATCGCCAAAGGCGACTTCAGTGCCGCTTTGAAGGAGATCGCGCGCCTTAGAACACCTGTCGACCGCTTTTTTGAGTCCGTGCTGGTCATGACGGATGACGAGAATATCCGTTTCAACAGGCTTTCTCTTCTGGAGGAGATTTCCGGACTCTTTTACGAGATTGCTGATTTTTCCCGGATCGTGACGGAGAATTAGTGCCCCCGGGGAGGCCGAATGGCCTCTGCCATCTTCTATTATACACCACTTGAAAAAGAAGATTCCCCGGAGCAGAAATTCCCGCCTGGAAATGAAACCCGAAATAATCCAGAGAGAGGATTATTGCCTGTTTCGCCCCGAGTATTCCAGAATGGATACAATAACGGTAATCAGAAGGGCTTGACCTACGAGGAGGATGCCGTCGATAGTACGGGCATTCCTCAGGGCGATGGCGCTGATGCCGAGAGTTGCGCAGAGGAAATAAATAAAGAACACGGCCTTTCTCCTGTCTCCCAGGAGATCGTACATCCTGTGGTGGATGTGGTCTTTTCCTACATAGTCGATCCACTCCTTCACGCCCTTCACCTTTCCGGTAAGGACCCTTTCGATCGTGATGTATGTCATATCGAAAATAAGAACCCAGAAGATCAAGAGTGGAGCGGAAAAAGAGACGACGGGGTCGTCTGACCAGTCGCCGATGACGGCGAGAGTCGCCAGCGTAAAGCCGAGGAACGTGCTTCCCGTATCGCCGAGAAAGATGGATGCAGGCCGGTCCAGCCTGAAGTTGTAAGGAAGAAATCCGAGGCAGCTGCCCATGACGGCGGCGGCGGCCCAGCCCATTACAGGCTGTTGCGTCTGGGAAGCGACGATTCCCAGGAAAAACGCCATAATGCCGCTGATGCCTGCTGCGAGCCCGTCCATGCCATCCATGAAGTTCATTGCATTTGTGATCCCCACAATCCATAGAACCGTGAGCAGGACGTCCAGCCAGTATCCCCAAAGGGTCCGGGGCGAGAACACGTCAAGGATGACTCCGTTGTAAATCAGGATCATCACGACCAGGACCTGGAACAAGAGCTTCGGGGCGGCGGAGATTTCCCGCCAATCGTCTTCCAGGCTCATGAAGGCCATGGCAAGACCGCCGCAGATCAGGAGGATCATAGTCCTGTCGAGAATCATATTCGCGATAAGGGCGGCGCTGAAGGCTACAACGATGGCGAGTCCTCCCAGGAGCGGGGTGTTTTGCAGATGAATTTTTCGCTCCTCAGGCGCATCCACAACGTTATATTTGAGAGCAAGCCGTCTCATGAGCGGCGTAAGTATGAACGAAAGAAGGGACGAGAAAAGAAGAATATAAAACCATCTTCTCCCGAATTCAAAAAAATAACTGCGGACGGCCGGCAGCAGCAGCATAAAGAACGCGGTCGATGCAACGCCCCAGGCGATTCTGGATGGAACGATCTTCCTTGTATGCCGGGAAACATCAGCCTTTATTTCAAACGACATAGCCGCCTCAAAGTATCCGCGATTCTGTGGGCCTCCTGATCGCGCAGGGCAGGGTAGATCGGAATCGAAACCGCGCGATTCCATGCCTCCTCCGTATTCGGATATCCCGCAAGTCCGAAATAGCGGTGCAGAGGCCTGAAGACGGGCCTTTTGCAATCGATTCCGGCTTTCTTCATATTTTCCATGAAATCTGGGGGAGGACGGGAAATCACGTAACGGTAATAAACATGATCCCGGTCCTCGGGAACGGCCGGAGTCCCTATATCGCATCCTTCCAGGGCATCGTCGTAGAGCGAGGCAATCCTTTTCCTCTTTTCAATGAACAGGGGGAGTTTTTTCAATTGGCTGATTCCGAGCGCAGCCTGGAAGTCTGTCATTTTGTAATTGTAGCGTACGACATAATCTTCCTTTTCGTCGTAATTCCGCAGGTCCTTTATTATGCCCGTGATGGAGGGATTGTCGGACAAGACCATGCCTCCCTCTCCGGTTGTCAGCATTTTTGTGGCGTAAAAGGAAAAAATCGAGACGACTCCGAATGCGCCCGTGCAAATTCTTTTGTAGCGGCTTCCGATCGATTGTGCGCAGTCCTCTATGACGGGAATACCGAGCGAAAGAATGGCGTCCATGTCGGCGGGCAGACCGAACATATGAGGGACAATAACGGCTTTTGTCCTGGAGGTGATCCGTTTTTCGATATCCTCAGCATCGATGTTGAATGTCGGCAGATCGATATCGGCGAGGACCGCCTCCGCCCCGACGTAACGGACGGCATTGAGCAGGGCGGAACAGACGAAGCTTGGAATTATTACTTCGTCGCCTTTACCGACGCCGAGGGCGGTTAATGAAAGGTGAAGGGCGGCTGTTCCTGAATTTACGGCCGCGGCGCTTCCCGTCCCCACCGTCGATGAAAGCAACTCCTCGAATCTCGCCACCTGTTCGCCCTGTACAAGCAGCCCCGACTTGAGGACGCTTTCGACTCCTTTAAAATCATCTTGATTGAGCAGAGCTCTGGAATGGGGAATCATAGATAAAGCCCGATACCTGATGCCTAATTATGTATTTATGAATAATCGAAGGGGCGCGAAGGCCTCGGCATACTGCACCCTTCCCTGAATCCCCCTGAAGACCGCAGTGGACTGAACGGCGTCGGCAATCGATAGTCCCTCGATATTGGTCTTCATGACCTGAGAGCGATGGGCAAGAAGGCTGGCGATCTTTGATTGAATCACCTCTTTGATGTCTACAAAAATCGTCGGCAGGAAATTCTGCGTCGTAGGAACTTCGTAGAACAGGACGTTCCTGATATAGCGCGTGGCGGAGACGGTCGCCTTGTAAAGCGCGCGGTGGTCCTGATGCGTATCGTCCGCGTAATTGACGAGAATGAAATCGGGCATGATCTTCTTCAACAGAATTTCAATATCGTAGACCAGCTGATTCATATTCGGGGCGAGCTGTGTATCCTCGTAGTTTCCCCATATCAGATCCCTGGCCCCGATGATCTCTGCCGCCTGGACCTGTTCCGCTCTGCGGACTGAAGGATCTCCCCCTTTTTCACCCGACGTCATAACAAGCAGATAAATATCATGGCCGTTGCCACTGTATTTTAGAAGCGTCCCCGCGCATCCGACTTCGATGTCATCGGGGTGGGCTCCGATCGCAAGGATTTTCATGACAGCCCTCTCAGTACGTTAATGCTCTCTTTCCCGTAGTTCAAAATCAGGTCGATGACCGACATGAACGGCTCGAAGGCGCCGAAAACCTGTCTGTAAACCGGGTGACGATATTCCTGAAAGATCACATGAATTCCGTGTTCCGCGTATTTTTCCAGGTTCATGTATTCTTTCCCGCCGCTGCCGGCGAGGTAGGTATCACCGCCCAGATGCTTTGTAATGGCGATGAGCCTCTCGTCAGGGTCTTCCGGGAAATCGCCCAGCTCTGAGGCGACATACAGAGGCGTCCGGATGCCGAGTATGCTGGCGAGTTCTTTCACGGTGTGGATATTGAGTATTGAGATATTCTTCCACTCGGGAACGAAAATGCTTTCAAAGAACGGCTCCATATCGCTCCAGAAAGGTGCTTTCCTGTAGTTCGATATGAGCGCCTGCTTCTGCCTGTGCTGCCATTTATCCCTGTTATTGATTTCGACTTCCATAATAAGCTGGGGAAAACGATACAGGACGGGGACCGTGAGCCACTGCCATCCGTTCGCCGTCTTGATTCTGTTCCTGTTCTGCCATTCGTTTTTCTTGAATTGAACTGTGTCAAGAAGCACGAATGAGTCGGCGCGGCTCATCTTATCGAAATAACCCAGCCAGGGCAGATATTGCGGTTGATGAACGGAAACAATCATGGGAAGACCCATAATCCAATAAACTTGTTCTTGTCAAGCTGAAAACTTAGAAAAAACACAGGCGCTTTTCTCCCGGAATATACTCAAATGATCTTGTTCTCCTTCATAGCCAGAATATCTTCTCTCCTGTCTTTCTGTGGCCTTCAGGACCGAGGTGAGCACTTCCAGATACATTGAACGGAAACTGCTTTGTCTGATGAAAATATCATTCAGATTCAGCCGCTGTATCCTGTTGGCGTTAGCGAATTCTCTCACTTCAATTTTACGAAAATCGGATTGGAGACAATGGCTCCTTCACCCTTCATGTCCATCCGGTAATAGATCATTTCTCCCGGCCGCAGGTCTTCGCTGTCCTCGTGCTCCATGTTGAAAGGAAGGGTGCATTCGATGATTTTGACGATTTTGCCGGATCTGATCAGACGCACGACGGCCCGTTTATCCGCAAGCTCATCGCCTGAAATTGAGATCCTGATTTTCGGCTTACCGGAGATCAGAATCTCGTCACCGCAAACCCCCGTTGCGACGTCATTGAAAACCGAGAAGTCGTCAAGCCTGGGGACACGGGGATAACGGCCCCGGCAGGCGTACATCTTTCCTTGTCTCATGGCCTTCAATATTTCGTTTCTCGTATTGTTCTGCACCAGAAAAACGGTCTGAAAATCTCCGAGACTGCTCCCTGATTCGCCCTCCTTGTGAAAATCCGAGGTCGCTATCGCCCATGGAGGCTTTCCACGAATCCCTTTGCAGTACTCGATGAGCGAGAGGTCCCATAATCCGCCCGGTTCAGTGGCTTTGACCTCTTCGCCGTAAAGGGCCGCGAATCCGGTGTAATCTCTCGACTCCAGCAGGACGTCCGGGTACGGGAGCGTGCTGACCCGGATAGGGCCCAGTTGCCTTACGCCGGAGCGGGTTTCCGGGTAATTCCAGAAAGTCATGCCTCCGCGGGAGTGGACATAATCGATATACGCTTGATAGGGCGCGATCCCCTGGGGACCATGGTATGGATCATAAGGGGAATACCCTGCAGGGCGGAAGTTGGCCATGAACAGGATGCCTGCAGCGAGCATGGAAAATCCCGCCCATCGGAATACACCGGGCCACCGAATCATGAGAAGGGCAAGGATCAGCGCCCCGGTGAGAAGGATGAAGCCGGCAGAGGAAGGCTCTATTTTCCAGATCGGAGGATCATTGTGCAGGACGGGTATGTTGTCGTAATCGGTGGGGTTCTCCATCCCGATGGAGAGTATCCTTTTCTCATAGTCGTGTGCGGTCAGGGTCTTCCGGAAGGGGTCCCCGCTCCAGTAATAGAATGGCGAGGATTCCGTCCCGGCAATGACGATCATGTCGGAGTATTTTTTTTCGATTTCCTGAATCGATCGAAGGTAGTTTGCGGAGCCCTGTTTGTGAATGGAATTCAGTTCGACTCTTTTTTTAAAGATGTTCCGCAGCGGAGGAATTCCGTATTCCATGGCGACCCTGTCATGGTCGTTAATGAACAGCAGATGGAATCCTTTCTCCCTGGCCATGCGGGTCAGTGTATCGAGATCGTATGCCCCGTCACTGAACGTCGTGCGAAGGTCGACAAGTCCCGGGACCTGCTGGTAACCGGCCCATGCTGACCCGCATATCCAGACTACCGTCGCGAAAATGACCGGGACGAGTATATGGATTTTTCTATAAGAGAGGTATTTCTTCAAGAAGACCCCGCACGGTTTTCCATCAATTGAATGTACAGGCGGTCGATTTCCCGCACCATCAGGTCCGAACTGTAGCACGCGGCGGTTTCTTTCCCCCGCTCGCCCATGGTTTTTCTTTCCTCCGGGTTCTGCAGGAGGCGATTGATCGCTCCTGCAAGGGCGCCTGCATCGCTCGCAGGCACAAGAAGGCCGTTCCACCCGTCCTTCACCAGGTCCGGAATTCCTCCGATACTGCTGGCGACGATCGGTTTCCCCAGCGCCATGGCCTCGACAATGACTCTCCCCATCCCTTCATTGAGAGACGGGAGCACGAAGACGTCGAAGGCCGACATGACCGTGGATACGTCAGGCCTCCATCCGGGAAACTTTACGCGATCCGCTATACGGAGCCTTGAGGACATCTCCTTGAGCGACTCCATCAGTTCGCCGTGACCCAGGATCAGAAAAAATGCATCCGGACGGACGGCAAGAATTTCCTTTGCCGCCTCCAAAAAGAAGCGCTGGCCCTTGATCGGCGTCAGTCTTCCCACTGTCCCGACGACGAGGAAATCGCCCGGAATACCCAGTTCTTCCTTGATTCGAATGGGATCGGCGGACACCGACAGGAATCTATCCAGATCCACGCCGCTGTGGATCGTGGCGAACTTGTATCCGGGTGCGATCCCGGTGCGCAGATGGTCTTTTTTTTCCTGTTCTGTAAGCGTGATGATCCGGTCCGTAACCGATGCAGTCCACCGTTCCAGCAGTATATATATTCTCGACACGGGCCCGTTGAAGTACCCCCAGAAGACATGCCCGTGGGGAGTGTGGATGACGACAGGCACGCCTGCGATCCAGGCCGCCCATCTGCCGAGAATGCCGGCCTTTGAAGTGTGGGTGTGGACGATGCGGGGTTTTTCTCTGCGCAGTAAAAAGACCAGGGAGAGAAGCGTTTTTACGTCCTTGAAAGGATGAATCCTTCGTACAAGCCCGGGCAGGGTCTTGACTCTTATGCCGGCCTGCTCCGCCTCGATCAGGCTTTTCTTGACGGCGGCTTCTTCGGCTTGCGGCATCCCGGATTCGAGAGAGAGCCCCTTGATCAGCAGGACGTCGTAGTTCCTCCGTTGCAGGCCGACGGCGGTCAAAAGAGTATTTTCCGCAGAGCCCCCCTTGTCCAGCCGGGTGATAATATGAACAACCTTGATTTTTTCCGCAACTTTTTTCATCTCATTGCCTGCGATCTACATACCGGCCGTGCCATTTCTGAAATACGATGAGGCTCCAGATCAGCCAGGAGACATCGGATTTTCCATTGTTAAGCTCGTCAACGAGACCGCGGACGGTCGGAAAATCAAAAACCCCCTGACGCCGGATACGGCCCTCTGAAAGCTCTTCATCAACGAAATACCGCAGGTCCGCCTTCAGCCATTTGCTTACGGGCATCTCGAACCCCCATTTCGGCCTGCGGTGGAGCGAGCGGGGCAGAAGATCCTTGAACGTTTCGATCAGAATGAATTTCCCGCGGCCTCGGTGCATTTTCCACTTTCCGTTCATTCGAAAAGCCGTCTCACAGACTCTGCGGTCGAGCAGCGGCACCCTGACTTCAAGAGAATGCAGCATGCTCATCGAATCCACTTTCTTCAGCATATCGCCGGGGAGCGATTCCTTGATATCCGCGTAGAGCATCCGGTCGAGATTGCCGCCCCTGAATTCATCCAGCCGTGCGGAAATCCTTTTGAGACCGGTATCGTAATCGATTCCATGATCGCCGGTGAGGAGATGCGCTCTGAGGTCCCGCGAAAAGATCTGGTTCCAGGTGAAGAAGCGCGACTCGAAAGAATCTTCGGCGCCGCGCAGGAATTTCTTCATCCTCCTGACGTATTCGGGGATGCGGCTGTTTCTGGAATCGGGAATACGGAAGACAAGCGGCTCGATCAGGTTCCTTCTTATCGCCTCCGGTATTCTCCTGTACCGACGGTACCAATCTTCTCCGGCGTACATCCGGTACCCCGCGAAGAGTTCGTCTCCTCCGTCCCCAGAAAGGGCTGTTTTCACATGCCTGGCCGTTTCGCGGGAAACAATGAACGTCGGGACGGCGGACGAGTCTCCGAAGGGCTCGTCGAAAGAGTCCAGGACTGCAGGAACAGCATCGAGGATTTCCCGGCTCGTCAGCAGGATCTCGTGGTGATCCGTTCCGTACATCCGGGCGACCGCACGCGAGTAACGGGTTTCATCGTACATGGGCATATCCGCGTACCCGATGGAGTAGGTCCTGACCGGACGGCTCGAATTCAGCGACATGAGGGCCACGACAATACTGGAATCGATTCCGCCGCTCAGGAAAGCTCCAACGGCGACGTCCGCGATGAGATGGCTCCTCACGGCCCCTTCCAGTGATTTATATAATTCCTTCTTCCAGAATTCGAGATCCCCACCCTCCGCCGGCGATGGCTCCTGGAGCGCCCAGTAGGATTTCTCCTGCGCCTGCCCGTCGCGTACGATCAGATAATGTCCGGGCATAAGCTTCCGGATCCGGCTGAATGCCGTGTCGGGTGCCGGGATGTAGTTGAACGTAAAATAAAGGTCCAGGGCCGCCCAGTCCATTTCTCTCGGGATACAGGGATCCTCAAGAATTCCCCTGATCTCAGACGCGAAGAGGAAGGAATCGCCGATCCGGGAATAAACAAGCGGCTTGATCCCGATCCGATCCCTGCAGAGATAGAGCGTCCGCGCTTTTTCGTCCCAGAGCGCGAAGGCAAACATCCCCTCGAGTTTTTTTGCGCAGTCGATTCCTTCTTCCTCGAAGAGGTGGAGAATCACTTCTCCGTCCGTGAGGGATAAAAAGCGATGTCCCCTTTTTTCGAGTCCCTCGCGCAGGGACTGGAAATTGTAAATCTCTCCGTTGAAGACCATCCAGATAGTGCGGTCCTCATTCGCCATCGGCTGGCGTCCCGCCGCCGAGAGATCGATGATGCTGAGTCTCCTGTGGGCGAGGCCGACCGCGGGTCCGGATTCGCGGCCCGGCTCCCGGTTGCTCAGAAACACGCCTTCGTCATCGGGCCCGCGGTGTGCTAAAACGGCCGCCATTTTCCGAAGCCCGGCCTCATCGACCGGCTTTCCGTCAAAATTCAGTTTTCCGCAGATGCCACACATAAATGCCTTTCAGACAGCCCCGAAGATTTTCTCCAGTTGAGATATGTTGTTTTCCCAGGAGTAGTTCTCCTCGACGTAAGACCTGCATTTCGCTCCGGTCACCAGCTTGAAATCCGGATACCGACGGATTTTACGGCAGGTCTCTATAATCAGATCAGATATCGATTCGGGTTTTGTATCCTTGAAAAGATACCCGGGGTTGAACCCTCCGAGAATCTCCAGGGTCCCTCCAACCGGGGTGCCAAGGACAGGCACACCGGATGCCAGGGCTTCCAGGGTGACCAGACCGAACCCTTCCAGTTCCCTTGTCGGAAGAACAAATATGTCCGCCATGCGGTAGTAATCGGGAAGGGCATCTTCCGGGATAAAACCGGCGAAATGAATGCGATCGGAAATATTCAGTTGTTCGGCAAGCATAGCGAGGTCCTTAAGGAGAGGTCCTTTCCCGCCCAGAACGAGATATATTTCAGGAATTGCCAGTGATACATCCTTTACAGCAGTTATCAGGTTTTCCAATCCCATCCTGGGGACCAGGTTTCTAACCGATAAGAGGATTATTCGGTCCGACGGAATACCAAGTGATCTTCGGATCTGATTTACATCATAAGCCGGATGGAATTTTTCGATATCCACCCCGCCCGGTATTATCTTTATCTTTGAGCCGGGTATTCCATATGTTTTTTTTACTTTGTCCTTAGTGAACCGGCTTAAGACGACAATAATATCGGATTTCCTGAGGACCACGGATTCAATATGTCTCCTCGCCAACACATTTAATGTCCGGCGGATATTCTGCGGAAAATTTCCGCTTGCCGGATTCCTGGCAAGATATTCCTCAAAAGAAAGAGAATGACACGTGTAGATTTTTTTTAATTTCCCTGCCTGACGGGATCGGATTACAGGGAAGGATGAAAAAGGCTGGTGGAAATTTATTACTTCATATGTATTCCTGTGATTGAGAAGCTCAAACAATTTGGTTCCGTTCGATAAAGTCGTCCGGAAGAATGAAAAAGAATTTGCGTGATCAATGTCATATCTCCACTCCTCCACGCCGGAAATGATTTCCATTTCGGAGCCATGCTCCGGGAGCCTTCGGGTGAGAATATGGACCAGATGTCCTTTATTGCTCAATCGGGTGCTCTGCTCATACAGAACTCTTTCAGCCCCCCCGATAACATTTTTTATTGACACATCAGAAACGAATAAAATTCTCAAAATCGTCCTCTGTCATATTCCCTGTTCTATTATGTTTTCCTGGCCATTACTTCCAGGGAGGGGCCGTAAAGATTCTCGGCTCCGGCAAGAAGGGCGATTAACTTGAAAACAACCGCAGTCAGCCTCGTGAAGATAAAATCATAAATACCTGCACATCCGCTTGCGGGGTTTCCGGAAGTCACTGAATTTTGTATTTCGATATCGCTGAAAGAGAAATCGCTCAGCAGCTTTCGTATGAACGCGGCAGTGAAAGAGTATTCGTGAAACACGACCAGTCGCTGGAAGGCCTTTTCAACTCCGAATTTTCGAGCCAGCCGGAAAACAGCCGGGTGAAAACCGCCGTTTGGGAAGCGCAGAAATATCCAGCCGTCTCTTTTTAACATTCCGCGGGCCAGGCGGACTTCTTCCCACGGCGAGACGGAATGGTCCAGTACATTTATCATGGTCACGACATCATAATCCTGCGGCCCTGAAAAGTCGCGGAGCGTGCCTTTAACCAGGGGGCAGCCGAGTTTTTTTTCCGCGTGTATTATGGACTTTTCCGAAGGGTCCAGTCCGGATATCCGCCAACCCCGGCGGCGGGCTTCGTCCAGAAAGAACCCACACCCGCATCCGACGTCGAGTATATTACCCGTCTTCAATTTGCATTCGATAAGGTCAAGTATATGATGATATATATTAGTCCTCTTTCCGCTCAACTCGTCGTGCGAGTATTCATCGAAATAACGATGGCCGTAAAATTCGAGGACGCCGGCATCTCCGAGCGAATGGGCCGGCTTGAAGATAAGGTCGCAGGTACTGCAGCGGAAATATTCTCTCTTGCCGATTTCGAAAAAATAAATTCCGGCAGAAGAGCAATAGGGGCAGGGTTTTTTAGATGAGGAATTTTTCATTTCTTATTTATTCAGCAGGGATTTATAGACCTTCTCCGTTTCGGATATCATCTTTTCCACCGGGAATTCTTTTTTCACCCTGATCCTGGCGTTCCTCCCCAGCCTGAGGGCGTATTGCTGGTCGCGTAGAAGGAATAAAACGGCTTTTGCCAGGGCATCGGGATTGCCGGGCGGGACGAGCAGGCCCGATTCCCTGTCCACGATCTGCTCCGTAATGCCGTCAATCCTTGTTGCAACGATAGGCTTGGCCATGGCCATGGCCTCGAGCGTCACCATGGGGAAGCCTTCCAGGACCGAAGGTATCGCGACCACATCCAGAGCGGACAGGATTTCCCTTACCCTGGGCTGGAAACCGGCGAATATGATTTTACCTTCGACCTTCAATCTTCTGCTCAGTTTCTCCAGATCGCCCCTGAGGGGTCCGTCTCCGGCAAGCAGGAATCTGGCTGAGGGAAATTCACGGACCACTTCTGGTATGCACGCGACCAAGTATTCAAATCCTTTCTGCCAGACCAGGCGGCCAATGGCGCCGATAACGGGCGCACCGGGGTCAAGTCCGAATTCCCGACGGACCTGCCTGAACTCAAAATCCGCCTGTTCGGGATTATACAGTTCCGTCTCAATACCGTTATATATTTTTATGACCTTATCGGCCGGTATCTCGTGGGCCTTGATCAGTCTGTCGGCGAGGACATCAGAAACAACTATAAACCTGTCCACGAATCTTTCCGTCAGGCGGTCCGCGGCTATGTATGCCTTTTTTTGCAAGGGACCGACATCGTAGCCTTCGACAGGCATGGCGATCGTCGAGACGTATTTTGCCGGTCTGGCCAGGGCGGCGGCCAGACGCGCGTGAAATTCGGCTCTTCCGCCCTGGCCGTTTATAATGTGAATTCCGTGTCTCCTGACGACCCGGACGATTCCGGATACAAGTAAAGGGTTGAACCGGGACGAAAATTCGCACGGGATGAATTGCATCCGGGGATTCCTGATGGATTGGATGAATTTCTCGTTCGGATGAGCAATCAGGAAGAGTTCGTATCTGTCTTCCGGCAGTCCATTGATAAGCTGCGAAAACACCCGCTCGCCGCCGCCGAATTCCAGGCCGTCTATTACAAAGAGTATTTTCGTTTTCATCCGCCCTGCGCCCGTATCAGATACCTTGTTCAGGGATGAGTCTTTTCGGGTTCATCCCTTCCGATGATTTTCCCGTCTCTGTATATCAGCTTGTATTTTGGTTTTTCAAGATATGGTTTCAGCAGATCGGGATAGGGGCCGAACATTCCGCTGTCGTATGGGATATGGCATGACAGAGATCTGCTGCAGAGAATTTCCTGCGCCTCTTTCCATGAACTGGTTCCGAACGTGTCCGGCAGATATGCGTTCACGAAATCATCAATTGAAGGGAATTTTTTGTAATCTGCGTTTTTCATCCATTTTTCCCAGAAATAACGGAGCAGCATGCGACGCGAATCCTTGATGTCCACGTGAAAAATGTAAGGCTCGTACCAGAAGAGGACGCGGTAATAGCGGGGGAATTTGATCGCTTCGTATCGGCCCGCCTGAATATAGCGTGCTGCGCTGGATGCCGTATGGACGTATTCTTCAATATGGACCATCTGCCGGGGATCCTGATGGAAGAGATCGCCTGACAGGTTGATGAGACGGAGGTAGACAACATAGAAGCGGCGGCTGTCAAGAGAAATAAGACGATTCCGGAGATTGCTGATAGTATGATCTCCGCTTGTGTGGGCCACCATATCACCATCGAATTTGAAAACCCACCTGTAAGATGTTCGGCTCAGGGCGAAATCGGACAGCTCGCTGAAAATCATCTGCGGTTTCCTGAAGAGTCTGATCTTTTCCCGGTCCCGGGCCGCTTCGGCCTCCAGGTATTCATAGGTTCCGTCGGTCGACCCATTATCGACCGCTATAATCTCGTCGGCGATTGCGCGGATGGATTGCAGACTGGGCTCAATCCAGTCGAATTCATTTTTCACCCGCATGAATACGCTGATTCCCTGTGGTCTCGATGGTGAGGCAATGAGATGAAGGCGG
Organism: Syntrophales bacterium; assembly: GCA_041946925.1. Taxonomy (GTDB): domain Bacteria; phylum Desulfobacterota; class Syntrophia; order Syntrophales; family UBA4778; genus JBHGBI01. Next base: position 13,450 of record JBHGBI010000020.1, on the reverse strand, counting down.
GGAGCAAAACTCAGCACCGTTCTTGCAAAGCGGGAGAGGTAATTGGTGCGGTGTGGATATTGATTCGTGGAAATATTTTCCTTAGCCATGATAGGAGTAATTATCTGAGAAGAATTGTTCCAGAATCGAATGTTCTATACGGGCGCAGGTTCTAAAGAAATTTGTTCCGCACAACGGATTCACCTGGTCCTGTATTTTTCATAGAGATGTAAGGCGATCTCTTCGACTGTTTCCGTGATTTTTTTTCTGCTGTACTTTGAAGAAATGAATTCTCTACCCCTTGCGCCCATTTCATTTCTTAAAGGCTCGTTCTCCAGGAGATATCTGGCTGCACGATAAAGGGACACGTGATCTTCCGCCGGAAAGGTGATCACGGCCCCGCTCTCTTTGAAGAATCCGCTGGTTTCTCCTGTTTCACTTACGATTACAGGTTTTCCGCAGGCGAGATAATCGAAGATTTTGACAGGAGAGCGCTCGTCCGTTCCCCGGAGAAAAGGTGCCACACAGATATCCATGACGCCGCAATAGAAAGGCACATCTGCATAAGGCACATTTCCCGTCATGATGAAATAATCGACCAACCCTTTTTTGTGAATCATTTTTTCCCATTCCGTCTTCATCGGGCCATCGCCGACCAGTAAAAATCTTACATCCGGGTATTCTTGAATAATGAAGGGGGCGCTTTCTATAAGGATATCTATTCCCTGGTGGGAGAAAAAAGTTCCGACGAAGCCGATGTACTTTTTATCCGCAGGCAGGTTTAATTTTACTGCGCATTCGTTTCTGTCCATCGGCTGAAAAACATCTGTATTGGTTCCGCTGGGCATGACCGTCATTGAACTCCATGGGACTCGCTCCCGGAGGTAAAGATTTTCAGCGATCTTTTCGGTGACCGGTAGAATATGATCGCTCAATCGATAGCTGATTTTGTCGCTCAGATGGGCAATTGCCCGTTTTATCGTGCTTTTTACGTTTGAATAGGCGATAGTCGGACTGTCGTTCACCTCGAGAATCACAGGAATCGAGAACAGTTTTCCTATAAGCATCGGCATGAAAGACCACATTATCCTCACGTAAATAGTGTCGGGTCGCCCGGACTTCAATATAAGCCTGAGCGAATAGAGGAAAGAAAGGAACTGAAAAGAAATAAATCGCAGAATATGCACATCGATGAAAGGCAGGGCAACAACCTTTGCGGAAGTCTGGACCTGAGGACTGCCGATATCGGGGATAAAGAGGGTCACGTCATGTCCGAGCTTCACCAGATTATCGGTTAATTCATAGACTTTTATCGGTCCGCCCGCGAGATTCTTGAAGCGACGATCATGCCAGTATGCGTAATAAAAAAACTTCAGAGTCATACCTTTAATACTTTTCGAATAAACGTCAAATGACTAATTGCAGGAAGATCAAAACGATCGCCAATCATATCGAGTAATGATGAATTGTGTTATTTATATATCACAGCGTGTTCTATAAGTTCCAGTACGACCGGATGTGAAAAGAGATTACGAGGTGCAAACAAAAATCAATACATGATTTTTCCTTTCATGCTGGATCCGCGGTGAATTAATTTTTATGTAATCCGGCATCGGCTTCACCGGATTCCGTTATTGCTCATTTCAGCGAAGAAGGAAGCATGGCCATCCCCCTGGGATTGTATTTTGGTTACCATCATGAAGAAGCTGATTTCCATACACGTCCTTTCAGCAATATGAACATCTCCCTGGCGATGGGCCTCATCCTGTAATCGAGGAATCTGTCCGAGAGGAAGCTCATGAACAGAAACAGCGCCGCACTGGTTACGAGAAGCAGGAAAAACTCCGGTAATCCCGTCTTCGAAAATGTGTTTTTGAAACCGAAAACGATCAAGGCGGATATCATCCCGTTTACAAGGGGAAGGAATATCTTTTTAAGAAAGGCAATGCTGCCGCATTTGACAGTGTTTACGGCCCTGATGCTGAAGACCAGTGCGGATACTAATATGCTCAAAAAAACAGAAAGCGAAATGCCGGGCAGTCCCCAGTTCACCGACAACGGGTAAATGGACACACCCAGTACGAGGAAGCGGACGATCTGAAGCTGAGTATCTACTCCGGGTTTTCCGACCGCGTAAAAAATATGTCCGGAAGTATCGATAATGGAAGAAACGAACGCAGCCATGACCAGGATTCTCATTGCCGGGACCATTTCCATCCATTTGTGGCCGAGAAAGAGATCGGTGAATTCCGGCGCGAGGACAAATATCATGCAGGCAATGGGAGCGGAAATGAAAACCGTGATCTGCAGGACCTTGAGATAAGCGTCTCTCAATGATGAGATGTCGTCCTGGAGCCTGGAATAGGCCGGGTAAGCTACCTGCGCGACAACATACGATATTTCCGAAGAGGCCAGGTGGGAGATCAGGAAAGCCATCTGGTAGAGACCGAGTGCCGCAGCGCCGAGGAGTTTCCCGGCGAAAATATTGTCTCCCTGCGTAATGAGAAAAATGAGGATACCTGAACCGACCACCCATTTGCCGAATCCGAAGAGCTCTCTGAATCTTTTTTTGTCAAAACTCACACAGGGCCGGTATGGATGAAGAGCGAAAGAGAGGAGGAACCTGACGATATTTCCGGCCAGCCCCCCCCAGACGAGAGCCCAGACGTTTTCGAGAACAAAGGCCAGCCAGACGGATATCGTCAGATCTATCAGCGATGCCGGAAGCTCATATATGAACAGTCTGTGGAATTCCAGGTTTTTTTGAAAGAAAACAATTCCTGTATTTCTTAATCCCGTAAGAATAGTTGAAACGGCGACCACCCGGATGACGGGAACAGATTCCGGAGAGTTGAAAAATCCGGCAAGAGTGGGGGCGCTGAAAAAAAGAATAGTGAATAAAAGGATGCCCCGGAATGCGGTAACCGTCCATGCTGTATCCAGATAAGATTTTGTAATCTCTTTTTTCTGGACGATAGCGGATTCAAATCCAGTTTCGGAAAATGTCTCCAGGGCATGGATGGTGAGCATGGCGATTCCGAGGATTCCGAAATCGCCCGGGGTAAGCAATCTGGCGAGGATAACTGTTCTCAAGAAACCGAGCAGGCGGCTGATGGACCGTAGTGCAAACGCCCATATCCCACTGCGGACGACTTTTGCTGAAAGCGGTTCAGATTCCTGCAAGTTCTTTATCTCCTTGCCCCGATATGAGATGTCTTGAAAACCTTAATCGGTTCGCCCACGGCTGCCTGAAGCAGGCATCGCGATATAGCAGGCAGTCATAAAAAAATTCAATGCCGGTTTTCTCTTCAAAAGGTTTTATTTCCGGCGATTTTCTCGATTGATTTCATGCCTTCAGCGGTTGCTTTTAAAGCGATATCGGACCTGCGATTTTTGACAATACGGTATAAATAAATCATAATCATACAGGTTGCCGCACCCGCCACAAGAAATCTCTTAACGATCTTCGGCAAAATGCGATCCCGCCAGACCCATTGTCCCATTTGTTTCAGTGCCTTTCCAATGTTCCGGGAAAGAGGCGAAAAAGGATTTTTCAGAATATAAAAATAATATCCGTATGTTGCAGCGAATTTTGCTTGTATGCTCATATTTTGCGGGAAAAGCTGCAGATGTTTGTGCAGTACCGTTGCCTTCGGAATAACGTGAATCTCGAAACCATGGAATCTGGCACGTCTGCACAAATCTCCCTCTTCATGGTACAAGAAATAAATCGGGTCAAACATTCCGATGGACTCAATGACGGAGGCTCGGAAGAGCATAGATGCACCGATGATTGTATCAACCGCAAAGCTGTCTTTGAAGAGTTCGTTATTCATGTGCGGATCTTCTGATTGTAAACTATATAATTCCCTGAATTTGGGATCAATTGCCGAGCCGTTATAATTCAGTTGGAGGGGTGATGCAATACCGATCAAGCGGTTTTTTTCACAAACTTCAATCATATTCCGAATGCAATGTTCCCCCAGTTTGATATCCTGATTCAAAAGGAAAATATAGTCGGCTCCTCGTGACAAAGCGTATTTCATGCCGATGTTGGCTCCCCGTCCGTAGCCCACATTTCGTTTCTGCCGGAAGATGTTTACATCCGGAAAATTGCTCTCTACCAATTTTACAGTTTTGTCCCAAGAGGCATTGTCGACAACTACGATCTCGGAGGCGAAGTGCTTGTTTGCCATAACGGAGAAAAGGCAATCACTGATCCATTTGGCGCCGTTATGGGTAACGATAATGATGTAGATTTTCAGATGAGGCGTCATGCGCGCCTCATGTTAGAACGGGCACATACGGCTACTACATATCTGTATTCGTGTGCTCGGACCTGTTTCACCACATCCGGGGATCCGGATGCCGGGTCATAAATCCAGGGCAGCAGGCGTCCGAACATTTTCCTGACAAGCGGCGAAACAAACAATTCCGGAATAGCCCTCTGTCCATAGAGTCCTATTGGATCAAAAAAACGGGAAAGAACGGATAGGAATTCGTCCCGGGTAAATTCTATGAAATGAAAAGCATTGTCCGGACGGTCGGAAAGAGATTTCCCCGGTGAAGTCAGTCGGCGGTTGGGGGTTGAAATGATCAGAATACCACCAGGTCTCAAGGTCCGGGCGATCTCGGATAGTGCTTTACCCGGGTCTGGCACGTGCTCGATTGTTTCAAATGCCGTAATTGCGTCAAGGCGTTGATCTGGAACAGGGATATCGAGTATGCTGCCGACCGCGAAATCCAAACCAGGCCGTCCGTAAGCCTTCTTTGCGAAATAGACCGCCTCATCTGAGATATCTATGCCCAGAACGGACTTAGGAGAGCCTTTCATCAGTATTTCACACCCATAGCCTGTTCCACATGCAATATCCAGGACGGATGCTTTTTGGACGAAACTGACAGAAAATCTATAACGCGCAATATGGTCAAGCCAAATTCGTTCCGGCGTATGCCCTTCAATAACCCGCTCTCCAGTGAATTTCATGATCCATCTCTTTCAGAGGATACTGAGTGAAAATTGTCCCGTAGTTAGGGCATCTTGTACGAATCAGAAACGCAAGTGCTCCGACGGTTGGTAAATCCAATGTGGAAAAGGCGGTTGCTTCTCAAATGCGAATGATAATCAATTGCGCGTATATTTTTGAAATTGAAAGTTTTTGTGTATGGAAAACAGAAAAAGCTCATCGCAATTCTCGATTCGATGATTGATGCATTCGGGCAAGTATTCCCCAATAAAGATCTCGTAGATGGAAATAGCTTTTAGCTAGCTGGTAACTGAAGAAGTTCGTATTTTTTCTGAGATAATAAAGAAGGCTCTGCCGGTAATATTTTTCATTCATGGCGGAGTTACTCGAGGTACTGCCCCCAAATAAATGAATAATTTCGGCCTCCGGGAAATAAACAACTTTAAATCCGGCCCTGCCGGCCTTATGGCAGAGGTCCATGTCTTCGAAATAGAAAAAATAATTTTCATCAAACATGCCCAGCTCGGAAAAAAGATCCCGTCTGATCATAAGACAGGCCCCACTGACCCACTGAACCGTGCGTGTGGTAATATAGTCGTAGTTTGCGTAGTGGATCCGGTATTTTTCCACATCCAAGAAAAATCTGAGGTGTTTGGAACCGAGAAAGAGCTTTCCAAGATCGAGAAAACGCATATAAGAGCGCGTCGGTTGTAATACTGAATTCAGAATCTTGGGGCCTAGTACGCCGACATCGGGATTTACTCTCATATAGTCGGTCATTTTCTGGATCGCGCCGTTTCTCACAACGGTATCGCTGTTCAAAAAAAGCAGGAATTCGCCTCCGCTGATCCGGAATCCTTGATTGCAGGCCCGCGAGAAGCCGAAATTTTCCGGATTCTTCAGCAGTTTAATATCGGGAAACTCTCTGTGGATCATGTCCGGGCTTTCATCCGCGGAGTGATTATCGATGACGATGATCTCGGATTTCGAGTCTGATGCATTTTCATGAATCGATCGGATGCAGTTCCTGAGCAGCATGGCTGCATTATAGCTCACGATGATGATGGAAGTATCCAAAGAGAGCTCCGATCAAATTCTAACAAATAATGTTATGCTCATATTACTCTCGCGAAGCGACTTGACAGCCCAGATTCATTATTCAGGAAAAACGCTGGATTCCGGCTCCGTATCGCGGTACGGAACAAGCTTCGCCGCAATGACTGTATTTTGATTCGTCATGTACAGAGGTATCCAGTAAACAGTTGATTTCAATCAACGAAACGATCCTTGGCTTGAGACGAGGGTCGTTCAACGATTTAGAAATTCTCCCGCTTCTATCCTCGGTATCATGACCACCATCGCCGTCAGGAACCAGAAGGGCTCCATAATCCGGACGATGATGAAAGTATTGGCGCCGATCGAGTGGGTGAGCAGCGCTGCAAATCCCGCCAGGAAACCGAGGGAGATGCCGCTGTAAAGCGGGTCCTGTGTCCCGCGGTATGTCCGCAGGGCGTTTCTAAAAACCGCTCCGAGCATGATCGTAAACGTGATAAAGCCGATCAGCCCCGTCTCGACCAGGACCCGCGCGTATTGCGCATCGAGGAAACGATATCCGGTCACGCCGAAACCCAGAAAAGGATGCTTCATGAAATCCGTGGACAGGGCGCGTTTCCACGACTCCAGTCTCGCGGAAGTCGACGTATCGATTCGGACATTTCCGAGTTTCCATTGTCCGACCTCGGCGGGCTGTTTGAAAGTGTAAAGCACCCGCTCCTTGATAGGCTCGGGAAGAACGAACGGCGCGGTTATCAAAAAGACGATCACCGCTATTATCAGAACCAGTTTCCTCCTGCTGAAATAAATCAGTGTCAGGATCATGGGACCCAGGGCCAGCCAGGAGCTTCTCGACAAGGTGGCGGCAAGGGTGACGGAAATAAAGAAGATCACCACCCAGGCGCTTATCTTGAACTTTATAGACCCGTAACCGGTCAGTAACAGTCCCAGCACAACCGGGAGCATCAGGACGAGATAACCGCCCAGGGTGTTCGGTTCTCCCTGTTTTCCTTCGAAAGGCGCGGTTGCGCGGCCCCCGTACGGCAATTGCCCGATGGCGATTATACAGACCAGGAGACAGACTATTATCATCGTCTTGGTAAAATTCTCCACCTGTCTTCTTTGATTGAGATAATTTACCGCCATGAAATAGATAATAAAATATTCGAAATATTTCAGGACGAAAAAGAATCCCGCACCGCCTTTGACCCTGCCCATCATGAAACCGAGGAGGGTTGAAACGAGGCAGGCGAGAAAGTAGTACGCGATCGGCTGGTTCAGGGGGGTCCTCAAGAAGAGGCCCAGTTCTTTCTTGATCGCTGTCTTCAGGAACCAGCCGAACCCGATAACGACCAGAAGGACATCGTCCAGTCTGAGGGTGATTCCCCGGCCCCGGACCGACTCTCCTCCTACGTCCCCCACCCCGAACTGCGGGCCCAAGAGCATGGAGATAATCAGCATGTAAAGAGCCAATTCCCCGCTGAGGAAACTGACTACGGCGATAATGAGACCTGCAATGACGGCCGCAGCCACCAGCGTGGAAAATTTCGCCACGAATATGCCTGCAATCACAGTCAGTACGGTAATCGCGGCGAGCAGGATGACCGTCCTGGAATCTATTTCGGAGCGGATCATTGAACTGTCAGAATTTGTAATTTTTCCTGTCCGGCAGCGAGGTCATCTTCTGCACAAAGCAGTCCGGAAAAGACTGGTTCAGACCCGCTTGCCTGATATAATTCACGGCCTCTTTGCGGGTAGCGAATTGCCCGACAAAGATCCTGTACCAGAGCCCCTGGCCCGGCACGTCCACGCTGGTCCAGAAGGGCTTCAACCCCTTTCCGGTCAGGCTTGCCAGCAGTTTTTTTGTGTCTTCGATGTCCCGGTAAGCCTTTATCTGGATGGTGAATGAATCGGCGATCTGACCGGAAGCCTGCGCCTTTGCATCGGCGGCCCTCTCGCCGGCAGCCTTTTGTTCGACGCCGGGGTCCGCGTTCCGCTCCGCGGTTTCCTTCGGCGGCTCGGGCTTGCCAAGTGCTGGGGGGGCTGCTGGAGATTCCACGGCGGGTTTTTTCAGGGGGCCGGCTTCCATTGCCGGCTTCTCGACGCGGGTCGGTGCCTTATGGGAGATGAAGAGGTTCTTGGGGAAATAGCCGAGCTGATAAAACGCGCCAAGCACAAGGAGTACGGCCGCCACGATGGAAACAATCATCTTGTATCTCGACTTCCTCTCTTCCTGCCGGTCTTCCTCACTTCCATCTTTTTCCGGACCGGGCTTTTTCTGCAGAAGTCTCTTGACCGAGTCCTTTGCTCTTTCGATTCTGGAAAGGATATTTCCCAGGAGTGTCTTTTCTCTTTCTCCTCCCCCATGATAATAGTAGTAATATTCCCTTTCGAACGCGGAGAAATCGGCGCTCGCTTCGGCCCGAAGTCCGTTGAGGATGACGCCCAGCACATGGGCCTTGACATTGTCGAGCTGGTTCTTGGCCCGCCTCAGGGCATTTCTGGAGATCTTGCCTACACGGTAAACTATGACTACCCCGTCCACTCTGGAACTTACTATCGCCGCGTCCGTGGCGGCCAGCACCGGGGGAAGATCCATCATTACGACATCGTATTCTGATTTCGCCCAATTGATGAACTCGTTCAGGCTTTTCGAACTTATGAGCTCTGAGGGATTGAGCGGTATGGAACCGCTCGGGATGATATGGAGGTTGTCGATGCCCGGCGTTTCGAGGATATCGTCGATATTGAGTTTGCCGGCCATGATATCTTCGATTGTCTTGACCGCCTTCCCGAATTCATAATTACCGAGGAGGACGTCCGTCAGTCCGGGCGTCTGGTCTATTCCGAAGAATCCCGCAATCACCGGTCTCCTCAGGTCGGCCTCCACCAGAAGCACTTTCGCTCCCGTCTGTGCCGTTGTTATGGCGAGGTTCACGACAGTCGTTGTTTTTCCTTCGCGGGGACTGGCGCTGGTGAAGACAATTGTCTTGATATTTTTCTCGCGGCAGGCGAAGTTCAAATTCGTTCTTAATGAGCGGTAACTCTCCGCCAGCGTGGATTTCGGTGCGAAATGGGCGACGAGCCTTGTGATGCGGTCTTCCTTTCCGCCGATCTTCTGGACATATTCCTCGCCGAGGGATTCCCTGATTTCCTTCGTGCCGATGTGGGGAATGACCCCCAGGACGGGGATGCCGAGGAATTTCTCAACTTCCTCAATCGTTCCCATGGACGTATCGAATGTCTCGATAATGAAGGCAAAGACGATGCCGAGGATGAGACCCATCAGGATTCCGACGACGGCCGTTTCCATGATCTTCGGCGGATTTATGGGTATGGTAGGTTCGAGCGCCGGACGCACAATCTGTACGTCCTCGATTTTTTCAGCCTCCTTGATCAGGACCTCCTGATGCTTCTGTTCCAGGAGCGTATAAACTTCCGTATTGAGTTTGACATCCCTCTCCAGTCTTGCCAGTTCCAAACCTTTTTCCGGCAGACCTTTGATCTGGCTGTCGAGATCCGCTGTCTTCTCCGCCAGTCTTCTGATCGTTTCCGTGAGGACTTTCTCCTGTGAGGCGAGCTGCGCCCTCATGGTAACAATTATCTCGTGGATCTTCTTCTTCAATTCTGCGACCTGCGGATATTCATCCGTATAAGTCAGAAGAAGCGTATCCCTCTCCAGCATCAACTGCACGAGCCTGTCATTGAGATTCTTGTACAGGGCCGACGCCTCGTCTATATGGAAGCTGTTATTGGAGGAAAGAGGCCTGTGTTCCGCCTGGCTCAGGACTTGCTTCACTTCCGTGATTCTACGGCGGTCGGCCACCGCCTTGTCATACGCCGCTTTGATGCCGGTCATCTGGCCGAGAAGGCTGCTCGTCTGCGCATCCAGCGAGACCAGCTTGTTTTTCTCTCTAAAATCCCGGACGGTCTCCTCGGAATTCTTTAATTTCTCTTTCACGATTTTAAGCTGGTCTTCAATGAATTTTTTGGCTTCGTATGTTCTTCGATTGATCTCGAGAATACGCTCGTCCTTGAAGACCTGGGTGATCGTGTTGGCGGTTTTTTGCGCGAATTTGGGGTCTTCCGAAGTCACCGAAATATTAATGATGTTGCTGTTGCCTTCCTGTTCCGATTCCACCCTATTTTTCAGGTTCGTGATCACCTTCTGGTACCGGGTGTTGCTGCGGATTTCCTCGGAAGTGACGTCGCCCGGAATGATGCCGAGTCTCTTGGCGGTCAATTCCAGGATGTAATAACTCTTTATGATGGCCACCTGCGTCTGCATATCATCTGAGGGAGACCAGGATACGGCCTGTATATAAAGGCCGGTTACAGGACTGGTTTTATCGATTTTTACACTGGCACTCGCTTTGTAAACCGGCGTCGGCGTCCCCATGACGGCGAAGAAGAAGCTAAAAATACCCAGGGACAGCATCGTAAATACGATCATGAATTTTCGTTTTCTGAGGATGCGCCAGTACTCTCTCAGATTAAAATCGTATTGGACCATAATTCAAAAAAATTTCCGGTGTTCGCTTTACCCTTCACGCCCTGCTTTTTCGAAGCCCGCCGCGATCAGAAATTCTTTATGCGCAAATGGGCGTTCTGGTCAAAATAATAATCCCTGTATCTTCCGGGATAAAACAGGAAATCCAGCAGCGGCACGGTGTTGACGATGAATTCATTGATATCTCCTATTGCAGTCCTCGGAATGTAAACCACGTCGCCGTCGAGCAGTGGGATGTTCTGGGCCAGATCGCCTCTTTTCAAGATATCATCCAGATTGGCGGACAGTATGAGCGGTTTGCCCTGTCTTTCCCTGTATCCCCGGATTATCTTGATGTCTGATTTGACTGCGATCCTGGTGGGTCCGCCGGCGATGGAAATGGAGGCCAGCAAATCCGATGCGTCTTTTAGCCTGTATATTCCCTGGGTGGTCACTTCGCCCAGAACGTAAACCCTCTCGCCGAACGTAGGAAGCTCCGGGACAGTCACGATATCGCCGTTATCGATTATAATGTTCTGGCTGACATCTCCCCTGAACATGGCGTCATACAGATTGACCGTGTACTTTCTTCCCCGCCGGACCACCTCCACATTTCTCAAATCCGCGTTACCCGATTCGGGCACTGAGATGACGCTGCTCGAAGGAGCGAAGGTTCCCAGGCTGGTCACCCCGCCGACCATGCCGGTTACTCCTCCTCCTTTCCCCATGATCGCCCCCCCAGCCATGACGATCAGATCGAGGATGGTCGTTTTCCCGGTCAGCGCGTATCTGCCGGGGCCCGATGTGCCCTGCTGGAGGACATTGATCTGCCCGAACAGGAGCGCGCTTTTGCTCTTGTATTCCTTGACAATCACTTCCAGCCTGGGCTCCCGGATGTACTTCCTGAGGGCGGATGTCAGCTTTTCGTTTACTTCGTTGGCGGTAAGCCCGCTTACAGTTATATTGTCGATGAATGAATACGTGATCTTGCCGTCGGGACGGACGATGGCGTTATACGGGGTTACTTTCGTGCCTTCCCAGAAATTTATGGTGATTACGTCTCCGGGACCAATGATGTATTCGGGAATGCCGCGTTTTTCTGTGAAGACACTGTTTTGCGTTACCTCGCTCATTTTCTTGATTTCCGCCGCCATTTCCTTGCGCTGCTTCTCTTCCAGGGCCGCGACCGCCGCCTTGGCGGGCTCCAGTCTCTTCACCGGAATTCCCTTGGCTTCATGAGCGCAGGATGCCAGAAACGCGATCAGCAGGGTCGCAACTGCGGAATATATTGCGGGCGGTCTTGCGGATCCTCTCCGCGCCTCAAACATTCTCCACGTCCGGAAAAACATACGGTATCTCCTGAAATGACTGCGCAGCCCTTCGTCTTCGCCTTTCGCGGCTCATCCTTCGACAGGCCCAGGATGACGCCTTCTTTTCACACTGGCCCTAAAACCTCAGCTCCTTGTATGTTTTACTTTGTTTGTGCTCTTTCATGCAAGCACCACGTTAACATCGGCAAGTGCTTCTCTCTTGTTTTTCAAAAGCCTGTTAATCCATTAAACACTAAAAAAGTCAAGGATTTTTCTTGACAAGAGATCCTGCCGCGCATGCCAGATGCCGCGATATTTCCGCGACCCTGGATAGATAGTGTCTTCTTCCTGATCCGGGCCGGCGGTCATAGTTTCTTTGCAATAAAACAGCGCGGGGAGGAAAGAAGGTCCTCCACAAAAAAGAGAGCTTATTTTTCACGCCGCGATTCATTGCGAGATAGACCAGATAGCTGCTGCCGCGTATCCGGCGATTGCCGAGTTGAAGGTGAAGAAAGAGCCTCTCCCCGGCGGACATGCGGGACGGCCTGAGTTTTTCCATGACTTCGTCCGGCAACTCACAGCCTGAATATTTCCGCACGATGATCAGGCCTAAATAAACAAGGCGGGAGAGACCCTGGGCGACGCTCTCATTGACCAGAAATTCCCAGCGGATCTCTTTTTCATATTTCCTGATCACCCGAAAGATATCGTAAATCAGAATAAGGCGATCGAAAGAATGCCCCACTCTGAGGGCATGCTCGCAAAGATAAATAACAGTATGTTCGGGAGAGAGGACCAGGCATTCAACTCCGGCTGTTTCGGCAAATACGGCGCCTTTCCAGAACCTCTCCAGACTGATCCCGGGGGCGAACATGGTCGCCGGGGTCGAGGTGTTGACGAGATGCCAGTGTATGTGGAGGAAGAGCGAATCGGCCGCATTTTTGCGGTATTCGAGACTGGACAGATATCCGGCGGGATTCTTCAGCGCACGATCGAAAGAGCTGTCCACGGAGCAATATCCCAAAGCCGCCAGAGTCCGGTCGACGCGGGGGACATCGCATCTTCTGACCAGGATATCAATATCGGATACAGGTCTCAGCGCGAGGCGCGGATACACATTTTCCGCCAGAGCAATCCCCTTCAGCATGATAAAAGGGATTTCATTCTTCTGCAATTGGATGAGGACCCCTTTTAATTGTCCGAGAATGGATAAATTTCTCCGCAGGCCGTCCCGGTAGGCCGTCTCCAGGGCGTGGCGGCTCTCCTCCGGAATCGTGTCCGCCAGTTTTCTTTCCCGGAGATGATAATATACAAGTGCCGGGATTTTTTCGGCGGCGCACCTGACGATAATATAATCCCAGTCGAGATTATCGGCGGTTTGCCCGACTGTCTTTACACTGTCCGCCTCTCTCGTACTTCGATCAAAGAGAAGATCGAGGATCCATACGTCTTCTTTATTTCGGTCCACGGGTGCTTATCATAATGTAATTAAAAAGAAATTACTTGATTTAATTTTGCAGGTACAATATATACAAGTTCTTTTCTCTCTTTTTTCAGGACACAGTGGGAGCAAATGAAATCAAAAGGGAACAAGATCAGATTATCTGATCTGATCGCCGGTGATCTGACCCGGAAGAAAACAGACACAGAAG
>JBHGBI010000002.1:0-132302 GCA_041946925.1 Syntrophales bacterium | reverse complement strand
CTGTCCCAGACCAGGGCCGTTGAGGCCATGAAGGCGGGCAGGCTTGACGACGAGATTTTCCCTGTGGAGATCAGGAAGGGGAAAGAAACGATTATCTTCGAAAAGGACGAGGGCCCGAGACCTGGAACGACGCTGGAAGGCTTGGCGAAGCTCCCGCCCGTCTTCAACCACAAGAGCACCGTCACCGGCAAGCCCGGAAGCGTCACAGCGGGCAACGCCCCGGGCGTCAACGACGGCGGTGACGTCTGCCTGCTGATGAGCAGAGAAACAGCGGACAAGCTGGGGATGAAGCCGCTCTTCACCATTCTTGACTACGCTGAAGTTTCCCAGCCCACGAAAGACATCGCAACCGTGCCGGGTCTCTCCATCAAAAAGGTCCTGGAGCAGAACGACCTGACCATTGACAAGGTGGACCTCATTGAAATCAACGAGGCCTTTGCGGCGGTGGTCCTGGTCAGCGCCCGGACCATTCTCGGTCTGAGCAAGGAAGACATGCTCAAGAAGGTCAATGTTAATGGAAGCGCCATTGCCTACGGCCATCCCATCGGTGCGACAGGCGCCAGGATCGTTATGACGCTCGCCTATGAATTGCGTCGCAGAGGAGGCGGTATCGGCGTCTGCGGTATCTGCTCCGGCCATGCCCAGGGGGACGCGATGTTGATAAAAGTAGGCTAAGGGCAAAAGGCGAAAGGTTTAAGAAAAAGATAAATAACAAGTGGGCAAAAAGGGGTTTAGGGAGAAAATATCGAGAATGCTATCAAGGCTGATATCTGCACGCGCTAACACGTGATGCCTTTTGCCTTTAGCCCTTAGCCTTTCGCCCATAAAAATTAGAGAGGAGGAATTTTGAAATGCGTGATGTGGTTATTGTAAGCGGTGCCAGGACCGCTGTCGGGGAGTTCGGCGGTTCATTGAAGGGTGTTTCCGTTGTGGAGATGGGCACTCTCGTAATCAAGGAGGCCATCAAGCGGGCGGGGCTGAGGCCGGCTGTCTCCGATTTTGTAAAGGACTGCCGCCCCCGCGCCTTCGGCGAATTCGACATGACCCAGATTCAGAAAAAATACTACGATTATGATAATTCGCTGAAGCCCGTTTACATAGACGAAGTGATCATGGGAAACGTGCTGACAGCGGGTATGGGACAGAATCCCCCGCGGCAGTCGTCCATTTACGCCGGTCTTCCCGAAGAGACCAATGTCTTCACAGTACAGAAGGTCTGCGCTTCGGGGATGAAGGCGGTGGCCCTCGCCGCGCAGGCGATCATGGCCGGTGAGGCTGAAATCGTGGTCGCGGGCGGCATGGAAAACATGAGCAACGTTCCCTATGCATTACCCAATGCCCGCTGGGGATACCGGATGAACATGCCCTTCGGCCAGGTAACGGACCTGATGGTCCACGACGGCTTATGGGAGATATTCAATTCCTACCACATGGGGTTCACGGCGGAAAACATTGCGGAGAAATACGGAATCACGAGAGAAGAACAGGATAAACTGGCGTACGAGAGCCACCGCAGGGCGAGAGCGGCCATTGCCAGCGGCGCCGTCGCCGATGAAATCGTGCCGGTCGTTATCCCGCAGAAAAAGGGCGATCCTAAGATCTTCAACGTGGATGAAAGGCCGATGGACACTTCTCTCGAAAAAATGGCCAAGCTGCCGCCTGTTTTCAAAAAAGGTGGGACGGTCACGGCCGGAAACGCCTCCGGTATCAACGACGGCGCCTGCGCGATGCTGATCATGAGCGCCGATAAAGCGAAAGAACTGGGCCTCAAGCCGATGGTGAAAATCAGGGGCTGGGCCTCCGGCGGCGTGGATCCCGCTTACATGGGATTGGGCCCGATCCCGGCCGTGAAAAAGCTCTTCAAGAAACTCGATCTCACCATGAAGAATATCGATCTGATCGAGCTCAATGAAGCGTTCGCCGTCCAGGCCCTCGGGTGCATCAAGGAGCTGGGGATCGACCTCGACAGGTGCAATATCAACGGGAGCGGTATCTCCATCGGTCATCCGATCGGGTGCACGGGCGCCAGAATCACCTACACACTGGCATCGCAGATGAAGAAAAAGAATCTCAAGCTCGGACTGGCCTCTCTCTGTATCGGCGGCGGTCAGGGTATGGCCATTGTCCTGGAAAGAGTATAGGAATAAATTCGCCGGGGGCGGCCCATGAGCAGGCCGCCCTTCAACCCATTTTCAATTTCAAGCGAGGAGGGAAGGAAATGACTGTAAAAACGATTGGTGTGATTGGTGCAGGTCAGATGGGCAACGGTATCGCGCAGGTTGCCGCCTATCCGGGCGGTCTCAATGTCATCATGAACGATATCGCGGATCAGTTTGTCGACAGGGGCTACGACACGATTTCGAAAAATCTGGATCGCCTGGTTGCCAAGGAAAAGCTCACCGCCGACCAGAAAAAGGAAATCCTGGGCAGGATAAAGAAAAGCACGAAACTCGAAGACATGAAGGATGCGGATTTCTGTGTCGAGGCGGCGGTCGAAAAAGAGGACCTGAAGCTCGGGATATTCAAGAAACTCGACGAAATCTGCAAACCCGGCGTAGTGCTCGCAACCAATACGTCTTCGATCCCGATAACGAGAATCGCCGGAGCCACCAAGAGGCCCGCCCTGGTCATCGGAATGCATTTCATGAACCCCGTTCCCGTAATGAGACTGGTGGAGATCATCCGGGGTCTTGCGACCTCCCAGGAGACTTACAATCTGACGGAAAGCCTCTCCAAGCAGTTCGGAAAAGTCCCCGTCGAATGCAACGATTTCCCCGGCTTCATATCCAACAGGATCCTCATGCCGATGATCAACGAGGCCGTTTACGCCCTCATGGAAGGAGTGGGCACGCCGAAGGCCATCGACGATATCATGGTGCTCGGTATGAATCATCCGATGGGACCGCTCGCGCTTGCCGACCTGATCGGGCTTGACACCTGCTGGGCGATCATGGACGTCCTCTACAGGGGTTTCGGCGATTCCAAATACCGGCCGTGCCCGCTTTTGAAGAAATACGTTGACGCCGGCTACATGGGAAGGAAGACGGGGAGAGGATTTTACGATTACAGCAAGTAATAGAATTCATCCCCCTCTCCATAATCCCCTCCCACGAGGGGAGGGGAGATTTAACATGGCAAATGGGGATTCAAATCCCCCCTGCCCCCCTTTTCTAAAAGGGGGTATAGAAAGGCCCCCTTTAAAAAGGGGGGAGATATACAGCGGTGATAAACAGGGGGATACAGCGGAATTGAACATGCCTCGAGATCCCCCTCCCTTGACGGGAGGGGGAGGGGAGGGTGAAATTAAAAAAATAAAGGAGGAACACTGAATGGAATACAAGAATATCCTGTTCGAAATCGATGAAGGTGTCGCAATAGTGACGTTCAACAGACCCAAGGCCCTCAACGCCATGAATTCGGACACAATGGGCGAGCTTCTTGATGCGGCGACGCGCGTAAAGAATGACGACGGCATCAGGGCGCTGATCCTGACCGGCGCGGGCGAAAAGGCCTTCGTAGCTGGCGCCGATATCTCGCAAATGCAGGATATGAAGCCGTATCAGGCGCTTGCTTTCATGGAGCTGGGACACGAGACCCTGCGGCTCATTGAAACCATGCCGAAGCCGTCCATCGCCGCTGTAAATGGTTTTGCCCTCGGCGGGGGAACAGAGATCGCCATGTCCTGCGATATGCGGTTCGCCTCCGAAAACGCCCGTTTCGGACAACCCGAGGTACTGATCGGCCTGATCCCGGGATGGGGGGGGACGCAAAGACTCCCCCGCCTGATCGGAATGGGCAGGGCGAAAGAGATCATCATGGGCGGCGAGCAGATCGACGCGAAAAGGGCTTATGAGATCGGCCTGGTCAATCGCGTGTATCCTGCAGATCAGCTCCTTGCGGAAACGAAGAAATTCGCCAAGAAGCTGGCGAGACTGTCCGGTTTCGTCATGAAGATGGCCAAGCACTCCATCAATTACGGCTACGATCTCGGCCTGGACAGCGCCAACCGGCTCGAGATGGAATGCTGTGCACAGTGCTTCAGCACCGACGACCAAAAAGAAGGAATGAAGGCCTTCCTCGAAAAGAGAAAAGCCGTTTTTGTCCACCATTGATGGTCTCGTAAAAAGTCCAAAATTGTCGCCCTGAGCCAGCCGAAGGGTGAATATAGGCTGGTGATTTTACGTCATTTTTTCCTTCGGCAAGCTCAGGACAGGCTAAGCTCAGCATAACAGTCCAGTCTAAGTGTTCTATACCGTGTAAAAGGATCATTGTTTCGGATCCGTATTGAGACTTCGGGATGCGGATCGGCCGCGTCCCGTTTCAGGCATCATTTGAACGGTAACTAAAAAGGAGGTAAGGAGATGAATTTTGGACTCACAGAAGAACAACAAATGGTAAAGGATCAGGTAACCAGATTCGCGGAGACGCAGATCAAGCCCATCGCCGCGGAACTCGACAGGACTCACAGGCACCCTGAAGAGATCTGCCGCAAGCTCGGCGAGATGGGAATCATGGGAGTTTCCATTCCGACGGAATACGGCGGAGCGGGTATGGACAACGTTACTTACGTTCTCTGCATGATAGCGATCTCCAAGGCCTGCGCGAGCACCGGCGTCATCGTATCCGTCAACAACTCCCTGTACGGTTACCCGGTAAACACCTTCGGAACGGAAGAGCAGAAAAAGAAGTACCTCACCCCGGTCGCTGGCGGAAAAGTGGAAGGCTGCTATGCGCTGACCGAAGCCGGCGCGGGTTCGGATGCGGCGTCTCTCGCCTGCCGCGCCGAGTTGAAAGGGGATAAATACATCGTGAATGGAACCAAGCGTTTTATCACGAACGGCAATGTCGCCCATTACTGCGTCCTGGCCTGCACAACGGATCCGAGCATCGGTTACAAGGGAGTCATCAACCTCATCGTCGACCTGAAGAACACCAAGGGCTTCTCCCTGGGCAAGATCGAGGAGAAAATGGGTATCCTCGCCTCCGGTACGGCTGAGCTCGTGTTCGAGGACGCGGAGGTTCCGGCGGCCAATCTGCTCGGGAAGCCCGGACAGGGATTCAAGCAGATGATGATGGGGCTCGACTGCGGTCGCATCGGGATCGGCTCCCAGGCATGCGGCATCGGCAGGGCCGCCCTGGAAGACGCCCTCAATTATGCGAAGGAGAGAGTCCAGTTCGGTAAACCGATTTCCACTTTCCAGGCAATCCAGTTCAAGCTTGCCGACATGGCGACCGAACTCGATGCCGCCGAGCTGATGCTCCTGCGCGCCGCCTGGATGGAGGACAATCACATGGATTACGAAAAAGAATCGGCCATGGCGAAGATGTACGCATCTGACGTGGCCATGCGGGCCGCCATCGAAGGCGTACAGATCTTCGGCGGGTACGGATACTGCAAGGAATACCCGGCCGAGCGCCACATGAGAGACGCCAAGATCTGCCAGATTTACGAAGGCACAAACGAAATCCAGCGGATGGTCATCGCCCGCAAGCTCCTGGGAGCGAGGTAATTCAAGACCAGGTTGCGGGTATCAGGCCAGGTTGTCGATCTCAGCCGCCTGGGCAAGGCCTGTAATCGGAGATTATCGGGAATGGAAAAGGGGGGCGTCAGTCCCCCTTTTTTAAATCTTGTAATTGCTTTTCAGACGGGATCGTTTTAAATTCAGCGTTGACGGCCTTGTAAAAAAGGGGCTTCTTGTCATGGCGGGCTGTCGAACCATGACGTGACATTTCACCCGACACGAGGAAAAAATGAACCCTGAACTGATCGATACTCTTATCGTCCGGAACAGCACGAAAATCGTCTTCTTGATCATGGACGGTCTCGGAGGTTTGCCGATCCCCGGAAGGGAGGGGACGGAGCTCGAAACCGCCCGCACGCCGAATCTCGACCGCCTGGCGATGTCTTCTGTCTGCGGATTGCTCGATCCAGTGGGACCCGGCATCACCCCCGGAAGCGGACCGGCCCACTTCGCGCTTTTCGGATATGATCCGATCACGAACAACATCGGCCGGGGGTTGCTGGAAGCCGCGGGAATCGATTACCCGATGACGAAAAAGGATCTCCTCGTCCGGATCAATTTTGCAACGATCGACAGGGACGGCTTCGTTATCGACAGGCGGGCCGGCCGGATCAGCAATGAGACAAACAAGAGAATCTGCAAGAAACTGCAGGAGAATATCCGCCGGGAATCCGGGATCGAGGTTTTCTTTGAACCCGTCAAAGAGCACCGGGCGGTCCTTGTCTTGAGAGGCGAGGGTCTGCATGAGGAGATCCAGGAGACGGATCCGCAGAAGACAGGGTTAAAACCCCTTCCCCCGCTGGCGCTGATCCCGCAAGCACAAGCAACCGCGAAGATCATCTCGAACATCCTGGAAAAAGCCGGGCGAATACTCAGAGATGAGGAAAAAGCCAACATGCTTCTTCTGAGGGGATATTCCCGTTATCGACAATACCCTTCGATAAGAGAGAGATTCGGACTCGATGCCTGCGCCATCGCCGGCTACCCGATGTACAGGGGCATATCCCGGCTCCTGGGCATGTCGGTGGCCCCGCCGGCGGACTCTATACGGGATGAGATCGCAGTTCTGCGCGACAGTTACACAAAGTTCGATTTCTTTTTCGTCCATGTCAAGCCGACCGACTCCAGAGGCGAAGACGGCGACTTCGATGCCAAGGTGAAAGTTATCGAGGAGGTCGATTCCCTGATTCCGCTGGTCACCGGGCTCGAGCCGGATGTCCTGGTCATCACCGGGGATCATTCGACGCCGGCGGCGCTCGCCTCCCATAGCTGGCACCCTGTGCCGGTGATTCTGCACTCAAAGACATGCAGGCCCGACCGGGTGGAACGATTCGGAGAAAGGGATTGCCTCTACGGGGGATTGGGGAGGATGCCCATGGTTTATCTGATGGGTCTCGCCCTGGCGCATGCCAGGCGGCTCGAAAAATTCGGGGCATGAAAAAGCCTGGCGCATGGCTAAAGGCAAACGGCTAAAGGGCGGAGAAAATAAGCTGGATGGATATAGTAGTTTATTTTTCGCCTTGAACCTTAAAATATTCCTTCCACGCAACCCGCCGCCAAAATTTTCCCGAGCTCCCTGCATTTCTCCAGGTCTTCTTCAGAGACTTTCTTCCTGACAATTACCGGCTCGTATACCTTCTTGAATTTGTAGCCGGCCGCGATCCTCTCGATACTGCTGAGCGCGCCGGTTCCGTCGTTTCCAGCGCTGATAAAGACTACATAGGGCTTGCGGAAAACTTTTCCCTGGGCCGGATAAAATGTACGGTCAAAGAAGTCCTTGACCAACCCGGACATGTAGCCGAAGTTTTCCGGAGTGCCGATTGCAAGGCCGTCCGAAGACAGGAGATCCTCGAGGTTTGCCTCACCGGCTTTTTTCAACACTACTTGACAACCCGCTATGCTCCGGGCTCCTTCGGAAACGGCAGCAGCCATCTTTTCGGTATTGCCCGTCTGGGAATGGTAGATGATTAAAACTTTAGCCATTATTTTTCGATACTCCTTCGACTCAGCAAGAGATTACGCCGATACCCCTTTAGAAAACCTTTGATAAAGGGGGAGTAAAAGCTCCTGTTATTCGCCGGCTTGATCGGCGAATCCAGGGATTCATATCTCGTCATTCTGAGCGTATCAATCAAGTTCGCGACTTGTCATGGTTCGACGAGCTCACCATGACAAGCTATTATGAATTATCATCCTGAGCTTGTCGAAGGGCATAAATCAAGCCTCGCCCGGACTGGAACCGGGATCGGTGAATGACAATTTTAATCACATCTGCCCTATCCCCTCTTTTGCTAAAGAGGGGAACCTTAAATCAAGAAGGGAGGGGGAACTAAACCCCTCACTTCAATGAGAGCACGAATTCTTTTAATGCCCTGTTAAAATCCTCCGCATTTTCCATCATGACAAAGTGGCCGGCTTTATCTATAAGCGCCAGACTGGCGCCGGGAATCCGCTCCGCAAGGAACCGCGAGTTTGCCGGAGGAGTCATCTTATCATCAGCGCCGCAGACAACCAGGGTCGGAACGGTTATTCCGGGGACATCATTCGTGATATCCAGCCTGTCGCAGGCATACAGATCTCCGTAGGTTACCCCGGGATTCGATTTCATCAGGTTTTCGAATAGCGGTCCCGACCATTTCTCCCGGTTTTCCCTGGTCAATGAAAATTTCACGATGATGGCCACTGTTGCGGCGACATCTTTTTTCAGTCCATCGAGGATCATAGGATTCACCGGCATTTTGACTCCGCCGCCTACCGGCACGATCCCGGAAAGGAGATCCCCGTGCCGGACAGCGAAGGTCAGACTGATCGCCGCGCCGAGAGAATGGCCCACAAGGACAGGCTTCCTGAAACCGATCCCTTCGATGAGTTTCCTGATCCATTCAACATAGCGGCTTACTTCCTGTTCCCCGTTTCCTCCTGATTGTCCATGGCCCGGGAGGTCAATCGCCACAATGTTGAAATCATCCGCCATGGCATTGTACTGATATTCCCAATTCGTATGATCGCCGCCCGAGCCGTGAATGAATACCAGATCCCGTCTGCTCTCCTGGAATCCCTGATCGTTCATCCAGTATGCAATTTTGATCTCTTCGATAGCCTGAAATTTGATCATATGGACCTCGTTTTGTCTTGTTTATGGCTCCTGAAAGAGAATGGCCGTGTTTGCGGGGTTCGACCGACACTCTTCCCTTCTCCAACAAATCCTCACCCCCCTCTTTAGAAAAGAGGGGGCGGGGGAGATTTGATACATACTTAAATCCCCCTACCCCCCTTTACAAAAGGGGGGTTTCATTTTCCCTTTATGAAAAGGGGATACTATTTTACCTTTACAAAAGGGGGATACTTATATCCTTTTTTTCTCAACTTCCCATCTTCAGAACTTCCCTCTCTTAGCCACCTCCTGCGCCTTGAGTTCCTTCCTCAGGATCTTGCCCACAGTCGATTTGGGCAATTCCTTGCGGAATTCGATCTCCTGGGGAAGCTTGTACACGGCCAGCCTGGACCGGCAATATTCCATCAGTTCCTCCCGCGTGGCGGTTTCTCCTTCCTTCAGGACAACGAAAACCTTTACATTCTCTCCCTTCCTGGGATCCGGAATTCCGATCGTGCAGGCCTCCTGCACTTTCGGATGCTCGTAAAAGACTTCGTCGATATCCCGGGGATAAATATTGAAACCGCCGGAAATGATCATGTCCTTCTTGCGGTCTACAATGTAGAAATATCCGTCTTCATCCATCCTGGCGATATCGCCGGTATAGCACCACCCGTTCCTCAGCATGCCGGCCGTCTCTTCCGGCTTGTTCAAATAGCCTTTCATGACCTGAGGACCTCTGATTATCAATTCTCCGGCCTCGCCGACGGGCATGTCTTTCTCTCCAGTCTCCAGATCGACAATGCGGGCTTCCGTATCCGATATAGGCACACCGATGCTGCCGACTTTTCGCGCACCTCCGGCAAAGGGATTGACATGTGTTACCGGGGTCGTCTCGGTCAGCCCGAAACCCTCCACGATAACCGCGCCGGTCGCCTTCTCAAAATCGTGGATGACCTCGACCGGCAGCGGGGCACTGCCCGAAAAGCATCCTTTGATGCAGGTCAAATCCGTTTTCTTCAGGTCGGGATGATTCAGCATGCCTATGTACATGGTCGGGACAAGGGGAGCAAATGTCGGCCTGAATTTCCGGATTGCTTCCAGGAGAGGTCCCGGCTGGGGCCTGGGAACGAGAACGTCGGTCCATCCCATATTAATGGCATGATTCATGGCGGTGGAAAGGCCGAAGACATGGAAAAAGGGCAGGGCGCCGAGCATGATATCCGCGCCCCTCTGGAATTTGGGGAACCAGGCCTTTATTTGCTGGACCTGCTTGCTCAGGTTGGCATGGGTCAGCATAACCCCCTTGGAAACACCGGTTGTGCCCCCGGTGTACTGGTACATCGCCACATCT
This sequence comes from Syntrophales bacterium, assembly GCA_041946925.1. Taxonomy (GTDB): domain Bacteria; phylum Desulfobacterota; class Syntrophia; order Syntrophales; family UBA4778; genus JBHGBI01. The sequence continues at coordinate 122,332 of JBHGBI010000002.1, read as the reverse complement.
TCGAAACCGATTTTCACTTTCGGCGGCCTTGGTTCGTATTTCGCGATGCAGTCTTTCCACCTGTAGACATCCGTTGCGGGCTTGACATCCGCGGCCATCTTTTTTTTCTTCGCGATAAGGGGGAAAAGCAGGTTCTTGGGAAAGGGAAGATAATCGCCGATGGATGTATAGACGATCTGCTTGATTTTCGTCTTGGGGCGCAGATCGATCATCCTGTTGCCCAGGAGATCAAGAGTAACCAGCGCCCTGGAGCCGGAATCGTTGAACTGGTATTCCAGTTCCCGGTCCGAATAGAGCGGGTTGTTCATGACGGCTATGGCCCCCAATTTCATGATGGCGTAGTAAGCCACGACGCACGGAATCAGATTGGGAAGCAGGATAGCCACCGCATCGCCCTGCTTGATGCCGAAATCGGCAAGGCAAGTGGCGAACCGGTCGACCATGTCTTTCGTGTCTTTATAGCTGATCCTGTAGCCCTGAAAGATCAGGGCTGTATTTTCGGGAAACCGGCCGGCGGTTCTGTCCAGGATATCCGGCATGGAAATTTCTTCATAATCGATCTTCTCGGGAACGCCTTCTTCGTAGGACTTCAGCCAGGGCTTTTTCGCATATATACTTTCTTCAGCCATATACTACCCCCTTTCTTCACTTCCGGACTGTAATTGTTTCAACCCAGAACAATATCTGATTTCGCCCGGCCTGTTTTTATCAAATACTTAAATCCCCCCTACCCCCCCTTTATGAAAGGGGGGATACTATTTTCCCTTTGCAAAAGGGGGACTATTTTTACCTTTACAAAAGGGAAATATTGTTTTTACCCCTTTATCAAAGGGGAATATTTCCACTTCACTCCCCTCTTTAGAAAAGAGGGGTCGGGGGAGATTTGGATAAAATCCCCTTATCAATTAATCGCAGAAAATTCCATAAAAAAAGTCCCCGGTTTTAAACCGGGGACTTTTGATGTCCAACACCCAGCACCTGACACCTGCTTTCAGGCTACCTGCGAATCAGTTTCTCCCTTCTTACTCTCTTCCACGCCCATGGCCAGCCAGACCAGCTCGGCTATATCCATAGCGGCCATTGTCTCTTCCTTGCCGCGGTCCTTGAGGCCGTCGCTCAGCATGGTCATGCAGAACGGGCAGGCGGTGGCGATCTTGTCACAGTTAGTCGCGATGGCCATATCCGTTCTCGTGTTGTTTATCCTTTCACCGTGATGTTCCTCCATCCACATCCTGGCGCCGCCGGCACCGCAGCAGAAGCTCCTGTCGAGGCTCTTCTCCATCTCCACCATCTTGATCCCGGGGATGGCGCCGAGTATCTTCCTGGGCTGGTCGTAAATCTTGTTATACCTCCCCAGGAAGCAAGAATCGTGGAGCGTAAACAGCCCTTCCAGGGGCTTCCTCAACTGAATCCTGCCGCTCGCAATCAGGTCGGCCAGGATCTCTGTATGATGGTAGACTTCGTAATTGCCGCCGAACTGCGGATAATCCTTCTTGAGCGCATTATACCCGTGGGGACAGGTCGCAATGATTTTCTTTACGCCGTATCCGTTCATAATCTCGATGTTGTATTGAGCCAGAGCCTGATAGAGATATTCGTTCCCGCCTCTCATTGCGGAATCGCCGCAGCAGCCTTCCTCTGTTCCGAGGATCGCGAAACTGACGCCCGCTTCTTTCAGTATTTTGGCGAACGCCGTGGAAATCTTCTTTCCCCTGTCGTCGAAGGAACCGGAACACCCTACATAGAACAGGTATTCCACATTGGGATCTTCCGCCATGGTCTTGACGCCGAGATCCTTGGCCCAATCGGCCCTCAGGTGCGAACCGATGCCCCAGGGGTTGGAGTTGTTTTCCATGTTCCTGTAAGTCAACTGCAGCTCGGGCGCGAAATCGGCTTCCATGAGAACCTTGTAACGCCTCATGTCGATTATCTTGGGTACATGCTCGATAAACACGGGGCAATGTTCCATACAGTGCATGCAGTTTGTGCAATCCCATATATCCTCGACGCCGACGACGTCGTTGATCAATGATTTTTCCGGCTCCGGGATTTCAGGCGTCCCGCCTTCTCCAGCCGCTTTTTTCGCGGCAAAGACAACCGGCGCCCTCTCCAGCCAGTGATCCTTGATGTGTTGCACAACCTCTTTGGGCGAAAGAGGCTTGCCGGTCAGATAAGCCGGACAGCCGTCCTGGCACCGCCCGCAACGCGTACATGCGTCCGAATCGAAAATCTGCTTCCACGTGAACTCGTCCAGTTTCCCCACTCCGAAAGTCTCGGCCGTCTCGAAATCGCGAATAGGCTCGATCGCGCCGACGGGCTTGAGGGTCTTCATGAACTGATTGGCGGGCGAAGTCACGATATGCAGCAGCCGTGAATAGGGTATATAGGCGATAAAGCCCATGGCCAGGAACGCATGGAACCACCACATGAACTTGTGAAACGCCTTCAAAGTGACAAGGCTGACGCCCTGGAACATCAGGGCCGTTGTATAACCGACAAAAGACCATTGTTCGAATTTGGGATAATCGAATGCGGCGATCCTCAACCCTTCTATAATGAATCCCGTCACCATGATCGCCAGGATCAGGATCAGCACAACGGCATCGTCGACCCTGTTGTCCATCTTGCCCTTGTAGCCGAGCCTGTCGGGCTTCTGGAAATAACGCCTGTTAATCGCCATGACCACCCCGATAATGGCGAAGAGACCGAACAAATCCATAATAAACGAAAACATCAGATAGGGTTTCCCCAGGAAGTGAATACCGGAGTATGCCTGGAAGGCGTCGAAGGCGGCACCCCAGATAAGGACAAAGAATGCGAAAAAGATCAGGCCGTGAATAAGCCCAGGGTATCGATCCCTCCAGACCGATGCCTGCAGGATTCCATTCATTACGAGGATCTTGATCCTCTCGCCCAGGTTGTCTGTTCGCAACTCCGGCTTCCCCATGGCGGTCCAGAGCTGCCATCTCTTATAAATGCCATAGGCCATGACAGCCAACGCAATCAACGCGAATATGTCAAGAGGTATCTGGAAATTATGCGCATTCCAGAAAACTTCCCGCCCCTCGTTGCCGGCAGAAAAAACCATCGTCTCCATACTGAATCCTCCTCACTTACATTTCCCTTCCCCCACAATTTTAGGGGGCGGAACCGATCCGCCCCCTAAAATATCGCTTCTATTCAGCAAGCAATTTCTTGCATTCTTTTGTCATTTCCGGAACGACTTTGAAGAGATCGTCCACGATACCGTAATCGGCTTTCGCGAAGATCGGGGCTTCCGGATCCTTATTGATCGCCACGATATATTTGGAAGAGCTCATCCCCGCGAGATGCTGAATTGCGCCCGAAATACCACAGGCGATATACAGGTTCGGAGAAACGGTCTTCCCAGTCTGGCCGACCTGATCCTTCAAGGGCCTCCATCCCGCGTCCACGGCAGCCCTCGAAGCGCCGACAGCCCCCTTGAGGACTCCGGCCAGCTCCTCGAGAATCACGTAATTCTCGGGGCCTTTCATCCCGCGTCCGCCGGATACGATGATATTGGCCTCGGAAACGTCCAGGGCACCGCCCGTATCTTTCTGCACTTCAAGAACCTTTGTCTTCAAAGAGGCAGGATCCAGACCCGGATCGAATTTCACGACCTCTCCGGCCTTCGCGTTTTCCACGACGGGAAAAACATTGGGCCTCAGCGAGGCCATCTGCGGGGAGCCGGAAACCACAACTTCACCGTAACACTTGCCCGCATACATGGGCCTCACGGCGACGAGCTTGCCGTCTACTATCTTCAGATCAGTACAATCCGAAGCCATTCCGGTCGCCAGTTTGCCGACCAGTCTCGCCGAGAGGTCCTTCCCCTGGGCCGACGCGGCCAGCAGAAGAATGGACGGGCTGTTTTCTTTCACGACCTTTGCCACGGCCGCGGCATGGGCATCGGTTGTATAGGGTTCAAAAGCGGGATCATCCGCCAGATATACTTTATCTACGCCGCATTTTCCAAGCTGGCCGGCCATCGCTTCCACGCCTGAGCCCAGTAAAACGGCACAGACTTCTTCTCCAAGCTGATCGGCAAGCTTCCTGGCTGTACTGGCGCATTCAAGACTTACTTTGCGTAAGGCGCCGTCTCTTTGTTCTGCAACAATCCACACACCTTTTGCCATTTTATATTCCTCCCTTTTATATTTTAGATAACCTTCGCCTCTTCCCTGAGAAGCTTGCACACCGTTGCAGCCTTCTGAGCCGGGTCTTCACCTTCGATAATTTTTCCAGGAGGCCTTGCAGGCGGAGGTACAGTTTTCACGACCCTGGCTTTGATGTCGGCGGTAATCCCCAGGGCCGCCGCATTCTTGACATCAACCGGTTTCTTCTTGGCCTTCATGATGCCGGGCAGCGATGCATAGCGTGGCTCATTGAGCCCTTTCTGTGCGGTAATAACACAGGGGAGGGGACTCTGGATCACGAGCTGCGCGCCTTCGACGGGCCTCACGACCTTGACCGACTTGTCCACGATCTCCAGTTTGGTCGCGATCGTAATCTGCGGGATTCCCAGCAGCTCGGCGAGTACAGCGCCGACCTGGCCGGAATCGTCATCGATCGCCCTCTGGCCGCAGAAGATTATGTCATAAGGAAGGGTTTTGATCGCGGCGGCCAGGGCCGTTGCCGTAGTAAACGCATCAGCGCCGTAAAGGGAGGGATCGTCGATATGAACCCCCTTCTCGGCGCCCATGGCGAGAGCCGTTCTGATCGTTTCCATCGCCCGGGCCGGGCCCACGGATATGATGGTCACGTCGCCGCCGTATTTTTCCTTCAATCTCAAGGCTTCTTCTACGCCGAACTCGTCATACGGATTCATAACCCACTTGATGCCTTCTTCAACAATACCGGACCCATCCGGTTTCACTTTGATCAGGGCTTCCGTATCCGGAACTTGTTTTACACATGCAATAATATTCACGTTTTCCTCCTTTCCCGGGACAAGGGCCGGCGCACCCTCCAGAGTCGCCGGCCGGCTCATCCATCATTTGAGGTTAATAAGGGTTGAAGGCTGCCGGCCAAGGGCTAAAGGCCGGAGAACCGACTTTTTCTCCTTCTGCCTTTTGCCTTTCGCCATTTGCCTTGTTATAGCCTGTTCTTCACTATATCATCAACAACGGACGGATCGGCAAGCGTGGTCGTGTCTCCCAGATCCGTAACATCGCCGGCCGCCACTTTCTTCAGGATCCTTCTCATGATCTTGCCGCTCCTGGTCTTGGGAAGACCGTCCGCCCACTGGATCTTTTCCGGCGTGGCGATCGGGCCGATCAGCGTCCTTACGTGCGCGATAAGCTCTTTCTTCAGCTCTTCCGATTTCTTTACACCCGTCTTCAGCGTGACATACGCATAGATAGACTGGCCTTTGATCTCGTGCGGATAACCGACGACCGCCGCTTCCGCGACAGAGGGATGGGCCACCAGGGCGCTTTCGACTTCGGCGGTACCCATCCTGTGGCCGGATACATTGATAACATCGTCGATGCGTCCGGTGATCTGGTAGTAGCCGTCCTTGTCTCTTCTCGCGCCGTCACCGGTGAAATAATAGCCGGGGAACTGCTCGAAGTAGGTCTCCTGAAATCTCATGGGATCGCCGTAAACGCCCCTCATGATTCCGGGCCAGGGCTTCCTGATACAGAGGGCGCCTGTAGCCACCGTTTCCTTTATTTCGGCCCCCGTCTGGTCGTCCACGAGCACGGGCTCGACTCCCATGAAGGGAAGGGTCGCCATTCCGGGTTTGATATCGATAGCGCCGGGCAGGGGCGTAATGAGGATGCCGCCCGTTTCGGTCTGCCACCAGGTATCCACGATCGGGCACTCGCCGCGGCCGACTGTATTGTAATACCAGTTCCACGCCTCGGGGTTGATCGGCTCTCCGACTGTCCCGAGAATCCTCAGGGAGGAAATATCCGCCTTCTTCACCCACTCGCTCCCCTCTTTCGCGATCGCACGGATGGCTGTCGGGGCTGTATAGAAAATATTGACTTTGTACTTTTCAACAATTTTCCAGAACCGGCTGACATCGGGGTAGTTGGGCACGCCTTCGAACATGACCGAGGTGGCTCCATTGCAGAGCGGTCCGTAGACAATGTAGCTGTGCCCGGTGACCCAGCCGATGTCGGCGGTGCACCAGTAGACATCGTTTTCATGGTAATCGAAAATCATCTTGTGAGTGTAAGCAACGTAGACCAGATATCCACCCGTTGTATGCATAACGCCCTTGGGCTTGCCCGTGGAACCCGATGTGTAGAGAATAAAGAGGGGATCTTCGGCGTCCATCCACTGCGGCTCACAAACGGCGCTCGCTTTCGCCATCGCCTCGTCCCACCAGATATCTTTTCCTTTATTCATCTCGCACTTGATCTTGTCGCCCACCCGCTTTACCACGATGACTTTCTCAACGGAAGGACACTCTTTCAAGGCGTCGTCCGCGTTCGTCTTCTGGGGAACGGCCTTGCTGCCGCGGAACGTGCCGTCACAGGTAACCAGGATTTTACTCGCGCTGTCCTGGATCCTGTCCCTGAGGGAATCGGAGCTGAAGCCTCCGAAAACGATGCTGTGGATAGCACCGATCCGGGTACAGGCGAGCATGCCGATCGCCAGCTCAGGTATCATCGGCAGATAGAAGCAGACCCTGTCCCCCTTCTTAACGCCGTTGGCTTTGAGGACATTCGCGAACTTGCAAACTTCCTCGTGCAGCTGCTTATAGGTGAACGCCCTGTCCTCGCCCGGCTCGTTGCCTTCCCACTGGATGGCGATCTTGTTCCCTCTTGTCTTGAGCTGCTTGTCCAGGCAGTTGTAGGAGACGTTGAGTTTCCCGTTCGTGAAGAACTTCACGTAGATGGGACCTTTCCTGACATCGAAATTATAATCCTCGACTTTATCCCATTTTTTGAACCATTCCACGTACTCCGAGGCGACTTCGGACCAGAATCCCTCTGGATCCTCTATAGAGCGCTTGTACAGTTTATCATAAGCCGCCCGGCCTCCTATGTACGCCATCTTTTCGATTTTTCCCGGTACCGGATATACTTCCTTCAACTGAACCTTTTCTTCTGCCATGCTTTAACTACCTCCCATTAGTACTTTTTCGATTGATTCCTTCGCCATTCTAATTTCACAAAGGGGGAGATCAAACCCGCAGGACCGCTCAGATCAAAATTCCCCATTCGGTTTGGCATCGAATTGCAAAGGCATGTTCTTAAAAGAAAAGAAAGAAAATTACGAAACTGCGCTGAAATCGCCCCGAAAAAAGGCGCCGTGGACGGTTTTAAACACGGGCACCCCCCGGAACCAAAATTCGACGGAGTATAAATTGGCAACATTGCCATGTCAAGAAAAATTTAGTGAAATTTGCACAGCTTCCGCTATGCAGGCTCCCCGGTTCCGAGTTCAGAATCCCGAGTTTCCCGCTTTCGCCCTTCGCCTTTTGCAGCGTCATCCTGAGCCTGCCGAAGGATGACGTCTCTTTTCACCTTCCCCCTTTCACCCCTTCACATGCTTTTTTTTCTTGACACCCGAGGTAAGTAGATGTTAGTTGTACCCCCAGTATGTAGTATACGGGGTTCTATACGTTTGAAAAAAGAAAGGAGGTGAGTATCCGGCAAGTAATATCGAGGGGTTAAATGCCACCGGCCGATGCCGGTATCATCACTTTTAACAAGCAGCAGAACCGAGTTGGAAACAGGATCCTTCCCGGAAACGTGCATGGGGGGAAGGAGACGGATCAAAACCAACAAATAGGAGGAAGACATGAAGAGATTAATCGTATGCTTGCTCGCTGCAGGCCTGATCGCCGCCTTCAGTCTGCCCGCCGCGGCAGTGGATGTGCAGTTCAGCGGTCAGTTCAAGGCGGAGGGCTGGTATGAAACCGCGAGGAACCTGAGGGACGATTCGTCAGTAACGAAGGCCCCGGCAACGGGTATTTTCGATCAGAGCCTCAGGCTGGATACCACCTTCAAGGTATCGGAAGGCCTCGCCCTGAAGACCAGGATTTACGCCCTGGACAAGATCTGGGGAGACAAAACAGGCACTGCCGACACCAAGGACCGTCTGAATGACAGCTCCAGGTACGCGAGAGAGAACATCGAATTCGAGCGCGCCTATGCCGAATTCAACATCCCCAAGGGCATGCTCCGCGTCGGTTACGCCCCCACGGGCACCCTGGGACCGCTCTTCGCGGATAACGACAATACCGCGGGCATGGTCCGCTGGTACGGCTATTTCGGCCCCTGGACCTTCATCGTCAGCCCGGAAAAGGGAACCGAGAAGGAAGTCACGAATCCTGCAAGTATTTCGTATGTAAATCAGTCTGATGTCGATTTCAACTATGTCCAGATGGTCGCCATTTACAAATGGGCGACGGGTGACGCCGGGCTGGGCTATGTCTACTATGTGGACAAGACCGGAAGAACAACCGCCGATCCCTACCAGGCTATCTATCACCGGTTCGTACCCTATGGCCGGATGACTTTCGGGCCCGTGTACTTTGAATTCGAGATCAACTACGTAACCGGCGATTACAGGGATTACGAAAGCACGACGACCGATATCTCGCGGCGCGGCTATGACCTCTACGGCCTGCTCCGCTACAATGTCGGCCCCGCCTATGTCGGAGTCCAGTACGCCTATGTATCCGGTGACGATCCCTCAACGGCCGACAAGTACGAAGCCGGCATTTCGAGCGGCCGCGAGTGGAAGCCCTGCCTGATCCTCCTCAACTCCGACCGGGATAAGTATCTCGGAGCCCTCGGAAGCGGCGGAACAGCAGTACTCGGCAATACTTACTCGTCAAACGGCGCCAACAACTTCCAGCTCTATCAGGGATTTGTCGGCTTCAAGCCGATCGACAAGCTCGAGCTCTTCGCCAGCTACTCGTATGTGAAGCTGAACGAGAAGCCGACCGGCTACGTGGATGACAAGGTCGGAAACGAAGCGGATATCACCGCGACATACAAGATTTTCGACAACCTGTCCTACATGATCGGCTTCGGCTACCTGTGGGCCGGCGATGCCTGGAAAGGCACCAGCGCCGCTGCCCAGACCCAGAACGACTGGCTCCTGATGCACAGGCTGACACTGAACTTCTAACGGTCAGAGTCGATTTAAACCCCGGGGGGAAACTCCCGGGGTTTTTTTATATACAAGGCTAAGGAGACGGGTGAAAGCCAGAATCCGGATGTGGCGTGGCAGTCATGATTCAAAGGTCTTGAAGGGCGAAAGGTCCCCGCGAGGAGCTCGCAGCGGCTCTACTCGGGATTGGATTTGTGCTGATCAGGGTCTCGATCCTTTCCAGGAGCGGATGAAGGGTCCCGCTGTCCAGGGCGGAAATGGAGATTGCCTGAAAACGGCCGCACAGGATCTCGAGGAGCCTCTTGTCGGGAAAGAGGTCTTCCTTGTTGAAAACCCTGATGGCGGGCTTGTCGATGATATCCAGTTCCTCCAGTATCTTCTCGACGGATCTGATATGGTTTTCGAAATCGGGGTTGCTGATATCGATGACGTGCAGAAGGATATCGGCTTCGCGCAGTTCTTCCAGGGTCGCCCGGAAAGCCGAGAAAAGTTCCTTCGGCAGGTCTCTTATAAAACCCACCGTGTCGGTTATGACCGCCTCCCGGTCTTTCGGGAAGCGAAGCCGTGAGCTTTTCGGATCCAGTGTCGCGAAGAGCCGGTCTTCCGTGAAAACGCGGCTGTTCGTCAGTGTATTCAGGAGAGTGGATTTTCCGGCATTGGTGTAGCCGACAATGGATATGACGGGAAGTCCCGTCTTTTCCCTCTTGACGCGGCGCTGGCTTCTCGCCTTCTGGATATCCGCGAGATCCTGCTCCAGGCGGCGGATCCGGTCCCTGACCCTTCGCCGGTTGATCTCGAGTTTCGTCTCTCCGGGGCCTGTCCCCCCGATCCCTCCGGTCAGCCTGGACATCGCCGTGTTCTTCGTCGCCAACCTGGGCAAAAGGTACTTCAACTGGGCAAGCTCGACCTGTATTTTCCCTTCCCTGCTGTGAGCCCTCCGGGCGAATATGTCCAGGATCAACTGCGTCCTGTCGATTACCTTCAATTCCGTGAAATCCGTTATGGAGCGCACCTGCGCCGGGGATAGTTCATGGTCGAAAATAAGGAGATTTGCTCCTATCTGCAGGGCCCGGATGACCAGATCGGAGAGTTTTCCTTTTCCGAGCAGAAATTTGGGATCGAACTGCGGCCTGTGCTGGACTACTGTGTCGAAAACCTGCACGCCGGACGATTCCGCAAGCTCCTTCAGTTCGTCCAGGGCGTATTCTCTGTCGGTCGCCGCGGTTTCCACTCTGACAAGAATGGCCCTCTCGCGCGAGTCCACTTTTCGGACTCTCTGGGTCCTGACAAACTCCTCTTCCAGGGCCTGGATAAAGGCGAGGAAATGGATGCCGAGTTGAGAAGGGATCTGCGGTTCGAGAATAGTCCAGAATCTGCCTTCCGGGTTTTCAGGTATCAGGTGGGCCGTATATACTTTTCCCGGCAGGCCGTCCCCTTCAACTTCCACGGCGCTCGCCAAGTCAAGCCGCAGTAGGGCGAGGTCGGTAAGATCATCTCGGCTCAGGGGTTCTTTATTCAGATGAGTGTGAATCAGGCGCAGGCCCTTCAGCCGGGCGGAAGACGACCGGAACCGGTCCAAATCGGGTATGACAATCTGCCGGTGATCGCCGACCATAACGTAATCGGTTTCTCCCTTTCGGTTGACCAGGATGCCGATTTGCCGGTTTATCTCGCTGGAAATTTCCGTCAGGCTTCTTGCCAGCTCATGGGTCAGTACTCTGTCGGGCGGGATCCTTTTTCTGTAGAGTTGCTCGATTCTCTGGATTTGTCCTGCCTTGAGGCCGGACAGGTTGCCGTATATCTTTTTAATACCGTGAACTCCTTTGAATTTTGGGATAAAGGCGAACAGCGCAAGGTAAATTTCCTGAAAACCTTTCGCCTTTAGCCTCTGCCTTTTGCCGACAGATTCATACTTCTTTCAGATTGTGTTTGAATTTATGGGGATTCACCCTTTTTTCCATGCTGTCAAGGAACTTCGACCATGCATCCGTTTTGAACTGCGATATTGTCTTCCTGGGCTTTTTTGTGTTGCATTTCGGACAAGCTATGTCCTCGGGTTCTTCCCCGATTTTGTGGAAGACTTCGAATACATGGTTGCAATTCACGCACTCGTAATCGTACAAAGGCATATGTTAAACTCCTCGGTCAGATAGACTGATGTTTATTTTCTATCACTGCCTAACGTATCGGTCAAGATGGATTCTGTTTTTACCCCTTTATCAAAAGGAGGATATTTTTACTCCACTCCCCTCTTTAGAAAAGAGGGGCCGGGGGAGATTTGATATCATCCTTAAACCCCCCCTGCCCCCCCTTTATGAAAGGGGGGTTTTATTTTCCCCTTCGCCTCTCCCCGGATTTACTCTTTATTTAGTCAGCGGTTCTTTGATATATAGCATCATCTTAGCGTGCTACTTGCCCGTCATGCCGGCTTTCGCCGGATGTCCAGCATAGTTTATTGAGGAAAGCACCGAAACAAAATGAAAGAAATACACATGAATCAGGATACGAGGCGTGTGGTGCTGATATCTCTTCTTCTCGCCGTCGCCGCCCTCATTGTCTTCTGGCAGGTAAAAGATTTCGGTTTCATCAATTACGACGACCCGGATTACATCCTGGATAATCCCCCGGTTCGCAGCGGACTTACCGCCGCCTCCGCGCTATGGGCTTTCACCAGTTTCCATGCCAGCAACTGGCATCCGCTCACATGGATCTCCCATATGCTCGATGTCCAGTTATTCGGGCTGAGCCCGGGGGGCCACCACATTATTAATCTCCTGTTTCATATAGCGAATTCTATTCTCCTCTTCCTGATTTTAATGCGGATGACCAATGCGCTCTGGCGGAGCGCCTTCGTGGCGGTCCTTTTTGCGCTGCATCCGCTCCATGTCGAATCAGTAGCCTGGATATCGGAACGAAAGGATGTACTGAGTTCCTTTTTCTGGATGCTCACCATGGGAGCTTACGCTCTTTATGCGGAACATCCAGGACTTAAGCGGTATCTGGTCACTCTCCTCTTTTTTGCTCTGGGTCTCATGGCCAAGCCGATGCTGGTTACGCTCCCCTTTGTACTCCTGCTCCTCGATTTCTGGCCGCTGGGACGCCTCCGCGGCAAAGAGGAACCCAAGGGAGCCCCGGCTGCAGGCATCGGACGGAAAACGCGTAAAATGAAGAAAAGATCCGAAACCGGGACCCGAACGCCCAAACCTGCGGAAACTTCCATTCAGTGGTCTCTTCTGTTGCCCCTGGTAAAAGAAAAAACGCCCTTTTTTCTTTTTTCAGCAGCATCGAGCGTAATCACTTATCTCGCCCAGCAAAAGGGGGGGGCAGTAGCCACGCTGGAATTGATTCCGTTCACCAGCCGGATAGGAAACGCCGTTGTATCCTACGCCAAGTACATCGTGAAACTTTTCTGGCCGGTCAATCCATCCGTATTTTATCCGCACGAGATCGTCCTGCCTGCATGGCAGGTTGCCGGGGCTCTGCTCATGATTGTGCTGATAACCCTGTTCGCGGTCGGGACCATGCGGCGCGCACCGTTCCTGGCCGCCGGATGGCTGTGGTACCTCGGAACGCTGGTGCCGGTCATCGGGATTGTGCAGGTGGGGGCCCAGGCGATAGCGGACCGGTATACATATATTCCGTTTATCGGCCTATTCATCATGCTGGCGTGGGGCACGCCGGAGCTGTTGAAAAGATGGAACATCAGCAACACGGCGATCGCCGTCCTGGCAGGGATTGTGCTTTGCGCGTCCGCATTTGCGTCATGGACACAAGCAAAATATTGGACTGACGATATAACCCTTTTTCAGCGCGCCCTGAAATCTACAACAGGAAACTATGTGGCGCATTTCCGGCTGGCTTATGCGCTGAGTCAGCAGAACAGGTTCGAGGAGGCCCGACATCATTTCACGGAGGCACTCTTCATCAAGCCCGATTCCTATCAGGCGCACAACAATTTAGGCATCGTCCTGCGCCGCCAGGGAAAGACAGACGAAGCGATACGCCATTTCGGGGAGGCAATACGCTTGAAGCCGGACCTGTCCGAAGGTTACAATAATATGGGGATAGCCCTGCTTTCAAAAGGCATGTCTGAAGAGGGATTAAAGTATCTCCAGAAATCTATTTCTATCAATCCCTCGGACCCGGAAATACATTATGTAGTAGCGAGCGCAATGGCTCAGAACGGCCGCCTGGAAGAATCCCTCAAGTATTTCGGCGAATGCCTGAGAATTAACCCGCGTAACGCAATGGCTCACAATAATATGGGGATCGTTCTGGCCAGGCTGGGAAAAATAGATGAGGCCATAGCTCATTTCAGGGAAGCCCTGTGGATAAATCCCGGGATGGAGCAGGCCCGGGACAACTTGAGGACGGCGATGCTACAGAAAAAAACCGCAGAGAGCAGAAGGCAGCGGGATGGAAATTGAAATCAGATCAGAATTAGCGTCCCCCTCGAGGACAGCGGAAACCCCGACAGCCCCCTTTTACCTCCACCTGGGCCTTCTGCCCTTAGCCTTGAGCCTTTAATTTACATCACCCCTTTGTACCATCCGCCGTCGATCTGAATAGCCGCCCCTGTTATATAGCCGGCCTGTTCGGAAGCAAGGTAAGTCACAAGGCTTGCGAATTCCTCCGGAGTGCCAAGTCTCTTCATGGGTATTTCAGATTCCCATTTTTTGATGACTTCCTCCGGGGTCGTCTTTTCTTTCCCGGCGATCGTCTTTGCGAGATTCCTGACGCGGTCCGTCAGAGTGTATCCGGGGCATACACTGTTTATGGTGATGTTGTATGGAGCGAGTTCGTTGGACAGGGACTTGGCGAAACCGATCACGCCGGAGCGGACCGTATTGGACAGGATCAGCCCGTCTATGGGTTGCTTGACCGCGATGGAAGTCATATTAATGATGCGGCCCCATCTCTTTTCCTTCATGACAGGCACCACTTCGCGGGTCATTGCAATCGTGCTCATCAGGTTGAGCCTGACCCCGTAATACCAGAGATCGTCGCCGATTTCGAGAAAACTGACCGAGGGCGGCCCTCCGGCGTTATTGACCAGTATATCCACTGTTCCGAAGTGGTCTATTGAGCTGCGGACGAAGTTCCTGGCCTGCTCAAGATCGGTCACATCCGCCGCGATCGAAAATACTTGACCGCTTGTCTCTTTCCTGATCATTTCCGCCGCTTCCGGGAGACTGGGGTCATCCAGGGCGCAGATAGCGACTTTTGCCCCTTCTCTCGACAATTCCAGCGCAACGGCCCTTCCCAGCCCCATACTGCCGCCGGCCACCAGCGCAACTTTATTCTTCAATTTCAGGTCCATGTCATTTCCTCCAGCATCCTTTTCGCCCTGTTTAACAAATCCTGCCGGATGAGTCAACGGACTTGGAGAAAATATCGAGGGAATTTATCCGCCGTGCATGAAAATAAATCTTGAAATTCTGAAAACTCCAAGATTAGTATAAATAAGGCCAGAGGCAAAGGATAAAAGAAGACGTCATCCTGAGCTTGTCGAGGGAAATAAAAAAACGCTTCGCGATCCTGAAAAAGAAGGAGGAACCTTAAGCCCATGGATAACTATAAACATTCGCGGAGAAAAGCCATGGAGAGAATTGTGCTGTTCTTGTCGGCGCTGTTTGCCTTTTTCGTCCTCCTTTACGCGACCGGCGAAAAGGCCGTGGATGCGGCAAAACCAGCGAAGACCTCACATTCTTGCAAAGCCTGCCACGCCGACCTGAATAAAGTCCTCCCCAAGGGACATCAGTCTGTGAGCGGGGATGATATTTCCATATGCGCTCCCTGCCACGCACCGGAATTCTCGGGCAAAGCGGAAGCAAATGCCTATTCGGCAGGACTGCACCGCGCCCATGAAAAACCCCAGACAAAGCTGGATTGTCTGGTCTGCCACAACTGGACCCCGGGAAAGAGCTTTACAGTCTATAATCAGAAAACCTCCATGGGAGCGCCCTCGAAGGAGGATATGCAGCTCATGGAAAAGGTGTTCCTTTCCTGGGCGGAATCGCCGTACCTGGATTCAATCCACGCAAAGAAGAATGTCGATTGCATGGGATGCCACGGCAAGTCACTTCCAAGGGAAGGCGACACCGTGAATAACGACCGGTGCCTCGCCTGCCACGGTCCGCTGGACAAACTGGAGGCCAAAACAGCCCCGAAAGATTTTCCCGACCGCAATCCCCATAAATCACATCTCGGAGACGTCGCCTGCACTGTATGCCACCACGCCCATAGCGTATCCAAGACTTATTGCCTCGAATGCCACAAGACTTTCGAGATGAAAATACCGGGGGGCTGAGAGGGATCATCGATACTGAAAAGGGCGGCCTTGCGGCCGCCCTTCGACGGAGTGATTTCCCGTGAATTTCAAGTCCCGGATGCGGCGTTTTTCCCGGCTATTCTTCCCATCACTATACAGTCGGTAATCGCGCAACTGCCCAATCTGTCGCCGCCATGAACTCCTCCGGAGACCTCCCCCGCGGCATACAGCCCGGGTATCACCCGGCCTTCCCTGTCCAGCAGTTGAGCTCTGGTGGTTATCTGTAACCCGCCCATAGTATGGTGTATCGCCGGCCATTGCGGAACCGCATAAAACGGCTTCATTTCGATTTTCGCCCGGAGCCTCGGTTTTCCGAAATCCTTGTCGACGCCCGCGTCCACAAAGGAATTATACTTCTTGACTGTCTCGGCAAGACCCGCTGGGTCGATACCGGCGGCCTTGGCCAGATCTTCAATGGTGTCCGCCTTGAATATCCTTTTCTTGGCGATCCCATCGGTGAGCACTTCACTTCTTGTGAAATTCCGCCAGGAGGTATCGTCGAAAATGGTCCAGGTCGGTTTTTCCTTCAGCACAAATGCCTCATGATTGGCAATCGCCTCTCTTGGCGCCAGCTCGTTGATGAATCTCTTGCCATCCTTCCATACGTATATCGCGAATGCCGGTGAAGTGAAGGGGATAAGCGCCGGTTTATCGAGGATGCCCGTATTCGGATCCGCAAAAGGATACAACTGAATGCGATCCATCTGCGTCGTTGCCGCCCTGATGTCTTCTGCGGCCCTGATGGACTCCCCGGTGGCCCCCGGCTGATTGGTCGATAGCCATTCTTTTGTGAGATACGGCACCTCTTTGGTTCTCATGCTCACGTCCCGCGAAAAGCCGCCGCTCGCCAGAACAGTCGCCTTCGAGGCCTTGAAATACATTGTCTTGCCCCTGGCATTGACCTGAAGACCCAAGACCCTGCCCGAGAGCGGTTTTTCTCTCACGATCCCGGTAACCTGATATTCCAGAAGAACGGGAATACGTTTCTCCTTGGCGGCGCGGTACAAAGCATTGACGATATCCGCCCCGCTTATGTTCCTGGTTTGGTGCGTCCGCGCCCGCGAATGGCCGCCCGCCTGGATTATCAATCCCGGCGGAAAGTCCACGCCCAGATCCACAAGCCAATCCAAAGCATCGGGAGCTCCGTTGACTACTGTCTTGACCAGATCGGGCCAGTTTAGATTATGACCGGCTTTCATCATATCCTGGTACATCAGCTCAGGGCTGTCTGCTTCAAGGTCAGTCCTCTGCTTGCGTATCTTGGAGGTCCAGGCAGCCATCTGGCCGCCGTTTATGATGGAATTTCCGCCGTAAGTGGGCATCTTCTCCAGAACGATTACCTTGGCCCCCGCTTCCGTGGCCGTTATGGCCGCAGCGAGGCCCGCGAAACCCGATCCCACGACCACGACATCCGCCGTCCTGTCCCACTTCTTGGGAGGGGGCACCGCGTTGACTTCTCTTAAACCAAGTCCGGTCAGGGCTATGGCGCCTGCTCCGACCGCTGCACCCTTTATCAGAGTACGCCGAGTCAGACCTTTTTTATCTTCCTGTCCATCCATAGAGTCTCCCCCTTTCTGTCCTGATTTATGTCCTGCAAAGTCCTTACCTTTGTCCCCGCTCTTTCATCACCTCCTTGCGGCTCACAGGACAAAAGCCCCATGGCGTTTGTAAGTGTTTGATTAATATGAGTTTTTGAAAAGTTTAGAAATGACGCGTAAAATTATGCTTCCAGTCCGGAATAAAGATTAACAGGATTATCTGACGGAAATGACGTTTGTTATACATTTAGATTAACCATGGATTTTGTCAAGATAAATTTTAGGATATAAATCAAGCTTATTTTCTTTTCAAAAAAAGATTGACTTTTTTCAGAAGAGTGACATACTGTCTCAAAATTTGAGACTATGATTATGATCCTATTTACAAGAAGAGCATTGAGAAATCCCGCCGGGTTATTGCGTCTTTTGTTGCTCGCTCTTCTTCTGGGTGCAATCGAGGGCACCCGTCGTTTTTAGGACATAACCATACATAAATCGTTCCTGAAAGCCATGGGTGACCTAATCCATGGCTTTTTTATTGAGGGCAAGCTGTTTCTAAAAATATCAACACAAATAAAGAGGCAGATCATGCACGAGATATTATGGCATGGACGGGGTGGCCAGGGAGTGGTAGTTGCCGCGCAGATTCTCGCCGAAGCCGCCTACCTTCAGGGATTCAGAGGAGTGACTTCGGCGCCTACATTCGGCCCGGAGAGGCGGGGAGCCCCATTGACGGCTTCCACGAGAATCTCCGATGAACCCATCCGGACATTTTCCCAGATAGAAAAGGCGGACACAGTGGTGGTGCTCGATGAGACGCTTTTCAAGGTTGTCGATATTATCGCCAAGGCGAAAAAAGGAGGGCTCATAATCATCAATACACCCCTTTCTCCGGAACAAATAGACATTGAGGGGTGCTTTGACATTGCAACCGTCGATGCTGCGGCCATCTCCCTGAAACACCATCTGATCAAAGAGGGGGCTCCGGTAGTCAATACACCCCTGCTGGGCGCTTTCGCAAAGACATCGGGTATGCTTTCGCTGGAAAATATTGAAAAGGCTCTTGGTGGAAAGATATCCAGAGAGGCCGTGGCCCGGAACTTCTCTACCGTGAAGGCGGCGTATGACGAGACAGCAGTAATGAAAAAGGTGAATTGACGGGGAATACAACATGAGTAAGAGAGACAACAGTATATCCGCCATGGGAGAGCCGGCGGTTGGAGAAGCCGGCAAGACCGGGGACTGGAGAAGCTCCAGGCCGGTAATCGATCATCAGAAATGCATTCCGTCCCTCAAGAAAAAATCGGCCTGTTTCCTGTGCTGGCTTTACTGCCCGGAAGGAGTCGTTAAGGCCGGGATCCCGGTGAGGATCGATCTGGAATACTGTAAAGGGTGCGGTGTCTGCGCTGAGGAATGCCCCCCGAAAGCGATCACAATGGTAAGGGAGGACAGGCAAAATGGGTGACGTCCAGATTATGACGGGCAATCAGGCCGCCGCTACAGGCGCATTGCTCAGTGGTGTACAGGTCGTTGCGGCTTACCCCATTACTCCGCAATCTCAGCTTTCGGAGATCATGTCGCAGTACATTGAAAGCGGAAAACTGCGTGCCGAATATGTCAGGGTGGAAAGCGAGCACTCGGCCATGACCGTATGCATATCGGCATCGACGACCGGCGCCAGAGTCTTTACCGCCACAAGCGCCAACGGGCTTCTTTACATGCATGAGCAACTCCACTGGGCCGCCGGCTCGCGGCTTCCCATCGTCATGTGCTGCGTCAACAGGGGCGTGGGCGCCCCCTGGACCATTTTCAATGACCAGCAGGACTCTCTTGCCCAGAGGGATACGGGGTGGATCCAGATATACTGCCGGAACAATCAGGAGATACTGGATACGGTTATCCAGGCTTACAGAATCGCGGAGAATGTCTATGTGCCTGTCATGGTCTGTTATGACGGATTCGTTCTGTCCCATACCATGATGCCCGTCGAGATTCCCGGGCCCGGCGCGGTCAAGGATTTTCTCCCCCCGTATAAACCCCACACGATCCTCTCCCCGGAGAATCCAAAAAATCTCAATCCCGTCTTGTTCCCGTGGCGAAGAGAGAATTCGGAGGGGGTATTGTGCGACGGTTACATGGAAATGCGCTATAAACTGCAGGCCGCCCTCGACGGGTCCAGAGAGGTGATTACGTCTGTCAGTCGGGATTTCAGCGACACTTTCGGCAGGGACCACGGAGGCATGATCTGGGAATACCGGACAGAAGACGCAGAAATCATTTTGACAGGGATGGGCTCCATTGCCAGCGAGGCGACCGTGGCCGCCGATATGCTGAGAAACGACGGGGTGCGTGCAGGAGTAGTGGGGGTCAGGGTTTTCAGGCCTTTCCCGAAAGATGAAGTCAGAACGGCCTTCAAAAAGGCCGGAGCTGTCGCCGTATTCGAGAAGAGCATAAGCTATGGTTTTGAAGGCGGGCTCTGTTCGGAATTGAAAGCAGCCCTGTACGGAACGGGAACGAACATCCCTGTATATAATTACATCGCCGGCCTCGGTGGGAGAGATGTAAAGGCCGGTGAAATTGCGGAAGCGGCCCGAAGCGCCCATGCCGGCATGAAAGCCGGCCAGGCGGAAAAGCCGACCGTGTGGCTGAATTGCCACACAGGATAACAGAATACGAAATTTGTAAAATATCAGTGTCAGGAGACAACATGCCGGAAAATTTATTCAAACTCAACGCTAAAGAATACATCCTGCCCGGAAGCCGGGCCTGCCAGGGCTGCGGCCTTTCTCTCGCTTATCGGTTTGCTCTGAAGGCCTTGCGGGAGAACACGATTGTCACGCTGCCCGCAAGTTGTCTTTGCGTTCTCCATGGGTTATATCCAAGTACGCCGGTCATGGTCCCCTGCCTCAACTGTTCGTTCGCCAGTACGGCGGCATCGGCGTCCGGGATCGTGGCGGGTTTGCAGGCCCTGAATAAATCGGATATCACCGTAGTTGCCATCGCCGGTGACGGAGGGACCTTCGACATGGGAATACAGTCGCTGAGCGGTGCCGCGGAAAGGGGAACGGATTTCATTTATGTATGTTACGATAACGAAGGCTACATGAATACGGGCACGCAGCGCTCCAGCGCCACGCCCCTGGGCGCCCTGACTTCGACCACGCCTATCCTGACAAAACAGCAGCACAAAAAGGATTTTACGAAGATCATGGAGGCGCACGATATTGCTTACATCGCGACGACATCCCCTTCATATCCCATCGATCTCTACGAAAAATTCGTCAAGGCGAAAAAGATCAAGGGCACGCGCTATATTCACATCCATACACCGTGCCCCCCCGGATGGGTTTACCCGCCGAAGGATACTGTGAAAATGGGGAGGCTCGCAGTCGAGACAGGAATCACCGTTTTACTGGAGATTGAAAACGGCAGGCTTCGCCTGACCGGCCGAAGCAGGACCCTTGCGGAAAAGGGCGCCCGCCGCCCTGTCATCCAGTATGTAGAGAGGCAGGGGAGATTCAAGAAGATGAGTATTGAGCAGCTCAATCAGCTTCAGGCGTGGGTCGACGACAAATGGGAGGATTATGTGAAGAGAGACACAAAAGGATAATTAGAAAAATTCTATCAAATCTCCCCTGGCCCTTTTTTCGCAAGAGGGAAATCGGAAAAACAGGATGCTTGGTTTCTATGCATCCCTTTTACAAAGGGGAGATTCCCGTTTTTATTTGGAATTTGACGTTCAGGATTTATTCGGCATTTGGAAACTTGGAACCTGGGATTTTTCCCATTATCGTCTGCAAAATCATTTCAGCATACCTCAAGGCCGCCCCGCTGTTTTCCCGGATGATTTTCTTGCCCGCCTCTCCTTTCCGCGAAAGCGCATCGGGATCTCCCAGCAGATCGATGATTTTTCTCTGAAGCTCCTCACCGTTCCTCACGGATATTCCCGCCCCGGCCTGTTCAAGGAGCGCTTTCTCGTCCATGAAGTCATCCATAAACGGACCGTAAAGGACCACTTTTCCCCATGCCGCAGGCTCCAGTATATTCTGCCCCCCCCGGGGGACCAGGCTGCCCCCGCAGAAGACTACCGATGCGATACTGTAGATTTTAAAAAGTTCTCCCATGACATCGACTATTACAACGCGTTCGCCTTCCCGCTTCCTTCCATTCAGGATATCGGACATTGCAATGCAATCCTCGAACCCTTCCCCGGCAGCGCAGGAAAGTATGTCGCGCCCTCTCTCAACATGACGGGGGATGATGATGAGCAGAAGATCCGGATAAGATGCAAGAACACGCCTGTAGACGGAGAACAGGATTTTCTCTTCGCCCTCGTGCGTGCTCCCCCCCACAAGGACTTTTGCATCCCGCCTGATGTTCAACCGGCCCGCTGTTTCATCTTTCAACTCCGGGCCGACCCTCATCGACAAGGCGTCATACTTTGAGTTTCCAAGGACCCGGATTTTATCGCTGGATGCGCCGGCCGCCTTAAACCGCTTTGCATCGGTCTCTGAAATGGCGCCGAGTCCGTCGATGCAAGCCAGTACTCTTTGCCAGAAAAATCTGGTGGCAAAGTACCGCCTGAATGACCTCGGAGACATCCGCCCGTTGACCATGACGATTTTCTTCCCTTTCTCTTTACAGATGCGAATAAAGTTCGGCCAGAGCTCGGTCTCCACAATGACAAAAATGTCGGGATCGACCCTTTTCAGCAATTTCCGAATCACAACCGGGATATCAAGGGGATAATAAATACAGGCAGTGGCGGATAGCGCCATTTTCCGCGCCGCCTCCTGCCCCGTTTCCGTGGCCGTCGAAAGCACAATGCAGGCCCCGGGAAGGCTCTCTCTCAGGGAAGCAATGATCGGAACCGCGGCATTCACTTCTCCGACGGATACCGCGTGCACCCATATCCTGGGCTCGCCTTTCATATCCTGAAAAATCCCTGAAGGTACGATCCCTAATTTCGGACCGATGCTTTTTCTGTATTTGCCGCCGAAGAAAACCTTGACGAGGTAATAAGGAGCAAGGAAAGCGGTGCTTAAGGCCAGCAATACATTATAAATTAAAAACATTTGCGCAAATTCCGGGAAAGGATTCAGCCGGAGGATAATGTCCCCTGTCATTTATTGTCAAGTTTTTATATTGGAGACACAGAGCGAAGATTGAAAAGAAGGCGCCATCCCGGGCTTGTCGAGGGATGAGCCGCGAAAGGCCAGGGGCAAAAAAGAGAGAATTTAACATGCGTACGCTTCCGCCCTGAGTTTTTCAAGCCCGGCGTCCTTTACCTTTATTTGTTGACATTCGTCACGGGCATTGTGTACTATTTTTCAAAAAAAGGATAGCGAATCCATGAAAATCAATGAATATAAGAAATCGGCGGTTTTTTTGTTGCTCGCGGCATCCATTCTGTTACTTTCGTGCGCAAAGTACGAAAGACAGGTCGTCCCGTTCAAACTGCCTTCAGCATATCCGAATGCGACCCAGGCGGCGGGCGCTGAAATCGCAGCCAGGGCGTATGACAATAAAGACGAGGCGGCATCGGCGTTCGGTTTCGATATACTGGGAGCCGGTGTATTGCCGGTTCAGGTTATCTTCGATAACAAGGGAACCCACAAGATCGAAATCATAGGGAACCAGACCTTTCTTGTCGATGTCGACAACAATCTCTGGCCTGTCCTGGATGCAGGGCTGGCTTACGACAGGATCGAGAAGAAGACGGAATTTGGAAAACTCGCACCCGAAGCAGGGAAGGGAGGACTGCTGGGAGGCACGGCGGGGGCCATCATCGGGGCGGCGATTGGAATCGTATCCGGGCGCAGCGTGGGCGAGGCCGCAATGAGGGGAGCGGCGGTCGGTGCGGCTGCAGGTTTGACTATCGGCGGAGCCAAGGGGCTCTCCGATCCGGAAGCGAGACATGCCATCAGGGATGACCTCCAGACAAGGTCTCTGGAAAATCGCGCAGTGACTCCTCAGGAAGTAGCATACGGCTTTATATTCTTTCCCGGAGAATCGAAGAAAGCCAAAGAATTGAGACTGCGTGTCAGAGAGGTGGATACCGGAAAGGTTCATTCCCTGGTTCTTAAATTTTAACAGCAGCTCCTTGGCTCAAACTGTTTACACTCCCGGTATGCGGATCCCGAATGTCAGAGAACAGAAAACTGATTGCTCCTTCCATTTTATCTGCTGATTTCGGCAGGCTGAAAGACGAAATTCGGGCGGTGGAAAAGGCCGGAGCGGATCTGATCCATATCGATGTAATGGACGGTCACTTCGTGCCTAACATAACCATCGGGCCGCCCGTCATCCGGTCATTGAGAAAAATCACCCGTCTTCCCTTCGACGTTCACCTGATGATCGAAAGGCCCGAGGCGTATATAGACGCCTTTGCGGCGGCGGGAAGCGATATCATCACTGTACATGTCGAGGCGGCCAATCACCTGCACAGGACGCTCTCTCTTATCAAAAGCCTGGGAAAAAAAGCGGGGGTATCCCTGAATCCGGCCACATCCCTGGCCCAGATAGAAGAAATATTGAATGACGTGGATATTCTTCTTGTTATGACAGTCAATCCGGGGTTCAGCGGACAGGCTTTTATTGAAAGAATGCTGCCGAAGATCGCCAAAGCCAAGGAAATGGCGCAGTCTCTTTCACCTTCCACACTTATTGAAGTCGACGGAGGAGTGACCCTGGAGAATATAGGGCTGATCGCCGACGCCGGGTCAGATATTATGGTCGCCGGCTCCGCTGTCTTCAACAACGGAGATTACAGCAGGACGATCCGTGCACTGAAGGCCAGAGCAAATTCGTGTGCAGGCAAAAGCAGATGATATCCGGTGCCTTTTTGCCCCTGGTCTCACTCACAGTCTTTCTCCTTTGAAATCCCTTCTTCTTATCTCTTTGAGAAATCTGTCTATTACTGTCCGGACCATTTCCTGATAGTTCAGCGCATAGGTGATTTTGCCGCCGGCCGTCATGCGGTGCCCCCCTCCGGAGCCGAGTTCGCGGACCATTTTACGGGCCACAGACCCTGCATGACCTTTCGGATGGAACGTGCGGAGCGAGAAATAGATATCTCCGTGAAATTCTCCGATACACAGGGCCCACTGCACACCCTCGACGCGGATCAGCAGATCGGCTATCTCGGAAAGCGCATCCGGGCTGTAGATTTGCTCGAGGTCCGATATTACCACGTCTCTGTCAATCAACGCCCTGCTGATTGCCCTTTCAAAGGTCCGGAAATAGTCACGGGGCAGTCTCGGATGCTCAATCCTTGAAAGGATTTTGAAAGGCACGTAGCGGTAAAGATGACTGTACGCGGCTATATCTTGAGGACCTGTTTCCCGCCCGAGATCACGGGTATCGGACCGGATGCCATAAAAGAGGGCTGTAGCCACCCGGGGATCAATTGAAGACAGGCCCGAAGCGATCAGATAACCCGCCAGAATACTCGACGTGCTCCCGTAATTCGTCCTGATATCGTGAAAGCGCGCTTTCAGCGATTCCTCATAAACCGGCATATGATGATCAATAATGACATCGGGAATGACCGATTCGGGAAGAGAGTTGTTTCCCGAGCCGGGCTGACTGTCAATCAGGGCAATGACGCCGAAGCTCCCCATCTTGATCCCGGATACAGGCCGAAGATCGATCTTCAGGTATTTTACCATCGCCTTGTTTTCGGCTCTTCCGATAATCCCACCGTATGCGATCGTGCCACTTATCCGCCACAGGGCGGAAAGCAGATATTTCAGGGCGAACGCGGATGCCAGGGCATCGGGGTCCGGATTGTCGTGAGCAAGGATCAGAACCCTCTTTTCCCTGACAATCGGATAAAGCTCGGCGAGTTTTTCTTTATTCCTGTTATTACTATCGTCCATAATTTTCCGGCAGGCGGTTGAAAAACGTTCATCTGCACTCAGGCTTCGCCCTCAGGTTCAGCGCCGGGAGTTCCGGGTTAAGGGCTTTCAAAGACTCTGGATTTGATAACAGACTATATGGTTCCACAAGCAGATCATGATAAAGCCTGTAGAGTTCGTCAACAACCCAGCAGTTCCCTGTTTTCATACCGCGCACTTCGCGCTGCGGCCGGGCAGGAGATCGAAGCGGTATTTTCTGCGGGGCAGGGATTCGGCTTCCAGTAATGCCCCGACTCGTGAAAGGGGAACAATTTCACAGCCTGCGGCAATGACCCCTTCCAGCAAATCCATAAAATATTTGTTCCATATGCCCCCCTCCACCTCTGCATGGACCGGCAGGACATGAATCCCTTTTGCCTTCAGGCAGGAAAGAAGGATGTCCACCCCGTGCTCACCTCCGATTTCCTCGAAACAGGGAAGGTCCGACGGGATTTCCATTACCCCCGTAATTTCCTCGATGAACGGTTTCTTCGCCCGGGAACAGCTCAAGTACCGGAACGAATATTTCCTGATAATCTCCAGGGCCCTGTCGTCGATCATCCACGCAGGCGCGCCGAAGGACAGAGGATCCTTTCCGGTTATCCGTCGATAGGCATCCATACCCTTATGGAACCAGTCCTCGATCCATTCTTTCGAGTGAAAAGAAAGCTCATCCTGCCATCGCCGGTGGTCCCAGGCATGCAATTCCACTTCATGCCCTTCCGCCAGAATCTGCTTCACTGTTTCGGGAAAAGAAAGGGCGATCATGGGAGAGGAAAGCAAAGTACCATACAGGGCGGTCCTGAGGCCGTAAAGGCGGGCGGCTCCCGTCCTCAGCATTTTTTTAAAGAACAGAGGATTCTTCAAAAGCTGGAAAACGGCCCTGCCGGATGAATCGGGTCCCATGCTGAGATAAAACGTGGCCTTTATCTGCGGCTTCCTGAGAGTGGAAAGCAGCCGGGGCACACCTTTTTTCATACCCAGGTAGGTGTCGACATCGATTTTCAAACCAAGGATTTTCTGTTCTTTTGATATAAGAATCACCTCCTCCGACCGCTCCCGTCCGAGGATGTTTTGTCATAATGAGGAATGACAAAACGGGATCAAGGGGAAGCGGGATAGGGCGACGTCTTACTTTTCATTCTCCTCCAAAAATGCGTGCAATGTCCTCCTCATCGACTCTTCCAGCCCGACCACAGGTTCCCAGCCGAGCAGTTCCTGCGCTTTTTCTATAGAAGGCTTCCTTGTATAAATATCCTGATATCCCTTCCCGTAATAAGATTCGGAAGATACTTCGATGATATCGGAAAATTTCCCGTCATGTTTATGGTCTGGATGCTCACTGAACAGTTTCTTCAAGAGAAAGGCCAAATCCCTGACGGAACATTCATTCGCGGGATTGCCGATGTTGATGATCTGGTTCTTACAGCAGTTATCCCT
The DNA here is from genome assembly GCA_041946925.1 of Syntrophales bacterium. GTDB lineage: Bacteria > Desulfobacterota > Syntrophia > Syntrophales > UBA4778 > JBHGBI01. The sequence goes on along the minus strand of JBHGBI010000002.1, from coordinate 96,026 downwards.
GTTTTCGAGAATCTTCATCAATGCCCCTATCCCGTCATCCACGTAAGTAAAACAACGCTTCTGGTTCCCGCCGTCCACAAGCGTGATAGGACGTTTCATCATGAGTTCGGCAATGAACTGGGTCACGACCCGCGAACTCCCCTCTTTCGCCACATCCAGGGAATCGAGCCTGGGACCGACCCAGTTGAACGGGCGGAAGAGCGTAAATTCCAAGTACCCTCTCGTGCCGTAGGCATAAATGACCCTGTCCAAAAGCTGTTTGCAGCATGCATATATCCAGCGCTCTTTCTGTATCGGCCCCACAACCAGATAGCTTTCGTCTTCCTTGAATTCCGGGTCCGGGCAGGCACCGTATACCTCCGATGTGGAAGGAAAGACAATTCTCTTGCGATATTTAACGCATAGCTTGACGATCTGCAGATTCATTTCAAAATCGAGATGAAAAACCCCGATAGGGTCTTCGACATAAAGCTTGGGCGTCGCTATTGCCACGAGAGGCATAACTACGTCACATTTCTTGATATGGTATTCGATCCACTCCTTGTTGATGGAGATGTCGCCTTCCAGAAAATGAAACCGGGAATGATCCATGGCTTTATCCAGCCTGTCGGACGCCAGATCCATCCCGTATACCGACCAGTCGGTTTTATCCAGAATCCGGTTGGTCAGATGATGACCGATAAAACCGTTTACGCCCAGAATCAATATCTTCATTGCAGCACCAGCCCCTTTTTACTTTGGAAATATTTAAGTATTTTTTCGCCCCGTAAACGCCCTTTTGCGGTTTGGACATCTTCGAGGCGGAGCCGGCCGTCCGCCGTGCTCACGTAGACATGATGTCCGTCGGTATAAACGGCGCCGGAAGGTTGAACAGGATGCTTCTGCCGCTCGGGGACCGCCCACCATATCGTGAGTTTCTCCCCGTCCGGCAGATACGAAAACGCCCCCGGATAGGGTTCGGTGACCGCCCTGATCAGGTTGTAAATCCGCAGGGAGGGCCAGCTCCACTCGATTTTCCCGTCCTCGGGCCTGCGCCCGCCGAAATAGCTTCCCGACTGGATATCCTGTTTGATCCGCGGGGCCTTTCCGCTCCTGATCAACGGGAGGACCTCTGCCAGCAATTCGTCCGCCGCCGCGCAGAGCTTCTGAAAAAGCTTATGGGCGGTATCTTCGAAATCGATCGCAACCTCTCTGCGGCCGACTATATCCCCGGCATCGGCCCTGGCGATCATGTGATGGAGCGTCACTCCGGTCTTCCTTTCGCCGTGAATGAGCACCCAGTTCACGGGGCATCTCCCCCTGTAAGCCGGCAACAGCGAGCCATGGAGATTGTAAGCGCCGCAAGGGGGAATGTTCAGAATTTCATCACAGATCAGGTTCCGGTAATAGAACGAGAAAATCGCATCCGGGGACATCCTCCCGATCATGGAAACCCATTGCGGCAGGTTGACGTTGTCGGGACAGAAGACCGCAATCCGATTTTGCTTTGCCCAATCAACAACGGACGCGAACCAGCGATTTTCATCCGGATCATCCCTGTGGGAAAAGACGGCCGTTATTTCGAAACCCTCCCTCATCAGTGCCTTAAGCCCGACAATGCCCATATTATGATAGGCGAAGACGACGACTTTCATTCCCTGCTTCCCGAAGAAGTGTATATTTTCTCGATGACGAACTCCGGTCTCCTTCTGACTTCCCTGTAAATGCGGCCGATATATTCGCCCATGACCCCGAGTGCAAAGAACTGGAATCCCACAAACGCAAAAAGTATGGCGAACAGTGTAAAGACGCCTTCCGCGGCCCACCTTGCGCCGTAAGCGATACGGGCTACACCGAGGACTACGCCGAAGCCGACTCCCGTGAACGCCATCAGGACGCCCGCGTACATGATAAATTTCAAGGGGAAATCCGAAAACGAGGATACGAGGTCAAATTGCAGATTGATCAGTTTCCTGAGCGGATAATGCGATTCCCCCGCATATCTTTCTTCATGCGCCACTTCTATTTCCGTCACATTCTTGGCAAAGTAGGTCGCCAGAGCCGGTATGAATGTCGACTGTTCGTGACAGTTGATCATCCGATCGACCACTGTGCGCCGGTAAGCCCTCAGCATGCAGCCCCAATCGGTCATCTGCACTTTTGTTATCCTCCTGGCGACCATATTGATGATTTTGGACGGCAGGGTTCTGAACAGAGAGTCCTTGCGCTCCTTGCGGATCGTGCCGACGACATCGTAGTCGCCGCTGTCCATCGCCCGGATAAGTTTCGGAAGCTCTTCCGGCGGATTTTGGAGATCCGCGTCCATCGTGATAATAATATCCCCGTGCGCAACGGAGAACCCGGCGAACACCGCCGCGTGCTGGCCGTAATTTTTTGTCAACTCTACTACTTTAACGTGATTGTGCTCGGTGAAACCTTTCAGAATCGAGAGTGACCGATCCCGGCTGCCGTCGTCGACAAAAATGATTTCGTATTTCTTGCCGATCCGCTCCATAACCGGCCTCAATCTCTCCATGAGGCGACTCAATACCTGCTCTTCGTTGTATACCGGAATGACCACAGAAACCATATTTTGAGCGCTTCCCGATCCTTTTTCACCCATAACGCAAAATCTCCTTTATGGCGTCGCATACGTAGAATACATCCTCGTCTTTCATGGCCGGATAGAGCGGAAGCGAAACCACGCGCCCCGCCGCGTTTTCGGTATTTCTGAGCATTCCTTTGCCGGTCCCGAACCGGTCTCTTACATAATCGAGCAGGTGGCAGGCAGGATAATGAACGCCGTATCCGATATTATATTCCGACAATCTCTGCATGAACCGCTCCCTGTCCATGGAGAGGACTTTTATGACAAACAGATGCCACGCGTGGGTATGCGGGTAATCCGGCACGGCAGGCAGATCGATTCCCCTTGCGCCCGCAAGCCCGTTCAGATAGAGCTCCGCGAGTCGGCGCCGCCTGCTGTTGAATTCATCCAGCCTCGATAGTTGCGCCATTCCGAGCGCCGCCTGCATGTCGGTCAAATTATACTTAAACCCGGGCACTGTGATATCGTACTGCGGGTTTCCACCCTTGCCATAGCGCTTCCATGCGTCTCTTTCAATCCCGTGGAACCTGAAGAGTCTCAGCTTTCTTTCCAATTCCCCGTCATTCAAGGTAATCATCCCACCCTCGCCGGTGGTGATGTTCTTGAGCGGATGAAATGAAAAAATCGCGATCCCGCCGAATCCCCCCGCATGGACACCCTTATAGTATGTGCCCGCAGCGTGCGCCGCGTCTTCAATAACTTTCAAATTATACTTGCCGGCGATGGCCAGGATTTTATCCATATCAACCGGCGCGCCTGCAAAGTGTACCGGTATAATGGCTTTCGTTCTATCTGTTATTTTTTCCTCGATCAGATCACAGTCTATATTCAAAGTCCCGTAATCAACATCGACAAAAACGGGTTTTGCCCCGGTCAGGGTGATCATGTTGATGGTTGATGCGAATGTCATGGAAGGGGTTATGATCTCTTCTGTGCGTCCCAGCCCCAGGGCCGACAGCACAAGATGCATGCCGGCAGTCGCGGAACTCAGGGATACCGCGCCGGCCGCGCCCGTAAGCTCCATAAACTTTTCCTCAAAGGACCTGCATACAGGACCGGTGGTAATCCACCCCGATTTCATGCACCGGGTTACGCTCTCGATCTCTTCCCCGTCGATCGAGGGTCTGCTGAGAGCCAAAAAATCCTTTCTTATCTTCATGCCCATTTCCCTTAACCTTAAAAACACTTCAATCGTACAAGAAAAAACGCGCCATTATCCCACAATATTTCCAGTTCGGGTACTGCTTTCTTGAGCTCCGCCAGTCTCTCTCTGTACTGCGTCATACAGTAGATTTCCTTATTGTTCCTGCACTTTTCATAAAACTCCGGTACCGAAATAAAAAAACGGGCTCTTTCGGCGGGGGGCAACTGCTTGATGCCGTATCCCAGCTCTCCAAAGTCCTCCACTACAGGAGTCCTGATCTTATCGTAAAAATCCATGCCATAAAGGGAAATCTTGTATTGATAAAGTTCCTGACCCGGCGGTACATTTTCTCTGGCAGCTCTGGCCACAGGATATGCGGATTTATAGGGGGAGAGGAAGTCGGCCGCCGGAAAAATAAGCGACGCGAAGAATGCGGCGGACAGCAAATAAACCGTCAGGAACCATCCTCCTTTCCGCTTCTTTTCGATCAGACCGGGCAGAAAAACGATCATGATCTGTGTCAATACCGGGAAAATGATCAGCAGCCACCATTTTTCCGATTGTATGATTACAAGGTCCCGACCGAAAGCGATGCTTCTTAAAAACAGGGGGGCCAGGAGCAGTAAAATGAACAGGAGGGACTGCAGGATAACCGGAATACGCCAGGCATAATTAACCGGTTTGTCACGATTACAGGCGCGGCGTCCCTCATAGAGCCGGAAGACCCGGGCAAATATGACGGCAAGGGGCAGGAATACGGGACCGGCATAAGGGATCAGCTTGGAAGAGGAAACGGAATAAAACAGGAAGATGAATAATATCCAGGTCAGCATGAAAGAGATGTGCGGGCGCTCGAAAAGTTCCCCCCACCGGATGCCGCCCTCCCTGAATGCCTGGGGTAGAAATGCGCACCAGGGCAGGGTCCCGGCGACAATGACCGGAATATAGTAAAATACGGTATTATCGCGGCCGTGCATGGTCGTCGTGTAGCGCAGGAAATGCTCCTGCACGAAAAAGAATCTGAGGAAATCACTGTTTGCCTTTTGAACGAGTACTATCCACGGAGACACAATAAGAATAAAGACGGCAATCCCGACCGGAGAGATGATCCGCGGGATGTCGCGCCACCTCTTTTCTATCGCCAGCCAGATCATGAGAATGGCAAAGGGGAAGACCGGTCCTATCAGGCCTTTCGTGAGAAAGGCCAGGGCGCAGGCGGTGTAGAGAAGATAGAGCCAGAGCCTCTTCCTGCAGCGTCCCGCAAAGTATTTATATCCCGACCAAATTGCCACACCGACAAGAAATGTGAGCGGCATATCCAGTATATTGATTCTTCCGATAACGAAGTGAAAGAGAAACGTGCTCAGTATTGCCGCCGCATACAGCCCCGTTTTTCGGTCCTGAAAGGCCATGCCCATGAAATAAACCAGGAAAATACACCCCCATGCACTGAGCGCTGTGAACAGCCGCGAGGAAAATTCGTTCTCTCCGAAGAGTTTAAAAAAAAGGGCGGTCACCCAGTATGCAAGGGGAGGCTTTTCGAGATAAATGACATGATTCAACCGCGGGGTTACGTAATCCCCGGTCCTGTTCATCAGGCTCGGTATATCGCTGTACCTTGCTTCATCCGGTTCCATGAGGGGCATGAAAGGGAGGAGGGCAATGAAGAGGAAAAATGGAATTATAAATAAAAATAGCAGCTTGTTTTTTATACCCGCATTAAGGCCCATGATGCCGTCAGGTCTCCCAGCTTCTTTTTTTGCCACCCCCGGCCTTCAGTCCTGCGCCGTTAGCCTTTTGCCTATATTATTGAACAGCCTTCAAACAAGAGCTTTTCAACAACTTCCTTGTATTTTTTCTCTTATCTCATATATAACTGAATTGAAAGGGAGTGTTACCATAAATCAGATTTGAAGAGAAGTGATTTCGAGGACGCGCAGAAGAGAAAATTTCCCGCGGGGTTGCAATTTCCGCTGATCGGAAGCACCGGCCGCCTATGAACATCATAATTGACGGATACAATCTCATAAGGCAATCGGACAGAATGCGCCGTTTCGAGCGGATCGGCCTGGAAGCGGGAAGAAGAGCCCTGATCCGAAAGATTTCTCTCTACAAAAAGACCCGGGGGCACAAGATCACGGTCGTCTTCGACGGATGGCTGAACGGACCCTCCGAAGAAGAACGGGAACGGGAAGGCGGAATTCTGATCATTTATTCAAAAAAGGGTGAAAAGGCGGACGAGGTGATTAAAAGAATCGTAAGGCACAGCAGCGAAGAGATTCTCGTCGTCACCTCCGACCGGGAACTTGCCAATGCCGTCCAGCGGGCAGGGGCGGCGGCGATTCCCTCGCATATCTTCGAAGAGAGAATGGAAGCCGGTCCCCGAGGAAACGGAGAAACCGAAAAGGAAGAAGACGACAGGCCGTCACCCGGAACGAGAAAGAAAGGACCGTCAAAGCGCGCCTCCAGGAGGGAGAAAATGCTCCTTACCCGCATGAAGAAATTGTGAGCCTACGCCCGGCACAGGTCCAAAACCAGGCGCTCCAGGAGCAGTTGCGGGTCGCGGCCGGTTGTCTTCATGGCGATGTCGGTTTCAAGAAGACGATCAAGGATGGAGATGAGTTCCTTCGTGGAGAAGCGAACGCAGTTTTTCATGAGCTGATAGACGACATAGGGATGCAGGCCCCCAAGATCTCCTTCAGGTCCCCCTGATTGACTCCGCTCTGTGATCTGTGTAAATACCGTCCTCTGAAACCGGTCAAAAGGCATGCCGGAATCAAAAGAAGCCGGCTTTCCCGCGTCGATCAGGATGCGCGCCTGAAGAAGCAGTCTCATTTCCCGGATGATGACTGACAGGATCATCAGGTAATGCACGCCCTTGTCCAGAAGATCCCTTAAAACCGCCAGTGTCTCTCCCGTTTTTTTCTCCATTATCAGGGACGCCAGGGAAAATACCGAATTCTCCCTGGATTTTTCGATAACAGCTTCCACATCGCTTTCATCTATGTACGTTTTATCACCTGCAAACGCAACCAATTTACGGACCTCGGAAATGGTTTTTTCCGGGTCGAAACCTGTCTTTCTTCCCAGGGCCGAAAAAGCGCCCGCCGCGAATCCTTTTCCCTCTTTCGAGAGGATCTCCCGCGAGACCTCGACGGCGATATCCCTCTGCCTCGCTTCGCTTTTGACACGGGAGAAATGCAGCACAATGCCCGTTTCCGAGACGGCCTTGAACAGCGATTTACGCCTGTCTGCAGATGCAGCCGTCAGAACCAGACAATTGTTCTCCGGGATTCCTCTTCTCAAGACAGCCTCGAGTTCTTTCTCGTTCTTCTCTCCGTGAGTGCCCGGGTCGACACCGTATTGATCGCACAGCTCTATCATCCGGGGAAGCCACTTCGCGCGGTCGCCTTCGCTCGCGTCCGAAATTTTTTTCCACTCCCGATCGGATATCTTTTTCCAGCCGGAGTCGCGCAAATCATCCAGCGCCCATCCCGCCATTCGCATGGCACTCACAAAATTCTTAACGGTCTGAAGGGGATCGCTGTCCATATCTTCGACCGCCTTTGCAATCAACTGGGGCGTGGAGGCCCGGGAGTGAAAAAGACGGGTATTCCTGACCACCACTACTTTTCTGCCCGGTATCAGAGGCGGAGCAAGGAGGGCCTCGCATATCCTTTCAGCAAGATCGTTCTCCCCGTCCAGATAAAAGAGATGCAACCCCGAGTCTCCCTCGGGAAGGAGTAGATTGATGACCCTGTCGAGCGCGTCTCGTACAAGGAAGTCCTCATCCCCGTAAATGAGATAGACCGGCGCGACTTTTCCCTTTTCAATATCCGCGAGGGCCGCTTTCAATCCATGTTCGTGACTGGACATAATTTATGGTTCAAGGCGCAGGGCACAAGGCTCATGGCATACAGCTCCTCCTTCGACACCCCTGGCCTTATATAATAACGAACTTTTGTATATACCTGACTGCTTCATCCGGGTCGTCTATGATCTGGAAAAGGCCCATATCTTCCGGAAGGATCTTCTTCTCACGAAGCAGCGTTTCCTTTATCCAGTCGAGAAGACCTTTCCAGTAATCGCTTCCCATAAGGATAACCGGAAAGCTCTTAATCCTCCTGGTCTGAATGAGAGTAATGGCCTCGAAAAGCTCGTCCAGGGTGCCGAAACCGCCGGGCATGACCACATAGGCCATCGCATATTTGACAAACATGACCTTCCGGATGAAGAAATACTTGAAATCGAGGCTCAGATTGGCATAGGGATTCGGCTTCTGCTCGAAAGGAAGCTTTATATTCATTCCAACAGATATGCCTCCCCCCTCCGTCGCCCCCTTGTTGGCTGCCTCCATAATGCCCGGGCCGCCTCCTGTTATCACCCCGAATCCCTTCTCTGCCAGGCGCCTTGCAAGATACTCCGCCTTCTTGTAATAGTCGTCCTGCGGACCCACCCGGGAAGAGCCGAAAATGCTTACAGCATGGCGGATTTTGGAGAGCTCTTGGATAGCCTCCACAAATTCAGCCATGATGCGGAACATCCGCCACGACTCATTAATCGATAAGGCGTCTACCAGATATTGTTTCTCGTCCATTCAAGCATCTGCCGGCATTAACGTTACGATGATCGCCTTCTCTGGGCTTTGGCAAGACGCCTTCGCGCCTCAATGGCTTTTCTCTTCCTCTTGACGGAGGGTTTTTCGTAAGCCCTCCGCAATTTCAATTCCTTGAACAAGCCGCTTTTTGAAAGCTTGTTTTTCAATACTTTCAGCGCCTTGTCAATATCATTATCAATCACCTTTACTTCCAAAATATTTCTCCTTTTCTTGTAAATATTTTTATAATATCTTCTCGTAAGAAGCTGTATTCTACGCCTTCTGTCATGCTTCGGGAAAGAGTCTATACAGTTGTCCAAAGACCGGGCTTGTCAGAAGTCCTGATGCCCAGTACCTTGTACTTGTATGCTAACCATGCGCCCGTGCAATCCACGGAAAGGCAGCCACCGCAATGTCTCTTCAAGACATTACTGCAACCGGTCGTACATTCATAAATGAAGAGGTTCTTGAGATCGGTTTTCTGGTCTCAATGAAGAAATGGAAGGTGCTCATCTATAAAAGATCACAATAAATTCTTTCTTCCTTTCAGCAGGGGGAATTCGACCGCAGCTCTTCATATGAATGATAGTACGATTCTATCTCACAATCGGGAAACTGGTCTGACTTCTTTATCCCCCCAATCCTCGAAGATTTGAATCAAACGGATCTTTCATGATGATACAATTGAATCAATGATCCTATCTCACATGATTACGATCTTCGTATATACAAAAGTGCCTGATTTGTCAATAGAAATTAATTGGAAACATTCTTCGTTCCGGCGCTTCTATTCCAGAGATCCGTTCTGTATTTTTCTTCCAGGAGCCGCTCCTTCAGGCACTCTTCCCGGGCCGTCAGTTCTCCCTCGCAAAGCTTGATATTAAGGACGTCTTCGAATGACTCTTTCACTATGCTGCTGAAGTCATCGGCCGTTATCCGGCTTTCCAGAAGATCATTAACGGAAATGACGGAATCCCTCAGGTGATCCAGATAGGCTGTCCGGGCCAGGTTGCCCATGGAAATAGACGCCCAGATCGTTTCGGGATCGAAGTCGAGCAGTATTGAACCATGCTGTAAAAATGATCCGTTCGACCTTACCTGGGCACTGCCGCAGATTTTACGGCCCTTTACGAGAATCTCGTATTGAGATGGAACAGAAAAGCAAAAGGCCTTCAGATCATCGCACTCGAGATAGCGATGCCCTGTCTCCATTTGGGCATCAATCCCGATCCTTAATAAACTGTTTATAATGCATCTGCTGATGACGAGATAGGTCCCCAGAATGCCCCGGGGAAACAAAGGATGATCGCCTCTGGCAACAAGAGAATACGTCAAGTCGTTTTGGTGAAGTACTGCCTTCCCTCCAGTGGGGCGGCGGACAATATCTATGCGCTTTTCGCGGCAGAATTCCTCATTGACCTCTTTATCGAAATCCTGAAAGTATCCGAGAGAAACCGCGGGCGGCTGCCATCCATAGAATCTGAGGGTCGGCGGACTCTCCAGCCGTTGATTTTCCCTGAATATGGCCTCGTCGATAGCCATATTCGCAAAGGCATGATCTTTTCTATAGGGAAGAATTCTCCATTGTTCCACAGCGACTCAATCCAGCCCTTCTTCACCGCCCACATAATCCTTGTATTCCATGGAATCCAGAAGATTGTCAAGTTCTCCCGGATCTTTTATTTCAACAATGATCATCCACCCCGTATCGTAAGGATCGCTGTTCACTATCCCCACGTCATCGACCATATCCTCGTTTACGCGTACAATTTCGCCGCTGACCGGGGAAATCAGTTCCGTTACTGTCTTCGCGGATTCTATAGTACCGAAAGGCTCATCCTGTTCCACATATGAATCCGCCTGCGGGAGTTCTACATGGAGTATCTCTCCCAGTTTCTCCTGTGCATAATCGGTAATCCCTATCGTCGCGAGATTGCCGTCTATTCTCGCCCATGTATGCTCTCGACTGTAAAGCAGATCATCTGGAAAATCCATCATTCTCGACTCCTATCTTTCCAAACTTCCCAACTCCTGAGTTCAAGGCCATCAGCCTTTCGCCCATATTCTTGAGCAGCCTGCAAGGCAGGTGTTTTTCACGCTGGAGGCCGGCATGGCAACATATTTCGGACGTCCATTATAGTTACCCGACCAGCCTGAAATCCTTTGTTGCCTTCGTTAAAACTTCATATCCATTCTCTTTCACAAGGACCATATCTTCGATTCTAACGCCCCACTGACCGGGGATGTATATGCCGGGCTCTATGGTGACAATCATGCCCGCTTCCAGAACCGCATCTGAATTGTAAGCAATCCTGGGAGGCTCGTGGACTTCAAGACCCACGCCGTGTCCCGTGCCATGGCGGAAGTAAGGACCGAAACCCTTCTTGTCTATGTAGTCGCGGGCGATATGATCCACTGCCTTACATGAGATCCCGGCCTTCACGGCATCAATGGTCATGTCGTGAGCGTCTTTGACAACCTGATAAACTTTCCTCTGGCGTAAATCCGCATCACCCAGAGCGACTGTGCAGGTTTCATCGGAATGATATCCCATATACACAGCGCCGTAATCAAAAATAATGAAATCCCCGCGCGTGAATTCCCTGAACCCCGGCCTGGCATGCGGCAAAGCAGTGTTGGTTCCGGACGCGACAATGGTATTGAACGAACAGTCCTCCGCTCCCGCCGACTTCAACCGGTAGTCCAGCTCCAGCGCAATATCTCTTTCCCTGACACCCGGTTTTATAAAATCCAGAATGGAATGAAACGCTCCTGAGGCCGTCTCCGCGGCTTTCTTCATCCGTTCTTCTTCCAGGGAATCTTTTATAGCCCGGATATACTCGATTTCCTCGAAAACCGGCTTCAGTTGAAGTCCCTGCAGCCTGGCTTGGAGTTTCAGAAATTGATCAACGTACATTGACATCGACTCGAAGCCGACCGCCTTAAATCCCGAATCACACGCTACCTGGACAATACCATCGATCTTGTCCCGATATTCGATTACCTCCGCGCCTTTCGCTTCATCCTGCGCTTGGGTCACATATCGGCCGTCAACAAGTAAAAAGGCCCGCGCGCCTCCGATGACCAGTGCCCCGTCACTGCCCGAGAAATCCGTCAGATACCGTATATTGGCCGGATTCAGCAGCAGAATAGCATCAATTTCAAGGCGATCCAGCTTCGAACGGAGCCGGGAAATCCTTTCATGGAATACTTGCAGGGGCCGGGACATTACCTCTGGACCTTTTGATCTTGCCGAGCCATGCGTTGAGCTCCCTTATGACAGCCTCCCTTTTCCCGGAAACTTCACCTGTTCTGCCCTGGTTAAGCATAGTCTCTGCCTCCCGCAGTTTCTCCAATACTGACTCATTGCCGGGATCGGTTTTGAGAATCTCCTCCAGAATTTGTCTTGCCGTGTCCGGATGACCTTGCCTGATAAAAAGTTCCGCCATAGTAACTGTTCGGAAATCCGATGAAATCTCCGGGGTATATTCCTTGCTGTCGGGCTCCTTCGACTGCGGGTCGGCTTCGGCAAGAGATTCCATCCTCTCGGCGATTTCCCCGTGCCTGGAGGAGCCGGGGTTCAGCAGCTCGAATATTTCGTAGTATCTTTTCGCTTCCTCCTTCAGACCTCTGCGGCAGCAGACATCACCGAGCAATTCATAAACAGGGGACCACCGGAGAAAATCGGATTCTATATCCTTCAGAATTCCCGATGCTTCTTCATCCCTCTTCAAACCAACCAATGCGCGATACAAAACGATCCTGGCGTCGACTTCATTCGGTGCGGAGTTGAGTCTGTCCCTTGCCATATCCAGTACGACCTGGAATAAATTCTGCTTCAGATACACTTCCGCCAGAGAGAGAAACTCATCCCTCGCCTCGATATCCCTGTTCATGATCGAAATTTCGGGCGATTTCATGTCGTTATCCCCGCACATAGCCGAAAGCTACTAACATACAGCCCGGGGTGTGTCAAGCGGATATATCCCGGCGATACTTTAAAAAAGTAAATTATTTTTTATAGAGTTTGCAGAAGATTTTTTATAATCCCGTTGACACGGGTTTCCGGCGAATGATAAAAAAATCAGCAAGATGTATAACATAATCTGCTTTTATGCCCGGCAGTCAAGGATTTTTCGACTGCTGACGGAAAATTTTCAGAAAGGAATTCCATGCTGAAGACAATAGAAAATAAATACCCGAATCGCGATTACGAAGTCAATATCCGTTTCCCGGAATTCACCTGTCTTTGCCCGATGACATCTCAGCCTGATTTTGCTGAAATCACTATAACTTACATACCATCGGGATTATTGGTCGAGCTGAAATCCATGAAGTTTTACTTGAATTCTTTCCGCAATCAAGGGATATTCCACGAAGAGGCTGTTAATCGAATACTGGATGATTTTTTAGCCGCAGTCAATCCCAAAAAGGTCGAGGTGATCGGAAAATTCAATGTGCGGGGGGGAATACACACAACCGTAAGAGCTGCTTACCCCGGGTAATATGAGAAGTCATTGCCTGGCCGCTGCTGTTTTCTGCACGTCCTGGACAATCCTGGGCGTAATGAAAATCAGGATTTCTCTTTGATCTTTGGATTTCTCCTGGGATTTGAAAAGCCATCCGAGAATCGGTATTTCCGAAAGCCAGGGTATCCCACTCTGTCCTGTACTGTCGGTGACTTTTCTGATCCCGCCGACCACGACTGTCTCGCCGTCTCTTACAATCACGTTGCATTCAACTTCGCTCTTGTTGATTGGAGGATTATCGAGCTTTTGCGCGGTCTGTGTCGAGTAATCCGGTGAATCGTTCGTCGCCAGAATCTTCAGGGAAAGGCGGCCGTCCGGAGTAATTGTCGGGGTCACCGTCAACTGCAAGACGGCATCCTTGTACTCCGTTTTCGCCGGCTCTGTTGTTGTCGCTTTCGTGATGATCGGAATAGCCTGACCCTGTTTTATGTAGGCTTTTACATTCTCGAGAGTCGTGACTTTGGGAGAAGAAAGAATCTTCACTTCCCCAGATCCCTCAAGGGCCGTTAGCTGCGCATCCAGCATGGCCTGGGAACCGCCTATCAACAATCCGATCGTAGGAGAGGCCGTGTAGCTGTGTGCCAGATTCGCGATATAACTCGTGCCGAAGAGGTCTCCCCCGCTGCCGAAGGAATCCCTCACGACCCCGACGCCGCCCGGGTAAGCCGTCAGGCCCGTCGGCATGATGCCGCCGCCGCCCCGCAGCCAGTAATTACTGCTTACGGCATAGCCGCCTCCCCATTGAACTCCTATCTTTTTAGAATAACTTGTCGTTATATCCACGATCTTTGCCTCGATCGCAATCTGCGTCTTTCTACCCTGGGCGATATCCTCCTTCAGACGTTCTTCTTCCGCTTTTTTGATTTTTTCCAGAGGTAAAACAGCTATGACATTGCCTGTTCTCTTCATCCCCAGGCCGTTTGTATCCAGAATGGTTTCAAGAGCCTGATCCCAGGGTACATTTCTCATGTGGACAGTAATAACTCCTTTGACATCCTCTCCGGATACAATATTGACGCCGCTCACTTCGGAAATCAGCCTGAAGACACTCTTGATACCGGCGTCCTGAAAGTCCAGCGATATCCGGTGGCCGAAATACCTTTTGCCTTCTTTTACATTCATGGTCTTCTCATCTTTCGGCCTTTCTGTGAAAAGGTCCGGAACCGATTCACTGTTCGCCTTTTCATTTGACGGCGACTGAGGATTCCCGGATACTACGGCGGGAGAGGAACTCGCCCCCGATATCTGATCTTCTGTATAACCAGCGGGATCCATGCAAAGAATAAAGGCGGGTAAACATATTAGGATGGCTGCCGAAAGACGGTTCCTTTTCATGGTTTTTCCTCTTCCTGATAACGATAAAGCTTGAGGGTAAGTCGATTCACTCTCGATTTACCGGAATTCCCATTCAATTTTTCTTCAATAATGATCTGATCATCAAGTATCTTGCTGACCCGTCCGTTATTCAGGCCGATGTGCGTCCCCTGGGATATGATATAATTCTTGCCCTTCTGATCAACGACCATCGCTATTTTTCTGCTTCCTGAATCAGCAATGCCCACCAGTCTGAACTGCCCGATATCCTGTCTTTGCAACGGCGTAAGAAAGGCCGACCCGGAGGATTTCTTTTTTACCCCTTCTTCCTTTTTCACCAGCGGGTTGAATGGATCCGGCTTGCCGGCGGGATTATAGCTGTATGTCTCGATTTTATACGGATCTTCACTCCGCGCGGGCGAAGGCGGCAGAGGAGCAATCACCCCCAGCACTGTAAATACAGCAATCAGTAGCCCATAAACCGTATATGGCTTATTTTTTCTTTTCATCTTTTTTTTCGGCCGCTTTTTCCACAAACATGTAAGTCTTGATCATGCACGAAGTTGTCAGAATATTAGAATCGCCTTTGGCGTCCTTCGCAGCCGAGATCGAAAAATCGGTAATATTCACGATCCGCGGGAGTTTCGCCACCTGCTCAAAAAAACGGACAACATCATGGAAGCCGCCATTCACCGTTACCTTTACCGGAATTTCGGCATAAAATTCTTTGCTCACCGGCTGCACAGGTTCGAACAGCAGAAAATCCATCCCCGCTTTGCGCCCCTCTTCCGAAAGAGAACTCAGAAGACCGGGAATTTCCTTCTGATCCGGAAGTTTGGTCAGCGCTGTCTGCAAGGATTCTTTCAGTGCAAGCACTTCTTTTTTATTTTTCTGGATCTCCTTGATAATTAGTTCTTTGCCCGATATCTGCTGCCGGATTTGCGAGAGCTTTGCCTGGAGGGAGCTCTTTTTTTCACTGAGGGGCTGATAGAGCAGGGAATAATACAGGTAACCGGCAAGCAGAAAAACAAGCGCGGCGAGCAGTCCCTTCTTTCTGGGGGACATTTTTTTGATTTCTTCCAAATCGAGCTTCATAACACTATGCCTTCTTCAAAACACAGGACAATGTGAATGCCTGTAATTTCGTATGGGCTATGATCTGCTGTTTGGATGAAATCAGGTCCACGGATTGAATGTAGACCGATGTCTCCAGGGTTTTCATAAAACGCGCAACCGCCGAATTGTCCCGGGCCATACCGTCGATCCGCAGATCTGTTTCATTGGCGGTCAGGTTTGTAATCCACAACTGCCCGGCAGGCAGAAGGGTGGTCAAGGCGTCCAGAATGAGCACGGGCTTGAGCCGGTTAGCTTCCAGACTGTTGATGATCGCGAGTTTTCTTTCGAGTATGAGTTTATCATTTTTCACCCGATCAATCTCACCCGCCGATCGGGTCAGGCCTATAAGCCTGTTCTCGGCATCCTTCACCTGCTGCTCGAGCACGGATGTGCTCCAGAGCATGTACGTCTGTAAAGAGATCAGCGCGACCACAACCATTGCGGCGCATGCGGAAAGAATGATCATCTCGCGTTTCAGACCTTCTCTCTTTTTCTTTTCCCTGTATGGAAGAAGATTGATTTTTATCATCTGTCATTCACCCGCCTCAGGGATAAACCCACGGCCACCGCGGCGTCGGGACCTATATCGTCCAGCACTTTCGGGTCGAACACTCTCTTGTCGAACAGGATATTCCTGACCGGATTGACCAGTTCCGCCTCGATATTCAACTTCTGCGTGAGGACATGGAGAATACCGGGAATCTTTGCGCTTCCTCCGCTGAGCAGGAGCTTCTTTATGTATTCGCCTGCGTAAATCGACCTGAAATAATCAACGGACCTTTCTATTTCCAGAAAAATGGGATCCGCCAGCTCGATCAGTTCCGAGGCAGGAATCCTCTGCTCATCCGGATCTCCTTCCACTACGGCAATCTTGATCTTTTCCGCCTCGTCGAAATCGACACCGATCTTCCGCTGTATACTCTCTGTAATGGAGTCTCCGCCCATCGCAAAATCTCGCGTGAAGAGGGAGCCGCCTCTCTTGACGACGTTGATATTGGTAATGCTGGCTCCTATATTCACCAGAACAATGACATCCTGTTCTTCGAAATCATAATTGGCCTCGTACATTGTCTCCAGGGCAAACGAGTCCACATCCACAATAACGACTTTCAGTCCCGCTTTTTCGATCGCCTCCACATAACTCTTGACGACCTCTTTTTTGGCGGCCGCAAGAATGACATCCATTTGACCGGGCATTACATCGCTTTCTCCAAGAATCTGAAAATCGAAATTGACTTCTTTGATATCGTCAAAGGGGAGATATTTCTCGGCTTCGTCATTCAGGAGATCGCGCAGTTCTTCCTCCTCGCTCACCGGAAAGCCCACCTTCTTCACAATAACAGCATGCCCGGACAGGGAGGTAACGACCTTTTTGGCCTTGCAGCCGGAGTCTTTGAAGAGCTGGCGAATTTTTTCGACCAGAACTTCTTTTCCCAGTAGATTCCCTCCCACGATAACCCCCCTGGGAAGGGGAAGCCGGGAGAATCTGCTCAGAACGTATCCATCTGCCGAATCCGATATCTCCGTCAGTTTCAGCGAGCTGGATCCTATATCGAGTCCGACGACGCCTTTTCCAGAAAACAAGCTTTCCAGTCCGAATCTGAACATCAAATCTCCATCTTTAAGCAAAACAGCCGGGGAAATCCACGAAGAGCAAAAAACTAGAAAAGAGCGGCCTAATCGGCGTCTCAGGAGGCGGGTATGATCTTACACCGTATATTCATCCGATACGGAAACCGGATGCGATGCCTGCCCGGCAGCCCTGCCGCCCTATCCCCTCAAGAGGACTTAGGCCAGAAACTTTGCGTCCCATCCTTTCGGGTGGTTTGCCTTTTTCAGGCTTTTGCTCTCTACTATATTATATTGGCCACCATTAAAAATCTGACTATTTCCTGGCCAATGCTCACATTGTCCATTATCGGACGTAATTGAAAAAGCTTTAACACGCGGAAACGCCGTCTTTCCTGAATTTGCAGCCAGCACGGAATCGAAAGCACAAGACCTCAGCAGCAAACAGCGGCTCCCTTCAATTTACAAATTTATAAACAATATCCCCTTTCTTAACCATGCCGAGGTCATTGCGCGCCGTGGCTTCGATGTGCTTCGGGTTGCTCTTGAGCAGGGCGATTTCCTGTTTGAGCTTGTTGTTCTCCTTCACAAGCTGCATGTTCGCATCTCTCAGAATGGAATGCTTTTCTTTCAGGACGAAATTATCGATGAGTCCGTTGTCTCCAAAGACGATCAGGAATCCCATAATGAGAAGGAAAATAACAAGATACCTGCCCACCTTCATCGGTCTTGTTTCCCCCTGGAGAAGCCGGCGTTAAAGAGATATTTATGAGACCTATACACGAAAAAAAAGGAATGAACAATCTTAAAAATATAATTTTCAAAAAAAATCCGGTTTTGTGATCTCAATCACAAAACCGGACTCAAGCAAAGAGCCGGATTTGAAGCTAACCGACGGAAACAGACGGAAGCAGTTGCTGCGGCTCACCCAGCATAAACTCTCCTCTGGCTATCCAGCCCTTCAGGATATCCGCGATTTCCCGCGCCTTATAATAACTCGAAAGCGGCGCGGTGGTGATCTTCCTGCCGTTGACGGTGATCGCGCCGCTTCTCAGCTCTTTATAACTGACCTCCGCAATGCTTTTCAGTTCGCCTTTTGGATAATCCATGCTGTAGTCATAGACCTGAGTATAGATGTCTTCATCCTTCACGGCCGTCGAGCGGGCCATTTCCTCATTCAGTATGGGGATGGGAATACCGATGCCTACATATAGCGAAACTCCATAGCCGAGTATACTGGCCCCCACCAGCCATTGCGGCTTCATCTGCTTCAGATCGCCGATCGTGGCGATTGTGCCCGCTCCTGTTTTCGGAATGCCTTTGGCGCTTCTTTCGACATCAGGACTATGCTGAGTTCCGTGCCACGCCACGTACCCTTGAGCGCCCCCCAGAAATATACGCGTACCGATTCCGATCGTCCTGTAATAGGGATCGTTGAAGAGAGGGCTGAGCTGTCCCGACGTGGAATAATTGGCATTAGCCATGCGGGGCCTCAGCACGCCCATGTAAGTATAAATGGTCTTATCGGACATGTTGACGGCGCAACTGTAGTTCTGGTAAGCATTACGGGGGTTGAAGAGGATGGCGTCCCGGAGGTCGTTTATCGTTATGTTCTTTTCGAACTTCCGCGATGGATAGCAATCCGTCCCGTACCCTTCGGCGCGCAGCCGTATCACATTGCCCGCCACCAGGTCTTCTATGACATGTCCCCCTCCATAGTTGAATTCACCGGGATACACGCTGTTGAGCGGGTCACCTTCCACAACCTCTGCCGCGCCTATATAACAGTCGACGGCAGCGATCCCTCCGTAAGCAGGGACATCATTGAGCCATATTTTCGAAGCCTTGATCCTCGGAGAAGTATGTCCAAAATTCAGGAAAGCGCCGGAAGAGCACATGGGGGCAAATGTACCGGTTGTAACCACGTCTACCTTTTTCGCGGCCTCGATATCGCCGTGCTTCTCGACAATGCCGATCATCTCTTCAGCCGTGACCACGACCACCTGACCGAGTCTTATCTTTTCATTAATTTCCCTGTATGTCTTATTGATCTTGTACTTGCCCATGAATACCAACCTCTTTACAGTCCCCACATAGTGTTGAAAAATGCTTTTCCCGCCTGGGCCTGAAACTTTTTTATCCTGTATGCCCGAACCCGCCTCTTCCCCTGGATGTCTCGTCCAGCCCCCCATTCAAATCCCATTCTACACGGCACACCGGGTGCACAATCATCTGGGCGATCCGGTCTCCCCTCTTCACAACATAAGGCTCTTTGCCGTGATTAATGAGCAGAATCCCGATCTCGCCGCGATAATCGGCGTCTATGGTTCCTGGAGAGTTAATGAGCGTCACGCCGTATTTGATTGCAAGACCGCTTCGCGGCCGGATCTCGGCTTCGTATCCTTCCGGAAGAGAGATCGCCAAGCCCGTGGGTATCAACTTCCGCTCACCCGGAAGAATAATTGTATCTTCCGTGACCGCGGCAAAGATATCCATGCCCGCCGAATGTTCCGTCATGTAACGTGGAAGGGATACCTCCTCGGCTCCCGGCAACTTTTCGACAGATACTCTTATATTCCTGACCATACCGCCGTTATTCCGCCAGGCCGCCATGGCCGAATGGTTCCAGAACAATATCCTCTTCTGATATTCTCCCCACAGCCGCCGCGGAAAGAGTCGCGGATCCCAGCAGATTCTGCGCCAGAGTCCTGATTTTTTCTCTGGTGACCGCCTCGATGTTCTCCACTGTCTCTTCCGGCGAAAAATGGCGCCCGAAATAAATTTCGTTCTTGGCGAGCCTTGTCATCCTGCTGTCCGTGCTTTCCATTCCAAGCAGAAAATTACCTTTGATCTGCTCCTTCGCGGTGTGTAGTTCTTTATCAGATATATACTCAGTCCTGATCCGGTCCAGTTCGGAAAGAACGATGCCGATGACGTCTTTCACCTTATCCTCGCTCATTCCTACATACACACCGAATTTGCCGACTTCTTCATAGGGAACGATATACGAGTGAACTGAATACGCAAGCCCTCTTTTTTCCCTTATCTCCTGGAAGAGCCTCGAGCTCATGCTTCCGCCGAGCACTGCGTTCATCAGATACGCTGAATACCGCGAAGGGTCGGTGAACGACGGACCCAGTGTGCCCATGATCAGGTGCACCTGTTCCAGGTCCCTGCCAAGGACGCCTATCCTCGAAGAGGCAGTGGGTGCCTTCGATCTGACCCCGTTGCCTCCTCCCTTCAGCCCGCTGAATGCATTCTCGACCTGCTTGACCAGATCATCGTGTTTTAGATTTCCCGTTGCCGCAACGACAATATGATCAGCCCTGTATTTGTCGTTGAAAAAACCCAGAAGACCATTCCTGTCCAGATTCGACACTGTTTCTCTACTCCCCAGTACGGGCAGACCGAGAGGATGGCCGTTCCAGAAGATTTCGCCGAAAAAATCATAGACATATTCATCCGGAGTATCCTCGATCATGCAGATCTCCTGGAGGATGACAGATTTCTCCTTTTCTATTTCAGAGGGATCGAAAAGCGAGTTATTGAAGATATCGGAGAGAATTTCGATGGCCCGGCAGAGGTGATAATCGGGCACTTTCATGTAAAAAGACGTGATCTCTTTGCCTGTATATGCATTGACAATGCCTCCGATCGAATCGATGGCGGAGGCGATGTCATAAGCGGATCTCGTACCCGTTCCTTTGAAGAGCATGTGCTCTATGAAATGAGCCGTCCCGTTTGTAAAACGATCCTCATCCCGTGATCCGCATCGAACCCAGATTCCAATGGATACCGATCTGACATGATGGATCTCTTCCGAGACGATTCTTAAACCATTATCGAGGACCGTTTTGCGGTACATTCTCACCCAACGCGTCTTTCCTGCTCAATCTGATTTTTCCCTGTTTGTCGATCTCGAGTACTTTAACCAGAACCTTATCGCCTTCGTTCAGGATATCTGTCACCTTATGGACTCTCTCTTTCGCGAGCTGAGATATGTGAACCAGTCCTTCGGTACCGGGCAGAATTTCCACAAAAGCGCCGAAGTCAACCACTCTCTTGACGACTCCCCAATACAGTTTCCCGACTTCCGCCTCTTCGGTCAGCCACTTGACCATGGCTACGGCCCTTGCCGCTGCATCGGAATCGTTGGAAGCAATAGTGACGGTACCGTCATCCTGCACATCTATGTTCACACCTGTTTCACTTACGATCTGCCTTATATTCTTTCCGCCGGAGCCGATCACATCTCTGATCTTATCGGGTTTTACCTTGAGCGTGGTAATCCTCGGAGCATAGATGGATATGTCCGGCCTCGGTTCCGAAATGGTCTCCTTCAGCTTGGCCAGAATAAAAAGCCTTCCTTCCCGCGCCTGTGAAAGCGCCTTCCTCAGAATCTCCTCGGTCACACGGTCGATCTTGATATCCATCTGCATGGCGGTGATGCCTTTTTTTGTACCGCAGATCTTGAAATCCATATCGCCGGCATGATCTTCGTCGCCCAGGATATCCGACAATATGGCCACCTGGTCTCCTTCCTTCAACAGACCCATGGCGACTCCGGCAACAATGTCCCGAATCGGCACACCTCCATCCATGAGGGCAAGACAGCTTCCGCAGACCGTCGCCATAGACGACGATCCATTGGACGAGAGAATCTCGGACACAATGCGGATCGTGTAAGGAAACTGCTCCTGCGAGGGCAATACCGGCAACAGGGCCCTTCTTGCCAGCGCACCGTGCCCTATCTCTCTCCTGCCCGGTCCTCTCAATCCTTTGACCTCTCCCACACTGTAAGGCGGAAAATTATAATGCAGGATGAACGACCTCAATTCCTCGCCGCTGATATAGTCCATTCTCTGCTCGTCGGAAGAGGTGCCGAGGGTCAGAACTGCAAGAGCCTGAGTTTCTCCCCTTATGAACAGACCCGATCCGTGAGTCCGCGGCAGAATTCCTATGTCGCAGGTAATCGGCCTGATATCCGTGAGGGATCGGCCGTCAATTCTCACCCCTTCCTTCAGGATCATCTCCCTGAGAATCTTGCGCGTCAATTCCTCCATTATCCCATCGATAAGGGCAACGGGAATTTCTTCTTCCGATGAAAAGGCCTGGAGAACCGATTCTTTTACCTGGTCCAGCCTTGAATATCTTTCCAGTTTGCCGGGGATCCTGTATGCCTCTTTCAGGCCCTCCGTTGCCAAGCTTATCACTTTGTTCTTGAGGGCTTCATCGTATTCGATTCTGTCGACCGTCCTTTTTTCTTTGCCTATAGTCCGGCGTATGTCGTCCTGAAGTTCAAGAACCGGTTTAATCGATTCCAATCCGAACTTGATCGCGTCGATCACAACGTCCTCTGTAACCTCGTCAGCACCCCCTTCGAGCATGACCAGGTTGACGTCGTATCCGCCGTCCTCCGTGACTATCTTTCTCCCCACAAAGAAGAGGTCAAGATCGCTTTCCGCCATCTCCTTATTCGATGGATTGCATACGAGTGCATTATTGATCCTGCCGACTCTGACGCCTGCCACGGGCCCCTTGAAAGGTATGTCCGATATTTCCAGGGCTGCAGACGCACCCAGCATGGCGGCGACATCGGGATCATTCTCGTTATCCACCGAAAGGACAGTTGCGACGATCTGCGTCTCGTGAAAATACCCTTTGGGGAAAAGGGGGCGCACAGACCTGTCGATGATCCTGGAAATAAGTATTTCCCGCTCATTGGGCCTGCCTTCCCGCTTGAAGAACCCGCCGGGTATCTTGCCCGCCGCGAATGTCATTTCCTGGTAATCCACAGTTAGAGGCAGAAAATCGGTCCCTTCCCGCTTACTCCTGGATGAAACTACAGTGACAAGCACCACTGTGTCCCCATAAGTCACAAGGACCGAGCCATCGGCCTGACCCGCAAGATAATTCGCCTTCAGGGATATCTCCCTCCCTGCAAAATTTGTTTTAAATTGAATCATTAGATTATATTCCTCTTTTCTCTCTTTCTGGACAGCGCAGAAAACAGCTTTACCGCCTGATGCCCAGGCGCTGGATCACGTCTCTGTACCGTTCCACATCTTTCTTCTTGAGATAATCCAGCAGTCGTCTCCTCTGGCCCACCATCTTCAGAAGCCCCCTGCGGGAGTGGTGATCCTTCTTGTGCGTCTTGAAGTGCTCCGTCAAGTACTGTATCCTTGCGCTCAAAAGGGCAATCTGCACCTCCGGAGACCCCGTGTCTTTCTCATGCTTCTGAAAACCGCCGATGATTTCCCTCTTTTTTTCTAACTCTAATGCCACTGATAAAACCTCCCTTAAATTGTATGTTCTTGATTATATATACATCTTTTTTCACACTTATTGCCACCGTAATGTCGATTTCAATGGTTGAAAACTCTCAGAATCTTCACCAAAGACTTTTTCAAGCCCACAGTCCTCATCTCGTCTGAGGAATACAGCATCCGGGCGACGGCGATGAGACGCTTGTCCCCGGAGACAAATTTCACCGTGTCTCCGGCGGAAACCCGGGGCATATGGATATCGCCGATGTCCTCGAGAGTCGGCTGCAATCCACTTCTCAATCTGCAAGCCAGGCTCTCACCCACCACGACCGCGGACAAATGCGGCAGCATCTCATCTATTGAGATCATGTTTTTTTCCAGTATCGCTTTCTTCTCGTCAGTATCGAAACCCTCCAGCGAAACGGCTTTGTCCTCCCTGAATGGCCCGTTTCTTGTCCTGACAAGACCGGAAAGACACGCGGGACAACCCAGCTTTGCGCCGATATCGCGGCACAGAGACCTGATATAAGTTCCTGCGGAACAGTCGACGGAGAAAGTCACATAGGGCAGGTCCATATCCAATATTTCAATCCGGTATATCTCGATAATCCGGGGAGCCGGCTCTACATGGATCCCCCGCCTTGTCCACTTGTACAGAGGTTTTCCCCTGAATTTGACGGCCGAGTACCTGGGCGGCTTTTGCCTTAACGTGCCGGAAAAACTTTTCAAGGCACTTTCTACATCTTCCCTCCGTACGTCGACATCGCCTCTCTCCACAATTTCACCCTCGATATCCAGCGTATCTGTTGCTACGCCGAGCAGCATAGTCGCCCTGTACGACTTGGGTTCCTGGATCAAAAATTGAACCAATTTCGTCGCCTCGTTGAGGCAAACGGGCAACACGCCCGTAGCCAGAGGATCGAGAGTGCCCGTGTGTCCGGCTTTTTTAATCCCGGGTATTCTCCTTATCTCTTCGACAACATCGTGCGACGTCCTGCCGGACGGCTTATGGATTGGCACGATCCCGTTCATATCCGCTTGCAATGATGGATCCTATCACTTCCTTTTTGACAGTCGTCAAATCGCCGGCTATTTTACAAGCCGAGGCATTGGAGTGACCGCCGCCCCCGAATTGTTTGGCCACTTTTTCCACATCGACCACGCCTTTGGATCGGAAACTGACCTTAAACAGGTTTGTTGACAGCTCCGTATAGAACACCGCCACCTGAACCCCTTCCATGCTCCGGATGAATTCAGCGAAATTGTCCGCGTTTTCCGGCAGGGCATCCGCGTCCTCGAGCATTTTCCGGGTGACCACGATAGAGCTGATCTTTCCATCCCATGCGAATTCAAGAGTTTCAAGCGCCCTCGCCAGAAGCCTGATTTTGGCAACCGGGACTGTCTCGTAGATCTTTTCCGCTATCAGGTGAGGAACCGCGCCCATGCTTACCAGTTCCCCGGCCATGAGAAACGTGCTGCGGCTTGTATTAGAGTAACGGAACGATCCCGTGTCCGTCATGACCGCCGTGTAAAGACTGGTTGCAACATCTTCCGTGATGGGGTATTTCATTTCATTCAAAATCCGGAAAATCAATTCGCCAGTAGAGCTCGCCTCCGGATCAATGAGAGAAATCTCGCAGAAAGACTCGTTGGAGACATGATGGTCGATATTCACTATCACCGGAATCGTCCTGATGTCTGATGCCCCTTCACCGACTCTTTCCAGTTCGCTGCAATCCAGTATGAATGCGGCGTCGAAAACTCTGACGTCCGGCAGAGAATTGACAACGAGATCGACGCCCGGCAGAAACCTGTAATTGACCGGGATATCGTCCTGGTTGTAAATAACGGCTTTCTTGCCCATACTCCTCAGGACATGATACAGAGCCAGTTCCGATCCGATCGCATCACCGTCAAGTCTGACATGAGAAGTCAGAAGAAAAACGTTACAGGACGCTATAACATCAATGATTCTCTTCACCATCTGATTCTGTATCCCGGCTTTTTACTTCATCCAGCAATTTCTCTATGCGGCTGCCGTACTCGAACGATTTGTCGTAAACAAAAGTTATGGACGGAATGTAACGCAACCGGAGCCTTGCGCCCAATTCTTTTTTCAAAAAACCGGCCGCCTTCTGAAGCGCTTCCCGGATATCCCCCGTGTTGGTATCCTGACCCATCCGGACAAAGTAGACCCTGGCCGAACGGAGGTCATCTGTGAGCTTCACACCTGTAATGGTCACGGTTCCGATCCTGGGGTCCCTGATCTGCCTCAAGATGATGTCGGATAGCTCCGCCTTGATGAGATCGGCTACGCGATCAGACCTTCTCAAATTCATCAGACCAACTCGCTTTACTGCCATATATTATAGGAACACCCTAACAGGATGTTGAAAAACTCCTCTTGGTCATGCCGGCGAACACCGGCATCCAGCAAATAGCACGTGCATTCCCTCTTGCGCCGGAACGGCCCTCAGGATGCCAATTTTTTAATATCGCTCTATAGTTCCATATCATCGGAAAGACTAACGATCTCTATGCGGGACTTCACAATCTCGGCAAGATACAGATCCTCTATGAATCGCAAGACCTTATCGAGTTTGGAATTAATATAACTCCGGTCGTTTCCGACCAGGCAGAAGCCGATTTGTCCTCTTTTCCAGTGATCCATTTCCCCGATCTCGGCAATGGAAATATTGAACTCATTCTGAGTTCTCTTCAGGATACTCCTTATGACTCCTCTTTTATCTTTGAGAGACCGGCTCTCGATGATGAAAATTTCTATGATCCCGGTGCCGATAACCATTTTCTGTGAGAATGCAAATTCAGAAGCCGGAAGGAGACATCTTTATTCTTTATTGCGGCTTCGATTACAGTTTTCTTTCGACCCTCTCCTCCGTATAAGCCTCGATCACATCTCCGGCTTTTATGTCGTTGAAGTTCTCTATGCCGATGCCGCATTCATACCCAGCGGCAACTTCCCGGGCATCCTCTTTGAACCGCTTCAGGGAAAGGACCTTGCCGTTATATATCATGACACCGTCCCTCACCAATTTGATCTTCGCGTCGCGCGTAACCTTGCCTTCGGTGATATAACTGCCAGCGATCATCCCCACTTTAGGTACCCTGAACGTCTCGCGAACCTCGGCCCTCCCAAGGAAGACTTCCTTGTAGATGGGTTCGAGCATTCCTTCCATGGCAGCCTTGACATCGTTGATGACATCGTAAATAACATCATAGAGCTTGATCTCTACCCCCTCTTCCTTGGCAATATCCGTCACCCTCGAATCAGGTCTCACTTTGAATCCTATAATGATTGCATCGGAAGCGGATGCAAGCAGGACATCCGTTTCCGTGACGGCCCCCGTCGAGCTGTGAATTATCTTGAGCTTTACATCGGATGTGCTGAGTTTCCTCAATGCCTCCGCAATGGCCTCGATGGAACCCTGGACGTCCGCTTTCAGAATGACATTGAGTTCCTTGGCCCCTTCCCTGATCCTGCTGTATAAATGCTCCAGCGTAATTTTCGTGGTTGAGGCGAGCTCTTTTTCTCGCTCTTTCCTGACCCAGTAATCGCTTATGCTCCTGGCTCTCTTTTCATCCTCCACAGTCACAAAATCCGTCCCGGCATTAGGTACATTTGAAAAGCCGATCACCTCCACGGGCGTGGAAGGACCGGCTTCCTTGATCCTCTGTCCCTTGTCATCGACCATCGCCCGGACCCTGCCGAATTCGGTTTTGCATACAAAGGCGTCTCCTTCCCGGAGAGTCCCTTCCTGGATCAGGACAGTGGCGACTGGACCCCTTCCTTTATCCAGTTTCGCCTCGATAATGACGCCCCGGGCCGGCCTGTCCGGATCGGCTTTCAATTCCATGACGTCCGCCTGCAGAAGGATCAATTCGAGAAGATCTTCTATCCCGATCTTCTTTTTTGCGGAGATCTTCGCGAACAGGGTATCACCACCCCACTCTTCGGATACGAGACCGTGCTCCGCAAGCTCTCTCATGATTTTTTCTACATTGGCCCCGGGTTTGTCGATCTTGTTGACAGCCACAATGATCGGTACATTCGCGGCCCTGGCATGGTTGATCGCTTCCACCGTCTGCTCCATTACCCCGTCATCGGCTGCAACCACGAGTACGACGATATCCGTAACCTGCGCCCCGCGCGCCCTCATGGAGGTAAATGCCTCATGCCCCGGCGTATCCAGAAAGACGATATCCCGGTCGTTTATTTTCACATGATACGCCCCTATGGCCTGGGTGATTCCTCCCGCCTCCCCCTCGATCACATTGGTCCGGCGGATGGCATCCAGCAGCGACGTCTTGCCGTGATCCACATGCCCCATGACAGTCACAACCGGGGCTCTTGG
This sequence comes from Syntrophales bacterium, assembly GCA_041946925.1. Classification (GTDB taxonomy): domain Bacteria; phylum Desulfobacterota; class Syntrophia; order Syntrophales; family UBA4778; genus JBHGBI01. The sequence goes on along the minus strand of JBHGBI010000002.1, from coordinate 68,531 downwards.
TTTCAAGTTGGCAGGAAGAGCATCCGCCCTTTGGATGGGTTCTTCATATTCGGTAACGATAGATTCAACCTGGTATCCGAATTCAGCGGCAATGAGAGACGCCGTATCGAAATCGATGGATTGGTTGATGGAGGCCATAACGCCGAGCCCGATCAGCTTGTTTATCACCTCTGTCACCTTTACACCCATTCTTTTGGCAAGATCCCCAACCCTGATTGCATCACCGATCTTGATGCGTCTTTTGATGGCCTTCGGGGTCGTAATCTCCGTCTTTTTCATTTTGACGGCTATTCCCCTTTTGGCCTCTTTCCATCTCAGAGGCTTATCCTCATCCCGCTCTTTCTCCCAGTGCTTGTCTTTTTTATCCACAAGCTGTTTAAAAAAAGCCTTTTTCTTCGTCGGGACTTCATCCATGACGAACTCGACGGGACGCTTCCCTTTTTTCACCTGCTTGGGACTGACCGACTCGTCGGTTTTTCTAACGACTGGTTCCTCTTTCGCGACCTCGGGCGGGGATTTTACAGGCTCCTTTGCCACTTCTTTCGTCTTTGCTTCAGGAGCCGGCTGAACGGCGGGGGGTATCTCGGGTTTTTCAAAGGGGACCACTTTTGCCGCCACGGGCGCCAAGACGTCCGCGACAGTCTCTGCAGTCGTTGCGGCGGGTTTTTCCACTACGACCTTCTCCTCTTTCTTTTCCGCTGCGGCTTCCTCTTTCTTCGGTCTGGTTTTGGCCCGCACCTTTTCTTCTTCGACAACCGGTGCAGCAGCCTCCTCGACAACCACAGGACGTACGGCCCTTCTCCTGATAACGGTGGCCTTGATCCTCTTTTCCTCTATTTCATGCGATTCTCCCATGGTGAATTCTTTTCGCACCCTTTCGACGTCACTGTCTTCAAGGGAGCTTGAATGAGATTTTACGGCGATCCCGAGCTTCTCCAGGCGAGCAATCAGATCCCTGTTGTCAATACCGAGCTCTTTGGCCAGCTCGTAAACTCTTGTCTTCGACATTCTTTAAACTCCTTGCATCCTTTCATGATCACGAGTTTTCAGGCATTTTTCGCGACCGCTTCTTCCGCAATAATTTTCCCCGCTTCTTCAATCCACTTCGAGGCTGTTTCTTCGTCAATGCCCGATGCAGATGTAAGCATCCCCGGATCCGCTGAAGCGATGGTCGACACGCTCTTGAAGCCCTCTTTGAACAGCTTTTCCGCGACAATCTCACTCACGCCCGGTATGTGCGTGAGCACCCTGTAGCCTTCGTTTGCCGCTGAAGCAACCATGGATTCACTCTTCACGTCTATTTTCCACCCTGTAAGCCTCGCCGCCAGCCTGACGTTCTGGCCGTTCTTGCCGATGGCCAAGGACAGTTGATCATCCGGAACTATTACCTCCATGGAACGGACGTCCTCATACAGCAGGACCTTGTCCACCTTGGCGGGCGACAATGCGCTGCATACATATTTAACCGGGTCATCCGCGTACGGGACAATATCTATCTTCTCTCCTCTCAGTTCCTGAACTACACTCTGGACCCTGGATCCACGCATACCGACACACGCGCCCACAGGATCTATATCCTTGTCTTTTGTCTTCACTGAAATCTTCGACCGGTTGCCGGGTTCTCTTGAAACGCTGACGATCTCTATCAGACCCTCGGCGATCTCCGGCACTTCCATTTCGAACAAGGCCCTCAGGAATCCGGGGTGGGTCCGGGAAAGAATGATCTGAGGTCCTTTGGAAATCCGTTTCACGTCGTATACGTAAGCCCTTATCCTTTCCCCCCTTTTAAAGGCCTCTCTATGGATCTGTTCGGACACAGGTATAATACCTTCAGTGCGGCCCAGATTTACAATAATACTGCCGGAATCGAATCTCTGAACGAAGCCGCTGACCAGTTGACCCTTTTTGTCCTTGTATTCCTCATAGATGTTATCCCGTTCAGCATCTTTTACCTTTTGTATGATAATCTGCTTCGCTGTCTGCGCGGCGATTCTACCGAAAGTCGTTGTCTCGATTTTTATACCGAGGCTGTCACCCGGCTCGGCCTCTTCATCAAAGTATTTTCGAGCTTCACTTTTTGAAATCTGGGTGTCATAATCCACCGGCTTTTCAACGACGGTCTTGAACTGGAAGACTTCTATCTCCCCGGCTTCCTCGTTATAATGCGCCTCTATCTCGGCCTTTGGACCCAGTTTTTTCCTTGCAGCGGTAACCATCGCCGTTTCCAGCGCCTCGATGATGATTTGCTTATCTATTCCTTTTTCCTTACCCATCTGTTCGATCAGACGTTTAAGTTCCGGCAGCATCTAAAACCTCCGTTATGGACCCAATCCCAAGGGAGGGCCATAGATATATCAGATTGTCTAATTACTCTGCTCCAAGTGCGTGCTGTTCAAAAAAATCCCGAACAGGATAAAGTACCAAATCCCAAACAACTTCCAATACCAAATCCCCGATGTTCAAACCCGTTCAGAACCATGGATTTTGAATCCCGAATTTTATTTGGTGCTTGGAATTTGGAATTTAAAATTCATACTCTATATTAGCCTTCACGATCATGTCTCTCGGTATCCTGTATATCTTCCCTTCCACTTCGATGGTCACAACATCCCTTGCGTCTTCCTCGATATAATCAACCAGCCTGCCGTGGAAGTTTCTGATTCCTTCCAGTTTCTCGGCTGTTCTTATCGTGACCATCCGTCCCCTGTATTTCAGAAAATCCTTGCTTCTCGTCAGGGGACGATCAAGACCGGGCGAGGAAACTTCCAGCGTGTAAGGCCCGGGGGGTATATCATGAACATCGAGAATATCCCCCGCCAGATGACTGATCTCCTGACAATCATCAAGGGTTACTCCACCCTCCTTGTCAAGAAATATCCTTACCAGAAAGCGTGTTTTCATCCTCCGGCATTCGACTTCAATGAGCTCCATCCCTCTGGATGCGACAACATGCTCGATCAAAGCCCATATCTTGTCCCTGTACGTCTTCAATTGAGATGCCCGATCGCACTAAATAAAAAAGTGGGCACTGGCCCACTCATCAGTAAAACACAGAATGAATTCGTTATTTTTAATAGCACAAGAGGATCTGCAATGCAAGCAAAAAATGAGGCAAAGATGAGAATATTGGAGCGGGCGATGGGAATCGAACCCACGACGTTCAGCTTGGGAAGCTGACATTCTACCGCTGAATTACGCCCGCCCGGTTTTTTATAGGCATCGGGCATCAGATATTCAGAATCAACCCGATTGCCGATGCCTGTCTTTCACCTAATGTCTATCCCGATAATTGTCAAGATTTTTTTGGATTCAATCTCACCGTGATGGAATTTCCGTGGGCGTCGAGTTTTTCCATTTCGGCAAATCTCCGAGCCGCCTCTGCGTATCTACCCAGGGCCTCGCGGGAGAAGGAGATAACACTGGTTCTTTTCAGAAAATCATACACCCCGAGGGGAGAAGCAAATCTCGCGGCGCCGCCGGTAGGAAGAATATGACTGGGACCCGCCAGATAATCGCCGATTACTTCCGGTGTCGTGTACCCCAGAAATACAGCCCCCGCATTCCTTATCCGACCCAGCATTTCCCCCGGATTCGCCACCATCAATTGCAGATGTTCCGGAGCAAATCTGTTTGCGACCTCGATGGCCTCGTCCATATCCCTTGTTATAATGACGGCGCCGAAATCCGCAATCGCCCTTTCGACAATAGACCCTTTTGAAAGTTTCTTGATTTGAGACTCGACTTCGGAGGCTACTTTGTTCGCAAACTTCTGGTGAGGCGTGAGGAGTATGGAACATGCCATGCAGTCATGTTCGGCCTGGGAAAGGAGATCCGCGGCTGCAACGACGGGATCAGCCGTACCATCCGATATGATCAAAACCTCACTGGGACCGGCCGTCATGTCGATGCCCACCGTCCCGAAGACGATCTTCTTGGCGGCTGTCACATAGGCATTTCCCGGTCCTACGATCTTGTCTACCGGGGGAATCGAAGCCGTTCCATACGCAAGAGCGGCAATCGCCTGGGCTCCGCCTACTTTGAACACACGATGCACACCGGCCAGGCGAGCGGCGGCCAGGATAAAGGGGTTCATCCTCCCACCCTTGGCGGGGGTGACAAGTATGATCTCGCTCACGCCCGCGATTCTCGCCGGAATAGCAGCCATCAGGACTGTCGAAGGATAGACGGCAAGCCCGCCAGGCGCGTAGATACCCACGCGCTCAAGCGGCCGTATAATGTATCCCAGTTCAATGCCGTCTTCATCGGCATCCACCCGGGATTCCATCAATTGCTTGCGGTGGTAGTGCTCGATGCGGGCGGCCGCCAGTTCCAGAATCTCGAGGTCTCTTGAGGCCAGGGAGGATACGGCCTGCTCCATCTCCTGCGGCGTCACTTCCACGGTTCGGGAATCCAGAATGGAGGCATCGTATTTTCTTGTGTATTCAAAAACAGCCTCATCTCCCCTGGCGGCGACATCCTTCAGGATCGGCCGTACCACATTTTCGAATTCCTCTACCAGATCCCCCCGATGCCTGATCCTCCGGAACTCAAGATCGAAGGCTTCGCTGCCGGTGCGGATGACTCTCATCTATTCACTGACCCTCCTGATATCGGCTCCCAGTGATGAGAGCTTCTTTTCGATTTCCTGATATCCCCGATCAAGGTGATAGACGCGGGAGACCTCCGTTACGCCCTGCGCCGCCAGGCCGGCTAGAACAAGGGATGCGGATGCCCTTAAGTCGGTTGCCATGACAGGTGCTCCCTTCAGCACCGGCACTCCTTTGACAATGGCGCTGTTGCCCTGAACGACAATATCCGCTCCCATTCTGATCAACTCGCTGACATGCATGAAACGATTTTCAAATACAGTTTCCGTGATGACGCTGAGCCCCTTTCCGAGCGCCATAAGCGACATCATCTGCGCCTGGAGGTCGGTTGGAAACCCGGGGTAAGGAAGCGTCTTGATGTCGACGCTTTTCGTTCTTCCCGTGCCGATGACCCGGATGCCGCCTTCAAGGGGAATGATTTCCATCCCGGTATCCCTGAGCTTTAGGATGAGAGCCTCAACATGAGATGGCTCGCAGCCCATGATTCTCACATCGCCGCCGGTGATCCCGGCCGCTATCATATATGTACCCGCCTCTATCCTGTCAGGAATCACGGATGCCTCGACAGGGTACATCTGATCCACCCCTTCTATTTCAATGACGTCAGTGCCGGCACCGTAAATTCTCGCCCCCATTCCGTTCAGTACATCCGCAAGGTTGGTAATCTCCGGTTCCTTTGCGGCATTTTCAATGACAGTCGTCCCTCTGGCAAGGGCGGCTGCCATCATGATGTTTTCTGTTCCTGTTACTGTCGATATATCGAAATAAACCTTCGCTCCCTTGAGCCTTGACGCCCTGGCCTCAAGGTACCCGTCTCTCAATTCGATGGTCGCACCGAGATCCTCGAGAGCTTTGACATGAAGGTTCACGGGTCTGGCGCCTATGGCACATCCGCCGGGCAGAGAGACCCTGGCCCGTCCCATGCGGGCGACCAGCGGCCCGAGTACGAGGATGGAAGCCCTCATCGTCTTGACCAGATCATAAGGGGCTTCACAACTCGTAATATTCGCGGCATTGATCCTGAGGGTTTCCGCGCCATCGATCTCAACGCCGAGATTATTCAATAATCTTTTGATGGTTCTTATGTCAACCAGCCTGGGAATGTTGTGAAATGTATTCCAGCCCTCAGTAAGGAGCGATGAAACAATGACGGGAAGTGCCGCATTCTTGGACCCGCTTACGAAAACTTCACCCTGAAGCTTTGCTCCACCCTTAATGACAATCTTGTCCACCGGATTCTCCCTGACATGTTATTAAAAGAAACCATCTGCGGTGCTGCCTTTTCCCCGGTCAGTGCAAGGCTGTTTTTTTCTCGCTTTCAGGACCCGCGGTATTCCGGCATAATCCTCCCGGAAACCGATCTCGTCAAAAACGGCCGCCTCCTCAAGTAATTCCCTGAGGCGCTCCCACTGGCCGTTTCCCATCTCCATGAGGAGCCACCCGCCGGATTCAAGATAATCCCGGATATCGTTTGCAATCTGACAGTGGAATTCCGTCCCCTCTGGTCCCGCAAGCAGGGCCTCTTCCGGCTCAAAGAAGCGGATTTCCGAACACAGCCGATCCCACTGCGGCCTGGAGACATATGGGGGATTGCTTACTACAATATCGAAAAGTCCCCTGACCGGTTCAAACAGACTGCCGTGCAGAAATATGATCCGATCGCCGACCCCGTTTGCAACGGCGTTTTCCCTGGCGATTGAAAGGGCTTTCTCCGATATGTCAGTCGCCGTGATCCGGGCATTATTCAATTCAGAGGCAATTGCAATACTGACAGCCCCGCTGCCCGTGCCGATCTCGAGAATCCTGAAGATCCTGCCCGCATCCCGCCTGCAGAAATCAATGACCTCTTCGACCAGAATTTCAGTATCCGGTCTCGGTATCAGGACTTCCGGAGTAACCCGGAACTGCATCGACCAGAACTCCTTACAGCCTCTGATGTAAGCAACAGGTTCCCCTTTTCTGCGTCTGTCCACCAGGAGCCGGAACATTTCCATTTTGTCGGAAGGCATGGGCTCTTTCAAATCCCTGTAGAGTTCAGGCCTGCTTACTCCCAGGCAATGCGACAGTAAAACCTCCGCATCAAGACGCGCAGACAGTATCCCACTATCCCTGAACGCATCAACCGCCTCAATCAATACATCCTTAATAGAAGACGGTTTAAAAATTTCTGTCTGGCTTTTCACTAAAATCGAACCCGTAGCCGTTCGTCGGCAGCGCGAAGCCGTCTCATGCCGCCGAGCGCTTTAATGCCTCCGCCTGGAAATGGGTGGTCAGTGAATCTATAATGAATTGAATGTCTCCGTCCAGAATGCTCTCCAGGTTGTAAAGTGTGAGGCCGATCCTGTGATCGGTCACTCTCCCCTGGGGGAAATTGTAAGTCCTGATCCGCTCACTTCTGTCACCGCTGCCGACTTGATTTTTCCTCGTTTCCGATATTTTTGAATCCCGTTCCGAGATCATTTGATCAAGGAGCCTCGCTTTCAGAACTTTTAAAGCTTTCGCTTTATTCTTGTGCTGGGATTTCTCGTCCTGGCAGGTTACAATCATTCCTGTGGGCAAATGAGTTATCCGGACGGCTGAATCCGTGGTATTGACGCTCTGCCCTCCATGGCCGCTGGAACGATATACATCGACCCGTATATCACCGGGATCGATATTGACTTCCACATCCTCAGCTTCCGGAAGAACGGCCACCGTAACGGCTGATGTATGAATTCTCCCCTGGGACTCTGTTACGGGAACTCTCTGGACCCGGTGTACTCCGCTTTCGTATTTGAGACTTCTGAAAGCGCCTTTTCCTTCGACAAGAGCTATGATTTCTTTGAAACCACCCATTCCGCCGGAGGAGCTGCTGCTCATCACGTCCACTTTCCAGCCGGAACGCTCGGCATATCTTGCGTACATTCGGAAGAGGTCCGCGGCGAAAAGCGCCGCCTCATCACCACCTGTCCCCGCCCTGATTTCCAGAAATACATTTCTTTCGTCATTGGGATCTTTGGGCAGAAGCAGAATTTTCAACCGGCCCTCAAGCTCATCGCGTCTGGCTTTGAGCTCCGGAATCTCTTCCTTCAGAATTTCCTTTATCTCCTCATCGTTCTCCTGAAGGAGTTTCTGATCCTCTTCGATCTGCTTCAAGACATTTTCATACTGCCTGAACGTATTCACAATATCCCGCAGATCCGCATGCTCCTTGGCCGCCTTCTGATATTCCCCGCGATTTCCGACAACATCAGGATCACTCAATTTTTTTTCGAGTTCTTCGTATCTTCTCTCGATATCTTTGAGTTTTTTGAACATAATCATTTCGGTATGGTAAATAAATAAAGCCCCGAAAGATGCGAATATTCGGGGCAGGCGGGCCGGATATATAAAATCAGCGCCTTAAGAAAAGGCAAAAAAATCAGACTTCATCCGGAGTTTTCCCTTTTCCCCTGAAACAACGTTCTTTCTTCCATGTCGGACTTCCTATGACTTCTTTCTTGCGCGTTCATACTTCTTTTCAAATCTCTCTACGCGGCCGGCCGTATCGATGATCTTTTGCTTGCCGGTCATGAAAGGATGGCAACTGGAGCATATCTCCACTTTGATGTCTTTCTTTGTCGACCTGGTCTTAATCACGTTCCCGCACACGCATGTAATAGTCGTTTCGTTATATTCAGGATGGATGTCTTTCTTCATGTCGCTTTTTTCTCCTCACGCTAACGTTAAAAGAGCTATTTTATTCATTTTGCAGAGAAATTCAAGAAAAATTACGCGGGCGGGAAAAACCTATTGATTCATTGAATCCAGAAACTCTTTATTTGTTTCTGTTTTTCGAATTTTGTCAATAATAAACTCCATAGCATCGATCGGGTTCATTTCCTGCAGCAGTCTCCTCAGAATCCATATACGGTTCAGGTTTTCCTTGGGAATCAAGAGCTCTTCCTTTCTCGTTGCCGAGCGAATCAGGTCAAACGCAGGGAATATCCTCCTGTCGGAAATCCGCCTGTCCAGATGGAGTTCCATATTGCCGGTGCCTTTGAACTCTTCAAAAATAACCTCGTCCATCCGGCTTCCGGTATCAACAAGCGCCGTGGCAATGATCGTCAAGCTGCCACCCGTCTCAATGTTGCGGGCTGCGCCGAAGAATCTCTTCGGTTTGTGAAGGGCGTTGGAGTCGACGCCCCCGGAAAGCACTTTGCCGCTGGGCGGCACCACAGAGTTATATGCCCTGGCCAGTCTCGTAATACTATCAAGAAGAATGACCACATCCTTCTTGTGCTCGACCAACCGCTTGGCTTTTTCGATGACCATTTCCGCCACCTGCACATGTCTCGTGGCCGGTTCGTCGAATGTGGAGGAAATGACTTCGCCTTTCACATTTCTCTCCATATCGGTCACTTCTTCCGGCCTTTCATCAATCAACAGGACCATAAGGATCACTTCTTTGTGGTTGGCCGCAATGCTGTGGGCGATGTCCTTAAGCAGCACCGTTTTACCAGCCCGGGGAGGCGACACAATAAGACCGCGTTGCCCTTTGCCGATGGGAGTAAACAGATCCATGACCCGTGTTGAATAATTCTCGGGATCGTATTCGAGCTTTAATTTCTCCTCCGGATAAAGAGGCGTGAGGTTATCGAAGATGATTTTATCCTTGGCTATTTCGGGATTTTCGAAATTGACGGAATCGACTTTCAGCAGTGCAAAATATTTTTCTCCCTCTTTGGGAGGCCTCACCTCGCCGGATATAGTATCACCTGTCCGGAGGTTAAATCTCCGAATCTGAGACGGCGAAACATAGATATCATCCGGACCCGGCAGATAATTATAATCCACCGCCCGGAGAAAACCAAAACCGTCGGGCAAGATTTCCAGGACGCCTTCTCCGGAGATCACGCCGTTTTTCTCGGTCTGGGCCTGGAGGATCGCAAAAATGAGATCCTGTTTTCTCATTGCGCTGGCACCGGTAACATTCAATTCCTTCGCCAGGACCGTCAACTCACTGATGGGCTTTTTCTTCATTTCTACAACATTCATAATCATCCTCTATATACACTTTCCCCCATTATCCCATATAAAAATATGGAACCGCCTGGATTCATGCCGATTATCTGGTTAACTTTATGGTCATCGACAAATGAATACCTGTGGAATTAAACAATGGACAGCTAATTGCAGTAATTTGAAATTAAACTCTCAAAAAGGGAGGGTTTTGAATTTTAGCCTTTTTGGGATTTGCGTTTTTATTATAATAGATTGAGTCAAACTGTCAAGAAGATTTTGGGCCCTTTAACATAATAAAATTCAACTGTCTTCCCGTTCCCCCGCCTTCGCCCCTATGGGAAAAGAAAACCTCCCTGTTGCAGGAGGTGCATATTCCTGCCGAGGTAATGTTCTCGGGCAGCAGTCCTGAACGAAAGAGCTGATACCTGTTCACTCCCGGCAGATCCAGCATCCATTTCTCCTTTGTTCGGCCCGGACGAAAGAAAAGAGCGGGGTTGTGCATAGCGCCGCTCAAGGGCCCCCGGACGGCATTGTCGACCTCGTAGCAACATTGTCCGATAGCCGGACCGATCACCGCCAGCAGATCGGAAGGTCTCGAGGAAAATTCCTTGAAAAAACAATCCACCGCTTTCCCGGCTATGTTCAATAAAGTTCCCCGCCAGCCGGCATGCACGGCGCCGATGAGACCCCTTCCAGGATCGACCAGAAATATGGGAACACAATCCGCCGTTTTGATCCCGATGGCGAGATTCCGCAGCGGGGTAATAATCGCGTCATATTGAAGAGACCGGGATGGAACCCGTTTCACATCCTCTTTCAAAATGAGTATCCGGTCTCCATGCACCTGCCGGACCGTGAAGAACCGCTCCGGCGGCATCTGGAAGGCCGCTGCCAGAATGCGCCAGTTCCGGGAAACATTTTTTTCAGTATCTCCTTCCAGGGTGCTGAAATTCAGGCTCCTGAATTTGCCTGCGCTCACACCTTCCCCCCGCGTCAGAAAAGCATGGACGAGAAAACCGCACTTCTCGCGAAGCACATTCGATTCCAGATATTTTACCGGACCTTTTTCTGCAAATGTGAACATACCGATCCTGAACCGTGCTGCGGGCAAAAAGAGTTCTTGGCGAAAAGTGAGTAAGATGTCCGCATTTTTTTCTTTTAGCCGTTAGCCCTGTACCTTTTAGCCTGAATTGTCGCCTGCATCTGAGCTTTTGAACAGCCGGCAAAACAGAGGTGGTTTTCAACACCCTGCCAAAGTTCTCAAATAATCACGGATGGACGCCATGTCTTCCGGAAGCGGAGATGAAAATTCAAGATGCCGGCCGTCGCCCGGGTGATCAAACCCGATCCGGCTTGCGTGCAGGGCCTGCCTTTTCATCATTTTAAGCCGGCTTCTTACCGCATTATCGGAGATATTGTTGATCCTCCTTGCCGACGTGCCGTAGACATTGTCTCCCAGTACCGGATGCCCGGAGGAATTAAGATGCACGCGGATCTGATGGGTTCTCCCTGTTTCTATCTCCACCTGCAAATAACTGATTATCCCGTAGCGCTCCAGAACCTTCCAGCGGGTCACGGCATTTTTCCCCCTCCTGCTTGACGTGGACATCTTTTTTCGATGAACCGGATGCCTGCCTATGGGAAGATCAATCACCCCTTCGTCTCCTTCCATGTCTCCATGGACCAGGGTCTCATAGACTTTTCTTATCGTGCGCCCCTTGAACTGTCTTGCCAGGCCGTTCAGCGCCTCTTCCGTCTTGACCGCCACCAAGAGACCGGAAGTGTCTTTATCCAGCCGATGTACAATCCCCGGCCTCAGGACGCCTCCAATCCCCGCGAGATCCTTGCAGTGATGGAGCAGGGCATTGACAAGCGTACCGCTGTAATGACCGGGCGACGGATGGGTGACCATCCCGGCCGGTTTATCAACGACCAGAATAGAAGAATCCTCGTAGAGGATTTTCAACGGTATCGCTTCCGGCATAATGTCATACCCGGCGGCTTCCTCCTGCCTGAAACTGATGACATCGCCCTGCCGTAATTTGTATCCGGCTTTCGCTTCCGCTCCATTGACCGTTACCAGCCCTTCATCGATGATCCTCTTCACCTGCGAGCGGGAAACAGAAACATTTCGGGAGGCCAGGAAAACATCCAGCCGGGTACCGCTTTCCTGCTCGGAGACAGTAAAGTCATATATTTTCGATTTATCGGCAGGCATCATTTATTCTCAGTGTCTTGCCGGAAATTCCGTGAAACGAGAATTCCCCTTCTTCATCTTTTCTGTCCGGCATCCCCTCATTCCGGAACGACTATCTGCATATCTCTAGCAGTCCTTTCCGGATCGCGTCAAAGTCCTCCTCTTCGATCGTCCTCAAATCAAGGAGAAGCTCATCTTCATATATCCTGGCGATGACGGGGATATCCAGCCGTCTCCAACAGGCTTCGATCTGATTGACCGAAAGCAGGGACGATCTGACGGCAATGAGAACCGTGGGAATCTTCTGGGCGGGCAGAGAGCCGCCGCCCGCCATGGAATACCCCTTTTTCAGAAAAATGGAAATGCTGTCATTGCCGGCCTTTTTCAGGATTCGGAGGAGCTTTTTTGCTCTTTTTTCAACAAGATTGGCGGGTTCTGTCAGCGCTCTCAATGCCCTGATCCTTTTTACCGCTTTTTCCGGGTTGAGATACAATTTCAGGGTCGCCTCCAGCGCGGCAATAGTCAACTTGTCGATTCTCAAGGCGCGGTTGAAAGGATTTCTCTTGATTTTCTGCAGCAGGTCTCTTCTGCCCACGATGATGCCGGCCTGTGGACCCCCCAGAAGCTTATCGCCACTGAATGTCACGATATCAACGCCTGTTGCCAGAACGTCCCTTACAGTGGGTTCTCTTTTCAAGCCGAATCTGTCCAGTTCGGCGAAACAGCCGCTCCCCAGGTCATTGACTACCGGAATACCGCGATTTCTGCCGAGACTGACAAGTTCGGAAAGCGACACTTCCCCTGTAAAACCCACGATTCGGTAATTGCTTGTGTGTACCTTGAGCAGAAGTCCGGTGTTTTCGTTGATGGCGGCTTCGTAGTCCGAAAAATGCGTCTTGTTGGTTGTACCCACTTCGTGAAGGATGGCGCCGCTCTTTTCCATGATCTCCGGAAGCCGGAATTCTCCTCCTATCTCGATCAACTCGCCCCGGGATACAACGGCCTCTTTCTTTTCTGCAAGGCTGTTGAGAGTAACCAAAACAGCCGCGGCGTTGTTATTAACGACCAGCGCATCCTCAGCTCCCGTCAGCTCACGAAGAATTTTACAGACGTGCTCGTAACGGCTCCCGCGTTTTCCCTGAACAAGGTCGAATTCAAGATTTGAATAGCCGCCACCGACCACGGCCAATTGGTCCAGGGCTTCTTTGCACAGGGGAGCCCTCCCGAGATTGGTATGGAGAATGATGCCTGTCGCATTTATCACCGGGCGGAGATGAAATTCGCGCACTCTTCCAAGTTCCTCCTGAACCAGCTCCGCTGCCCTGTCAACAGAAGGCACCCTGTTATCGCTTCTTCCCTCCAGAATGGATTGTCTTATTTGCCCGGCCACGTGACGGCATGCCGATTTGATCACGTCAGCTGATATTTCCTCAAAAACACCTCTTTTCTTGAGAGCAGCCGTCAATTCGTCGATTTTGGGAATTTTTCTCAGCAGTTCTTTTTGCTTCTCGTCCATGGGACACCCTCCTTCTGCATGAGACCGCTGTTTTCACCCGGCTCTGCAAAAATCACGGAAGTTGTTCACGGCAATAAAAAATTCACGCATCATGATCAAAATGTAATACCGTCCCCGGTCCGTCAAATAGAACCGGCCGTTGCTGTAGCGCAGCCCCCCTGCCGCATAGAGGAACAGGACTGGGATCAACAGAAGCCCTTCAGCGCCCTTCCCGTATTTACCGCGCATGGCCGCAAGATCCAGCTCCATGCCGAACAATTTCATCAATAAATCGTAATAAATACGATCGCGCTTATTAAAAATACGCGAAGCTGCCAGCGGAATTTCTCCCCGGTTTATCCGTTCAATGTATTCACCTATGTGAAAAGTATTGGCATAACAGATTCCGTTCAAGTAACCGAACGAACCGCTTCCCACTCCTGCGTATTCATCATACTTTACAATGTATTCATCTATCATCGATTTTTTCCTGGAAAAGCACCAAACCGAGGAAGATGTATAATCGGGAAGCAGCCGCTTTATTATCCGTCGATAAAAAGCCCTTTCCCTGCTGTAATCCACACGTCCCAGAGTTTTTTGAATCAGATTACGGGTTGAATCGGAAACCATGAGAGGATAATATGTAACCTGGTCCACACCCGTTTCAACCAGGATATCCAGGTCCCTGTCCAGCATAGAGGGAGTCTGGACGGCAAAATTGAAAATCATGTCCGCATTCAAGGTCTCGAACTCGCCGATAATATCTTGCACGGCCCGGATGATCTGATCCCCGCTTCCGTATTTTTCATAACGATCCATGGCCCTTAGAAGGTCATTATTAAAACTCTGAATACCCACGGATAGCCTCTTTACACCGACGCGTTTCAATGCGTCCACGTACTTGCACCCAAGGTGGTTGGGATTGGTTTCCACGGATATTTCTCGGATGGAAAAAGTGCTTTCCGCCAGCGCCAGCGTTTCTTCGAGTTCGTCTATCAGGATTGTAGGAGTGCCTCCGCCCACATAGATCCCGGTGAAATCGTACCCCGCTTTCCTGTATAGGAGGAGTTCCCTCTTCAGCGCCGCAAAGTAGGTCCGGCACAGAGTCTCATCGAAAACGACCCTGCTGAAGGAACAATAGGGACAGAGCTTCTCGCAGAAAGGCACATGGATATAGAGGAGCCGCTGATTGCCCCCCGTACAAACGGGCAGTGATGCCTTCCGATCCTCGTTGAAATGCATTGCCCGGCTTATCCCAAGCCGGGCAAATCTGTTTAAAATCCAATGAAAATTCGGGAAAATGGATCTCTCTCCAATGGTTGTCGAAAATCCACCGTATGACAGCGGACCATTCAGTTTATCTGTCTAATAACAGACATCGCTTGAATTATCAACCATTTACTGAATAAAAAGGGAGACGGAGGCAAACGGCAATTGCGAACCAAAAATCCCCGTCAGATAAGTATCATATTCACCTGGTATTCGGCCATTGTATTGCGCCGTGCTCAGGAAAAATCCTTTCGGTCAAACGGGTTTCCCGTTCTTCAAGTGGTGATTTCAGGCGAGGGGGGCAACTTGAAAAATACTTCCAACGATGCTATGAATTAAAAAAGTTCAAGGTTGAGGAATAGTCAATGTCGAAAACAAGAATCTGGACTCTGTGGTCGGAAAAAGGAATCAATGAGGAAGAAAGCAAAATTCTCAGGAGTCATGCAAGAGAAATCCCGGTCCCCTATGACGACGAAGCCAGACGGGATATAAAAAAACTGCTGGATGCCTTTCTGGAAAGGGACGACGCCCTGGGTCTGGCGGCTCCGCAGATCGGAATATGTAAGAAGATCGTTGTTTTTAAAATCAGGGGCCTGAACGAAAAGGCCCCGGTTAGAAGTGAAAATGATTACGAGGTCCTGATAAATCCGAGAATAACTCAGAAGCGGGGTGAAGAGGAAAAAATGTCCGAAGGCTGCCTTTCATGTCCCGATATCAATGTTGAGGTAACCCGGCCCAGGGAAATAAAAGTGAGGGCCCATGATATGAAGGGAAACAGAATCAACAAACGCTACACTGATTTCCTGGCCAGAATAGTTCAGCATGAGCTCGATCACCTCGATGGTAAGCTGATCATTGACCATGACGGCACTTTTTTCATTCCCAGGGAGAAACGGGATTTTTTCAGAAAATTATTCGTGTCGGATTCTCCGGACGCACAAAAAAAAATGGCGCATACATAGTCTCTTCCTTTCGCCCTTAGTCTATCCTGTCTTTTTCCCTGATGTCCGAAACCGATGCCGTCTTAACGACAGGCTCCTGGCAACGCACCCCGCCGCGACGGCTCGGTAGGCGTTTTTCAACAGCCCCCAGACATGATTCGCCCATGCGAAGTCATCAATTCCGAATAGAAACACAAAGCCGTTTATGCTACTAAGATGAAAAAAGGGGAGATGCAAATGCCGGAGACTTTCGATATTATCGTCATCGGATCGGGACCGGGTGGCCATGCAGCCGCCCAGGCCTCGGCCGGACTGGGCGCCAGAACGGCAATCATCGAGAAGAAAGACTGGGGGGGAACCTGTACAAACACGGGGTGTGTCCCCACAAAGGCCTTGCTCGCCTGCAGCCGCACATACGCCTCCTTGAAAAAGATGAGGCGCCTGGGCGTTTACGCAGCCGATTTCCGCTTCGATTTTATCGCTATGCGGCGCCATCAAATGCAGGTAGTCAGGACATCCTCCCTCGGCGTGCGGAAATCTCTCGCGGATGCAGGCGTACTCTGCGTGCAGGGCGAAGGGCGCATTCTATCACCGGGTGAAGTGGAGGTGCTCTCGAACGACGGGAAAAAGATTTTAAATACCAGACGCATTGTTATTGCCTGGGGCTCAAGACCTGACACGCCCACAGGCATAACCCTATCGGGCCGGATAATGTCCTCCGATGGACTGCTGGCGATGGAAAACCCGCCAGGCAGCACGGTTATTGTCGGAGGCGGGGCCATCGGCCTCGAATTTGCGACCTTTTTAGCGGATCTGGGTTCTAAGGTTTTCGTAATCGAGCTCATGGATCAGATCCTTCCCTGCGAAGACAGGGAATCCGCCGATTTCATTGCAAAAGAATTGGAAAAATCCGGGATAGAAATATTTACGTCCGCGCGTATGATGTCGCTGTCGGAAGAAAACCACGGTATACGCATGCGGGTGTCCCGGGGTGATAAGGACATCGAACTTACGGCGGATTGCGCCGCCATCTGCACAGGAAGAAAACCGGCATTGCGTGCAGAAGAACTGGACAGGCTCGGAATAAATTATAGCAACCGTGGAATATGGGTGAATGGCAGCCAGATGACCAATATCGAGAACATTTTCGCCCTGGGCGATGTCACCGGCGGCATTCTGCTGGCGCATCGCGCGGCCATGCAGGGGAAGACCCTTGCCAGCCTGCTTTTCGGAGACGGTTCCGTCTTATATAACGAAGATGCCGTCCCCTGCGTGTTATATACCCATCCAGGCCTGGCGCGGGTCGGACTTACTGAAAAGCAGGCCGTCGAAAGAAGACTGGATTATGAAGTGAAGCGCTCCGGGTTTGGAGCAAACATTATGGCGCGTGCGGAACTTGCAGGAGGCGGTTTCGCAAAACTCCTCTTTTGTAAAGGCCGGCTTGTCGGAGCCGCCGTTGCCGGAGAGGGGGCGTGCGAACTGATAGCCCCGATGTCGCTCGCCGTCTCCCGCGGGATGGGGTACACTGATTTCAGGAACTGGATAATCGCCCATCCGACGCTCAGTGAAGTATTGAATCCTTAGCGGCATCTCACTCAAATGGGACTCTTTCCCCGGAAATTCATTCTCGCCGCCCTGGCGGGTGCAGCCATTCTCATCACCCAGAGTACAGGTTACTCCGGAGCCGGACAAAAAATATCTACCTACGGTTGCCGGATCGTTAATGTTTATCCACATGACCCGGCTGCATTTACTCAGGGCCTTGTTTTCGATAACGGCTTTCTTTACGAGGGAACGGGCCAGTACGGAGAATCGACCGTCAGGAAGGTTGAACTGGAAACGGGAAGGGTCCTTTTGCATCAATGCCTTCCGGACCGGCATTTCGGCGAGGGCATAACAATTATGGGTAACCGGCTGATTCAATTAACCTGGCGATCGGGAACCGGTTTCATTTATGACAAGAAGAGCTTGAAGCAAACCGGTGTTTTTCAATATGGAACCGAAGGCTGGGGCATAACGAATAATGGGAAGCACCTGATCATGAGCGACGGGACATCTATGCTGCGGTTTCTCGATCCTCGCTCTTTTGAGATCGTCAGGACGATCGAAGTCAGGGAAGGACCGCAAGCCGTTTCTCAATTAAATGAGCTCGAATATATAAAAGGATTCATCTATGCCAATATCTGGGGAAGCGACCGGATTGCAAAGATCTCGCCGAAAACAGGGCAGGTGGCGGCCTGGATCGATCTAAGCGGGCTGCGCGGCAGCATCAGGAGTTCGCCGCACGCAGAAGTCCTGAATGGAATCGCTTACGACAGCAAGCATGATCGCATATTCGTGACGGGAAAATACTGGCCCAAGGTGTTCGAGATCCGTTTCATCAGGAAGTGAGCCGCAATTAGTGCGCACAGCAATGTTCAACTTGCTTTCAACCTTCTTCAATGTTTGTGGAAGAACGCGAAGATGGCGGCGGGAGTTCAGTACGAAGTCGGCTTTATTTAACATATATCGGATTGGAAAATATCCAGGGGCGCTCTTTTCCGAAGCGGCGGATAAAGCATTCCGTCCTGTATACGCCCTCTTCTACTATCCGCCCCTCCAGGGTCCGGCCTGTCCCCTCCAGATAAAGACCGCCGTTCCTGAAAACGCGTATCCGGGCATGGTCCGGCACCATTACCTTGATGGTTGCCTGGTCCCGGAGCACGAATTCTCCGCCCGTCGTCGCCGATTTCTCGCCGTCGGAAACAAAAAAGCCGAAGCCCTTGGAACTTCCCCAATAGGCCAGGGTGGCATAAGCACGCCCCGCCCGTAGAGAATCGTAGACGGTTTTAATATCAGCATCTTTATTCCCGGTCATCGGTATCTCCGTCAGGATATGTGTCCTGACGAAACGGAAGGCCCTGCGAAAAGGAAATACGCTGAAAGTGATACCCAGGATATTATGCGGCGTATCATGATTGTCCAGCTCCCCGATCCCCACGACTTTCTCCGTCCGATTAAGCCGATCCCATCTCTCAAGAGTCACCCGCTTCGGCCCTTTCAGGACTAGAGCGGGAAACAGATAGCCCAGAAAGCCGCTCCAGTACCCCTTCAGGGAAGACTGCCAGTCAGTCATAAAATCCCAGATACTCATCCCGCAGTAGCCCGAGACCGCCCAATTCATCCATGCATATTGTTTCACGTGAAACATTTTTGTGCCCTCGTGGTCCGGGTGGGCTATGAAACCGATCCCGCCGCTGTCTCGGACGCGATTGATGAGGTCCTGATGATAATGGTCTCCGCTCACTGTTTCACCGAGGGGTTCGGAAAGGCCGAATACGAGGTAGTGGTTGAACTGCTGCGGACTGATTTCCTCGCCGACAATCAAGAGAGTCTTTCCGTGCCAGCCCTCTTCTCCGGCTTTCTTCGCCCGGAGATGCTCGTGGTCAGTCAGCATCAGGAAGTCGACCCCGTTCTTCCGGGCCGCTTTCAGGATATCCGGTATCGACACACGCCCGTCATGGGAATATTCGGAATGGAAGTGAATAACGCCTGAATAATCATATAGTCCCATCATGAGGATACGTCCCGTGTCCAGCAATCTTTTTTCAAGGCGTCTCCCAAAGGACACGACCCGCACCGCGGTCTCTTTCTGCAGAAACTTTTCCCCGCATTTACGATCAGGGCATGGTACTGATTGAAAAGTTCGGCGGATGCAGGCAGATTGTCCATGAACAGGCTCTGAATCTCCTCATAACCGAGCCCCTCTCTGATCACCCGGTGCCGTTCAAGAATTCTTCGCGTGTATACATCGACAACGAAAACCGGCTTGTTCCCCGCATAAAGGAGAATGCTGTCCGCCGTCTCAGGACCGATCCCCTTGACAGCCAGTAGTTTTCTTCTCAGGATATGGCCATCCTCCGCAAACATCCGCTCCAGGTCGGAACAGTACTCTTCCTCGAGGAAATTCAAAAAATTCTTAAGACGCACCGTTTTGATGTTGTAATACCCGCTGGGCCGGATGAGCTCCGCGAGCCTCCGGACTTCGATCCGCCGCAGAGCGCCGGGTGTGAGCAGCCCTGCGGATTTCAGATTCCAGATCGCCTTTTCCACATTCGCCCAGCTTGTATTCTGAGTCAGAATGGCACCCACGATAACTTCGAAAGGCGAATCGGCTGGCCACCAGCCCTGATCTCCGAAATGAGCATGTAATAGATTATAGATTTCCAGAAGCTTCCGGTCAATTTTCATCTAAATTCTTTACCATATAAAAAAAGCAGGGCACTGAAAAAGCTGCCCTGCTGCACCCGGGCTTTAAGAACGCTGAATTCAGAACTGTTTCGGGAGTAACTCTCCCCTATTGATCTTTTCGCAAAACAATATAGTAAGTAGATCTTCCTCTCTTGATCAGCAGAAGCGCCGTATCAGCCGCCCCCTTCTTGGACATTTCTCTATTATAATCTTTCAAGGAGGATATCCGCACCTTGTTGACCTGCATAATAATATCCTGCGGCTTCACGCCGGCTTCATCCGCAGGGCTCCCCTCCCTCACGCTGGTGACGATGACGCCCGATTTTTCGGACAAGCCGAGGTACTCCGCCATCTGGGGCGTAATCTCCTGAACAGACATGCCGAAGTACTCCCCGTTCCTCGTCCTTAACCCGGCCACTTCCTTCTGGTCGCTGCGCTCCGCTATAACCAGTGGAAAGGTCAGGATTTTCCCGTCTCTTATCGCCTTTACATCAACCTTCTTGCCCACCGGAAGGGCCGCGACAATCCTCAATAACTCATGGGTGTCATGAATTTTCTTCCCGTCGATCTCAACAATAATATCGCCTGTTTTCAATCCCGCTTTATCCGCCGGGTCTCCCTTTACGACATCTCCGATCAGCGCCCCTTCTTTGTCGCGCAGTTTCAGGCTGCTTGCTATATCGTCAGTGATATCCTGGACGGATACTCCCAGCCACCCCCGGGTGACTTTGCCCTTTGATTTGAGATCGCCGAGAATATCCTTTGCCATATTGATCGGGATTGCAAAACCGATCCCCTGGCCGTGAGCGACAATGGCCGTGTTGATCCCGATAACCTTCCCCTCGAGATTAAAGAGAGGACCGCCGCTGTTGCCCGGGTTGATGGAAGCGTCCGTCTGGATAAAATTATCGTATGGACCGGAGCCGATCACCCGTCCCTTAGCACTCACAATGCCGGCAGTTACCGTCTGTTCGAGGCCGAAGGGATTGCCTATCGCCACAACCCAATCCCCTACCCGAAGCCTGTCGGAATCGCCCAATTCGACTACAGGAAGACTGCCTGCTGGCTGGATCTTGATAAGAGCTATATCTGTCTTTGCATCTCTACCTATGACCTTGGCATCGAATTCCTTCCCGTTGGAAAGCTTGACTTTGATCTTATCGGCCTTTTCAATAACGTGATTGTTTGTGAATATGTAGCCGTCCTTTGTAATAATGAAGCCGGAACCGAGACTCCGTTGTTTGAATTCCCTCTGGGGAATATCCCCGAAGAATCTCCGGAAAAAATCCTCGCCTCCAAAAAACCTGTCAAAGAATTCATCGCCAAACGGCGAGCCGTATTGCTGCCTGCCGCCTGTTTTGATGATTTTTGTCGTGCTGATATTGACAACCGCCGGCTTGACTTTATCCGCAAGGTCGGCAAAGGAAAGCGGTGTGCCCGGATTCTCTTTCGACAGCATGGTCACAGACGGTTTCGCTGAAGGCTTGGCAGCCGCAAACGAGAAGTGCAACACGCCTGCAATGGAAACAAAAAAGAATCCGATCAGAAAAACGAACCAGAAAATAAAAAAAGTCTTTTTACTTTTATTTACACCTTCCATATTTGACCTCCTGACATAGCTCTGCTGGCAGTTGTTGCGCTGGGGCGCATTCCCATCGGAAGCGCTTATCAAAGGCATCGCAGTGCAAATGTAATGCCCGATGCATTGATACCCGGAATCTTATACATCAACACGCTTTCAGAAGCAATCCTTTCAGATACAGGGATTGGGGGACATTGAGAATGACAGGATGATCGAGGTCCTGAAAAAGGTGCTCCTGAATATCCAGCCGCACACGACTTTGTCCTGATACTTCCAGCAAGGCATTTTTCAGGTCCTCCATGGAAACATGGTGGGAACAGGAAAATACGGCAAGATAGCCGCCCGGCTTCAAAATTCTCAGACTGTTCAGGACAAGATGCCTGAATCCTTTCAGGGCGCCTATTTTCCCCTGCTTTGTTTTTGTGAATGATGGGGGGTCCAGTACAATCATGTCGAATCGATCTGCCGAACCGGGCAACTCTGTCAGAAAATCAAATGCGTCTGCCCTGATCGTCTCTATTTTTTCCAACCCGTTCAAGGCGGCGTTCTCCCTCGCCTGCTCCAGGGCGGACTGTGAGATATCCACAAGCCGAACCCTGTCCGCACCCCTGATGGCGGCATAGATTCCGAATCCGCCTGTATTGGAGAATACATCCAGAACAGAAAATCCTTTCTCCACATACCTGGAAACAGCGGCCCTGTTTTTCCTCTGGTCCAGATAGAATCCCGTCTTCTGGCTGTCTTTCAGTCGAACGGAGAACCTAACTCCATTTTCCGTAATCAATATCTTCTCGGGAAGAGTGCCGTGAATCACCTTTTCCGAAGTTTCAATGCCTTCCAGCATCCTCGACCGCTCATCCGATTTTTCATAAATCCCCTTCGGATGAAGGACCTCCACAAGTGATTCAATAATGGCCTCTCTCCAGTTTTCCATGCCTGCCGTATTTATCTGCAAGGCAAGATAGCCGTCGTAATAATCTACAATCAATCCGGGCAATTCGTCCGCTTCCGAGTGAATAATCCGGTATGCATTTGTATTCTTGATGATTTTCTGTCGGAACACGGCGGCTTTCAATATCCTCTTCCTGAACAGATCTTTATTGACCGGTTCCCTATCGAAAGACAGCATTCTGACGCAGATTACACTCTGGGGGTTGAAATAGCCTGTACCCAGAAACTCATTGGACAGCGAATAAATTTCGACAAGCTCTCCTCTGCGGACTTCCCCCGGCCGCTTTCTGATCTCATTTTCATAGATCCAGGGGAAAAAGGTTTCGATTTTCCGGTCGGCAGTCCTGGAAATAACTATCTTCTTCATTATGCGATTACCTATTATAATAATATTTTCTGTATCTTAAAAGTATCGCCCTAAAAAATTCCCGCTTCCGTGAAACCGTGGTTCATGGCTGATTCTCAATTTGGGCAAAACCGGGGAAAAAAGTATTCCTGGACACGAAAGACGTGAGATTGAATGATTATAAAAAATAAGCAATAGGAAGGAAAGGATTAAAAAAGGCCTGCCCATGAGGGCAGGCCGGAAAAAGCGAAGGCTTTGCAAAAAGCACTACTACAAGCAAAGGGCTAAAGACTCAGGGCGAAGTAAACAAATTGAGAGTCTCTTTCTTCCTTTTGCCATCGGTCTTGTACCCTTAGCCTTATTAACGGGTTGAATGAGCATCAACCTTTTTTCTCCTCGCCGTATACCTCCAGACGGCCTGATTCCTCCATCTCCCGCAACCATCGGGGATGCTGCTTCTTCGCCCAGGCCCGGGTCACCCATCCACTGAACATGGCAGGCGCTGAACCCGGCGAACCGACGGTCCCCAGATAGAGATGCACAAAGAAGAAAGCAAACAGGATCACGAAACCGAGAGCATGCAGGGGATAGGATAAGACAATAAGACCCGGTGAAAACGGCTGGAACCACATTAATATGCCTGTAACGAACATAATGGCACCAAAAACCGCGACAGCCAGGAAGAATGCCTTCTGTCCCGGATTGTACTTACCCACTTCGGGAACTTTTTCTACATGCCAAAGGTACCCCCCTGCCGCTTTCATCCAATCGATATCTTCCGGCATTTCAAATTTGCCTGCCTCTTTCCACCACATGCGTACAGCTACGGCAAGCGATACAGCAAAGAAGATACCCGTAAAGTTATGTACGTACTTGAGAATCCTCATGCCACCCATGACCGTGCCGATAAAGTTGAAAGAGTGGAACATCATGCCAAGACCGGTGATAAACAGGATCATACAGGAAATCGCCAGAGCCCAGTGCACGACCCTTTCAAATGCATCCGTCGCTTTAATCAATCCTTTCTTCATTTTTACTTACCCCCTTCCGCCTTATTGACCTGGTTGTCGTCTTCATCAGGGGTTTTGGGCCCGTGGATAATATAATGCAGGAACGACCCGCCGATGACGCCCCCGGCTGCAAGCAGACTGAGAGGTTTCAGCCAGCTCTTCCAGGCAAGCACGGAATACGGAACATGAGGATCCTGCTTCAATTCCGCATACACCGACGGCTTCTCCTGCAGGACATACATCAGATGTGTGCCGCCGACGAACTTGTCTCCGTAAACCGAAGCGGATTCGCCGAGTTCCTTTACCCTTGCGGCGGCGATCTTCATCATGTCGGCTTTATCCCCCCATTTGAGGGCACCGGTCGGACAGGCTTTTACACAGGCAGGCTCCAGACCGTTCATGATTCTGCTCTCACACATATCGCATTTATACACCTTGTCCGTTTCATGATCATATTTGGGTACTTCAAACGGGCAGGATGCGACGCAATTCTTGCATCCTATACACTTTTCGCGGTTCAGGCCGACAATTTTGAAGTCGTTGTTATAATACAGCGCCCCGGTAGGACAGGCCATAACACATGCAGCTTCCGTGCAGTGCATACAGGCCTCTTTCCTGAACAGCCACTTAACGGCGCCTTTATCATCAGCCACGTCCTGGAAACGTATAAGCATATATGTATTCGGCTGAAGCCCGGGCGGATTCTGATAAGACCCGCTGTTAACCGTCTGCTTCGCTTTCAGGCCGTTCCACTGCTTACAGGCCAACTGGCAGCCCCTGCATGCCGTGCATTTCGAATCGTCGTAGAGTTTGATTTTTTCCGGCATTTATTTCACCCCCTTCTTTACGACATTGACCATAAAGGCCTTGCTCTCCGGTATATGCGTATTGGGATCTCCCGCGCTCGGCGTCAGAAGATTCGCGGAATCGCCGAACGTGAAGATTTCCGGTTTCTTATCGTTCTTGTTGTATTTACGCGTGGCAGTTGTCGCCCATCCGAAATGCCAAGGAACGCCGACCATGTGAATCAAATTTCCATCGATGTTGAAAGGTTTCAGTCTGGGCGTGATGATCGCCACGGCTTCCACCTCGCCACGGGCCGACTTGACAGTCACGATCTCACCGTTCTTGATTCCTTTTTCCTTCGCAAGATCGGAACCGATCTCGACAAACATGCTCGGTTGCATCTCGACAAGCCACGGCAACCACCGGGTAAGTACGCCCGTCTGCCAATGCTCGCTTACCCGGTACGTACTGCAGATGAACGGAAATCTCGGATCACAGCTCGCAATTACATCCAGCTCCGTGCCGACACCCGGCTTGTCGAATCTGCGTATAATGGGATTTACTTTCTGCGGCGACAGCAGATTCTTTTCCACGGGACACTCGAGAGGTTCATAGTGTTCCGGGAAAGGTCCGTCCGCAAGCCCCGGACCGTAGATGCTCGCCACACCGTCGGGCTTCATGATGAAGGGCGGCCTTCCGGAGCCGGGATCGCCTGCACCGTCCGGGACATCCCCCGTCCACTTGGCGCCGTCCCAGATAATAACCGGACGCTTCTTATCCCAGGGGATTCCCTTCAAGTCAACGGATGCGCCGTTGTATATGATCCTGCGATTTACCGGCCAGGACCACGCCCACTCTGAATACAAACCGATTCCGGAGCGGTCTTTAGTGCCGCGCCTTGCGGCCATATTGCCGGCGTCCGTATAGGAATTACAATAAATCCAACAGCCCGATGATGTCGATCCGTCATCCTGAAGCCATGCAAACGAGGGGACGAGATCACCTTTCTTGAATTCCTTGAACTCGCCTTTCTTGGTCGGATTCTCGATCTTCTTATCCGCCAAGAAATAACCGTTGATCTCCTTGGCGATATAATTGGGGTCAATCGTCTTTACGCGCCCGGAAAGATCTTTTGGCCCGTAATTCCAGGTGAGCTTCGTTACAGCCTCCTTCAGGGGACCTCCTTCCTTTTCATAAAGATCTTTCACTTTATAGAAAAGCTCGGATATGATTTCCGCATCGGCCTGAGCTTCACCAGGGGGATTGACGGCCTTGTAACGCCACTGCATCCAGCGGCCGCTGTTGGAAATGCTCCCTTCTTTCTCCAGCGATGCGGCGCAGGGAAGCATGAAAACCTCGGTCTTGACCTTAGCGGGGTCCATGCCGGGTCCTCTCCAGAACGAGCCTGTCTCATTATCGAACAGGTTGACATTGACCATCCAATCGAGTTTTGCCAGGGCTTGTCTTACTTTATTGGAATGTGCACCGCTCGCCGCAGGGTTCATTCCCCAGGCAAAAAAACCTGTAAACTGATTCTTATACATGCGGTCGAAGAGGACGAGCCAGGAATAATTCTCGCCGTCATCCACCTTGGGCAAAAGATTGTACGCTTCGTCAAGTGTCGCATTCATCCCGTACATCGAGCGCAGGAAGCTGGCCGAATATTTCGGGAAGTTTTTCCACCAGTTAAGGCTGTTCTTTTCCTTGGTGGTCGGCGTCCTCTTTTCATTATAGGCTTTCAAGGTCGGCATGGAAGCCGCAGGGGTCCCCAGATAGCCGGGCCAAATATGATAGAGAAGCCCGTGATCGGTCGAGCCCTGAACATTGGATTCGCCCCTCAGAGCCTGCACGCCACCTCCGGCGATCCCCATATTGCCCAGAAGGAGCTGTACGATACACATTGCCCGGATATTCTGAACCCCAACAGTATGCTGGGTCCAGCCCATTGCATACAGAATATTCCCCGATTTCCCGGGTACACCCGTCTTCGCATATTCTTTATAGACTTCAACCAGTTTTTCTTTGGGTGTTCCGGTAATCCTGGAAACGATATCGAGGTTGTAACGGGAGTATTGTTTCTTCAGAAGCTGGAAAACACAATGGGGGTCTTTCAGTGTCGGATCTTTCCTTATCACGCCGCCTCCACCCGTCTGGTAAGACCAGGTGGACTTGTCGTACTTGCCCCCCTCGAGGCCGGAAAAGACGCCGTTGTTGTCACCGGGCAGCTTCAGAGCCGGGTTCACGAGAAAAGAGGCATTCGTATAGTTCAATACATATTCATTTTCATAAAGATTGTTATCGAGAATGTACTTGATCATTCCGCCCAGGAAGGCAATATCCGTTCCGGACCTGAGCGGGGCGTAGATATGCGCTTTGGCGGCTGATTGTGTGTATCGAGGATCCACGCATATCAATTTTCCACCTTTTTCCATGGATTTCGTTATCCATTTGAAAGAAATCGGATGGTTGGAAGCGGGGTTGCACCCCATAATCAAAATCACGTCGCTGTTCTGAAAATCAATATAATGATTCGTCATCGCGCCGCGTCCGAACGACTCTGCCAGAGCCGCTACAGTAGCGCTGTGTCAGATACGGGCCTGGTGTTCAATATAGACCAGACCCAACCCCCTCAAGAATTTTTGATAAATGAAACATTCCTCATTATCCATGGCGGCGCTGCCAACGGAAGCAATCCCCTCCGTCCGGTTCACAGTCTCACCCTTGGCGTTTTTGAACTTGAAGCTCTTGTCGCGGCTTGATTTGATATTGCGCGCTATTTTTTCGACCGCCCATTCCCACGAGACTTCCTGCCACTCAGCAGCGTAGGGAGCCCTGTAAAGGGGTTTGGTCAGCCGGTTTGAATTGACAGCCATCTGATACAAGGATCCGCCCTTCGAGCACAAAGAACCGCGGCTGATGGGATGATCGGGATCGCCTTCCGTGTTGATGACCTTGCCATCCCTTGTCGAAACAATGATGCCGCATCCAACAGAGCAGTATGGGCAGACTGTCGTGGTCTCTTTGGTATACTTGATCTTCAGGGGCTGCGCATGGGCGGAGACCGGCTTGAGATTAATCCCGATCCCGCTCGCCATCAACGCCGCACCGGAGATCTTTAAAAAACCTCTTCTGCTGACATCCATTTCTCGGCGCACTCCTTTCTAAAAAATTCCAGGAATTCCAACGTCTTCCTTTTTTATTTGGCATCCGATGCAAAAACCGGATTCATTCCGTCGACTGGCCCCTCCCCGGAATGATCTAATCAAAGCGGATCGAAAGAAAAATTCATGGCAGGAGAACACCCTGAATCTCTAAACGCCAAGGCGGATCCGGAAGCACCGGAGCCCTGCAAACAGGCGTTATTTTATATATTTCCCGGCTGTTTAATGTCAAGGTTTATTTTCTGAAAAGAACAATAATTCCTTGTTCTTATGTCAATTGTGACATAGGTCTCTCCACTGCGGCCGAATGTCCTGCATACACATTTTTCAAGCAAAGCTTGCAATTCCCACAAAATTGGCGTAGACAAATCTTCAATTGGATCTTTAGGAATGAAAATAAAATACAAAATATGGATTGAACGGAACGGCCAGATTCTTTTCGGTCATGGAAGAGATGAACTGCTTCGGGCAATTGAGAAGTATCGAAGTCTTCACGCAGCAGCCAGGAAATTGAAGATGTCTTACAGAGCGGCCTGGGGCAGAATAAGGGCCTCCGAAGAACGCCTGGGATTTAAGCTCGTTGAATGCGACCGGGGAAAATCCATGCACATTACCGCAGAAGCAAAACAACTGCTTGAACAGTTCGAGGCGATTGAAACGTGTATCGAGACTCTGCTTGAGAATGTAGACCGTAAAATACCCTCTCTGAAGAAACAAAAAAACTCTGTGCAATCAACATAAAACCTCCGTCCGACTTTATCATCCTTTAAAAGACTGCTCAAACCTTCACCTTTAGCCATTAGCCCGTCGCCTGGAGCCTGTATCCGAGAACGGCATCCGGCCTGCGGAAAAGAATGTTGTTTTGTAACCTTTCCGTAATAATCTATTGACAATATGCCAATTTTGACATATGTGACTTCAGATTCATGCCGCGATTTCACTCAATTTGAAACCCATGGAGGTTGTATGGATAAAAATACAGAATATCATAGTCTTATAAAAAAACAGTACAGGGAGTTGATGGAGCATTGCCGTATCCAACTCGACAAGACGGAAAGAGAGTTGCCTCCGGCCAGGGAGGATTTTTATTCCTCTTTAAAAGAACGGGGGATCAGCAGGAGAGATTTTCTGAAATGGACCTCTTTCATGACAGCTGCGTTGATGCTACCGCCTATATTCCGGCCGATGGTGGCAAAGGCCGCTGAAAATTTCAGCAGGATTCCCGTAGTCTGGCTTCAATTTGCCGAATGCACAGGCTGTAGCGAGGCCTTTCTGAGATCGTCCTATCCCAATGTGGATGATATCCTGCTTGAGACTATCTCCCTCGAGTATCACGAGACCCTGATGGCTGCTTCAGGAATCCAGGCGGAGCAGAATCTTGAAAAAGCGGTGCATGATTTCGCGGGCAAATTCATCTGCGTCATCGAAGGGAGCCTGCCGAGAGGACTGAACGGCAAGTACCTGACACTCGGTTCCAAAGGCAAGACAGGAATTGAAGTGGCAAAGGAAGTGACTTCCAAGGCGGCCGCGGTGATCTGCATGGGCTCATGCTCCTCGTTCGGCAACATTCCTTCAGCCAAACCGAATCCAACCGATTCCGTGGGCATAGGAAAGGCCCTGGGAATAACAACCGTAAATATCGCAGGGTGTCCCCCCAACGCCGTTAATTTTACCGGAACCATCCTCCACTACATCATGTTCGGCGGATTGCCCCCTCTTGATTCGCTAGGGCGTCCTGTATGGGCGTACGGCAAAAGGGTACACGATTTTTGCGAGAGGAGACCTCATTACGATGCCGCGGAATTCGTCGAAGAATGGGGTGATGAGGGGGCAAAGAAGGGCTGGTGCCTGTATAAAATGGGCTGCAGGGGACCCTATGCTTATTCTAATTGTTCGAAAGTGCGGTTCAACGACGGTATATCATGGCCGGTAATGGCCGGCCACGGCTGTATCGGCTGCACTGAGCCGGGTTTCTGGGATACGATGGCCTCCCTGGAAAAACCGATTCACGAAGCCAGTATCGGAGGCGGGGAACGCACGGTTGACGACATCGGCATTGCCCTGACCGCGCTTACGACCGCAGGAGTAGCCGCCCACGCCGCATTCAGCGCGATGCGCCATTCCGGCAAGAAGAAAGCGGGCACCTCCTCAGATGCAGATCATAAAGAATAAATAATCCGAATTTCCGGGAGGAACAGAATGGCTAAGAGAATCATTGTAGACCCGATCACCAGGATCGAGGGTCATTTAAGAATAGAAGTGGAAGTCGACAGCAGCAATGTTATCCGCGACGCATGGAGCAGTATTACATTATGGAGGGGGATAGAAACCATCTTGAAGGGACGCGACCCCCGGGACGCAGGGTTGATAGTCCAGCGTTTCTGCGGAGTATGCACTTTCGTACATTATGAAGCCAGCATACTTGCCTGCGAGGACGCCTTCGGCGTGAAACCTCCCCCCAATGCAAGGATCATCCGGAATCTTGTAAACGCATCTCTTTTCCTTACGGATCACATCATGCATTTTTACCATCTGCACGGACTTGACTGGGTGGATATAGTAAGCGCACTCTCCGCCGATCCGAAGAAAGCGGTTGAACTCGCGAAAAGTTACTGTTCCGAGCCGTACAACTGCTCCGAAACGCATTATAAGGCAGTGCAGCAGCGCCTGACGAAATTCGTCAAATCGGGCAGGCTGGGACCTTTTGCAAACGCCTACTGGGGGAATCCCTCATATAAACTGCCCCCGGAAGCGAACCTTGTCATAGTATCCCATTACCTGGACGCCCTTGCCGTTTCGAAAATCGGGGCCCAGATGATGGCGATTTTCGGAGGCAAGAACCCTCATCCCCAAAACCTCGTGGTGGGCGGGGTCACATCTGTAATGGATGCCCTGGATGCCGAACGCCTGGGTCAGTACCTGTTCCGTCTGAAAGAGATGAAAAAAATAATCGAGAACGCTTATCTGCCGGACGTTCTCATGGCCGCGGCCTATTATAAAGGAGAAGGCAGCGCCGGAACCGGCGCAGGCGTAAAGAATTACCTCTCCTATGGGGGATTCCCTCTCGACGACGACTGGAACAACCTCCTCTTCCCGCGAGGGGTGGTGGAAGGCAGAAATATAGCCAGGCCGCTGAAGCTCGACGAGGACAAGATAACGGAAGAGGCGACGCATTCATGGTACAAGGGATCGGAGCCGCAGCATCCCTACAAGGGAACGACCGAGCCCGAATACACCGGCTACGACAAGGATGGGCACGTGAAAGGGGACGAAAAGTATTCCTGGTGCAAGGCCCCCCGCTATAATGGGAAGCCTTATGAAGTCGGTCCGCTCGCCCGCTTTGTCGTCGGCTACGCCCAGGGGGACAAAGCAATCAAGGGCCTGGTGGATTCTGCTCTGAAACAAACCGGGCTTCCCGTAACGGCGCTCTTTTCGACTCTCGGAAGAACGGCGGCACGGGCACTCGAGACAAAACTCGTCGCCGACCGCACGGAAGGCTGGGTGAACGAGCTCGTGGCGAATATAAAGAAGGGAGATACCCGAACCTGGACGAGATGCGACGTACCGAGCAAGCCGGTACAGGGACGCGGTCTTACCGAACCTCCCAGAGGCGCGCTTGGACACTGGATACGAATAGAAAATAAAGTGATTTCCAATTATCAGGCCGTTGTCCCTTCCACCTGGAACTGCTCGCCCAGGGACAAGGCGGGTCAGCGCGGGCCCTATGAGGAATCCCTTATCGGGATCAAACTCGCGAAAGTCGACCAGCCTCTTGAAATCATAAGGACGATTCATTCCTTCGACCCGTGCATGGCTTGTGCAGTTCACATTATAGACCCCAAGTCGAACGAGATCAGGAAATACAGGGTGTGCTGAGGGAAAGGAGGATATTACATTGGAAAAGATATTGCCCGTTAATGAATGGAGCGTGTCCATGCGTATCAATCACTGGACAATGGCTCTTTCCATTTTCATATTGATAGTCACCGGTTTCTATATCGCTGATCCGTTTGTGGTGGGTTCCGGCGAAACCGTCAACAAGTTCCTGATGGGAAATATACGTTTTGTGCACATTTTCTTTGGGATCGTTCTCCTGTTCGTTTTCATCTGGAGGATATACCTCGCATTCTTCTCCACGTTCCATGCTGACTGGAAGGACTTTCTCGCGTTCACCGATGTGAAGAACACTGTGGATCAGATCAAGTTTTATCTTCTGATCAAAAAGGATCCTCCGGAGCACAAATGTCTTTACGGTCCCATGCAATCCCTTGCCTATCTGGGGCTGCTCGGCATGGTGCTGCTGATCGTGATCACCGGCCTGATTCTCATGGGCGCCGGATATTACGAAGGTTTTACGGCTATATCGTACAGGTTCCTCAGGCCCGTCGCAAATACAGTAGGAGGGCTGGCGATGATACGCTATATACATCATTTGCTGACGTGGTGTTTCATCCTGTTTATAGTTGTCCACGTTTATATGGCTTTCTGGTACGATGCCGTTTTGAAAAAAGGGACTATTTCCTCTATGGTCAGCGGAAAGCTGTTCGAGACAGCTAAGGAATAAGATATTTCGTTTGAAAAAGACGAAAGGCATTCGAAAGGGGGAGAATCATCTCCCCTTTTTTGACTGCATGTGTTAAAAAGTTGCAGGCACATGGCTGAAAACAAGTCCATTACCGTTCTTGGAATCGGTAATATACTTCTTAAGGATGAAGGCTTCGGGGTACATTTTGTGCGCTGGTTTGCCGGGCGCCATATATTGCCTGCCGGTGTCAGAGTCGTGGACGGAGGCACCCTGGGCTATGCGCTCCTGGATCTCATATGCAGGTCCCGTTTCCTGATAGTAATAGATGTAATAAAAGCCAGGGACAACCCCGGCACAATCTACCGCTTCACCAGGGAAGAGATGGAAACGCACATGCCGCCTCCGACATCAGCGCATGAGGTGACATTCATGGATGTTCTTTACAAGGCCGAACTGATCGATGAAGTGCCTGAAACAGTATTTCTTTGCATAGTGCCTGCCCATTTTGATGAAATGGGGCTCGAATTGACAGGCGCCATGAAAGAGCGCTTCCCTGAAATGGAAAAGCTGCTTTTGGCCGAATTTGCAAAGTTGAATATAAAAATGAACGGATCATCTCGAGATGCATGAGCTTTATCTGGCCGAATCAATTATCGACATCATCGATGATTATGCCCTCAAGCACGGTTTCCGCCGGGTGCGTTCCATAAAGTTGTCGTTTGGAAGTCTCTCCTGTATCAACACTCAGTCGCTGGAGTTCGCCTTCTCTGTGCAGTCCAGAAATACGAGGGCCGAGGGAGCATCGCTCGAATTTGAAATCACCCCCGCCCGGGTGCTTTGTCTTTCCTGCAGCGAAGAAACCGACGCCGATTCACTGCCGGAAAAATGCCCTCGGTGCGGCGGCACCGAGATAATGCTGAAGGACGGAAAAGAAGATCTGCGGCTGGTGGAAATGGATGTCGAATAAATAGGAGTATTTGAATATGTGTATCGGATTCCCGGGGAAAATTATCTCCATCAACGAAGAAGATAATTATGCAGTTATAGATATCAGCGGTGGCAGGCGCGAGGTCTGCCTGGATATCATAGATGAGCCCGTGGCCGTCGGCGATTATGTGATAAGCCATGCAGGTTATGCAATCCACCGGATAGATGAATCGCTTGCCATGGAGAAGCTGAACTTCTTAAAAGAATTGATCGAAAATGAGATTTATTGACGAATACCGCAACCCCATGCTCGCAGACCGGATATTGTCAGCCATCACGGCTCTCTCGAAGCGGATTGCAGAACCGGTTACAATCATGGAGATTTGCGGCAGTCATACTTACGCCATAGGACGCTTCGGGATAAGAGAAATGCTTCCACCCGGCATCCGCCTCATTTCCGGACCGGGCTGTCCGGTTTGCGTAACATCCGCTGAGGATATCGATAAGGCCCTTTTCCTCGCAGGACAGAAAAACATTATCTTCGCCACGTTCGGAGATATGTTCAGGGTGCCGGGGAGCAATGGAGCGACCCTCCAGAAAATCAGGGCTTCGGGCTCGGATATCAGGATCATATCATCCGCAGGAGATTGTATCAGGCTGGCGCAATCCAACGGCACAAGAGAAGTGGTCATGATGGGCATCGGTTTCGAGACAACATCGCCGACTGTCGCCGCCGCGGTGGAGTCATGCCGGAGAAAAGGCATCACCAATTTTTCAGTCTTTTCCGTCCACAAAGTAATCCCTCCCGCCATCCTCGCGTTGATGGAAGACCCGGATCTGAAAATAGACGGCTTCATATGCCCCGGACATGTCAGCACGATCATCGGTTCCGATGCGTACAAAATCATACCACAGTCCGGCAGAGCCGCCGTGATCACGGGATTTGAGCCTGTCGACATACTGGAAGGAATCCTGATGATCCTGCGCCAGATTGCGGATGGGAGAAAGGAAGTGTCGATCCAGTACGGCAGAGGGGTGAATCCCGCGGGAAACCGCAAGGCCATGGATCTTCTCGAAACCGTCTTTTTCAGAACGCAATCGCAATGGAGGGGCCTGGGGCGGATTGCTGACAGCGGCCTGCGCTTTCGCGCCGCATATTCCTCCTTCGATGCCGTGGAAAAATTCTGTGTGCCTGAGATCCATTCTGAAGAAGTGAAGGGGTGCAGTTGCGGGGATGTTTTGCGAGGCAAAAAAATACCGCAGGACTGCCGGCTGTTCGGCAAATTATGCTCCCCCGCCAATCCGGTGGGACCGTGCATGGTGTCATCTGAGGGGACATGCGCCGCCTATTATAACTATCATCGTTCAGGAGAATGAAATAATGAAAATAGAAGTGGTAAAAAACATTCTGGATGCCAATGACAGGATCGCAGCGGACAACCGGGCTCTGTTCGATAAGAAAAAGATTTTTGTGGTAAATCTCATGAGCTCGCCGGGAGCGGGCAAGACATCTCTCGTCGAAAGGACGATCCAGGGTCTCAGAGAGAAATATCGTATCGGAGTGATTGAGGGGGATATCCAGAACACGTACGACGCCGAACGGATTGCAAACCTCGGCATACCGGTCGTTCAGATCAATACAGGCGGGGCCTGTCATATAGACGGCAATATGGTCCGGGAAGCCCTCCCCGCCCTGGATATGGACAAACTGGACTTTATCATCATCGAAAACGTGGGCAATCTGGTCTGTCCGGCGGAATTCAATATCGGAGAAAACGTAAAAGTAATGATCTTGAGCGTACCCGAGGGGGCGGATAAACCTTCCAAGTACCCGCTGATTTTTCAGGAATCGGCGGTCATGATAATCAACAAGACCGATCTTCTCCCCTATGTCGATTTCGATGTCTCGAAGGCCAGGAAAGATGCCCTCGCAATCAATAGAAATATCCGTATATTCGAGATATCCTGCAAGAATTCCGAAGGTCTGGTGGAATGGTATGAATGGCTTGCAGGCCGGATAGATTATTTCAGAAAAGAAAACAGTGGTTAAGAGAGTACGCTACTCCTTCTCCGGTATCGTTCAGGGTGTAGGATTTCGCCCTTTCATATACCGGATGGCAGTGAAAAACAGATTGGCCGGCTTTGTTCAGAACAGGCCGGACGGTGTTATTGCGGAAGTCGAAGGCGATTCCGAATCCATCCGCCGGTTCAGTGCTGATATCATCCGAAGCCTCCCCCCTCTTGCGGAAATCGTTTCCATGAATTCTTCAGAGGTGCCTCTCTGCGGAGAAAGGGAGTTCCGCGTAGCCTCGAGCGGATCCTCCTCCAGGACTGATGTGCATATCGCGCCCGATATCTGCATTTGTGACGAATGCCTCAAAGAGCTTTTCGATCCGCAGAACAGGAGGTACAGATATCCCTTCATCAACTGCACCAACTGCGGTCCCCGCCTGACGATCATAAAAGATATACCCTACGACCGGATCAGTACCTCCATGTCATGCTTCGCAATGTGCCCGGATTGCCGCAGGGAATACAACAATCCGGATGACCGCCGCTTTCACGCAGAGCCAATTGCCTGCCCTGCATGCGGCCCTTCCCTGCGCCTGCTCGACAGAGACGGCAACGACATATCCGGCGTCGACCCCATTAGGGAAGCAATCAATCTGCTCCTGAAAGGACGCATTCTCGCCATTAAAGGGCTGGGCGGATTTCACCTGAGTGCCGATGCATCGAATGACAGTGCAATCGAGGGGCTGCGGTCGCGCAAATTCAGGGAAGAAAAGCCGCTCGCTGTAATGGTGAAAGATATCCGACAGGCGGCATATCTTGCGGAGGTCGACGGCGAAGAAGAGCGGCTCCTTCTCTCAGCACAGAGGCCCATCGTCCTGCTGCGCAAGAAAAAAGGAGATTTGATATCGCGCCATATCGCTCCCGGCGTGCCCGACCTCGGCATTATGCTCCCTTACACTCCCCTGCATTATCTCCTGCTCGAAGGAGCATTCCGAGCCCTGGTGATGACGAGCGCCAACAAAGTGGACGAACCTATCTGTATCGGAAATCGCGAAGCGGTAGAGAGGCTGAGAGGCATCGCCGATTTTTTCCTGGTGCATGACCGCGATATACTCGTGCGATGCGACGACTCCGTGTCCTTCGTATCAGAAGGAAGACAGGGCATGATCCGCAGGTCGAGAGGATATGCGCCCAAACCGATTCTGCTG
Source organism: Syntrophales bacterium (assembly GCA_041946925.1). GTDB lineage: Bacteria > Desulfobacterota > Syntrophia > Syntrophales > UBA4778 > JBHGBI01. The sequence continues at coordinate 32,300 of JBHGBI010000002.1, read as the reverse complement.
AATAAGAGATTGCCTGACGTACTCGCGCTCGGTTCGCATATGAAAAACACCATATGCTGCACGAAAGGCTCTTACGCCTTCCTGAGCCCTCATATCGGAGACATGGAAACACCCCAGGCCCGGGACTTTTTCCATGAAAATATTTCGCTTATGCAAAGAATAGCGCAATGCCGCCCCGAACTGTTCGCATGCGACAGTCATCCGGAATATTACTCATCGAAGGCAGCTTCCGATCTGAGCGGCGGCAATGCCGTCCGTGTCCAGCATCATCACGCGCACGTGGTAAGCTGCATGGCTGAAAACCGGATTTCCGGCCAGGTTATCGGTCTGGCAATGGACGGCACAGGATACGGCCCCGACGGCAAGGCATGGGGAAGCGAATTTCTCATCGCTGATGAAGCGGAATTCATCAGGGCCGGCCATTTCGGTTATTTTCCCCTGCCCGGGGGGGAAAAGGCGATACGCGAGCCCTGGAGAACGGCGGTGAGCCTCCTGAAGAGAGCGTTCGGAAACGGCTGGCAGGAGTACGCGGCCGGGCTTCGACTCGGCCCGGAAGGGACTGATTACGATCTGATGGACAGGATCATCGAGCTGAAAATCAACACTCCCCAAGCATGCGGGCTCGGCAGAATCTTTGACGGCGTGGCCTCCATTCTCGGACTTCGTCGGAGGGTAAGCTTCGAGGGACAGGCGGCCATGGAACTCGAGGCTATGGGGCGAAACGGGGCGGTCCGCAGCTACCCCTTCGAGGTCGGATGTGAAAAAGACGTGCTGGTTATAGATTTTTCCCCCGCCATCAGAGAAATCACCATGGATGCCTTGCGCAACGTGAGCCGGCACGAAATAGCCGCATCCTTTCATTTCACTCTTTCGATTGCAATCTTCGCCATCGCAAACCGCATCAGGAAGAAGACCGGCCTGAATCGGGCGGTTCTGAGCGGCGGATGCTTTCAGAACAGGACTCTACTCGAAAGCTGCATACGGGTGATGAAGGAAAACGGTTTCGAGGTGTTCCGGCACCGGATCGTGCCGGCAAATGACGGCGGCATCTCGCTGGGGCAGGCGGTCTCCGCTGCGGCGCGCACAGCAGTCTGCTGAGAAAGCGTTCGTCCGTCCGCCGCGGCAGATTGTGTTTCCGGGGAGTAAAAAGCTATTTAGCCTGAAGCCTGCCTTTATTTTTTAAAGATGTCAGGATGTGAAAAAAGGATAAAAATGAACACAGAACGGATTCTACTGGAACATGGAAGCGGCGGTTTGATGTCGAATGAATTGATAAGCAGGATATTCCTTCCTGCTTTCAGAAATGACCTCCTTGAACGCCTGGAAGACGGGGCGGTTTTCCCTGTGGGCGGCGCCAGAGTCTGCTTTACGACCGACTCGTTTGTTGTTAATCCGATTTTTTTCCCCGGGGGGGACATAGGTTCTCTTGCGATAAACGGGACTGTGAATGATCTGGCCATGTGCGGAGGAAAGCCCCTTTATCTAAGCGCCGGTTTCATTCTGGAAGAAGGTTTCGAGATGGATTTTCTGGAAAGGATTGTCGAGTCGATGTCCCGGGCCGCCGCACGCGCCGGAGTGAAAGTCGTTACAGGAGACACAAAAGTCGTCCCTCGCGGCGCCGCGGACCGCATTTTTATAAACACCTCCGGCGTAGGTAGTATCGATTATCCTAACATGATTTCTCCGGAAAGCATCCGCCCGGGAGATGTCGTAATACTGAACGGGACCATAGGCGACCACGGCGCCGCAATAATGAATCAGAGGGAAGGGCTCTCTTTCGGTTCCGATATTTATTCCGATTCGGCGCCTCTGAACGGACTGGTCGAGGATATCCTGGCCGCAACGCCGAATATCCACTGCATGCGTGATGCAACACGGGGAGGACTTGGCGCTATCCTCGCGGAGATCGCGAAAAAGACCGGGTATCTGATACGCGTTTCAGAAATCGATATCCCCGTCCGCAGTGATGTAAGGGGAATCTGCGAAATACTGGGCATCGAGCCCCTCTATCTTGCAAACGAGGGGAAAATGGTTGTATTCTGCCCTGAGGAGGATGCAAAGAAGGTCCTCACCGTAATGAAAAAAAACCCGCTCGGCAGGGATGCGGCCGCGATAGGCAGGGTCCTGCAAAGGAAGACCGGACGGGTGGAAATGACAACCGTCATCGGCGGCGAAAGGATTATCGACCTCCCAACTGGCGAATTGGTTCCAAGAATATGCTAATATTTTTACATTGACACGGGGTGTTATTTTTTTATACTCATAATACCTTTTTGAGGATAGGATAACATCATGTCGGGCATAGTCAGGTTCGGCGTCTCGCTGGATTTGGATCTGCTGCGCAGATTCGACGATCATATAAAGAAAAAACGATACACGAACCGCTCGGAAGCCGTCCGCGATCTGATCCGGGATGACCTGGTCAAAAGGGAATGGGCGGAAAACAGGGAAGTCACCGGGGCCATAACCCTCGTATACGATCACCACACCAGAGAACTGGTGAACCGGATACTTGATCTCCAGCATGATTTTCACGATTACATTATTTCAACTCAGCACATCCATCTCAGCCATGACCATTGTCTCGAGATTATAGTGGCCCGGGGGAAGTCATCAGAAGTGGAAAAACTCTTCCGAAAACTGAAGTCCACGAAAGGAATCAAACACGCCGGTTTTTCAATGGCTACGCTGGGAGAAAATCTGTCTTGATTTTTTTTATGTTTTGGTAGCACGTATTTTATTTATGTGATATTAAACAGGCGGCTTTTTTGCGCAGCCAGGACATGAGATGCACATACCTGACGGTTTTTTATCGGTACAAACATGGACTCCCGCCTGGGTGATCTCCGCCTCGGGAATCGGATTCTGCCTGAAAAAGGCGTCTTCCGATTTGAAGGAAAGAGCGATTCCCTTGATGGGCGTCATGTCGGCCTTTATCTTTGTCGCTCAGATGATAAACTTTCCGATAATGGGAGGGACATCCGGCCATCTTTTCGGCGGCGTTATGGCATCCGTCCTGTTGGGGCCGTATGCGGGGGCTACAGTCCTTGCGTCCGTTCTGATATTTCAATGCCTGGTATTCCAGGACGGCGGATTGCTGGCCCTCGGGGCCAATATATTGAATATGGCACTGGCCGGAACCTTAGGCGGCTATGCGATTTACAGGCTTTTCATGTCGGTGCTGGGCTCGGAGAAGGGCTTTCTTGCGGCCTGTGCGATCGCCTCATGGTGCTCCGTGATCATTGCCGCGTTTTTCTGTGCCCTCGAGCTTGCCATCTCAGGCACTTCTCCTGTCGGTATCGTCATCCCTGCAATGGTCGGAGTGCACATGATCATAGGAATCGGCGAGGCTGTGATCACAGTTGCCGTCGCAGGTTTCATTCTCAAGACAAGGCCGGACCTGATTTATAAAAACCGGATTGGGATAAAATGAAAAGAAGAGAAATTCTGTTGGCCCTCGGCATTGTATTGTGTCTTGCGGTCTTTATTGCACCTTTTTCTTCTTCCAGTCCCGATGGTCTGGAGTGGGTGGCAAAAAAACTCTCCTTTGCGAAAAAGGGAGAAGTTGTCCCAACTCTACATTCGCCCCTGCCGGATTACCGTATTCCGGGATCAGAAAATGAACTGCTGGGTAACATTGCTGCCGGTTTTATCGGCGTATTGACTATGTTCGGCATCGGCTGCGCAATAGCGGCCCTTCTTGCAAGACAAAGGAAATGAAACACTCGTTCATAGATGGATACAGCCACATTGAAAGCCCTCTGAAAAGGCTTGATCCCAGAATAAAGATCGCCGCTTTTTCAGCGCTCATCGTTTCCATTATCCTGGCCGGGCCTGGTGCATTACTGAGTTACGGGCTATTTGCTCTCGTTATTTTTATTCTCGTTCTCGTTTCGAGAATACCACCGCTTTTCTTTATAAAGCGTGCAGCATTGATCCTTCCGTTCGTTCTTTTAACCGCGATTTTTATTCCCTTCCTTAAGGCGGGAGAGCCCTGCTTGGTCCTTGCTTATGGTCCGTTCCAGGCCACCGCTACCCGGGAAGGGTTCGTCATGTTCCGGAGCATTCTGCTTAAAGGGTTCCTGTCCATAGTATGCCTGACCCTGCTTACAGCCGCCACCCCCTTTGCGGATCTCTTGAAGGCTCTTGAAAAATTAAAATTCCCTTCTCTAATGATCATGCTTTTATCATTCATGTACCGGTATATTTTCATCATCCACGATGAAATCCTTAAAATGAAACAGGCACGCGAGGCGCGGATGATAAGCGGTAGTACGTGGCGGTTTCGTCTTAAGGCCGTTGCGAATATGACGGGCGTGCTGTTTATCAGATCCTTTGAAAGGGCGGAATCGGTGCACCTGGCCATGTGTTCACGCGGCTTTAATGGCCAAATCCGCACATTGTATAATTTTCAAATCAGATTTCAGGATATGCTCTTCATCTTGATTTTGGCGGCAGCGCTTATCGGCATCAATCTCTTCGGTTTTTAGCAGAGTTTTCAAAAGCTCTGTATAGTTGTCATGGTTCGGCTCACCACGACACCTGTTCTGAGTTTGTTGAAGGAACGCCTTGGATCGAAATATGGGATTTTTTATCCAGATGTCTAATCATCAGGAAAGAATAATAGAAATCAATAACCTGCGGTATTCGTATCCGGACGGCACAAGTGCGCTGTCCGGCATAACTCTCGATGTTTTCGAAGGAATTTCACTGGGGATCATAGGATCAAACGGAGCAGGCAAGTCCACCCTGTTACTCCATCTCATCGGAATATTGAAAGGAGACGGGTTCATAAAAATTCTCGGTTTGGACATGACCGATAAAAACCTTTCAATTATCAGAAGCAAAGTGGGTCTTGTTTTCCAGGATCCCGAAAATCAGCTCTTCATGCCGACTATATTCGATGACGTCAGTTTCGGGCCGATTAATATGGGGTTGAATAAATCCGATGTCGAGGCGTCCGTCAACAGAGCATTGAAGCAGGTTGACCTCCTCTCGTTCACGCACAGATCACCCCACCACTTGAGTATAGGTGAAAAAAAGAGGGCCGCCATTGCGACAGTGCTTTCCATGGATCCCCGAATACTGATCCTGGATGAACCGAGCAGCAATCTGGATCCAAAGCACAGAAGAGATCTTATCGGCTTGCTGAATAATCTGACGCAGACGAAAATTATCGCCACCCACGATCTGAACCTTGTCAGAGAGACCTGTTCCGCCGTCGCCCTGATGTACAGGGGAAAAATTGCCGCTCAGGGGAGCGCCCAAGCTATTCTTGATAATCGTGAACTCCTCGAACAATATGATATGTCGGCTTGAGGAGGCCGCTTGCAGGTAGGTTCACTTCGGCAGATTTTCCAGCGCCTTTACCAGTTCTTCGAGCTTTGGTCTTTTATTGATGTCGTGGACATCGATATAGCGGATAATGCCCTTCTTATCGATTACAAATAGCGCCCTTTCCGAAGTCCCGTCTGAGCGGAGCACGCCGTAGCGGTCGGCTGTGCGGCCGTGCGGCCAGAAATCGGAAAGAACGGGAAACCATAGAGTCCCCATCTGATTCGTCCAGGCGAACAGTGTTGGAATATTATCCACGGATATTCCCAGGAGAACGGTATCGTGCTCGTCAAAAATATCCTTGACTAAATTATATCCCGGCCACTGGTCCGAGCAAACCGGAGTCCATGCCGCGGGTACAAAGGAAAGGACGACGTTTTTTTTGCCCAGAAACCGGGAAAGTGAAACCGTCCCGCCGGCGACCGCCGGAAGAGTAAAATCGGGCGCCCGGTCTCCTGTTTTGACTTTCAAGACACTGTCCACAGCTTTGAGGACGCCCGGGTTGTAAATGTTTCCCTTAAAAGCTTCGGAGGCGGCAAGGGCGGCCGCGCCCTCCAGGCTGAGGGCCGCAAGCACCAGCACCATGCAATAAGCGACTCTTCCCATCACAGGGTTATCCTCCTATTTCAAATCCGATAATTGTTTTATCCTGTCAAGAAACGCTCCGGGATCTCCAAATCCGCCCACGTTCGAATAGAAAATCCTGGAAGATCCGTCGGGACGATTTCTGACGCCGATAAAGTAGGGTGTCCTGACTTCCCCGACTTGCTGGTGAATGACAAAATCCGGGTCGGGAAAGATGGGAAAAGGAATTCCGTATTTTTTCCTGAAGATGGCTGTTTCAAAAGAAGAGTTGCCGGCCCCGATCCCGATGATTTTGATTTTTCCTCTCAGTCCCGGATCTTTTTCTATCATTTCATGAAGTTTGTTGACATTAGGGGCCTCTTTCTGGCAGTAAGGGCAATAAATACTCAAAATTTCGATCAGGACAACCGGTATCTTCAAATCGGAAATATAGAAGAATCCTGTACGCGGGGCACCCAGGTAAATTCTGTCGGATCTGTCTGATGGTGCTGGAAGGACAATCTCAGGCGGTTTCTCCCCCGGCTCGGGAGGCCTCACAGCAGTGTATGCAATCAGTCCCGGAAGCAATGCCGCCAGAAATACGAGCCACATAATTCTCTTCATGCTTGCCTCCGTTTTTATTTTTTTCAAATACAGTGTAGGAAAACCAATGGAATTGCGTCAAGATTAAAATTACATGCATGACCGGATATACGCAATTTTCACTTTCTTATAACGCATAAAGTGATATAACCAACTGAAATCGAGATTTTTCATCGAAATTTTCAGGAAAGCCTCTGGAAAAAAATGAGAAAAATTCCCGTACTATCCATTGTCGGCCGGTCCAACAGCGGGAAAACGACTCTGATCGAGAGATTGATCCCGGAATTCCGGAAGCGCGGTTATAAGGTCGCCACTATCAAGCACAATACCCACGGCTTTGATATAGATCATGAGGGAAAGGACAGCTGGCGTCATAAAAAAGCAGGGGCCCGCACAGCAGTCATTGCGTCTCCGGACAAGATTGCCGTAATTGAAGATACCGAGAGAGATTACGAAATTGCGGAGATCAGGGACAGGTATATCCGCGATGTAGATATTGTTCTGGTCGAAGGTTTCAAGGGAAATCCGTACCCGAAGATTGAAATATTCCGCCCGGAGCTCAATCAGGCACCGCTCTGTACAAAAGTAGACAACCTTATCGCTGTCGTGGGGGATAGGCGGGATATTTCCGAAGTGCCGCAGTTCAGCATCAAGGATGCGGCAGGTCTGGCGGATCTAATCGAAGCGAGGCTGTTAAAAGTCGGAAAACAGAAACGCCCTCTTTCGGTAAGGGATGGCAAATAACAGCCTCCCTCAACGCTCGACGACAATCATCCTCATTTTACCCATTAATTTCGGATCGCGGATAAACCGGTCCGTGAAACGGACATGAATGGAAGGAAGTTTTGCGCCCAGCCGCCGGATTTCCTCCTCGAGCACCCGGCGTACCCTCTGCGCGGATATTTCCTTTGACGATCCCCTCTGCAGCATGAGGCAGATATGGAGTTCGTTTTTCTTGAAGGTAATTTGATATTCCCTGATATTCCCGATTGACACGATCGGAGCATGGAAATGGATGGGAACGACCGCAATGGGTTGTCCCTTCTCGCCTTCGAGATATATGATATCATCGCTCCTGCCCTTGATTTCCGAGATTAGGCGGAACGGCCTTCCGCAGGCGCAGCGCTCGGGAGATACGGTGATCATATCGGAAATCTGATAGCGGATCAGGGGCTGTGTATACTGGTAGAGATTTGTGATCAGTATTTTATGTCCCGGCATCCCATCCGCAACAGGCCGGTTCTTCTCATCAACTACTTCCACGATACAGAGGTCCTCAAACAGGTGAATACCCCGGTGATGGGCGCATTCCACACCGAGCACGCCCTCTGTGGCGCTGTACGAATTGAAAAGGATATTTCCCCATGCCCGCCGTATGTTCCGCACGACATCTTCCATGAGCGTCTCGGCGCCTGTTACAATGACTTTCGGACTTATATGCAAATGTCCTTCGAGCTGCTCTCCGGCAAGGAGCCCGGCAATGGACGGGTAAGTATGGATGTAGTCCGGCTGGTACGCGTTCAACTCTTCCACCAGCTCCTCAATCGGAGAAGTGGCCTTGAGCATCTGCGTTTTTCCGCCGTCTATATCCGCCATGGCGCTTGCCGCACGGCGATAGCTAAGATGCAGAGGACTGTCCGAGCCGATCGAGGTGCTCCTTACCGGTGAAGGGGACGTGAAACCCATAAACGAAGATGCGCGCTCCACGGCAGCCAGGATCACGGCCCATGCACCGCGACTATACACAAAGACGCCCTTCGGTCCCATACTTCCGGCCGTGGTAAGAATCCGGTATTCGTCAAGATAATAAGCATCGTCCTCCACTCTTTCGATATGCCGGTGGATGTCGGAAATCTTGAGACGCGGATCAGTGACCAGCCGGTCGAAATGTTCCATCATCGTCCTTTTATCCAGCACAGGTAAGTCTTCAAGGCGAACCGGCCCATCACTCCGGAGATGGCGGTACAGCTCTTTGTAAAACAAGGAGTGCCGGGCGGCGTGACCGACAAGGGATTTCAGCTGCCGGGCCTGAAAGTGAAGGAGTTCCTCCCGGGTCCACTTTTCCCTGGCTTTGAGTTCCATTGAGACCGCCCCGGCCCTTTGTACATCCTGCCTGCGCTTCAGGACATCGCCGGACATAATCATGATTTTTCTATTCTTTCAGGCCGCAGAATGCGGCAAGCTCATCGTACCGTTTCGGAAATTCCGGTTTCATTCGGAGTCCGAAATACGGTGTGGGTATTCTCGAGACGCCTCTCTTATGGGTAATTTCCACTCCTTCCAGAACGGATGCCGCTTTTGCTCCCGGAATAGAGAACACCAGTTCATCATCGGTTGTCATCGCAAACAACCTTTCTCCCTGGGCAGGAATAATGACATTGCATTTCCCGCTGAGATAGGGATAAATGAATTCCTGAGCACAGGCGCATCGCCCCGAGAATCGGGATTCTATCGCCCCGCCTTCATGGTACAGGGCACCCTGAACCATTCTGACGATCTGAGCCGGGCTGCCATAAACCAGAATCAAGTCGGGATCGAAATCCACCCTGCTGAGCGGACCGACCCAGATACTCCCGATGGAACCCGTCGGGGCCTTCGGCTGCATAGATTGAGTTCTGGAACCGGCTTCTATGCTGACTGTGAAATCAGGATAGATGATCTCTCCGCGGGTGACGAAATCCGGCTCCTCGCAAAACCCGAAAATGGGAATGGAAAGCGGGCAGGCCATGTCCTCATGGCCAAACCCCAGGTTCCATCCGTAACGCCGCGCCATATTCACTCCCTGGCAAATATTGATGCGGTGGCCGAAAAGGTTCACGGGGCGCCGGTATGAATCAGGTATCTCCACTTCTTTTGATATCTTAACTGCTACCGGAAAAGTCAGGGGTCGGATATACTGCTCGATTTTCGAATTCAGTTGCTCGTTCGTCATCTTTTCTCCTCCTGGAAATTATTATAAAAAAGAAATTTAGAACATTAAAGATAGATTGTCCAAGGAAAACAGAATCTGATAACGAAATCCTCTTCAGCACGACGTTGAGAAACTCCTGTCCAGATGAATATGGTTTACCAGGTGGTGGATTTTGAATTTTCAATTTATCTTGAACTTGGTTCGATATTTGAATAAACTACACAAATTTCCAGCCATGGAGGCATTGTATGGAAAAGACCGCTCTACCCGATCACGTTTACGATACCGTCATAATCGGAGCCGGACCCGCAGGACTGACGGCCGGCCTTTATGCTTCCCGCGCCCATATGAAAACTATTCTAATCGAGGGGACGGCTTCTCTGAGCCAGATCGTATATACTGACCACGTGGAAAACTATCCGGGATTTCCGGAAGGAATAAGTGGTTTCGATCTGAACGAGAGGTTCAAAAAGCAGGCATTGCGATTCGGCCTTAAGATAGTCACGGGGGATGTATCCCGTGTTATCCCCAGAACGTGGGGAAGAATCCAGGGATGGGAAATCCGTACTGGTGATTCCTCTCACGAATCTCTCTCCTGCATTATTGCCGCGGGTACTACGTGGAAGAAGCTCGAGATACCCGGTGAGGACCGGTATCTCGGTAAAGGCATTTCATATTGCGCCACATGCGATGCGCCTTTTTACAAAGACAAGGATATCGTTGTGATCGGAGGGGGCGATGCGGCTATAGGAGAGGCTATTTATTTGACGAAATTCGCCCGGAAAATCACGGTAGTGCATCGGAGGGACCGCCTGAGGGCTTCGGGAATCCTGCAGAAAAGGGCCTTTGAAAGCGGCAGAATCGAGTTCATCTGGAACTCCAAGGTGGAAGAAATTTTGGGGGACGACTCTGTTTCGGCCATCCGGATCAGAGATATTAAAAACTCCGAGGAACCGAAAATAATTCCGACTGATGGAGTATTCATCTTTATAGGTATGCAACCAAGCACCCAATTTGTACGGGGTCTCGTCGACCTGGACGAAAATGGCTATATTCTTGTTGACTCGCATATGAATTCCTCGGCAAAAGGAATTTTTGCCTGCGGCGACTGCATACACAAGGTTCTGCGTCAGGTAGTAACAGCTTGCAGTGACGGCGCGACGGCTGCCTATTGCGCCCATCTTTATTTAGAAGAACTGAAAGGGGTCGCCTACTGATGGGTTCTTTCCTTTGCTTCTGGCAGCATATACCCGAGCACATCAGTCCCGTACTTGTCCAAATCGGCGCCTTCCAGATCAGATATTACAGCCTGATGTACATTGTCGCTTTTATCCTGACCTATATTCTCGTATCTTACAGGATCAAGACAGAGCACCATCCCTACACAAAAGAAACCGTCCAGAATTTCCTGTTCTGGGCTATTATCGGTCTGATCATCGGCGCCAGACTGGGATATGTATTTTTTTACAATCTTTCCTATTATATAAGACATCCCCTGGAGATCATCTCGCCTTTCGATTACACGAATGGATTTCGCTTCGTGGGAATCAGCGGAATGTCATATCACGGCGGTGCCATCGGCGTCCTCGCGGCTTCCATCTTTTATTGCCGGAATCACAATATCAATTTCTGGTATTTCGCCGACCTCGTCTGCCCGGTCATTCCCCTCGGCTATACTTTCGGCCGGATCGGCAATTTCATGAACGGAGAGTTGTACGGCAGAGCGACAACCGTCCCCTGGGGCATGTATTTTCCGCTGGATCCCACGCACGCGCTGCGGCATCCCTCCCAGCTCTACGAAGCTTTTTTCGAGGGAATCGTCCTTTTTGTCCTCCTCTGGTTGCTGAGAAAAAGAAAAATCTTCGAAGGAGCCTTTCTGGGCCTGTACATTATAGGATACGGCCTGGTTCGCTTTTTTATCGAGTTTGTCCGGGAGCCTGACACGCAGCTCGGTTTTGTGCTGGGGTTTCTGAGCATGGGCCAGGTCCTTTGCCTGGCCATGATCCTCTGCGGCATTATTCTTCTGGTCTACAGAAAACACAAACTCTCCTCCGGGCCATTTACCGGACCTGCTCGGAAGACCGCACAAAAAAACGCGAAGAGAGCATAACCGCTTAAGGAAGCGACGCCCTTGAACCCGGGTTGCGCACGGCTATCCACGCATGCTTTCCCTTCCACGGCCCTGCCGGACTGGTGAGAAATCCCTGGATCGAATTGCCTCTTACCCTGCCCTCGAAATGCACGGGGATGACTTCTCTTTCCCATTTCCGCTCTATATTAAATGAGAGACTGTCTCCGGCCAGATCAGCTTTCTTCATCGGCATGACAACCTTACCCTGACTCAGAGTCCCCTTTATTTTCTGGAATTCCTGATCGAACCGGATAATACAGGATACCGAAGCCGTCGGTATCCGCACTTCGGCTTTCCAGATTCCCGAAATATCGGCGGGAACTATCCAGAAATAGATGGTATGCATTCCGACTCGGGATACCCGGTCCGCACTCCACGGCTCCATGTGATAATTATGCGATATGATTCTTGTGCCGGGTTTCAATTCGCCCAGCAATTTGGGACGCAATCGGATATTAACGTCAGGAAGAAGATACAGCATGACAACAGAGGCCTCCCGGATATCGGTATCGAAAAGATTCTGCTCATAGAATCTGACCCTGTCCTGAACTCTTGCCCGAGCAGCATTTTCCCTGCTCTCCTTGATTCTCTGCGGATCTATATCAACGCCGACGCCGGAAGCCCCGGTGATTCGCGCCGCCGCGATGAGTATCCGGCCGTCCCCGCAGCCGAGATCATAAACGATGTCATCCCGGCGTACATCCGCCATTCTGATCATCTCGGCAACTACATCCTCGCTGGTCGGCACAAACGGAACATCCAACCTTGGAGTTTCAGGCAATTCGCTTGTAAACCCGCTCATCCCCTCAGCCGCCGGAACGGTTTGAAAATGGATATGCGCGGATATCCCCGCAGCCAGAAAGAAAAACACCAGAAAAAATGTGATCGCCTGAAATCTTTTCATGATTCCCTCCTTTTCAGATTTCTCCCGCTCATCCGGGCCAACCGTTCTCCTGTCTTGGAGTTTTCAGGGCTCTGGACTCCAGACTGTTTTTTGCACCTCTTTTCCTCCGACTCTTTCGCGGGGCTTTTTTATAAGAAAAAGAGGGACTCCCGCCAGGAGGACGCCCACGCCGGCCAGCGCACCGCGCCCCGTATAGATCAGACTCGCCTGCAGCATATAGAGACAGATCACGCAGAAGAGAATCGGCGTGAATGGATAAAGCGGAATACGGAAAGGCCGGGCGGCATGAGGCTCTTTCCGGCGCAGCACAAACACTGAAACACCGACAAGAAGAAAGAAAAACCAGAAAACCGGCGCGGTGAATTCCACCATCATTTCGAATCCGCTGCGCGTTAATGTGCCCAGAAAGACAAGGATCAGAGCTATCGTACCCTGCAGCAGAAGGGCATTGACCGGCGTGCTTCCTCGAACCCTCCATTTTCCGAGAAATCCAAACATTCTGAAATCCAGCCCCAGGGCGTAATTAGTCCTGGCCCCCGTGATGATGATTCCGTTCATGGTACTAAGGGTCGCGACAACAATCAGAAGGCTTATGTAAAACGCCCCGTCTGATCCGAGGATCTCCCTCATCAGGTCCGCCGCAACCACGTCAGAGCTCGACATGGCAGCAAGACCAAGTCCCTGCAGAAGCGCAAAATTGAACAGCAAATAAATGGCCGTTATTACGCCGATACTGCAAATAAGCACCCGAATCATGTTGCGGTTCGAATCGTGTATTTCCGATGAAAGGTAGGCGGCTTCGTTCCAGCCTCCATAGGTGAGCAGAACAAATATCATCGCCTTTCCCAGAGCGGCTCCATCGGGAAACGGCCTGTTATGCAGGGCAATGGCCCGGGGAAAATCCGCAAGACACAAAAAAATGACGGAAAGGAGGCCGGCGACAATCGCTGTTGTCAGCACGTGCTGCAACCGTTTCCCATGGCGGATGCCGGCTATATTGAACCCGGTCAGAGTAAGGATCGTAAGAGCCGCGTAAAGGGAGCTTGAATTGTGTCCTCCTACTCTATGGACGGCGGTTGCATAATCGCCTATCAGGAATGCCAGCATGGCAATGGACCCGGTCTGTATGACCGTCATCCGAGCCCATGCAAACAAGAATGCAGGGGCTTTTCCGAAAGCGCGGTCCAGGTAGTGATAGTCCCCTCCCTTATGAGGATAGGCGGACGTCAACTCCGCGTAGCAAAGCGCGCCTATTAATGAAACGGCTCCGCCGATGAGCCAGACCAGAAGCACACAGACTTCGTTTCCCGAATTGGCTGCCACGAGAGATGGCGTCCGGAATATGCCCGCGCCGATGACAATGCCGACGATGATGGCAACAGCATCGATCGCCGAAAGCGGCTTCTCCTGAACGGATAGAGAGTCCATGGGTCCTTGAGGATCATTTATGCAACCTTGTTTGAACTTAACGGAGTTTGCTCAATCAGGCCATAACGGCATTCCTGATTTTTTCCGGCGAAATACCTTAAAAACAAATCAGCGTTAAGATGGAATCCGAAACCACTTCATATGAAGTGAAATTTCTTGAGCGGGATGGCAAAAATAATTAAAATATTTCCAAAAGGAAAAGGGAAACGCGATGAACAAGCCCGCAGAGAAATCCGATCCTTACCGCACAATAGCTCGTTATTTCCCGTGGATGAATGCAGTCCTGAACTGGTTCCTTCGGCAGATGCAGACAGACCTGCTGTATGTCCTCAGAGAAAAGGACCTCTCACGGGTTTTGGACCTGGGCTGCGGAACAGGCGAACTTGCTCGTTTCCTGGCGAACGCCGGATGCAATTCCGTATGTCTTGACCTGTCCGCCGCGATGCTCGCGCAGGCGTCCGCAAAAGCTGGCATGCGGCCCGGATACTCTCTCGTGAGGGCGGACGGCGGGCATCTTCCTTTCAAGCCGTCGTTCGATGCGGCTGTCATGCGGTTTGTTTTTCATGAAATGGATCCCACCCTGCGGGAAGCGGTCTGGGAGGAAATCCACAGAATACTTCTGCCGGCAGGGCTCCTGATCTTTATTGATTTCTCTCTTCCGGAAAATGCCGGCATTTACGGCAGGGCGGGACGACTCCTGATCAGGAATATTGAATATCAGATGAACCGGATTCACCCACCCCACTACAACAATTACATGCATCTCATGCAGAACGGAGGTATCGTGTCCTGGGTCCGGGAACACAGCGGAAATATCTTCAGGCAATACAGTTATGCGGGCGGCAACCTTGCTATGATCGCAGTCCACAAGAAGTGAATTTCTTCAAGAGCAGGAAAAACAATGATTCCTTCCGGGATCTCTTTCCGGATAGACAGCCTCACCTGAGTCCGATGCCTAATCCATTGAACAACTTGCGAAGCAGAACCTTTTCAGCAACCTGCCGATAAGACAAATTTATTTTTAATTTTTCAGGAAATAAGGTATAAACTTTTCATCCGCTGGACAATTCTATAGGAGGGAACCGGTAATGCAGGTCTTGATCATGTACTATTCACGAACGGGAAACACGCGAAAACTGGCGGAAGCTATCGCACGGGGAGTTCGCGAGGTGGAAGGAGTACGGTGCATTGTCAAGCAGGCATCGGACATCATGAAAGATGATCTGGTCCAATCGGATGGAATCATCGCCGGATCCCCGGTCTATTTCGGTACAATGGCCGCTGGTTTAAAAGACGTTTTCGAAAAATTCGTCGGGCTCCGGAAGAAAATGGAAAATAAGGTCGGAGCGGCCTTTGCGACCTCCGCAGATCCTTCCGGCGGAAAGGAAACCACCATGATGTCGATCATCGAGGCCCTGCTGATATACGGAATGATTGTTGTCGGCGACCCGCTGGATGCGAGCGGCCACTACGGGATATCATGCACCGGGGCACCCGATCAACAGACGGCTGAAGACGCTGCCAAGCTCGGCAGGAGAGTCGCGATTCTTGTGAAAAAATTGAAGGGGTAAAGCCGGCAGTGAGGAAATTCATTCAAGTATTCACCACTACAGAAAGAAAAGAAGACGCCGAACGTATCGCACAGACCCTCATCGAAAAGAACCTGGCCGGATGCATTCAGATCACAGGACCAATAACTAGTATTTACCGCTGGAAGAATAAGGTCGAACGGGCGGAGGAATGGCTCTGCATAATAAAAAGCAGACAAGATATCTTCGCCGACCTTGAACATGCCATTCGCGAAGTGCATCCCTATGAAGTCCCGGAAATCGTCGCCATTCCGATAACGGAGGGGAACACGGACTATCTCTCATGGCTGGATGAACAACTGCACGGATAGCGGGTACGGGTATGATATTCATCAGCTCACTGGAACTCTCGAATTTCAAGAGTTTCAGGAAACTTAAAATAGATCATTTGGGCGCGCTCAATGTCCTGATCGGAACCAATGCATCCGGAAAATCGAACTTCATTCAAGTCTTCAGGTTTTTGAGGGATGTCGCCGATCATGGACTCGGCAACGCCGTCTCCATGCAGGGAGGGCCGGAGTACATCAGAAATGCGAACCTGCCCTCTTCGGAGCCGCTTTCCATAAGTATCAGTTACAACCCCGATCTTTCCCTGCTTCCACCCGATAAAGACAGGACCATGGTGATCCGGGTTCCTTCGGTTACGTATGAGTTCATGATCCGCTTTCGTAAAGGAAAGCGCTTCGCAGTAACCAGGGACCGACTTTCAAGTAGACTCGAATTTTACAGTATTGCCGGAAAGGATAAGGGAACCAGGATAGGAGACGGGATCAGCATTCTGGAGCACAGGGGAGAAAAAATCGATTACCGCTTGAGTGTGCCCGAGGGCATCCCTCTTCAGAACGGAGATATCTTCCCCGCTCTTTTGAAAAGTGAGCGCATAGGGACAGACACACTGCTTCTGGAAAAATCCTTGTTCGGGTTCGCGCACCGCCTCGATCGCTTTTCTGACAGGATCGCTTTTTACAATTTTGACCCGAAACTCCCGAAGGGTTCGGCCGCGATCGCGGGGAAGGCGGAACTTGAGGAAGACGGGCGTAATCTGGCGATATGTCTGGAAAAATTAATGGGCGACAGGGATAGGAAAAGAAAGTTCTCTAATCTTGTAAAAGATATTCTCCCCTTTATAAAGGACATCGAGGTGGAAAAGGTTACGGACCAGACTCTTCTGGTCAAACTCAGGGAGATCTATTCCGGAGGCGCCCGTATTCCTGCTCCCTTTATTTCCGACGGGACTTTTAACATCATTGCGTTGGTGATCGTCCTTTATTTCGAAGATAAGGACTTTGTTATTATGGAAGAGCCTGAACGAAGCATTCATCCTCTGCTCATCTCAAAGGTGATAGGCATGATGAAAGACGCCTCGGAAAGAAAACAGATTCTTTTGACCACTCATCACCCTGAAATCGTCAAGTACGCGGAACTGGAAAACGTTTTTTTCTCATCCCGTGACAAGGAAGGTTTTTCCACAATCATAAGACCCGCCGAGAAAGAAGAAGTAAAGACGTTTCTCCGGCACGATCTTGGGATGGAGGACCTCTTCAGACAGGATTTGCTGGGCTTGTAAGCGCGATGAAGGATTCCCTTCTATTTATCTGGGTTGAAGGGGGCAGTGATGCCCGCTTTTTTGACTCTATTATCAGGCCGATGTTCGAAAAGTTCTACCACAGGGTGGAAGTACGCACTTATGCAAATCTCAAGCGGGAGAAATTCATAAAAATTTTGGAAAGCCTCCGGGTGATCCGAGCCGATTACATTATTGCAGCCGATATCGATACGGAACCGTGCGTGACCGCCAAAAAACAGTATGTCCGGATGAAGCTGCAGGATATTGAAACGGATAAAGTCCAGGTAGTAATAAAAGAAATCGAAAGCTGGTATCTTGCAGGACTGGATGATTCGAGTCAAAAAGAAATGGGCCTTCCTTTTCTAAAGGCGACAGACGATATCACCAAAGAAAAATTCATTGAGCTCGTACCTGAAAAATTCGATTCGAGAATCGATTTCATGATGGAAATCCTTAAATATTTCTCCCCGGTTGTGGCACGATCAAAAAACCACTCGTTTGATTATTTTATGGCAAAATACCGGCTTCCAGCGGGCTAAGGTGGATTGCGGCTACGGAAGCAATCGGATTGACAAGAAGACTCGGCGGGAGATGAAATGAAAGTCAGCAGTGTGGACGAAATGAGGATGCTGGATCGCGAGGCGATGGAGCAATTCGGATTGACAGAAGACATCCTGATGGAAAATGCAGGCCAGGCTTCCTGTTTCGCCATCCGGGAGGAATTCGGCATTGCCGGCAGGAAATTCGTGATCTTCTGCGGCACGGGCAATAACGGCGGGGACGGGTTTGTCGTCGCCAGGAAAATTCTTTCCACTGGAGGTCTGGTTAAAGTATGTCTGCTGGGGGATCCCGGACAATACAAGGGAGCAGCAAGAAAGAACTTCGAGATCATCTCCCGGATGCCGGTGGAGGTTCAACGAATCACATCGACCGCGGATATCGCCGGCGACGTCGCCCACTCGGATGCCGTAGTGGACGCGATTTTCGGTACAGGACTGGCGCGCCCCGTGGAAGGATTGTACAGATCCGCCATTGAGCTGATCAACAACTGTGGTAAAAGAGTATTCAGTCTCGACATCCCCTCCGGCGTCCACGGAGACACGGGAGAAATTCTGGGTGCGGCGGTAAAAGCAGATTGCACCATAACCTACGGCCTCCCGAAGCGTGGCAATATCCTGTACCCCGGCTATGAACAGTGCGGTAAACTGTATATCTCTCATATCTCATTCCCCCCGGAACACTACGATCGTGATTCCATCAAAGCAGCCGTAAACAGGACCGCATGCCTGCCGCCGAGGAGCAGGGCAGGCCATAAAGGGTATTTCGGCGAGGTGCTTTTTATCGCCGGAGCGGCGAATTATCTGGGGGCCCCTTTTTTCTCCGCTTATGCGTTTCTGAAAGCGGGCGGAGGCTATTCACGCCTGGCCGCGCCGTCTTCCATTTCCTCCTTTATAGCAATGAGGGGGAGCGAACTCGTGATGGTTCCCCAAAAGGAGACTGCTGCAGGCAGCATCTCCATGGAAAACCGGGAGAGCCTGCTTGCGCTCGCCGATAAAATGGACATGGTAGTGGTCGGCCCTGGAATGTCCCTCCATGAAGAAACCCAGAAGCTGATCAAGATACTGGTGGCGGAAATTTCCCGACCGCTCCTGATAGACGGCGACGGCATTACGGCGATTTCATCAGATCCCGGTATTTTGAAAGCGAGGAAGGCGCAGACGGTCATGACACCGCATCTCGGTGAGATGTCCCGGATCGTAAAAATGAACATTCCCGATCTGAACAGAAACAAAATGGATATTCTACAGAGTACCGCCGCCTCGCTGAACACGATCATTGTTCTAAAAGGCGCACATTCTCTTATCGGTTATCCGGACAAAAGAGTCTTCATCAATATGACAGGAAATCCCGGGATGGCCAAAGCAGGCAGCGGGGATGTGTTGAACGGGGTAATAGCCGCCATGTTCGGAATGGGGCTGCCTTTTGCGGAAGCGGTTAGAAAGGGAGTATTCATCCATGGACTGGCCGGAGACCTTGCGGCGAAGGAAAAAGGCGAAGACGGAATATCAGCACAGGATATTCTGGATTATCTTTCCGAAGCCGTGAGATCAGACAGAGAGGGCATTCCCGAGTATCTGATGACAATGTACGAAGGGGGAACGGTAATCTAGCAGTCGGTCCCTGAAAAACCAGTCCGGAGTTTTTTGAAAACAAATGTCAGGTTGTAGAATAAACCTGACACCTAATGCCCAATGTCTTTGTTAGGAAGATTAGAAGGTTTTGGGAAAACATCTCCTATCTTCTCCTCTTGTTTAGCCGCCCTTCGCCCTGCTATAGTTTTCTACCAAGGATAAAATCAGATATTGTGAACAATGCCCTTTTCGGTTCGGAATCGGCGAAAAGATCGAGAAATTTTTTCCCTTCCTGGATGCACGCCTTCGCTCTGTCCAGGGCATATTCGATTCCATTGTGTTTGTTTATTATCGCAACAATCCGCTGTATGTCTTTTTCTCCGGAATCCTTCTTTTTCACAATCTTCTTGATCAGTGTCCGCTCCGCCGGGGAACACTTGACAAGCGTGTTGATCAGAGGCAGTGTTATTTTGCCCTCTCGCAGATCCGTGCCGATCGCCTTTCCGAATTCCTGCTCTGTTCCGGAATAATCAAGGGTGTCGTCCGTCAGTTGAAACGCTGTTCCGAGCCTCATCCCGAATTTCATGAGCGCGCTGATTTTTTTGTCCGATGCTTTCGAGAGAATAGCTCCCAGCGCGCATGCGGCGGAGATCAAAATGGCTGTTTTCTTTTCTATGAGAGAGAAATATTCTTTTTCAGTGATATCCATGTCGCCGCATTTTATAAGCTGAAATACTTCGCCCTCAGCCATGGTATTGGTAATCGTCGACAGAAGATTGATGATTGAGGGGTCTCCGTCGTCGGTCATCATCTTGAACGATTTGGAATAGAGAAAATCTCCAACCAGGACGCTTGCGGAATTTCCCCAGACGCTGTTGGCGGATGCCCTGCCGCGCCTTGTCGAGGCATGGTCAATCACATCGTCATGAAGGAGGCTGGCCGTATGGATAAACTCGAGGACGGCCGAAAGATAATACCGCCTTTCTCCCCTGTAACCGCACAAATCCGAAGATATCAGGAGCAGGAGCGGCCTGAATCGCTTTCCTCCACTGCTGATGAGATGATTCGATATCTCGGGGATAAGAGGGACATCAGAGTGGAAATGCCTCCTCATATGCTCTTCTACATTCTTCAGATCCGCTTCATACCTCGACAGAACGTCCTGAATTTGCATTGGATTACCCGTGCCCGAGATTTGTGTATCACCACGGCCCGCTGTAGCACCACGGCCGCAGGCAATAGAAACAGAGTTTATATACTTAAACACCGCAAGGATGTCAAAACCTTATTGTTCAGTCACTCCTCACCTCTTATGCCGCTCCTGGAAGCGCAACGCAAATCCTGTTATCCATCACTCATTGCCGTCTGGGTTCATCCACAGCCTCGGCGAAAAGATCGTATTCATCAGCCGATCGGATGACGCAGTTAATGATATCGCCCGCGGCGGCATTCGCGGCTTTTACGTAAGTCACACCATCGATTTCCGGAGATTGACCCCTGTGTCTCGCCACAAGGTACCCCGGAAGATCGCTCTTCCCTTCAATGATGACTTCCATTACGGAACCGACCAGGGATCGGTTACAGGCACAGGAGATGGCCGCCTGTTCTTCCATCAGGATGTCCCTTCTTTTTTCTTTTTCCCTTTCAGGGACATGCCCTGACATCTCGGCGGCCGCAGTTCCTTCCTCTCTGGAATAGACGAATACGCCGAGATTCTGAAAACGGGTCTCCTTGATAAACGCGAGAAGCCGGTTAAACCTTGCGGTAGTTTCTCCGGGAAATCCCACCATGATCGAGGTCCTCAAAACAAGCCCCGGAATAAGAGACCTCGCCTGCAGTATCCTGTCTTTTATGAGATTGCTCCCTCCTCTTCGCCTCATAGCGCTCAGTATATCATCGTCGATGTGTTGTACCGGCATATCAATGTACTTGCAGACTTTCTCTTCCCCGGCGATCGCCTCCAAAATCTCCGCGCTCACGCTCGCCGGATGCGCGTAGAGTACCCGTATCCACCGGATCCCGTCTACGGCGGCAATCTCTCTGAGCAGGCGTCCCAGGCTTTGTTCTCCGGCGAGGTCCCGTCCATAAGACGCCGTATCCTGCGCAATCAGGATAACCTCTCTGACGCCTTCGAATGCCAGGCTCTCGGTCTCCCTGATTATATCCTCAAGCTGCCTGCTTCTGAATTCGCCCCGTACAGAGGGTATGATGCAATAGGAGCAGTGATTCGAACAGCCCTCCGCAATTTTCAAGTAAGCACTGTAATGCGTCGAAAGCAGCCGTCGATGTGCGGAGTTCATCAGAAAGGAAGGGTTACTGTCAAAGAACGGCTGCTCTTCCGGCCCGTCTTTCAGAAGACGGTTAACATGTCCGAGAATCCCGCCGACCTCTCCGGTCCCGAGGAAAAGATCGACTTCCGGCAGTTGTTTTCTTAACATTTTTCCGTAACGCTGCGCAAGACAGCCGGTTACAATAAGATACCTGCAGCGGCCCCTTTTTTTCCACTCGGCGAGACGCAGGATTTCTTCGATTGACTCTTTCTTGGCGGGCAGGATGAAGGCACAGGTATTAACCAATATGATATGTGCGGTTTCTTCACGGGAGCTTATTTCAAATCCGCCCCCGCTCAGAGCAGCGGCCATGACCTCGGAATCGACCAGATTCTTGGGACAGCCGAGGTTGACTATATGTATTTTTCTGTTTCCCAACTCCCTACAGTTTCTTGACCAGAACCTTTCTCGGCTTAATTCCGTCAGACGGACCCACAATACCTTCTGCTTCCATTTTCTCGATAATCCGGGCCGCCCTGTTGTAGCCTATCTTCATGTATCTCTGCACCAGCGATATGGACGCCTGTCCCAGGTCCGTCACCAGCTCGACGGCTTCGTCGTATTTCTCATCGTAGTCTTCGCCAGGTTTATCTCCCCCCGCGGCCGGCTGCTCCTGTAATATAGTTTCATCGTATCTGGGCCTGCCCTGCTTCTTGATAAAATCGACCACCCTCTCGATTTCCCTGTCTGAAACATACGCGCCGTGTATCCGGACCAGCCGGGACGAACCCGGCGGTAAAAAAAGCATGTCCCCCATTCCAAGGAGCTGTTCGGCGCCGAGCTGGTCAAGAATTGTCCTTGAATCCACTTTCGATGAAACCTGGAAGGATATCCGGGTCGGAAAGTTTGCTTTAATAATTCCCGTGATGACGTCTACGGACGGCCTTTGCGTCGCAAGTATAAGATGAATGCCTGCCGCTCTCGCCATCTGCGCCAGACGGGTCAGGGATTCTTCCACATTTCTCTGCGCCACCATCATCAGGTCAGCCAATTCATCGATTACGATAATAATATAAGGAAGTTTATCAAAAGGAGCGGGATGTGCCACGCCGCCTTTCGCTGAACCGGAAAAATCTCCCGACAAAAGATCGTTGTCGTCTTCGTCCATTTCCGGATCTGATTCCACCGCTTCGGCGGAAGGCGTCTTTTCTTTAACGCCGCCCCGACCGGCCAGCCTGTTGAATTTTTCAATACTCTTAACGCCGACCTCCCCGATGATCCGGTATCTTCGCTCCATTTCACAGACGGCCCACTTGAGCACCTGGGACGCGTCCTTGGGGTTGATGACAACCGGATGGAGCAGATGAGGTATGCCTTCGTAAGCGGACATTTCCAGTCGCTTCGGATCGATCATGAGAAATTTGACTTCCTCCGGTGTAGCTTTGAAAAGAATGCTGCAGATCATGGCATTGAGTGAAACGCTCTTTCCTGAACCCGTTGTGCCCGCAATCAACAGGTGAGGCATTCTGGCTAGATCCGCGATGACAGGGGAGCCGACAGTATCTTCCCCGAGGGCGATAGGTAATCTGAGCTTGGAATCGCGAAACATCTCACTGTCCAGAACATTTTTGAGGTGGACCGGATCACGCTCATAATTGGGGATTTCGATTCCCACGACCGATTTGCCCGGAATAGGGGCAATCCTGACACTCGGCGCCTTGAGGGCCATTGCAAGGTCATCGGCGAGGTTTGTGATTCTGTTGATTTTAACACCGGGGGCCGGTTCCAACTCATACATGGTGATCAGGGGACCGGGCTTCACTTCCACGACTTTCCCGTCTACGGCAAAATCCGCCAGTTTTTTTTCCAGGAGCTTGGCATTCATGAGAAGGCTTTCTTTTTTGATTCTGGTGTCTTTGCGCCTGGAATCGTCGAGCAAGGATATGGGCGGAAGATTGAACGAGGTCTTTGTCCGGTCAAATTCATCAAACAATGTCACCTGCTCCGCTTTCTTTCTTCGAGGCCTCCTGTCCGGCACGGAAGGAGCGGTTCCTTCGACGATCACCGGCGGAGGGCTTGCCGCTTTCAGCTTTCTTTCACGGAGTTTCTGCCTTTTCATCCTGAAATCCTCAACCCTTTCAGCAATGAATGATTTCACCAGCTGTACGACACGATCCGTCGCATTCAGGACTTTCACTATAAAGGAAGCAAAAGACAGATCGACGGTGATCATGAGCGATATCAGGAAAACAGTTACAAGAAAAATCCCCGTGCCCACGGAATTGAGATAAGCCGTCAGAAAGTTCGCCAGAAATGCCCCGAGAATTCCTCCTGGCGGATAATCCGTCCCAATCAGCCTGAAATTGGAGCATGCGAGATCCAGAAAGCCTGAAGTGGAAAGGATAAGCCCGGCGAATCCGGCGCCGGCAACCAGACCGATCTTGAAATCCTCCCTCATAAACAATTTAAAAGCTACCATGAAAAGGACGAGCGGAAGCCATGCCGCACTGATTCCCAGGATCCGAATGAACGCATCGGCTACATAAGAACCGACAATACCGCCGAAGTTGTTGATATGAATCAGCCCGACGGCCTCGTTGGAAAAAGAGGGGTCCCGGGGACTATAGGAAACGAAGCATAAAAAGAGAAAAACAGCCAGCGCGAAAATCACGATCGCCCCGATTTCCCGCGACCTCTTGAAATTTGATCCCTTTCCTTTCATATGACTCCTGATGATCGGATCCGCTCCGCTCTCCTCTCATAATAATTCCCGGCTATGGCAGTCCTTACCCTTGTGATCAGCTCCTCTATCGTTTCCACCGAATACCCATCTATTTCAATCGGCTCGCCGATAACCATGACGATTTTGCCCGGATGAATCTTGAGCGATTTCTTCGGCATAATTTCGCGACTTCCGACTATGGAGATGGGAACAATCGGGACGCCCGATTTCAAAGCCAGATGGAATACTCCTTTCTTGAAGGGCTGTATCTCACCATCCATGCTCCTTGTCCCTTCCGGAAAGGTCACCACGGATTTTCCATCTCTGATTTTCTGCGCCGCTGCATCGATGCTCTTGAGGGCGCTGGCATGGTGCTTCCTGTCGATTTCGATCGTGCCCAGCCTTCGCAACGCAGTGCCGAAAAAAGGTATACTGAAGAGTTCTTTTTTGGCTATCCAACTGAATTGAGCGGGTATGTGAGCAAAGACGATAAAGATATCGAACCAGCTCTGATGATTCGCCATAAAGATCTGCGGCTTTCCTATCAAGGCGTTTTCTTTCCCAATGACGTCGACTTTCACGTTGGCAATGAATAAAAGAAACCTCGCCCACATGATTCCCAGCCTGTGGACAGTATATTCCCCTCTCGGGAATGCCGGGTACATCACAACAATAAAGATGGATATAAACCCGGTCACAAGGATCCCGATGGCGACAAGAAATGCAGAACGAAGCATAAAAAATACCTGCTTCCCCTTGAAATAACTCCTTGATATTTTGCATTTTGTACTTGATTACCCAGTCGAAGTCAATATGGAATGATAAAATAGGAACGGGTGTTGACACGCCGTGATTATTCTCCTATACTCGCCGTCAAAGCAAGTTCCTGTCACGACGATTCAGTTTTTTCGCCAGCAGCGAAGCTGCATAGATGAGCGTTTTTCAACAACCTGAGAGTATCTTTTCTTTCCAAGGAGCTGTGCCATGCAGAATTTTATATTCGAAAATCCCACCAGGATCATCTTCGGAAAGGGAACGATTGCCCGTATAGGCAATGAAATCAAACGATTCGGCAATAGAGTGCTGTTCGTCCAGGGCCGTGGGAGCATCAGAAAATACGGAATTTATGACCAGGTCATCTCTTCTCTTGAAGAATCCGGTCTGTCCATTGTGGAGTTTCCCGGTGTCAAATCGAATCCGGTCCTCTCCCATGCTCTGAAGGGAATAGAACTTGCCCGCAACGAAAAGATTGATGTCGTGCTGGCCGTGGGAGGAGGAAGTGTGATTGATACCGCGAAAACTATCGCCGTAGGCGTAAAGGCTGATCCAGGCGACGATATATGGGAGTTCTTTACGTTCAAGAAAAAAATACGGGACGCTCTCCCCGTTCTGACTGTGCTTACTGTTTCCGCCAGCGCCTCGGAAATGAATCCGACGGCGGTTATAACCAAAGAGGAAACAGCTCAGAAATTCACGATCAGCTCTCCATTTATTCAGCCCAGAGTGTCAATCCTTGATCCTACCGTGCTTTATTCGTTGACTGCTGATTCCAGCGCTTATAGCGCCGTCGACATTATAACTCATATGCTTGAGGGGTACTTCAATAACAGAGAGCCTGAAAGTCCTCTTCAGGACCGGCTTGTCGAAGGAATTATGAAAACGGTTATGGAAAGCACGGAAATCATCCTGAAGGACCCGCTAAATTATAATGCCAGGGCCAATGTGATGTGGTCGGCGACACTGGCATTCAATGGATTGACGACGGCCGGGATGGGATTTGTCAGCTTTCCCGCCCATATGATCGAACACTCGCTCAGCGCGCTCTATGATATTGCGCACGGCGCCGGGCTCAGCATAACACTGCCCGGCTGGATGAGTTATGCAGCACCCGCGAATCCGGCGAAATTCGCCCGGCTGGCAAGAGAAATTTTTGGTGTGAAAGAAACCCACGACCTGAAAGCGGCAGTGGAAGGGATATATCTCTTGAAGCGCTGGTTTGCATCCATAGGTAGTCCCGTATCCCTGAAAGAAGCTAATATACCCGAAGACGGCATAGAGAAAATAGCGGAAAACGCTTGCGGAACCGCCGTACTGTGGGGGATGAAAGCCTATACAAGGGAAGTTATTTCTGACATCCTGCGCCTGTGCACGGCGTGATCAGGTGTACTAATGAGGGAATTATTTCCAGCTCAGGGGAGGAATTTATGAAAAGATACGGAGATTTTATCACATCCGAGGAAGAACTGGCCTTTCTGGCGATGATTCGCAGGTATGTCGAAAAAGAGGTCATGCCGGTCCGCATGCAACTGGATGAAGATTATGCCGTTTTTGAGAAGGTCTATGAGGGTCTGGTGAAGCTCGGCATTCAGAAGCGCGGTTTTTCTCCCGAGTATGGAGGTCTCGGAATCCGATCGGGACCCACCGTGTGCGCCCTGTCTGAAGAGATATCCAGGGGAGACAGCGGCCTGTCCCTTCATACCCTGATCATTCCCTGGTGCCTGGCAGCGGCCATGGGGGCTCGCAATAAACTCCTGATGGATAAATTCATCCCCATGTTCTGCCAGGACACCCCTCGCTGCGGCTGTATGGCCATCACGGAACCGGCCGGAGGCTGCAATATAGAGGATGCGGGGGAACATGCAGGCACGCTCAGGACCAGGGCCAGGCTGGAGGGCAGTGAATGGGTCATTAACGGCGAAAAGATGTGGCCCAGCGGCGCCAGCATCGCTGATCTTTACTGCGTCGTATGCACGACCGATCCGAACTTGAAAGAAGAAGGGTTGGCGCTCATCTATGTTCCAAAGAATACCCCCGGACTTTCCTTCGGCAAAGCGGAAGAGAAGATGGGCATGAAGGTGACGGACGTGAATACCGCCATCTATTTTGATAACGTAAGGGTCCCCAAAGAATACCGAGCGGGAGGACCTGGCATCGACTGGCAGCTCTTCCGGGCCAACATAGGCTGGGGACGGCTTACGAGCGCGCCCATATCGCTTGGAAACGCCCAGGCCGTTCTGGAAATCGTCATAGAGTTTACCAAGACACGGGTATATGGGGGGAAGCCCGTCCGAAACCATTCCCTCCAGGCGGCCATGATCGCAGATATGGCTATCGGCGTCGAGTCTGCACGCGCTTTTTATCTCTCGGTGGCGGCCATGTTCAATAATCGTAAGAAGTACGGGAACCCCGGCGAGGATTTCCTGCTCGCACGCGCCAGCGCCGCCAAGGTACATGCATGCGATGTCACCGAAAAGGTCTGCAACAGGGCCATGGAACTCATGGGCTCCTACGGCTACGCCCGTGAATACCATATTGAAAAATACCTCAGGGACAGCAAGATAATCCAGATCTGGCTGGGAGGCGGACAACTGGGCAAACTGGACGTGGTCCAGAGCTATTATCCGTATGTCAACGGAGGCAGATAGCATTCGCCCGGTCATTTCCGCGGAAGCGCAATCCGGTCTTCTGAAAAGAGTAAACAAGCATTATAGGAGTTTAATATGGCACTGAAAACACCTGAACAATATGAAGAAAGCCTGCGTAAACTGGCATTCAAGGTTTATCTGATGGGCGAACGGGTGGAAAACCCCGTAGATCACCCCATTATCAGGCCGTCTATGAATTCCGTGAAAATGACTTACGCCCTGGCTCAAGATCCTCGGCATGAGGACCTGATGACGGCGACTTCCCACCTGACGGGGAAAAAGATAAATCGTTTCTGCCATATCCACCAGAATACGGAGGATCTGGTCAAGAAGGTGAAGATGCAAAGACTGATGGGGCAGAAAACAGGGGCGTGTTTTCAGCGCTGTGTGGGAATGGATGCAATCAACGCTGTGGACAGCGTCACCTTCGAGATGGACAAAAAACTCGGCACTCGATATCGCGAAAGATTCCTCAAGTTCCTGCGGATGATGCAGGAAGAGGATTTGACCGTGGACGGTGCCATGACCGATCCTAAGGGTGACCGGAGCCTGCCTCCCAGCAAGCAGGCCGATCCGGACCTCTATACGCGCGTAGTGGAAAAAAAGAAGGACGGAATTATCGTCCGGGGAGCCAAGGCCCACCAGACTGGAGCCATAAATTCCCACTGGATCCTTGTCATGCCCACGAGCACCATGACAAAGGAGGACGCTGATTACGCCTTGTCCTTTGTGGCGCCTGCCGATGCAGAAGGCATATTCTATATCTACGGTCGCCAGTCCTGCGACACGCGCAAGCTCGAAGCCGGCCAGATAGACGTGGGAAATAAAGAATTCGGCGGCCATGAGGCCCTCATGGTCTTTGACAACCTGTTCGTCCCCTGGGAAAACGTATTCATGTGCGGCGAGTACGAATTCAGCGGCGCCCTGGTGGAACGATTTGCGGGCTATCACCGCCAGAGTTACGGCGGCTGCAAGGTCGGCGTCGGCGACGTCCTCATCGGAGCGGCTGCGCTGGCCGCCGATTACAACGGAGTTTCCAAGGCATCCCACATCAGGGACAAGCTGATCGAAATGATGCATCTTAACGAAACGCTATACGCCTGCGGAATAGCCTGCTCAGCGGAAGGACACCCGACTGCATCCGGAAATTACCTTATCGATCTGCTGCTGGCAAATGTCTGCAAACAGAATGTCACCAGGCTCCCCTATGAGATCGCGAGACTGGCGGAAGATATAGCCGGGGGATTGATGGTCACGATGGCATCGGAACAGGATTTGCGACATCCGGAAATCGGCAAGGTGGTGGAAAAATATTTCAAGGGTGTGGCATCGGTGCCCACGGAACATCGCTGCCGAATTTTGCGGCTGATCGAGAATATAACGCTTGGAACTGCGGCGGTTGGATACCGGACCGAATCAATGCACGGCGCTGGCTCACCCCAGGCGCAGCGGATCATGATCTCCCGCCAAGGCAACCTGGATTATAAGAAGAAACTGGCTAAAGAAATCGCCGGGATCAAGGATTAGCCGACCGGCAAAGGTTACGGAAGCATAGTCATGCAGTTTTGCCCCCGCTGCCGTATTAAGGACAAGGGCATTTAACAACAAACCGGCAGACATGGTAACTGGCATAAAATACTGCGGCGGCTGTAATCCTCTTATTGATCGCCCGGGACTGGTTAAGAAAATCGAAAAATTGCTGCCCGGGAACTGCAGCCCGGTAGAGGACCTGTCGACAAAATGGGAGATAGGGGTCCTGGTCTGCGGTTGCCCGATCGCCTGTGCGGACCGGCCGTCCATCAGGCGCATGGCCAGGCACTGGATTCGCGTGGGCGGAGCGACAGTGGATCTGGAGTCCGTCCATGAAGATGAGATGGCGGGCGTGATCGTGAAGAAAATACTGGAGCTCAAGAAAAGAAAAATCGATTAAGTCATCCAGCAAGGTCACCGTCTCATCTTTATATAAATCATGGCTGTTAAAACCGTAGCGATGTATCCGGCATTTCATGAACAACCTACCAGGAAAGGGAATTTCGTATGGTCAACAAGGTGATACTGATAGGAAGACTGGGGGCGGATCCTGAAGTAAGATATACGCCCGATGGGACAATGGTAACTTCTTTCAGGATGGCAACGGATGAACAATGGAAATCGAAGGCAGGTGAGAAAACACAAAGGACTGAATGGCACCGGATTGTGACATTCAGAAAACTTGCAGAGATCTGCGGAAACTATCTCGCCAAAGGAAAACTGGTCTATATAGAGGGCCGACTCCAGACACGATCCTGGGAGGATAAGGACGGCATCAAAAGGTTCACGACGGAAATCGTTGCAACGGGGATGCAGATGTTGGACTCTAAAGGACAGGGAAAAGATCAGGAAGGGAGCTGGAGTGACCAGGTCCCGCCTTTTACAGGCTCTGAATCTGAAGACGATGTCCCCTTCTAAGATGGATATTATTTTTTCTCATCGTTCTTTTTTGCATCGGGTCCGTTATCGGCCTCGTTCATGGATTTTTTGAAATTCCTTATCCCCTTGCCGATCGCCCCGCCTATTTCGGGCAATTTACCCGCGCCAAAGATGATCAGGACAATGACGAGAATGACAACAAGCTCCGGCATTCCTATTCCGAACATTGGTTTACCTCGATTTTTAAGTTATTAGCTGGCCGTGAAAAATATTCTAATCCCTCTTTTCATCACCTGGAAGAACCAGGTGAACAACCTGGCCGCTTTTCCCCAGACGTCCCAGCGATTTCCCCTGAAACTGGATATCAACTCCCGCCGCGTTTCCAATATCGATCAGAAACTTCTCTGAAGCCTCGCGTTCCATCCTCTCCCCGGGTCTTAATAAGATCTCATAGGGTGGATTGTCGTCTTCCGCAATGTTCAGCCACGTCATTTCCGTCGCTTGCACGATCAGTCTGTAGCGATTCTTCTCAGCAAGACCGGCCTGCATGGTTGCTTCAGTGCCGACGGAAGGCGTTTCTTTTGCGGCGTCCTTCATCTCGGCCGCCGGCGCGGCATCCTGGGGAGTCGCCGCTTTCCCGGCCGGCTCTGCGGCAGCCGGGGTCTTTTCATTGCTGGAAACAGGAGCCTGCGCTATTTCGGGTTTCGTATTTTCGTCCGTATAGGAAATAAAAAAAGATATCAGGAAACCGATCGCCACCAGGGCGGAAAGAATCCAGCCGAAAACTTTCACATGGCCTTTCAGCCAAACTTTCTCCTTTTTCCATGATCTTCTAACCGGCCCGGGTTTCTTTTCCTTAATGACTGCTTCAACGGGTGCTTTCAGGCTGCTTAAATAACTCCTGTAGCACGACAGGATGATCTTCTCATCCACACCTATTTCACCGGCATATGTCTTTATAAAGGTCTCGGCATAGATCGGTTCGGGTAAGACCTTGAAATCGCCCTTTTCAATCGCCTCGAGATACAAGGTCCTGATCCTGGTGGACTTCGCTATGTCCCTCAATGTCTTGCCCGTGGATTCCCTGATCAACCTTAAGTCAGGAAGGGAATCCGCATGGAAACGGCTCTGTTGCCCGAAGGGATAAACTTTTTCTTTATCCATCATTCTTTCATCAGATTGAGATTCGTGCTGAAATTACCACCATTTTCAAACTCACGCAAACAAAAAAATCCCGCTCCCGGTCCTTCCGAAAAGAACACACCTTCTGCCGTTTTTTCTGGTCTTTTCTTTTTTCGTGCTGATATAGTGGAAGCGGCCGGGCAGGATTTCCGGTTGAAATAATCGCTGGAACGAGATGAACAATCGAGGAGGGAATCGGTATGCAGGATTTCAGGGATTTCGCCGTTCTTATAGCCAGGGAAGCAGGACGTTTTCTCAAGCAAAGATTGAATCACAAGCATACAATCGATTACAAGGGGGAAATCAATATCGTTACCGAAGAAGACAAGATGTCTGAAGAAATTATCATATCCAGGATCCGGAAGAACTTCCCTTCTCACGGGATCCTCGCGGAAGAATCAGAGGAGATCGGCGGCTCCGGATACCGATGGATCATAGACCCCCTCGACGGCACCACCAACTATGCACACGGCTATCCTGTCTTCTGCGTCTCCATTGCCCTCGAGAGAGAGGGCAAGGTCGTTCTGGGCGTCATTTTCAATCCCGTGCTGGATGAAATCTTTGTTGCAGAAGACGGCAAGGGAGCCTTTTTGAATAAGCGCCGGATCAGAGTATCCACTACGGCTGATTTGTCCCTGGGTCTTCTGGCAACGGGATTCCCGTACGACATCAGGGAAAACAGGGACAACAACCTGAACTACTTCGTCGGACTTGCCACACGGGTCCAGGCTATACGCCGCGCGGGCTCGGCGGCACTTGATCTTGCTTATACCGCCTGCGGAAGATTCGACGCATTCTGGGAACTGAAACTGCGGCCGTGGGATACCGCGGCAGGATGCCTGCTCGTGAAAGAAGCCGGCGGCGTGGTCACTGATTTATTCGGACGACCCTTCCTTCTGGATTCCCCTCACATCCTCGCTTCCAACGGAAAGATGCACGATCGATTGATCCGGTATTTTAAAGAAACTGATCCATTCTTCCATTCAGATTCCTTCGCGCGACCGCATGAAATCCGCTGATTCCGCAATTGCGGCCCGCATAAAAAAAGATTGTCTCAAAAAAAATTTTTTTTTGAAAATAAAATAAATTGCTCTTGACTTGTAAAAAAAAGATGTTATTAGGAATCAAA
>JBHGBI010000019.1:0-34430 GCA_041946925.1 Syntrophales bacterium | reverse complement strand
CATCCGAGTACTCGGATGATGATGAAGCAACCTTTTTGGTTCTTTTTTATTTGTGCTTTTTTTCCGGAATGCCTCGTTTGTCACCGCTCATCATAAAGCTGTAATTCTCTGAAATATTTTTCCAAAGCTTGTTCCACGCTCACCACCCGCGACAACACTTTGCATTGATTTTACGCTTTACGAAAGTGATTCCCCGTTCAGGAGAAACGGCAGGAATGCCCCATCGCGAAACGATTTCTGTAGAAGGCAAAAATTGCTGGTTCCGCGCCCGCTCAGGGCGTGTTTCGTTTATTGTCGATGCAAAAGATTATTTTGACGCATTCGCCTTCTCTGTCGAACAGGCAAAGTACTCGGTTCTTATTACTGGATGGGATATCGACAGCCGCCTGCAATTGCGCCCTGGAGGAGAGTCGGACCGATTCCCCGGCAAGCTCGGGGATTTTCTCAACGCCATCGTTTCGAAAAGGAAAGATCTGCACATATATATATTAATATGGGATTTCTCCATGATCTACCTTTTCGAACGTGAATTCATGCCGGTATTCAGGCTCAACTGGCGTAACCATCCGAGAATCCATTTCCGATTCGATGGAAACCATCCCGCCGGCGCAGCCCACCATCAGAAGATTGTCGTCGTGGATGATTGTATTGCCTTTTCGGGAGGACTTGACCTCACTGCAAGGCGGTGGGACACCGCCGAGCACCGTCCGGACGACCCGCGCAGGATCGACCCCTGGGGAGCGCCTTACCAGCCTTTTCATGATGTCCAGATTGCCGTGGACGGAGAGGCGGCTTTTGCTCTCGGCCGGATAGTACGCGAGCGCTGGTACTGGGCGACAGGCCAGCGCATTCCGGTGTTTGCCCGGAGCGGCTTTGATCCCTGGCCCGCAGGACTCAAGCCGGACCTGCAGGATATACAGGTTGCGATCTCCCGCACGATTCCAAAATGGGGAGGGCGCCCGGAAGTTCGTGAAGTGGAAGCACTTTTCCTGGATATGATTCGCGCGGCGCGGAAGAAAATCTATATTGAAAACCAGTATGTAACATCTGCGAAGATCGGGGAGGCATTGGCGGCGCGACTGAGACAACCGGACGGTCCGGAAGTCGTCATGGTCGTTTCGCACGAATGCTCGGGATGGCTGGAACAGAGCACGATGGGTGTATACCGCGCCCGGCTTCTGAAAAATCTACGGAGAGCGGACGGCAACGGCCGGCTCTTTATTTATTATCCCGCCCTGCCCCGGATCGAAATTCATTCCAAAGTTCTCATCGTCGATGACGATATGCTGCGCATAGGATCCGCAAACCTCAGCAACAGGTCGATGGGGATTGATACGGAATGTGATCTGATGATCGAGGCTGCGGGTGAACACCGAATAAGGGAAGCAATCGCAGGATTTCGCAACCGCCTTCTGGGCGAACACCTCGGTGTTGAGCCCTCGGAGATTTCACAGAAGGAGATTTCAGAAGGGTCTCTCGGCGGCGCGGTCGAGAATATCCGCCGGAGCACAGGGAAGATCGAGCCGCTCAGTGATGAAAAAGATGTATTCGAGACCATCTACTGCGATACTATCGTCTGCGATCCGGAACGTCCCATTAACGCGGACCAGTTGCTGGCATATATGTTGCCTGAAGACATTCAGAAACCGGAAAAAGGACGACTGATGAGCCTGGTCGCGGTTCTGGCTGCACTGGGCGCTATCGCCGCCGCATGGCACTGGACGCCGCTGAGCGTATGGATCAACCCTGACGTGATCTCGGCTTTTCTGCTGCCGTTTCAGGACAGTTTTGCCATGCCCCTGCTGATCACGGTTGCATACATTGCAGGGGGGTTCGTGATTCCGGTAACGATCCTGGTCATCATGACTGTATTGTTTTTCAGTCCCGCTTCCGGTTTTTTCTATTCACTGCTTGGATGCATAGCAAGTGCATCAGTCTCCTACGGCATCGGGTATATCCTGGGACGCGATATGATACGCCGGCTTGCCGGGAAAAAAACGAATCGCGTCAGCCGGCACATTACCCGGCATGGGTTTATAGCCGTTATCTTCCTGCGGCTGGCTGCCATTGCTCCCTTCACGGTAATTAATTTGATTGCGGGGGCCTCGCGCGTGCGGTTCAAGGATTATTTCTTCGGAACACTGATCGGCATGACTCCCGGAGTTTTCGCCCTGTCTTTTTTCGGCGACCGGCTGAGAGCGGCAATCCGCTATCCCAATACGGAGAGCCTTTTCATTCTGGCCGGTATTGTCACTGTTTTTCTGATTGCAGGTGGATGGATCACGAAGCGGTTCGGAAATTACAGGCAAGCCTCAATCGGAATGAAGCAGTGACAGGAGTTATTCCCGCAGTTCAGGAAGTACGGCAGGCCCGCTTTTCGGTGGCGTCCTACAATATCCACCGGTGTATTGGTATTGACGGCAGTTATCGTCCCGAGCGGATTACCGCTGTCATCCATGAGCTCAGGGCGGACCTGATAGGCCTGCAGGAAGTCGATTCGCGCCTGACGGCTGTATCGGGAATGTCCCAGCTCGACTATATCGCCTCCATGACCCGGTACAAAGCCATTGCCGGCCCCTGCATAAGGGATGATGACGGCTGCTACGGCAATGCTCTCCTCACTAGATGCCCCGTGATGGATTTTCGGCTCATTGATCTGAGTGTGCCCGGTTTCGAGCCACGGGGGGCGATAGATGTCGATCTGTGCATGCACGGCACTCCTGTGCGAGTTATAGTAACCCACCTGGGCCGCCGCGCTGCAGAGCGAAGAATTCAGATCAGGCATCTCCTCAGAATTGTCCGCAAGGACAGCAGTCATTTGACGATCATCATGGGGGATTTTAATGAATGGATGCCGTTCAGCCGGGCTCTGCGGATCATCAATTCCAGTTTCGGCGCAACTTCCGCAAGATCCACATTTCCTTCCATATTCCCCATACTGGCACTCGACCGGATATGGGTGTTGAAAAGCAAATCGCGCCCTTTATTCCAGGTACACGGGACACCCCTTTCCAGAATTGCTTCTGATCACCTTCCTCTGCGCGCGGAGATCCAACTCTGACATCCGGGACCGATCCCGGTCCGTTCCAGGTGAGCGTGAACGGGCGGCATGATTAATGCGCATTCGCCGGAACGAACGTTCAGGATATCCTCATCCCGACGCCTCCGAAAGTCGGGATTTTGAACGGGAAAAAATAAGGAAATAACTGATGGATCGAAAGAGGTCCATGCTGTAATTTTGATTTACAAGAGGAAGAGGGAATGGATATCTACGGCATTCTGAGAAAAGAACATCAAGAAGTGATTAGCCTGATTGAAAAACAGGTTCTTGATATCAAAGCGGGCAGAAGTGACGCCGGTCTCGTAGAGCGAATACAGAAGGTTTATTTTATTCATATGGGTGCAGAGGAGAAGTTCTTCTATCCGTTGCTTGAAGACCGCGAAGATATGTATGTCCGGGTGATCACGTCCTATGAGGAACATCACACGGCAAAGGAGATACTGAAAAATATTAGAAACATGATGACAGACGACGGTCGACGCCTGGCCCGACTCAGGTTTGCTAAAGAACTGATCGAAAATCACATTGAAGCCGAAGAAAAAATATTCAGGATGGCGGAAAAGATTCTGAACAAGGACGCCGCGCAGGAGATCAGCAGGCGATTTCTGGAAGAAAGAGAACTACTGCTTGATACGTCGTAAAGCCGTCCCGGAGGAAAGATCGTGCGTTCTATATGGTCGGGATCCATTAGCTTCGGTCTGATCAATATTCCCGTGCGGCTTTATACTGCCGTCAAGGAGACGCGGCCGGATTTCAATTACCTGCATAAACAGGACCTGAGCCCGATCAGGTATGCACGGATATGCAAAGCCGATGGAGAGGAAATTCCCTTCG
Source organism: Syntrophales bacterium (assembly GCA_041946925.1). GTDB lineage: Bacteria > Desulfobacterota > Syntrophia > Syntrophales > UBA4778 > JBHGBI01. The sequence goes on along the minus strand of JBHGBI010000019.1, from coordinate 30,535 downwards.
AGGACATCGTCAGGGGATATGAATACAAAAAAGGGGACTATGTTGTTTTACAGGACGAGGATTTCAAAAAGGCCAATGTACGCAAAACGCAGACGATCGATATCGTCGATTTTGTAGAGGAAGCGGAAATCGATTCCAAATTCATGGAAAAACCTTACTATCTGGAGCCGGCCAGGGAATCACGAAAAGCGTATGCTCTTTTGCGGGAGGGTCTCAAGAGAACCGGAAAGGTCGGAATCGGCAAGTTTGTCCTCAAGACGCGCGAACACCTTGTTGTCCTCAAGCCGGAAGGTAATCTGATGATCCTCGAACAAATCAGATTTGCAAATGAAATAGTAAAGCCGGATAAGACGATCATTCCCGAGGAAGAGAAAGTTTCGGAAAAAGAACTGGAAATGGCGATCAAGCTGATTGATCAGCTCACGACCGCTTTTCACCCCGAGCAATATAAAGATACGTATACAGAGGAATTGATGAGGGTCGTCGAGGAAAAAGCGCACGGCGAAGTTCCCAGGGCCAGGGGTGAAAGACCGGTACCCACCGAAGTTCCCGATTTGATGTCCAGACTTCGCGAGAGCCTCGAAACGGCCAGGAAGAAGAAAACCGCTGCATGAATGCAAGGCAAAAGGCGCTTTCACCCTTTGGCCTTGAGACCGTCATTCCATGTCCCTCAAACAATACCGCAAAAAACGGGATTTTACTCGTACCCTGGAGCCGGAAGGGTTCTCCGGGTCATCTAAAAATGACACCACTCTGCGGTTCACGATACATAAGCACAGCGCATCCCGCCTCCATTACGATCTTCGCCTGGAACTCGACGGCGTTCTAAAGAGCTGGGCGGTACCGAAGGGAATCACTCTGGATCCCGAAGAGAAGAGACTGGCCGTAATGGTCGAGGATCATCCTCTCGACTACATTGAATTCGAAGGCGTTATCCCGGAGGAGAATTACGGCGCGGGAACGGTCATGGTCTGGGACAGCGGGACCTACCGCAGTGCAACAGGCAAAAGCCGCGCTGAAAGCGAAAAAGAGATGAAGAAAGGGCTGGAAAAAGGACACGTAAGTTTCATACTGGAGGGACGGAAGCTAAAAGGCGAGTTCGCCCTTGTTCGTCTTAAGAAAGCGAAAGGCAATAGTTGGCTTCTGATCAAGAAGCACGATGAATTCGCTCGCCCTTCCTCCGACGGAAACGAAGATCGATCCGTGCTTACCGGTCGGACGATGGGCGAAATTGTCTCGGAGAACGCGCCAGGCCGTTCAGCCATAAATCTGTCCTCCCTGAATCTGCAGGATATTCCTCTCTCTGAAATGCCTGAACACGTCAGACCCATGCTGGCGACGCTAGTGGAAGAACCTTTTGACAGGCCGGGGTGGCTGTTCGAGATCAAGTGGGACGGGTATCGCGTGCTTGTAGAAATACGCAGGCGGGGGGTACGCCTTTATTCGCGAAATGACATAACTCTCAATGATAAATTTCCCGCTATCGTCCACTCCCTGGAAGCACTTCCAGTCGAAGCACTCCTGGATGGAGAACTGGTCGTGCTCGATAGCACGGGAATGGCGGATTTTCAGCTGCTGCAGAACTATCTTCAGACCCGCCGGGGGAGTCTCGTCTATTATGTTTTTGACATTCTGTATCTGGAAGGACATGATCTTCGTTCCCAGCCGCTCCGCCGCCGTAAGTTCATCCTGTCCCATATTCTCCCGAAACTCCCCCATATCAGGCTCAGCGAGGGGATCGAAGAAGATGGTGTATCTTTTTTCCGGGCGGCGGCTGGGAACGGCGTCGAAGGCATTATGGCAAAGAACGAATCCAGCCCATACAGGCCCGGTGCCAGAGGACAGGACTGGCTTAAAATAAAGAATTCCCTCCGGCAGGATGCCGTCATCGGGGGATTCACATCGCCCCGGCGGGGCCGGAAATATTTCGGTTCACTCGTTCTTGGGGTGTATGAAAACGGCGAACTGGTCTACATCGGCCATTCCGGAGGAGGCTTCTCGGATGCGGAGCTTGCTGGAATACACGAGAAGCTGCAATCCTTAAAATCCGGACAGTGTCCTTTCAAGCAGGAGCCGAAAACCAATACGCCGGCCACCTGGGTGAGACCGGAACTGGTTTGCGAGGTAAGCTTTTCTGAATGGACTGACGAAGGATATATGAGACAGCCTGTTTTTCTCGGGTTGCGGACCGATAAATCACCGACCGAGGTCATGAGAGAAATACCGAAGAGGATCGGAGATGTTCTGAAGAAGGGCAGGCTTAAACTGGCGCGAAGTGAGAAAGAGCACATTATTGTAGAAGGAACGGGACTGGCGCTTACAAATCTCGATAAAATCTTTTGGCCTGACGAAGGATATACGAAACGGGACCTTGTCACATACTACCGGGAGATTGCGCCCGTCATTCTTCCTTATCTGAAAGACAGACCTCAATCTCTGCATAGGTTCCCGGACGGGATAAATGGAGAGAGCTTTTTTCAGAAAGATGTCGAAGACAAGTTGCCCGCCTGGATCCAGACGGCTCTCCTGCGATCTGAGTCGGAAGACAGGACTATCACCTATATGCTTTGCCAGGATAAGGCCTCTCTTTTATACATGGCCAATCTCGGATGCATAGAAATAAACCCATGGAATGCCAGGTTCCAGACCCCCGATTTCCCGGATTATCTTGTCCTGGATCTGGATCCGCTCGATATAGACTTTCAATATGTCGTGGAGGCGGCCCTTGTAACCCGCGATGTTCTCGAACTTGCCGGTGCAGAAGGTTTCTGCAAGACATCAGGGGGGACGGGCCTGCATGTATTCGTCCCGATGGGGGCCAGATACAGTACGGAGCAAGTCATCCAATTCGCGCGCATCATCAGCATCTTCGTTCATTATCGGCTGCCGCAGAGCACCAGCCTGGCGCGACCGCCGGGGAAACGATGGAAAAAGGTCTACCTTGATTATCTTCAAAACCGCCGCGGACAGACCGTGGTTTCCGCTTACTGTCTCCGCCCCAGAAGGGGAGCTCCGGTTTCCGCTCCCCTGAAATGGCAGGAGGTTTCCCGGAAACTGGACTCCTCCGCTTTCCATATGCGGAACATTTTCAGGCGGCTCGAAAAGATCGGCGATCTATGGGACAGGGTGGTTGGCCCCGGCATAGATATGGAAGCCTGCCTCAAACAGCTCGAGGCGATGCAGGAGAAATTCATGAAGCCGTCCTCCACACGACAAAAATAGTCCTGAGTCCGGAAATATAGACTGAAAGCACAGAATCCGGCGATAAGCGGATGACGGGGTGGTAATTTTCCGCGCTCAGGAATTTTTGTGCAGCTTCCTCATCTTTCCCCTGACGGCGATTTCAGAGAACTCACCTGCCGAAATCAGGAAATCCTGAATGGCGATTTCAGCAACTTTGTATAAGAATCGAATCGTTCCCAAACTGATTCCCTGAAATCATCTAGTTCCATTCCAGTATTTCATCCTCCTCTGGTGCCGGTCCCTTCTCTTCTCCGGAAGATTTCGGAAAGCCATCCAGGAGGCGCTTTTCATGAAATTAAAAACTCTCCTGTTCATCCATTTTTTGTGCATGGGCCTTGTTGTGGCATGCGCCGCAAAACAGGAATCCACCCCGGTTACGGCTCTCGCCCCTTCTTTATCTGAACCGATATACAGCAACGGCGAATTAACCTCAATGTACCCTGTCACTTTTGATCGCGTCTGGAATGCAGCGATTGTTACACTGGACGACCTTGATATGGCGATTGTAAGTGTTCAAAAAATCGCAGGAGGCGTTATCAACGCCCTGACATCGGATAGGAAACCGGTTCAGATAGTGATTCAATCCGTCGGTCCCGGAAATACGCAGATCGGTATACGAATAGGGGCGGAGGGCGATGAGCGGACCTCCAGAATGATCAATGATCAAATTGCGAGTCGTCTGGGGATCCGCTGACGGCTGTTGCAATAAATCAAAAGCGGGGCGTCATGTTCGCTGAAACCCATCTCCTGGCAATCCCGGCGCTTTTCCTGCTCGGGGCGGCACTGGGATTGATCTATATCAGTTCTCTCGGCGCCGCCATCCTCATGTTCATTGAATGCCGGACGCCGGGCCGGCTGCTCCTGCTTCTTTATTTTTTCATCCAGATCGCCACGACCGTCTCGTGTCTTTACCTGCTCTCGGCGGGGCGGCTGGAAAAGCTGATCAGCCTGCTTGCGGGTTTTATGTGCATGAGGAAAGGGATTGCTTTCAAGGGTGCGCAGTCGATCAGGCGCGCAGTATCCCACAAAGTTTTACTACGGTACGGCCCGTATCGTGCAGGACGGATTCATAAATTGTTGTTTCAGGGTTTTCCTGACCTCAAATTCAGGCATTTCGCCATTCAAAATCAGGAATTCAACGATAGTATAAAAAATGATTCTACACGAAAATAAAATTCAAAAATTACTGTCATGTTCCCATAAATGGTACAATTCTCACAAGTGAGGAGGGGTATTTTCTTAATTCTTCACTTAATACTCGCCGTAGATGTCCGGGAGGATCTGATTCTTAAGAGCAAAGCCGAAATCAGAGAATGAAGCAACATGAATACAGCGGAGCTCGGCCAGTCAGTCTCCGCTTTATTCATATAGCCGATTTGCCAGGCGGTGTGCCACGCGCAGAAATGAAAAAACCGACTTTCAGGCAGCCCCGGCGAATACACCACAGGATCTGAAAAAGTACACGCGGGATCCTCAATGACGGACCTGGAAACATTCGATACAACAGTTCAAAAAACGAATCTCTGGCTCAAAGATCTCATGGATGAGGAGGGGTGGGAGGATCGACATAAGGCATATCTTGCACTGCGCGCGGGATTGCATGCACTCAGAGATAGCCTGAGTCTGAAGGGAGCCGTCCGCTTTTCCGCTCAGCTTCCCATGCTGGTTCGCGGATTTTATTTTGAGGGATGGAACCCTTCGGATAAACCGGAGCGATTGCGGACCAGAAAAGAATTTCTCGATCAGATCGCAGAATATTTTCCCCGCGACCCCGAAATGGATCCTGAACGAGTTGCCCGGGCCGTATTTTCAGTGCTGGGCAAGAGAATCTCGGGGGATGGAATTGATGAGATCAAAAGCATGCTGCCGCGAGATATCCGCGAACTCTGGCCTTAGTTGTCTGAATGAAGGCCGCCTTCAGGTCATCAATGGTCCCCTGCAGGAAACCCCAAAGGGAACTCTGCCCCATATTCCACAAATGAGGTGAAAAAATGAATGGTTTACAAAACATCCACATAGGCACATCAGGGTGGCACTATGACCACTGGAGGGGGCCCTTCTATCCCGAAGCGTTATCCAGGCAGAATTACCTGGATTATTATGCCGATCATTTCCATACCCTCGAAATTAACAATTCTTTTTATCAGATGCCTCAGGAAAAGACACTGGTCCAGTGGCGCAATGCGGTTCCGCCCTCTTTTATTTTTTCCATCAAAGCCAGCCGCTATATCACTCATATCAAGAAACTCAAGGACGGGAAGCAAATTCTCGGACCCTTTATGAAAAAAGTGGAGCTTCTGCGTGAAAAGACAGGCCCGATACTCTTTCAACTGCCGCCCCAATGGCGCTTCAACCCGGAACGGCTGAGTTCGTTCCTTAATGCGCTTTCGAAAGAGTGCAGGTATGTTTTTGAGTTTCGGGATTCAAGCTGGTTCTGCAAAAAGACATATGATATCCTGACTCAGCACAATGCAGCCTTCTGTATTTATAACGTGGCGAACAGAACGACGCCGAAAGAAATCACGGCCGATTTCACGTATGTGAGACTGCACGGCCCGAAGGGAGCAAACCAGGGATGCTACGACATCGAAACACTTTCGGCGTGGGCGGATACTTTCATTAGTTGGAGGAACGAAGGGAAAGAGATATTCTGTTATTTCGACAATGACGAGGCGGGGTACGCAGCCAGAAATGCAGTACAGATGCGGGACCTCATCGAAAACAGAGTACGACCCGAAGTAGCAGCGTCCGCGATGCGCGATACGGCTGTCTTTCCCGTCGTTAAAACGAGATAATCTCTCGACTCTTCTGCCGCCTTCCCGGGAAAAGAGGATGAGAATCTCCGTCTTCGAAATCGAGCCATGGGAGTGCCGGGTCTTCGATCTGCGTTGCGGCCATGAAATCCACTACGCGGCTGAAATCCTCGATTTGAAGAATGTGAGCGAATACCGGGATTCGGGCATCGTTTCCGTCTTTATTTACTCGAAACTCAATTCCAGCGAACTGAAACACATGCCGGTCCTGAAGATGATATCCACCCGCTCCACGGGAGTCGACCACGTCGATGCCGACTACCAAAAGGACATAGTCATCAGCAATGTACCTGCCTGTAGTGAAAATACCGCTCGGGAACATGTCTTCGGGCTGATTCTTCTGATCAGCCATCGTCTTGTCGAATCCATAGACCGTACTCGCAAAAGCGGTTTCTCTCAAAAAGGCCTGCAGGGCTTCGATCTGTGTGGAAGAACCCTCGGAGTACCGCCTTCCTGGCGGGCAGCCCCCGGAATCTGGCCATTCTCTAAAGAGGCGCGGGGACGTGAAGCCCGCCCGTGAGTTGATTCTTTTCGGGATTTGCGCGAAAGAATAGATATGGATCGCCCTCCGCAAAGATACGTATGCATTCACGGCCATTTTTATCAGCCGCCGCGGGAAAATCCCTGGCTTGAGCACATAGAGGTTCAGGATTCCGCCTACCCCTATCACGACTGGAATGAGCGGGTCATGGCCGAATGTTATGCTCCGAACACCGCCTCGCGCATCCTTGACGCCGATTTCAAAATCATAGATATTGTCAACAATTACTCGAAAATCAGTTTCAATTTCGGCCCGACTCTCCTCTCCTGGATACAGAACAAGGATCCTGAGGTAATGGAAGCGATCGTCGAAGCCGACAAAAAAAGCCAGGAGACGTTTTCCGGGCATGGTTCTGCAATTGCCCAGGCATACAATCACATAATCATGCCCCTCGCCAGCAGCAGGGATAAAAAGACGCAGGTGATCTGGGGGATCAGGGATTTCGAGTACCGTTTCGGCCGCAAGCCGGAGGGAATGTGGCTCCCTGAGACGGCGGTGGATCTGGAGAGTCTGGATGTAATGGCGCAGCAGGGGATCAAGTTCACGATTCTGGCGCCGCGGCAGGCCCGTCTCATCCGCGAAATCGGCGATGTCGACTGGGCCGATGTAAGTGGAGAAAAGGTTGATACAAAAAAAGCGTATCTTTGCAACCTGCCTTCCGGAAGAAGCATTCATCTCTTTTTTTATGACGGTGCCGTAGCCGGGGATATCGCTTTCGGGAACCTGCTTTCAAGCGGGGAATCCTTTGCATCGAGAATTGTAAACGCTTTCTCCGGGGACGGCGGTCCGCAGATCGTGCATTTGGCCACGGATGGGGAGACGTACGGGCATCATTATAAAGGGGCGGATATGGCCCTGGCATATTGCCTTTACGATCTGGAGACCAAAGGCCTTGCCCGGATCACGGTTTATGGAGAATTTCTTGAAAAACACCCGCCGACTCACGAAGTGCAGATATTCGAGAACACATCCTGGAGCTGCGAGCACGGTGTGCAGAGATGGAGGAGCGATTGCGGCTGCAACACGCATCCAGGCTGGCATCAGAAATGGCGGGCTCCTCTGCGGGAGGCGATGGACTGGTTAAGAGATCTGCTGGTTCCCGTTTACGAAAAGGAAATGGGTCGATTTGTGAATGATCCATGGGAGGTGCGAAACGCGTACATAGATGTTATTCTGAATCGTGAAGACGACAATATCAGTCGCTTTCTGAACCGCTACAGCAAAAGGGAGCTGACGTCCGAGGAAAAAATCCAGTTCCTGAGCCTTCTGGAAATGCAACGCAACACCATGCTGATGTATACGAGCTGTGGGTGGTTTTTCGATGATATCTCTGGACTGGAAACGACCCAGGTACTGGCGTATGCAAGCCGCGCCATTCAGCTTGCCGAGAAGATATCCAGAATATCCCTGGAAGCCGCTTATCTGGAGAAACTCAAAGGCGCACCCACCAACATACCGGAATTTGTCAACGGCGCCCGTATCTACGAAATTTTTGTGAAGCCCGCCCGTCTCGATCTCTTTCGTGTCGTCGCCCACTATGCAGTATCGTCCCTGTATTCTGAATATCCTGAAAATTTTTCATTATACTGCTATAAAGCCAGAAGTCTCAAATTCCGGCTTGAAGAAGCTGGGCGTCTGAAGCTTGCGGTCGGATCAACCCATATCCGGTCTGATTTGACCTGGAGCGAGAAACAAATCAGCTTCGCAGTCCTAAATCTGGGTGACTACAATATCAGCGGCGGCGTCCGCGAATATACAGGGGAAGAAGAGTATTGCCGGATGTACGAGGAAATCCGGAACGCTTTCCTGAAAATCGATATCCCGGGGACGATTAGATTGATAGACAAGCACTTCCAGACGCATGAATATTCGCTGTGGAATCTCTTTCGGGACGAGCAGCGCAGGATCATACATCTGATTCTTTCTTCGACACTGGAAAATATAGAAAGTTCCTTCCGGCAGATCTTCGAGGCCAATTACCAGTTCATGAGCCTCATGGTCAGCATGCGCAATCCCCTTCCCAAAGCTCTCGCGACCACGGTGGAGTTCGTTCTGAATCGCGATTTGCGTGAACTACTGGAAAAGGAGGATATCGATATAAACGACCTGTCGAGACAAATCGACGAGGTTAAAAAATGGCCCGTAGAAATCGACAAAGCCGGTCTTGATCTCATTGTCGGGAAAGCAATCCTTAACAGGGCGAAAAAAATGGCAACCTCTCCTCTGGATATCTCTCTCTGGAAAGGAATTGAAAATTTGATCCGGCTTCTTAAATCGCTGGATATCGATGTGGATCTCTGGGAGACGCAGAATATTTATTTCAGAATCGGGAAAAAACACTACGATGAAATGCAGCAAAGGTCCGAAAGCGATCCGCAGGCCAAGGAATGGACAGGATACTTTATCCGTCTTGGCGATGTCCTCGGGGTCAGATTCAAGTAATGAGAATACCTTCGGCGACATATCGCGTTCAGTTCAATCGGAGCTTTGGATTCCAGGCGGCGAAGCGTATCTGTGGTTACCTCGCCGAACTCGGGATAAGCGATCTTTACGCCTCGCCCGTATTTTATGCAACACAAGGCAGCGCTCATGGTTACGACATCTGCGACCCGGACCGGTTGAACGATGAACTGGGCACGCAAGACGACTTCGAGGCCCTTGTCCATGATCTGCAACAAAGGGGTATGGGATGGGTGCAGGATATCGTGCCGAACCACATGGCATATGACAGCCGCAACTGGCGCCTCATGAGCGCCCTCGAAAACGGTCCCGATTCCACATACGCCGGTTTCTTCGACATGGACTGGAGCCATCCCTGCGTCCAGGGTAAAATTATGGCTCCTTTCCTGGGACGGCACTATCCGGATTGCCTGGAAAAAGGTGAAATCGGGCTTCGCTATGATTCTTCCGGATTGTCGGTATGTTATTTCGGCCTGAGTCTTCCGTTGAGAATCGACTCCTACAGGATCGTTTTCGCATCACCCGGAGAGCCGGCCGGGATACCCGAAGATGTCCGCAACGATTACCGCCTGCTCGACGATATCCTCGGCGGGGGCGAAGAGGTGCCTCCGGCTGAAAGGCATGACAGGGCCGCCCTGCTGAAAGAGGACCTCTGGAATCTTCATAATCGCAGTCCGGCGGTACGCGACTGGATGGCCAGAAGGATCTGCGCGATCAATGGCAGAAAGGGATATCCCGAAAGCCGCGACCTCCTCGACAGTCTCGCCGCCAGCCAGTACTTCCGCCTCTCTTTCTGGAAATCCGCGGACCAGGAGATCAATTACCGCAGATTCTTTACTGTCAATCAGCTTATATCCGTGAGGGTGGAAAGCGAACTGGTTTTCCGGGATACCCATGCCTTCCTCCTGAAACTCGTGCGAGAAGGGAAGATTACCGGCCTGCGGGTGGATCACGTGGATGGTCTTTATGATCCCGCCCGATACCTGCACAGGCTTCGCGAGAGCGCGGGGGATGCGTATATCATCGTTGAAAAAATTCTGGTGGATCGGGAAGAACTGCCGCGGGAGTGGCCCGTACAGGGTACAACGGGTTACGATTTTCTCAACCTGGTGAACGGGATTTTCTGCCGTCGGGAAAATGAACTCTCCATGACGGAAACCTATCTCCACTTCTCGCGGATGGATGTTCCTTATAGAGAACTCCTGAGGGCCGACAGGGATCGTGTCCTCAGAGGATACATGGCGGGGGATATCGATAATCTTGCGCAGGCGCTGAAGGAAATTGCAGGGCGGTCCCGGTACGGCCGCGATTTCACTTTTCACGGCCTGCGAGAGGCGTTGTCTGAAGTTCTGATCCTTCTGCCTGTTTACAGGACATATATCTCCAGCTTTCCTCCTGAATCCACGGACGGCTACATCATACGCGAGACTGTTGATGAAGCGGTTCGCAGGAAACCCGGGCTGGCAGAGGAACTCCATTTTATCCGCGGCATCATTCTGGGAGAGGAAAAGGGATGTCCTGTGGAAGAAAAGCCGGACCGGCTCCATTTCTCCATGAGAATCCAGCAATTTTCCGGGCCGCTCATGGCCAAAGGGGTTGAAGATACCCTGCTTTATCATTATGGACGTCTCCTTTCACTGAATGAAGTAGGAGGGAACCCGGGCCGGTTTGGATTATCATTGAAAGAATTCCACGAGTTCAATCAAAAGAGAGGACGGGACTGGCCCCATACGTTGAATGCAACTTCCACGCATGATACCAAAAGGGGAGAAGATTCACGCGCCCGGATCAATATTCTATCTGAAATCCCGGACGAATGGAAAACGAATGTAACGGAATGGGCCCGGCTGAACCGGAGAAAGAAACAGTACATGGGGAAAAACCCGGTGCCGGACGGGAACACCGAATATTTCATTTATCAGACACTCGTCGGCGCCTTCCCGAATTATGAAGCGGAATATCAGTCCTTCCTGCCGAGGATGAAAGAATACATGGTGAAGGCTTCTCGCGAGGCGAAGGTGCACACATCCTGGTCTGAACCTGACAGTATGTATGAGAAAGCCCTTTGTGCCTTTATTGAAAAGATCCTTAAAACTTCCAGAGGCAACAGATTCCTCTTCCGGTTTCTTCCTTTTCAGAAGAAGATATCCTACTACGGCTGTTTCAACTCCCTCTCGCAGACCCTGATAAAAATTACCGCTCCAGGAGTTCCGGATTTTTACCAGGGTACAGAGACATGGGATTTTCATTTCGTTGATCCGGATAACCGGCGGCCTGTGGATTACGAAAGGAGAATAGCCCGCCTGGATGATCTGAAAAAAGAAGCGGAACATGATCTCGCCGGTCTTCTGGACCGGCTGGCGTCTGACGTCAGGAGCGGGGATATCAAGATGTTTCTCATCTGGAGAGCGCTATGGGCGAGAAACAGAATGAAAGAAGTTTTTCTTGCCGGGCAATACATGCCTCTCGAGGTCACCGGGACCCATGCAGGCCACGTGATTGCTTTTATGAGAATGGCGGCAGGCGGCAGGGCTGTTACAGTCACACCCCGGTTCCTGACCTCGCTCATACGCGAGGGCGAGAGGCCTCTCGGACACAAAATATGGAAGGACACCGCAATCGCCGTGCCGGATAGGGCATCATGGACGAATGCACTTACTGGAGAGGTACTGGAGGACAGCCCCGCTTCTCTTTCAGTCGGCGCTATCCTGAGCCGGTTCCCGGTCGCGCTGCTCCTTAACGAGGCGAAGACATGAGAAGACGGGCGAGCGGGTTGCTCCTTCATATCACCTCCCTTCCGTCTTTCTACGGAATCGGAGACCTGGGGCCGCAGGCTTTCCGATTTGCAGAATTTCTTTCCGGGTCAGGCCAGAGTTTCTGGCAGATACTGCCGCTCGCGCCGACGAATCCCGAAAGCCACTCGCCTTATAATGCCTCTTCCGCTTTTGCCTGCAATACGCTGCTCATCAGCCCGGAAATCATGGTAAGAGACGGGCTGCTGAGGCGGGCCGATCTCGAGGATGCACCCGATTTCCCCGACGAGCGTGTAAACTTCGAGATGGTCTGGAGGTTCAAGCAGAAGCTGCTTCAAAAGGCGTTCAACTCCCGCGGCAGAACAGAAAATCAATACCGTGAGGCATACCGGCTCTTCTGCGAGGAGAATGACTACTGGCTTCGCGACTACGCTCTATTTTCAGCCGTGAAGCGCACGATTACCGATAGGAGCTGGAATACGTGGCCGCCTTCGTTAAAGGACCGAAAACGGGCGCAAGAGCGGTTCAGCGCGGAACTCGCGCAGAAAATCGAGCAGGAGAAGTATTTTCAATTCATATTCGACATGCAATGGAAACGATTGAAGGCATACTGCAATCACCTTGGAATACGAATAATCGGAGACATGCCTTACTATGTCGGTTACGACAGCGCCGATGTCTGGGCGAATACCCGGATTTTCAAGCTGGACGTGAAAAAAGAGCCGGCCTTCGTGGGAGGAGTTCCGCCAGATTGTTTCAGTGCGACGGGGCAACTCTGGGGGAACCCCGTCTATAATTGGGACCGCCTTAAGGAGACAGGTTATGCCTGGTGGATCAAAAGAATCAAACGTAATCTGGAGCTCTTTGATTACACAAGAATAGATCATTTCCGGGGCTTCGTCTCGTACTGGGAGGTGCCGGCGCGACAGAAGAGTGCAATCCGGGGGAAATGGGTAAACTGTCCGGCCGTGGATTTCTTCAACACGCTTCTCAAGCACTTCCCCTGTGCTCCTCTGATAGCAGAGGATCTCGGCTTCATCACACCGGATGTCAGGGAGGTTATGCGTAAATTCAACTTCCCGGGGATGCGTGTCCTGCTCTTCGCTTTCGGAGAGGATATTGCCACAACCCCCCATGCCCCGCACAACCACACAAAAAACGTAGTTGTATACACCGGCACTCATGACAATAATCCTATCAAGGGCTGGTTTGAGCAGGAGGCCTCCGAACAAGACAAAAAAAGACTCTTTCATTATCTTGGAAGGAGAGTTGCGCTTCGTGACCTCCACTGGGCCCTGATCAGGCTTGCCATGATGTCTCCTGCAGATAGTGTTATCATTCCCATGCAGGATCTGCTCGGGTTGGGGGCGGGATCACGCATGAACCGTCCTGCGACGTTATTGGGGAACTGGACCTGGAGGCTGCGGTCTTTCCATATCAGACCGAAGCTCATGAAAAAGCTGCTGAACGTAACCCGCCTTTATGGAAGGATCTGAATCCGCAGCCAACAGATCATGTCTGAACATACTTTCTCCGGGAATTATCTGATTCCTTATCCTTGTTTCAGATTATTCGAGGTACAAAATCAGGAATTATTCAATGGCGCAAGTTCTTGTTTTGGAAGAAAATTAAAACAGGAGACATTATGTTCGGAAACCGTATAACTCTTTTTAATCTTCTGGGATTCAAGGTGAGAATCGATGCGAGTTGGGTGATTCTTGCATTTCTCATTATCTGGTCCCTGGCTCAAGGCATATTCCCCTTCTACTTTGAAGGACTGTCCCGGGCGGTATACTGGTGGATGGGGGCCGCCGGTGCATTGGGTCTTTTTATTTCGATCGTTTTCCACGAGCTCTGTCATTCTCTCGTGGCCAGGAGATACGGGATTCCCATGGAAGGCATCACGCTGTTCATCTTTGGAGGCGTAGCGGAAATGAACGATGAACCGCAAAGCCCTTCATCGGAATTCTTGATGGCTTTTGCCGGTCCACTTTCCAGTCTCGTTTTGGCCGCTGTCTTCTATTCGGTCTATTACGCTGGTATAACCGTTTTCTCGCTCTTTGAACCGGCGAAGGGTGTCCTGCTTTATCTCGCATGGGTCAATGTCATTCTGGCCGGCTTTAATCTTATACCGGCATTCCCTCTCGACGGGGGGCGTGTGCTTCGCTCTGTTCTTTGGCGCTGGAAAAAGAACCTCCGCTGGGCCACACGGATTTCATCCGACATCGGATCTGCCTTCGGTGTCATTCTGATCCTCTTGGGCGTATTCGCTTTTGTAACAGGGGACTTGATCGGCGGGATATGGTGGTTTCTTATCGGAATGTTCCTTAGAAGTGCGGCCGGTTCGTCCTACCGGCAGTTGCTTGCCAGAAAAGCGCTCGAGGGAGAAAAGATCGGGAGATTCATGGTAACCGATCCGGTTACTGTTCCTCGCACAGTTTCCATAAATCAGTTCGTGGACGAGTATGTTTCCGGGTTTCACCATAAAATGTTCCCGGTTATGAATTCCGAAACGCCCGTCGGCTGCATCACTACCAATACGGTGAAACGGATTCCCCGGGAGGACTGGAACCGGCTCACTGTCGGCGAGATATCGACTCCGCTTTCTGCCGAAAACACTGTCAATCCCGAAACGGACGTCCTTGAGGCACTGTCGATTATGAACCGTTCCGGAAACAGTCGGCTGATGGTTCTGGAAGGCGATCGATTGGTAGGCGTTCTGTCATTGAAAGACATGTTGAAATTTCTTTCCATCAAACTTGAACTGGGAAAAACGTAAATTACCGAAGAACCAGAATAGACAAGCGACAGGAAAAAGAGAAAAAGAATGGCATTGAGACCGGGTTAATTTTAACCCGGATCAGGACGCGCGGATTAATCCGGACAGAAAGGAGGACAGGAGTTCATGCTGACGTGGGCTGTGATCTTTTTTATTATTGCCCTGATCGCCGCTTTTTTCGGCTTCGGCGGCATTGCGGCAGGCGCAGCGTCGATTGCGCAGATTCTGTTTTTCATTTTCGTGATTTTGTTTATTGCCTCGATCATTCTCGGCATTATACGTCGCCCTCCAGTCTGAGCATCTGCACCCCCGATACTGATTCTCCTGACGGTAATGATAAGAAAGTATGTAAGGAGGAATATTATGAGGGGAGCCAAAGAATCCAAGGTACTCTCTGCAACGACGATCATCGGGGACAGCGTGAGAAACCCTCAGGGCGAAGACCTGGGTGAAATCGAGGAACTCATGATCGATATCGAAGATGGCTGCATCAGTTATGCCGTCCTGTCCTTCGGCGGCCTCACGGGGATAGGTGACAAGCTCTTCGCCGTACCGTGGAAAGCCCTGCAGATCCGGCCCGAAGAGCACGCTTTTATCCTTGATATCAAGAAAGAAAGACTTGAGAAAGCGCCTGGATTCGATAAAGACAACTGGCCCGATATGACGGACCCGGAGTTTATCTCCCTGATCCAGAACTATTATGATGCGCAGTGGATGTCTGGAGTGTCATGAATCTCCATGCCGTGCTGGACATCGTCAGAGGGGCTTCAGCGAGATGGTGGGAAGACAATGTGCCCCGGCTTTCGGCGTCTTTGGCATTCTACACCATCTTTTCTCTGGCGCCCGTTCTTTTTCTGGTTGTATCCTTTGCGGGATTGATATTCGGCGAACAGGCCGCACGAGGAGAACTAGTGAACAGGATACGGGATTTCATCGGGGAGAAGGGGGCCCTTCTGGTCCAGACACTTATTTTGAGCGCAGGACGCCGCCGTCCGGGTATTGTCCCCTCACTGATCGCTCTGGGGATGTTCCTGATCGGAGCGTCGGGTGCTTTTGTTGAGCTGAAGGCCTCGCTGAACGCCATCTGGAAAACCCAATCGAAGAAAAGCAACAGTCTTCTTGAGTGGATCAAATCGCGTCTCTTGTCTTTTGCTATGATTATCGGCATCGGCATTCTGCTCATGCTTTCCGTCGTCGCAAGCGCGGTTTTATCAGTAATAAGCAGTTATATGCAGGCGCTGCCCGGTTTTTATTTCCTCTTCAGGACCGGCGATCTGCTGATCTCTTTCTTTTTGATCACCCTTCTTTTTGCATTGATCTTCAAACTTCTTCCGGATGCCCGCATCGCGTGGCATGACGTCTGGGTCGGTGCCCTCTTGACTTCTTTTTTATTCACTACGGGTAAATATCTGATCAGTATTTATCTCGGAAGAAGCAGTGCCGCCTCAGCATACGGGGCGGCGAGTTCTCTGGCGGTACTCCTTTTCTGGATATATTACTCGGCCCAGGTCTTTTTCTTCGGGACGGAACTGACCTGCGTGTACGCCGAGCGATACGGGTCTCACGTTGCATTAAGGGACGAATCCCTCCGTGGACAGAGGGGAGACCTCCCACGGGATCATGAGGCGAATGCCGGACCGCATCGGCCTTTTACGGCTTCATAAATAAGCAGAGGCGGGACGCACAGCAGAACATACTCTTTATGGACAACCGGGAATAAAGTCTCCAAATGAGCTCTCAGGTGTTCATCCGGTTGATAAAAGGTCTGGTAGGCGAGGAATTTACCCCCGGTTTTCAGGGATCGATGGGTATTGCTTAAAACCAAGTGTCGGAAGTCCCCGGGGAAAAAAGAAAAGGGTATGCCGGATATAACATAATCAACCCCCAGGCCGTTCGAGCCGGCCAGGATCTGTGGAAGATTCGCGGCACAGTCGTGAAATATTTCCAGTCGGGAATCCTGGAGGCTGTTTTTCAAGGTCCTGTAGAAATTCTCATTCCGTTCAATGGCGATAAGTCTGGAATCAGCCGACATTTTCTTCAGGATTTCAACTGTGAAAACCCCGGTTCCGGGACCGTATTCCACGATCAGGTTGTTTCTTTGGAAATCAACCTTTTTGCAGATGCTTGCCACGGCAAACCGCGAGGAGGGAGTAATGGAAGCCACATATCTGTCTTTGATGAGGGCTTTGAGGTAAAGCAGGGTTTTCATCTGAGGACGCCCCTTCCTATGATTTCTTTAATTCAACACTCCAGGAAGACACAATTTTTTGTTCCTCTAGAAATACACCCCGGTTGAGATAAGAGTGATCGTTCAATTGGATCAGGAACTCCGTGCCGGTGTAAGTCCCTTTTTGCGAAACACAGGTCGAGATGATTGAATCCCCTATAATAAAAAAATTCCCCAGTAGAATGCCCAATGCCGGATTATAGGATTCCCACGTTGTTGTGAACCCGCCCTCTTGAAAAGGAATAATCTTATACTGATTGACGAGATCAACGGGATTGGGGCTGAGGAGCTTCATCCGACCTTCATTCAGCCACAGGTCTTTCAGGTGAGTAATAACCGTTTTCCCTTCCAGGGCCACGGCTTCACCTTCCGGGTTGTAATACCAGCCCTGCGCGATCCAGACCGCTTCCTGAAACAGGAACGTGTGTTTCATCGATGATCCTTTTGCCGGAAAAGATCAAGGCGGAAAGAACTTTTTAAAATATATAATTTTTAGGACATTCTGTCAATGAGCCCGAGATTCCAGAATACGTCGTCTGATAAGAAATATATTTACCGGGAATCGGGAAGAAGATTGGTTGGGGCTTTGCGCCGCGCTTGCCTGCGCCGGACTTCGGTGGTATAAATATCCTTCTCTGCCCGGGCGAATGGTGGAAATACAGCCTCCGGGCTTGCGGCCCAGAGAGTCACGGCCTGAAAGGAGCTGGTTTGACGGGAACACTTGCAAACAGCGGGGCTATCCTTATCGGAAGCCTCATTGGAATATTTGCGGGAAAGCGAGTTCCGGAAAGGATCAAGAGGATCCTCATGCAGGCACTGGGCCTTTCCGTCATAGTCATCGGAATTCAAATGGCCGTCACCGGCAGCAATATGGTCGTACTCGTCGGATGCCTGCTGTTCGGTGCGCTGACAGGAGAAATCATCGATATTGAGCGAAAACTCGAGAGAATCGGATCCTGGCTCAAGACGAGATTCCGGTCGGATTCGTCATCTTTCGTTCAGGGATTTGTGTCCGCTTCCATTCTGTATCTCACCGGAGCGATGGTGATCGTTGGCTCCATTCAGGATGGTACGGCAGGTGACCCACGGATTTTGTATGTGAAATCCCTGCTCGACGGCGTTGCTTCGGTGGCTCTGGCTTCCTCTCTGGGTGCGGGGGTTGCACTCTCGGCTGTTTCCGTTCTCGTTGTTCAAGGGTCGATTACACTGCTTGCATCGCAACTCCTGTTCCTCCAGCGCCCGAACATTCTGGATGCAATCACAGCTACTGGAGGGGTTCTCATTGTCGGGATCGGGATCAATATTCTTGAAATAAGACAGATCCGCGTCGGGAACTTCGTTCCGGCGATATTGTATGCTGTTATTTGGGAAGCATTAAGGACATGATAAAGTTACAAGATAGGTGACCTTCCTCCATGCCGGATGACACGACAAAAAGGGCGCTGAATCCCGGATATTATGATCTTCTGATCGCAGGCGGAACCGTTTATGACGGGCTCGGCAATCCCGGGCAGAAGCTTGATGTAGCCTTGAGGGGGGATTTGATTGTCGAGATTGGTCCCCGGCTTGACCGATCTTCGGCGAGGGAGGTTATCAGCGTGGAGGGGATGGCCGTGTCCCCGGGGTTTATAGATCCGCACAGTCATACCGATATTGAGTTGCTTGTCAATCCTCTTGCGGAGAGCAAAATCAGGCAGGGGGTGACCACGGAGATTGCAGGCAACTGCGGATTCACCGTTTTTCCCCTTAATGAGAGGTCATTTTCCGAAAAAAAGCGATATCTCATGCAGAAATACGGGATCGAGCTTACCTGGAATGATGTCCAGGGATTTTTCGGCCGCCTGGAGGAGAACGGCCTGGCCCTCAATTACGCCTCTTTACTCGGCCACGGCGCGCTGCGCGAATCCGTTGTCGGTCCGCATAACCGGGTCGCCAGTCCGGATGAGCTGGCGAAGATGAAAAAAATCGTCGGGGATAATATTAAAGCCGGAATCATGGGATTGTCCACGGGCCTTATCTATACGCCCGGTATTTTTGCGCAGGTACAGGAGATAATAGAGCTTTGCCGTGTTGTTGCAGATATGGGCGGGGTTTATGCGACTCATATGAGGGATGAAGGGGACTATCTTATAGAGGCCGTTGAAGAAGCCATCAGAGTAGCTGTAGAGGCCGGAGTGAGTTTGCAGATATCGCACCTGAAACTCTCCTATCCAAGGAACTGGTCCAAGTTACATGCCGTTCTGTCCAGAATCTCAGAAATGAGATCTGAGGGAGTGGAAATCCTGGCTGACCGCTATCCGTATACGGCGACTTCCACTTTCCTGAGTGTGTTTTTTCCCTGCTGGATAAAAGAAGGCTCCGCTTCCGAATACCTAAGGAGATTGAATGACGTGCGCCTTGAAAAGGAACTCAGAGCATATGTCAAAAAACAAGAAGAGAAGATAGGGTCGTGGAGCACTATTCTTATTTGTTCCGTCCTGACGGAAAAGAACAAATCTCTTGTGGGCAAAAACATCCTGCAGGCCGCCAGTGAATCGGGGAAGGAGCCGTTCGAGTTTATTCGCGATCTTCTGATTGAAGAGCAGGATCAGGTGGGCATGATCAATTTCTCACTCAATGAGGAGAACTTCAAGAGAATCATGGCACACCCACTTGTTGTCATCGGCTCCGACGGATGGGCCCTTGCTCCCTATGGAAAACTGGGCGTGGACAAGCCCCATCCGCGCTCATACGGGACATTCCCCCGCTTACTGGGCCGTTATGTCAGAGAAGAAAAAATTATGAGCCTGGGTCATGCTATCGAGAAAATGACTTCTATCGCGGCGCGGAAATTCGGACTGGATAAAAGAGGACAGATCAGGGAGGGGTTTTTTGCGGACCTGGTTGTATTCGATCCTGACCGGGTTATCGATCTATCCACGTGGGACAAACCTCACCAGTATCCGGCAGGCATAGAATATGTCATCGTAAACGGCGAGGTGGTGATCCGTCGCGGTGAGCATACCGGATTGCTGCCCGGACGGATTTTGAAGCATTGAAAATTTGAAACAACCGGCCATCGCCGGCGGATTATTTTTCTATCGCTTTCAGCACCAGCAGGGTTATATCATCAAATTGAGGCTGCCCCTCGGCGAATGCCATTACCTCCTTTTCAATGCCGTGGATCAGCTCCACGGCGGGAAGTGCATTGTTTCTCATAACGAAGCGAATGAGTCTATCCAATCCGAACTCTTCCCGGTTCTGATTGATCGCCTCGGTTACACCGTCTGTGTAAAGAACCAGAACATCGCCTTCAGCCATTTTGATGACTTCTTCTTCAAGTTCGATGGATGCGGATACGCCCAGGGCGATCCCCCTGGCTTTCAGAAGGACCGTCTCCGCTGTCGCCCTCTTGAAGAAGAGAGGGGGGTTGTGACCGGCGTTGATGTATTTCAGCTCCTTTTTTCCCACATCCAGGACGGCGTAAAAAAGAGTCACGAACATTCCCGAGGTGGAATCCCTGCAGATCAGATCGTTAGCCTGTTTGATCGCAGCCGCAAGCTGGAGAGTGCTTGTCGTGCTGGTCCGGATAATCGTCCGGGAAAGCCCCATGAACATCGCAGCCGGCATTCCCTTCCCGGATACATCCGCTATAGCCAGTCCCCAGTGATCACCGGCGATCGGGATGAAGTCATAGAAATCTCCTCCCACTTCTTTCGCCGGTATATTGCTGGCGGCAAGGTCAAATCCCTCGATATCCGGAGGGCTTTGGGGGAGAAGGCGCTGCTGAAGTCCCCGGGCGATTTCCAGTTCTTTCAGGAAACCTTCTTTTTCCGCTGTTGCCCGCCGCAGATCCTCCATGTGCGTCTTGAGATCGGCGATCATCTTGTTGAATGACGCGGCAAGATCCTCAAGCTCATCCCCTGTCTTGATATCGACCCTGACCTCCATTTCCCCCCTTCCTATCGCCCGGACTCCTCTGGTGAGAGCACGTATCGGGTCGGTGATCATCCTTGAAATCATGAAGGAAAGTCCGGCCACGATCAGGATGATCACAATAAATGCCTGGATGAACGTATTTCTTATTTTACGGATGATATCATTTACATGATTCCTGATTTCCAATGTAGCGGCGCTGATATCTTTTTTTGTCTGGTTGACGGGGATTGAAAATTCGTCGATGTAAGTAGTGGCCCCGACCATATAAGGCGTGCCCTGGACCGGGGCTATATACATATATTTCTGCCGGATCTCGCCGTCCGGATCCTGCCAGTCATAGTATCCATCCGCGGGAGAACCGTCCAGAGTCTCTTCGAAGATGTCCCAGAACTCGGGAAGTTTGTCTTTCCATTCGTGCATGTCGAAATTGAGGAGTTCGGGATTGGGATGGAATCTCATGATACCCGTTTCCTTTTCATAAAGGATCGTGTAACCCGTTTCGCCTACAGATTGAACCGCGATTTTCCTGAATTCCGGACTGGTCTGTAGATTCCGAATCGTCATTTTCGGATGAGCGTTAATGTAAATCCGGCACTGCAACGCGACATCCTCAGCTTTTTGCCTAATGACGGTCTCGCCGAGAGCTTCCAGGGATCTGGTGCTGTCATTGATTGCGCTCTCGCTGAGGGTAGTACTGCTTTCCAGGCTGTAACGGCCGATTTTTTTGATATCGTCAAAGGCCAGATATCCGAAAATCGCCAGCGAGAGGATGGACAAGCCCAGAAATAGAATAAGCATTTTCGTTCTGATTCTGAGTCTTGGCTCTTTTTCCCGCGTTTCTTCCTTCAGTTCCATATACCATCTCCGGTCAATGGACCGCACAAAAAAAGCAGAGCGCCGCCCTGCTCAAACAAACCCAATTTTGATGGTTGACAACTCTGCGGCAACACTTCTACGATGCATCTTTCTCACAGATTCAGTATCTGTGATTCGGGGTCCTGGTCCAGCCGGTAAAAGGCTCTGCGACGGCCGTCCTCCTTCCTCAATACAAAATCCGTGACCATGTATCCGCGTGCGAGATAGTGCATGAATAATCCCCTGCACTTGTCCCGCAAGGCTTGGGCCTTGGTTCTATCTACGCTGAGCAATTTATCCTGAGCATAGGGGATTTCGACAAAAATGGGAGACTCCCTCGACCTCAAGATCCATTTTTCTCCGTGCCTTTCCAGTCCGTTTTCATCGAGTTCGATTTCGTTCACGATGTTTTGCGGCGTCATCACGAAAGTATCGAAAGGCAGTGTTTTGCCCGGTGCCATTCTGTCCCTGACCCGCTGCGAGTTGATGATCCATTCCACTACAAAACGGTCCGTCGATATACCGCGGTTGAATTCATCGTTCGTAAATACGGCGCTGTAATAATTAAAACCGATTTCCCTGACGATTCCTCCCATTTTATGGAGATACATGTAGCCGTTGCGGGATTGAAGAGGATCGTAAGTCCACCTGATCCGGGGGATATTCCGCTCGACGGCGCATGAATAAAGATTCTGAACCAGTTCTTCACCGATATTCCGGTCCCTGTACCGCCGGTCGACTCCCATCCTCGCTCCGTACCAGAAGGGGCCCCGCATGTCGAAATCGGCAAAACAGGCCAGGAACCCAATCGGCCGGTCACCTTTATACCAAGGATCCTCCCTGGCCATTTGTTCCTTCTCCTCCGGCGAGTAGATACCTTCGTCAAAAGCGGTCAGCACCAAGCCGTTGGTGAGATAAGCCAGTTCAAAATACAGCATGGGTGCATTGACCTCACGGTATCCTTGCCGGTTCCAGACGCGTTTTTCAAGCTCTACCACATCATTCAGAACGGATTCCCGCAAGTATCTTTCAACCCGTATTTTCTTCAGTTCATCATCCGACATGATTTCCTCGGGATTTGGAATGCGCCTGATCCTGCTTCGCACTTTTCGCATGGCCGCCCAGAACGAGAGTCAGTATATTTTTATTGTTTTCTCTGCGATAATGGATCTCGTCCGCCATTTTGCGTATCAGGAAACACCCCAGACCGCCAAGATTTCGTGAGCACACGCTGGACGAATCCAGTTCAGGATCCGGAACAGATTCAGGGTTAAACGGAACCCCCGTATCGATTATGTCCACAACGATTTTGTCATCCGCTTTACGGCAGAGGACTTCCACGTCGCCGCAGGCTCCCGGATAGGCATAACGACATACATTGACCAGGGCCTCTTCCAGGGCCAGTTCTATCTGTTTTATTCTTTCTTCGGAGTATCCCTGCTTTCTCGCCCTGGCGGATACCTTGCGCATCAGGAAAGGAAGGTTTTCTATTTTCGCCGTCGATTTCATGAGAATCTAAGGACGCTCCCCGTTGAAGTGTTCCAGTGCGGCTTCCGGGGAATCGTATATCTCGAAAATGGAATCGAAACCTGAAATCTCGAATACATCTTTAACGGCGCCCTGGAGGTTGCACAAAAGGATTCGTCCTCCCGTCGTTTCCAGTTTTTTGGCCGCTTTCAAAATGCTCTGCAGGCCGGCACTGCTGATATATTCCAGGTTTTTACAATCGATGATGAAGTTCGTCTCACCGGTTGAGAGGAGTTTTTCCAGAAAATTGTCGAAATCCGGTGCGGATACGGCGTCCATTCTGCCCTGAGCAGAAATGACGTTCACGGTGTTTTCCTTTCTCAAGGTGATTTCCATAGGATCCTCCGGCATTTCTCCTGGTGCTAAAGAGAGTGAAGAGAACAGGCGTATCCAGCAGGCCTCAGCCGCTGTTATTTTCATATTACAGTTCTTTTTAAATAATCAATGAAAAAATCTTGTGAAGGCACTGCCCGCCAAAAAAACGGAATCATTCCCTTACAAGCTCGATAAGGGTTACTTCCGGGGGCGTCAGAAACCGCACGGGCGGTCCCCATGTGCCAGAACCCCGGCTGACGTACAGATAGGATCGTTCCTGCAGATGGAAGAATCCTCCGTCCAGACCGCGATACATAAAATGCGTGAAGATACGGAAGGGGAATATCTGGCCTTGGTGGGTGTGTCCGGAGAGCTGGAGATCAAAAAGGCCGGATGACCCACTCTCCAGAAAGGGTCTATGTTTCAGGAAGAGGACAAAAAGATCTTTGGACAATGTTGAAAGCAATTCTTTTTCAGGGATGTCCCTGTACAGGCCGAGTCCCTTTCCGGCCGGATCATCGGTTCCTGCGATATGTATGATTCCCGGTATGGTCGACGATTCGCCACGCAGCAGCACAAAGCCCGCATTTTCCACAAAGGAGACAGCCTGACGGAATCCCGAGTAGTATTCGTGATTTCCCAGAACAGCAAACTTTCCATACCGGGGCTTGATCTGTCTCAGGAGCGCTTCAGAGTCCCTGAGACCGTTGACCTGTCCATCCAGAAGATCTCCCGTTGAGACGAGGATATCTGGATTCAACTTTTCGACCTGCCCGAGAATCGCCTGCAGCCGTTTTCCCGTCACCATCAGGCCGATGTGGACATCCGAAATCTGGACAATCCTGACCCTACCGATTCCGGCGGGGATTTTCGGGGATTTGATCTGTATTCGTTCAATGCGTATATGTCTGGCCTCGGAATAACCATAACCGGTAATAACAACTGCAACAAGCAGGGGCAGCAACAGGGTTTGTCTCGCCGAGGGGATCAGGGATGAAAAATCTTTCCTCCACATCCATTCGCCCGCATGCAGGAAGAAGCGATAAGTATCCATGATCAGGGAGGAGACGAAAAAGAGGAACAGAAAACCCATCCATATGTACCCGATCTGCGACAGCAGTCTCGCAGCGAGATCGAAAGATTGTTTTTCGAGAACGCGGATAATGAAGGGGGCAAAGATCATGGCGGACATGAAGACCGCCAACAGAAGATTGAACCAGCCAGGCCATCCGGGGAAAGCCGCTCTTATCCGCAAAAACGTGTATACATGCATGCTACCGTAAACCAGAATAAAAGTGATCAGAAAAAGAGTCATTCAAACTTCCCTGCCGCCCGAATATGTCTTTACCACGCTGTTGAAAGGCGCTCATCTATGCAGCTTCGCTGCAGGCTGTTAAATCCCGATCAAGAGCTTTCCGCCGCCTTCTCCCATTGCAGTGATGCCTTTCGAAATCACCATTTTCCTGCCGATTCTTTCACCGTCCTTCCGTACTCTTGGATCGCGGATGGAGGCATTGCGCCGGAAACTGACGATGAAAGGATATCTGTAACGCATGTATTCGGCCAGACGAGGGTCCTCAATCCTGATCAGGGCCTTTTCTTCGGGACACCGGCTATTCTTCTGCTGTCTTTCCAGTTTGGACCGGAACCCCTCAATGACTCCGACGGCGAAATCGACCTTATCGAGGGACCGTAGTTCTTTGCCGCATCTGTATTTGTCCCATTGGAGCTGGATAAAACGGTTTACGAAGTCAAAAACATAACTTGCAATCTGGATATTGGCGACTGTCCCGCTGATTTCAAGAACCCGTCCCATCTTTCCGCGCTCCATCACATAAGAGGACACCCAGATTCCTTTAACAAAATAGAAATCCTGCAGTAGATTGGCAAGATGATATTTTTCGCGGGATTGCCTGAGAGCAGGCTTGCCCAAAAAAATACTGACGAAATCCCGCTTCCTTTCGAAACCTGTATACTCCAGATTATACTTCAGGATAAACTTATGGGCTTTGGCCATTGCGGCTTCGGCCTCGTGGGGGTTGTGGCTTCCGGCAAGGGCCATCAGCTTCTTGATCCGGACCATAATGCGATCCTGGATGTCCGCCGTACCCCGGGAGACCCGCTCATCCAGAGCTGGATATTTCCCGGACGCCCGCGGATTCGCACGCAGCAGATAGCATGCTTTCTGAAATCCTGGACCGTGGGGAGGTTCGTGAAACGCCTGGAAAACTTCGTCCCTGAATTGATGTGCAATTTCATGGAGCAGCACCTCGCAAACCGAATCCCAGGGGTGGTTCATGGCGAGATTACGGTTCACGCATATTTCGCGCCTCTCCGGCGACCAGAAAGCCCATCTCTTTTTCAGATCACGAATGCTGAAAAGCGGCCTTCGCATGCGGGCTCGGTAATGGGGCTCAAGCAACCGGATTGCTCTTTCCCATTCACACGCAAGCCCGTAGATGATCCTGCGCTCCAGCTCCAGCTGGTCCATCATATTCTGCACACCTTGGAAATTTACCGGCTCTTGTACAATTAAAGGAATCCCCGGTCAAGGGACTTTGATAAAGAAAGAGTCAGGACCGAAAAGTTGAGAAGGAAGAATAGGACCGAAGAGATTATTTTTTCTGCGTTTCGTCCTCTATGGGCTCGATGTGAATGATTACCTCGCTTTCAGGTATCTCGTCTTTTATCTTTTTGATGAGATCATGACTGAGTAAGTGAGCTCTCTCAAGGGGAGTGTCCGGCGTGAGCTGGAGATGAAAATCAATATGGACTTTGGAGCCCGATTGGCGCGTGCGGAGCTTGTGAAAGAGATAGCAGTCCGTACAGAACTCCTTGATGAGGCGGTTGATTTTTTCTTCTAATGCCGGGTTTGCCCTTTCATCCATCAGGCTCGGGTAGGATTTCCTCAGCAAATCCCAGGCAAGCCGAAGAATGAAAAGAGCGAGCATGACCGAAAAAAAAGGATCCAGAAAGGAGAGATTCACCTTCCAGAAAAACTGGGCGAGCCATATTACGGCCAGCATCAATATAACTCCGCCGGATGTAAGCACGTCACTGTGAAGATGGGCTGCATCGGCTTCGAGGGCGATGGAACGGGTCTGACGCGCGATCCTGTAAAGAATTCTCGAAACAACAATATTCACGCCCAGAGAAACAAGCATGACAGCGATACCGACAGGAAGATAGCTGACGAGCGCATGGCCCCGCATTTTCTGGACAGCTTCCATGATAATCCACAATGCCACCAGAAAAATGAGCGCCGATTCGATTACACCCGAAACATTTTCTATTTTACTGTGGCCGTAAGGATGTTCCAGGTCCGCAGGACGATCTGAAGCCCGCACCGACAGGAAAGCGACAAGACTTGCCAGCAGATCAAATCCAGAATGAGCCGCTTCGGCAATAATACTCATCGAACCTGAAATAACGCCGACCAGCAATTTGAGAATGGTTAACAGGCTATTTGAAACTACGGAAAGACCTGCGGCTTGCTTTTTAGTAAGATTCAAAGCGGATTGATGTTTCTCTTTCTTCAAAATAGGATTTATTCAACGAACATTGAAAGCTTCTGCTGAAATATTAAGGAAAATAAGGACCTGTGTCAAATAGAAAAAGGCGGCACCTTGAAAGTGCCGCCCCTTGGAGTTGGCCTCAGACCGGCTCAGATTACAGTGACATTTTTGGCCTTCGGTCCTTTGGGTGTCGTCTCAATTTCAAACTCGACCCGCTGACCCTCATACAGTGTCCGGAATCCTGTCCCGTTTACATCCGTATAGTGCACGAAAAGATCACCGCCTTCATCCTGTTGTATGAATCCATAGCCCTTTTTTTCATTAAACCATTTTATGGTTCCCGTCGCCATAGCGCTTTTTCTCCTCCTTTCAAAATTCCCCCATTTCCGGGATAGACGCTTTGGCAAAACAAAAGAACCATATCAGGTATTGTTGCTCCAAAGGTCTAAACAGTACATACGTATACATTCCCTCAAAAGCTCTGTCAAGCGCATTTTCTCGCTGCTTTGAAGAATGCTCCCGAAGAGTAAACATGAAAGGCAAGAAGAGAGGTGTTTTTCAGTAAACTGCTAATTCCTTGACATGATATGATGTACGGCCTTATCAAGGCCTTCCAGGGTCAATTCGAACATCGGAAATATCTGCCGGATCATGCCGATTGATGTCGTGTATAACCATCCCCTTTCCGCCCTGGGATTGAGCCACACCGCGTGACGAAACGTCCTGGACAGGAACTGCAATCGGTCTATGCTCGGCCTCGTGCTTCTCTCTTCAAAGCGGATGTAACCGCTCCTGCTCGTAAGCTCATCAGGCGCCATGCTGGCGTCGCCCACGATAATAAGCCTTGTTTCCGGGTCCTTGCGGATGAAGTCGTCTATTCGCTCGGGCTCGCGCAGCCTCTGGGGGTCCCGCCATACAGAATCATATATTGTATTGTGGAAGTAATAGATTTTCAGTTCTTTGAACTGGGATCGCGCGTAATTGAAAAGGGTCTGCACTACCTCTACATACGGATCCATAGAATAGCCCCCGTTGTCTATCATAAGGATTATCTTGAGGCGGTCGACAAGGCGGCGGTCGAAGACGATTTCGATTTCTCCTGCATTGCGGATTGTCTCATGGATAGTCTTCCGTATATTGATTACGTCTTTCGGTCCTGAAGGGACCATGCAGCGCAATCTCTTGAGCCCCTCCCCGATCTGCGCCTGTGTAAGCAGGCCTGTCTGTGAATAATCCCGGTATCTCCGGTCAAGAGCTACTTTCACGGCCGATTTATTCCTTGATACCCCGCCCACTCTCATTGCGCCGGGGTGATAACCCGAATGTCCCACCGGCGAGGTCCCGCCGGTCCCTATCCACTTATTTCCCCCATGATGCTCCCCGGTCTGTTCTTTAAGACGGTCCAGAAAGTAACGGATCAGTTCCTCCGGGGTCATTTTCCCCAGCTCTTCCTGCGATATATCAAAAGCGGCGGCTATTTCCGCGGGATTCCTCAACCACTCATCCAGAAGAAACCTGGCCAGGGCGTCCAGTTCGACCCCATCCGCATAGGAGAGCTCCATCCCCTGGAAGCAATGTGCAAAAATCTGATCGTAAATATCAAAATACTTTTCGCTCTTGATCAGAATGCATCGCGCTGACGTATAAAAATCCTCCAGAGAGCGGACCAGACCGAGACTGAGCGCTTTCTGCAATCTCAGGAACGACGTGGGGCTTACCGGTACCCCGTTGTCTCTGAGCATGTAAAAAAACCGAATGAACATTCCCGCCTCTTATTCAAGCTTACATTCTTCGCGGCCGCCCACAGGCGTCGCTGGAGCCGCTTTTTAATAGTGCGATTTGGACAGCCGCCTGACTGCAGTCTGCAGATCGGCGCTTTTTTTGAACAGTACCCCCAGGTAAGGGACCTCTCCTCTCTGGAGTAATGCGGCATCGAAATCGGGATCGGCAAGCAGCGCCCTGATCCAGTTGATCAGCTCCCGCGTGGCGGGTTTCTTCTCCACCGCGGCAAAACTCCGCAACTGGTAGAAAGTCTCGATGCATGCATCGGCCAGGCGTCGACTCAGGGAAGGGAAGTGCACGCCGATGATCCGGCGCATCATTTCCTGATCAGGGAAAGCGATGTGGTGGAAGTTGCAGCGCCCCAGAAACGGATCTGAAAGATCCTTCTTGGCGTTGGAGGTAATGATCACGACGGGACGGTGCTTGGCGCGGATTGTCTTATCGATCTCAATGATGTCGAACTGCATTTGATCGAGTACATCCAGCATGTCATCCTGAAATTCCGTATCCGCCTTGTCGATCTCGTCAATCAAAAGCACGGTCTTTCTTTCCGCGACAAAGGCCTGCCCAATCTTCCCCATCTTGATGTATTCCTCGATATTGCTCACGTCGCGCCCGGAGTCATGGAACCGGCTGTCATTCAGTCTTGTCAGTGTGTCGTACTGATAGAGGGCGTCGATGAGCTTCATGCTGGATTTCACATTGAGAACAATCAAAGGCATTTTAAGCCCCTCAGCGATGGCATGGGCCAGCATGGTTTTTCCTGTTCCAGGCTCTCCCTTAAGCAGAAGAGGCAATTCCAGGGAAATGGAAATATTCACGATCCGGGCGAGTTCATCATCCAGAACGTATCTCGATCCGCCCTGGAATTGATAAACCTGGTTTTTTTGGTTCATCATATAATCTCCTTCATGAAATCTACCGACAATCAACCTTTCCTTTTAGCCAATAAATAAAAAAATATCCATCCCAATTTTACTCAGTTTGTCAGAGTGATCAGGGCTTCGGCATCGGATGTTATCGTCCGAAAAACAAGTTGATTCTTATTCTTCACTTATACTGTGAGTCGGGTTACAGGCGGGATATACGGGTAAAGAGGCATGATTTAAAAATGCAGGGCTCACGGCCGGGAAAAGGGGCCGGGGAATATGCACGCGCACTTACCCACCTCCTGCCCGGCAGAATCGTAGAAGCCTGAAGGACGTGGTTTTCCTCTGGTGCAGAAGCGGATGAACGATCGGCCTTTTCGATTTCCGAGCATCGCCGTCCCGCACCGGAATGAATTCTGCACTATTTTCCAGGTGTGCCACCCGGGGCTTTTTCAGGAGCCGGAGCCGGGGCTTTTTCGGGGGCTCCCGGTGCCGGAGCAGGCGGTGCCGGGACCTTTTTCTCCTCTGCTTTCTTACATCCTGAAAAAGCAAAGGAGAAAGCAAGGACAGCCGAAAAGATGAAGATTAATGTTTTCTTCATGAGTCACCTCCTGTGGATTTGAAATTATAATATAATTGAGGTCTTTTGAATATTCCATCAAAAAAACCCTGATTTTGCCGTTCGAAAATCCTCAATTTTCAGACAGGGGAAAACAAAGAAAGCAAGGCCCCTCGCCGGGTCCATCTGGGCAAAGGTGATGAAGGCGCCTTTAAAAGCTTTCCGTATTCTTCGAGGATGTTCCTTACCCGTGCGGACTCCGGGTAAGGCTGAAAAGAGTAAAAAACCGATTCATCCAGTGATCCCTGATAGATCTTTTCCATAAAGCCGGCTGTACCCATTTACTCACCTCCACGGGTATCGTATTTATATGTAACAT
>JBHGBI010000018.1:0-36661 GCA_041946925.1 Syntrophales bacterium | reverse complement strand
GAGATCGAGGCCAAGCTAAAACGCCAGGCGAAGCGTTACAATAAGGACTACCCCGGTCAGATGCTTCATGGCGATACCAAGCGACTTCCCCTGTCAGTCGGTATGCGGCCGTTTTATTATATTTCTCATAAATTGCGTGACGGGCAATTATCTGATAATAGAATAAAACAAAGCCCGTACTGCTTGCCAGGAGGCGGGGACAACATTCCGACAATATTGAGACCCGAAGGTAAGTAAACTCAAGAAAGACTATTCACCTGCGGAAGTAGAAGTCTTCAAAAAGATCCTCGGTAGCATTTTGCGCAAGTTCAAGGCGCCGTCGGCAAGTATGTCGGTCATGCAGCCCGGCTCGCCGCAAGCTGCCGGGAAGAAAATCGATTCCTAATAGCGGAGGGAGACGGCCATGCATCACTATCACAAGCTTCAGAAAAAACTGGCTACACATCCAGTCGGCGCACCCAGAAGTGAAGAATTTCTGGAAATACTCAAAATTCTCTTCCATTCGGATGAGGTTGAGCTGGCAACCATGCTGGAATTCAAACTGCAAAAGGCAAGCGAAGTGGCAAAAAAGGCCGGCATCGGACCCGACGAAGCTTTGCGAAAGTTGGAAGCCATGGCTGATCGCGGCTCAGTCCTTGCTAAAATTGTGGATGGCGAGTTTTCGTATGCGCTGTTGCCGAACTACCCTGGATTGTTCGAATATCCAGTAATGAAAGGTTTGGACGAGCCGACGCGGGATCGTCTTGCTCAGTTATGGCATGCGTACTACATGAAGGACATGGCCGCAGAGCTCGCTTCGGCTGATCCGCCCTGGAACAGGATATTCCCGGCGCAGAACGCGATCCCTGATGAAATCGAAATCCTGCCGTATGAAATAGCCTCACAGATGATGGAGAAAAACGAAGTCATTGCCGTGGCTAACTGTCCCTGCCGTATTCTGGAAAGGAACTGCGATAAACCGCTGGAGGTTTGCCTCTGCTTCGACGGCGCCGCCCGGTTTCTGGCAGAGCGAGGCATGGCGAAAATCATTCCGCTGGAGGAAGCTCGCAACGTCCTGAAACGATCGGAGCAAGCCGGGCTCGTGCATACGGGAAGCAACAATGCGGAAAAACTCATCTTCATGTGCAACTGCTGCCCGTGCTGCTGTCATTTACTGATGATGATCACGAAGCACAACAGGACCGAAGCCCTCGCGAAATCCAGTTACCGGGCCGATTTCAACACTGAGTCATGCATCGGATGCGGGATCTGCGAGCAGCGGTGCCCCATGGGGGCCTATCATATGCACGAAGACGTCGCCGACTACGATGCGGCAGCTTGTATCGGTTGCGGACTTTGCGTATCCACCTGTCCCACAAATGCCATTACCTTAGTCAAACGCGACGGCTACATTCCACCCCCCGCCAACATGAACGAGCTTGTGAAGAAGATCGTCGAGAAGAAACGAAAAGATAGAAATACGGGATAGTTCGATCGGGCCCCTGCCGGAAGCGCCTCCATAGACTCCATAGAGAGGAAGAGAAATGGCAGGTTTCAGAGAACGTGCCGCAAAATATTTCTTGCAAAAAAATTAATTTTCATTAAAAAATCGGACGCTGAAACTGGATTATGGATTTGACGGCAGGTTCATGTTTCCCGGAGCAACTGGCGGTAAAGATGGATAACCATCGGGGAGCTCCTGCCGCGCTGTCGTACGCCTGGGCAGTGTGGCTAAAACCGCACTTGAAAGGAGGTCTCCATGATTACCAACCCGGTTGCTGAATATTTAACGGGGAAAAAGCCGCAGCAGGTCGACCCGGCATTCCTTGCTTATCTCTCCAATCTGACCGAAGTCTCCAGAGTATCACTCCAGGTGTCCCGATCCATTATCAACGAATTGGAAGCCCAGAGGACCAATCTGAAATTGATCGCCAGCGAGAATTATTCATCGCTCGCCACGCAGCTTTCCATGGGCAATTTAATGACGGACAAATATGCGGAGGGCTTTTCAGGCCACCGCTTTTATGCGGGATGCGAGAATGTCGACGCGATAGAAAGCCTCGCAGCCGATGAGGCATGCAGGCTTTTTCACTGTGACCACGCGTACGTACAGCCCCACAGCGGAGCCGACGCCAATCTGGTGGCATACTGGGCCATTCTCTCCACAAAAATCGAGATGCCGTCCCTCAGGCAATGGGGGGAGACTAATCTATCTAAATTGACACCCGGCCAATGGGAGGAGCTGAGGCAGAAAATGGGCAATCAGCGTCTTCTGGGCCTCGATTACTATTCGGGCGGACACCTTACGCACGGGTACCGCAACAATGTATCCGCCAGGATGTTTCAAGCGTTTTCGTACACCGTCAGCAGGGAAACCGGCCTGCTGGATTATGCTGAAATTGAGAAACAGGCCGGGGAAATAAGGCCTCTTATTCTCTTGGCAGGCTACAGCGCTTATCCCAGGGCCATCAATTTCAGGAAAATGCGGGAAATAGCGGATAAAACAGGTGCAGTGCTGATGGTGGACATGGCCCATTTCGCCGGACTGGTCGCGGGCGGGGTATTTGAAGGCGACTACAATCCTGTGCCGTTCGCCCAGGTTATTACGACCACTACGCACAAAACACTGCGCGGTCCCCGGGGAGGCGTTGTATTGTGCACCGGGGAATTCGCCGAAGCCGTTGACAGGGGCTGTCCGTTGGTTCTCGGCGGACCCCTCCCCCATGTCATGGCGGCCAAAGCCGTTGCTTTCACGGAGGCAAACAGGCCGGAATTCAAGGTTTACAGCGCAAAAATCGTCGAAAATTCAAGGGCCATGGCTGGAGAATGCTCCCGTCTGGGCATGAAAGTGGCTACAGGGGGTACGGACAACCATTTATTCCTCATAGATGTAAGTAATTTCGGCCTCACAGGAAGACAGGCGGAAAGCGCTCTCCGGGAATGTAATATTACTTTGAACCGCAACGCGCTGCCGTTCGATCCCAACGGACCCTGGTACACGAGCGGCCTCAGAATCGGCACGCCCGCGGTCACCACCCTGAATATGGGTACAGGAGAAATGAAGGAAATAGCCGCCATTATCGGACTCGTGCTTGAGAACACGAAACCCGCGACAGTCAAAGGAGAAAAACACAAAGCGAAGTACACGATCAACCAGAAAGCGAAAAACGAGGCGCGGGCAAGAGTACAATCGATACTCTCGAAATACCCCGTCTATCCGGAAATAGATCTCGCTTTCCTGAAGAAATGCTTCTTTTAATGCAGGCAGGAAATCAAAAGGAACCACCCATGAAAACACGCATCACAGAACTTTTCGGCATCCAGTATCCCCTTATCCTGTCCGGTATGAGCTGGATCAGCGTACCCGATCTGGTGGCGGCCGTGTCCAATGCGGGCGGCCTCGGCATCCTGGCGACGGGCCCCCTCAGCGCCGAGGAAACGCGCAGGGCCGTCCGAAAGATAAGATCGATGACGGACAAACCCTTTGGAGCGAATACGGCATTGCTGTTCCCGGGCGCCGTCGAAAACGCAAAAGTGCTCCTCGATGAGCAAGTGCCGGTCATCAATTTCGCCCTGGGTAAGGGCGACTGGCTTGTAAAGAGGGCGCACGAGTACGGCGGAAAGGTCGTTGCCACAGTAGTAGGCACCCGGCACGCCAAAAGAGCGCAGGATTACGGCTGCGACGCCGTGATCGCCACCGGACACGAAGCGGCGGCCCACGGCGAAGCGCTGACTACCTTTATTTTAATTCCTGCTCTCGTCGATGCCCTGGAAATCCCCGTTATTGCCGCCGGCGGCATCGCCGACGGCCGCGGGCTGGCGGCGGCGCTGGCTCTGGGTGCGGAGGGCG
This sequence comes from Syntrophales bacterium, assembly GCA_041946925.1. Classification (GTDB taxonomy): domain Bacteria; phylum Desulfobacterota; class Syntrophia; order Syntrophales; family UBA4778; genus JBHGBI01. The sequence goes on along the minus strand of JBHGBI010000018.1, from coordinate 32,832 downwards.
TAGCCATGGGAACCCGCCTCATGACGACCAAGGAAAGCCCCCTGCACGATATCTATAAGAAGTTGTCCATCGAGAAAGAGGCTACAGATACCCTCTTTTCCGACCGCTTTGACGGGCTCCTCTGCAGGGTCATGAAAACCGACGCGGCAGTCCGGGCCATCAAGCGGGGGTTCGATCTGACTGCCTCTTTCTTCAATTCCCGCGAGATCGCCCGCCAGATCGATACCCCGTACTGGAAGCTTTTCCTGGGCGTCATGTCCACGGGATGGAAGAACGCGAAGCAGTTGGCCTTCATGGCCAATGCCTTCAGGGCGATCCGCCTCGCCACGGAGGAGGGCGACACAAAGGAAGGGGTCCTGCCGACAGGACAGGTCACCGGCCTTATTCATGACGAGCCCACAGTGGCGGAACTGTTTGAACGGATCATCGCGCAGGCCCAGCAGATTCAGCGAAACCTGTCGGCAACGATTTCCTGAACCGGCAAAGGAAGGGTGGTCATTTCCTTATTACCCGGACTTCCGATCTCAATCCTGCCTGCAGTTTCGAACAGGCGTTTCCCCCGTTCACTGAAATCTCCACGAACCCGTGGCTGCCCACGAGCGCGAGCAGCGTCCCCGACGGCACATCGCCGTAAGTCTTCAACCCGGGTATCCTCGTGCCCGCGGCCTCGACGGACCACTCACTACCCTCGACCCGTTCACCGGGGATATTCGTGACCAGATTTCCGAAATGATCTATATACTGGATGCAGCCTGAAATGCCGGCGTCATTTTCCGCATACCCGGGAAGATCGAGACGCACCAGCGTTGCGGGATCGAGTTTTTCTCCCAGCTCATTGAGCGGCGTGCCTAATGCAAGATAGGCCGCAACAGGGGCGAAAATATCGCGGCCGTGGAAAGTACTGCTGGGTCTTTGCCCGCGCCAGTATCCGGGGTTTGTCAATTCCACGGCGCCGAGGACATGCTCACGGTCGAGGAGACCGGTGAAAATTCCGTTATCAGGACCCGCCAGAAAGCCCGTCGCCAGCTCGACAGCGATGGCTCGGCGCCGGGTGCCCACGCCCGGATCGACTACCGCCAGATGAACAGTCCCCCGGGGAAAATACGCATACGCGCTTAACAGACAGAAATTCGCCGCATACAGGTTCTGCGGTGGAATGCCGTGCGTTATATCCACCACCTTCAGATCGGAATCGATCCGGGCGATAATCCCCTTCATGACACCCGCATAGGGATCGCTCATACCGAAGTCGGTTAAAAGTGTTATAAGTCTGCTCGCAGACATGCCTCTCCTTTAATAAAACTTCTTTCCAAACAGTTTTTCACTCAACCCGATAAGATCCGCCCATTTCATCGGCCCTCCCTTATCAGGCGGAAAACCCGTCCCCCAGATCAATCCCACATCGATCATCCTCGGATCGTCGATGATCTTTCTGTCGAGTAGATCCTTCCCCGCTTTGACCATATCCGTGAGGACATCCTCCTGGATCTCTTCCGCGCTCATTTCCTTCTTTTCTTTCAGGGAAATCAAAGGCAAAACCCCGGGATCCACAGTGCCGTCCTTCAGGAAAAAGCCCTTCCCCGATTTCTTCAATCCATAGCGTCCATCGGCGACGACGTTCACCACGGTGTCCGGTGTTTTTATTCCCAGTTGCGACAGGACCCTGGGAATCAGATCAATGCCGAATTCGTCTATGAGCCTGAAAGGACCGACCGGCATCCCGAACTGCAGGAGAGCCGAATCGATCTTTTCGATGGAATTGCCAGCTTCCAGGTACTTGAATACATTCAATATGTACGGGAACAGCATTGCATTGACGACGAAACCCGGATTATCCCTGCAGACTATCGGCCGCTTGCGGATGGACGAGGCGAAGTTCAGAAGGTTGTCAACGGTTTCCCGGCTTGTTTTTTCTCCCCTGACGACCTCAACCAACTGCATCATCCACACAGGCGAAAAGAAATGGGTGCCGCCGAAACGCTCGGGGCGAAGGACATATCCCGCCATCCTATCTATGGGGATGGATGAGGTATTGCTTGCAATAATACAATCCTGCGCGACGGCTCCGGAGAGTTCCCGGTAAACCTCCGCTTTCACTTTGATGTCCTCGAAAACAGCCTCAACGACAATATCCACATCCTGGAATTCCTCGCCGTATTCCGATACAGCCGCGAGGCGCTTCATGAGATCTTCCACCGGCGTCCTGAGCTTTCCTTTTTCCGCCATTGAGGTCAGGATTTTTCTGACAAAGTCCTTTCCCGGCTCCAGTGCTTCCGGAACGTCCTTGACGACGACAGGAATTTGCGTATTCCTCAGGATATCGATCACTATGCCGCGACCCATGGTACCGAAGCCCAGTACAGCAGCCTTCGCCAGCGGCTTCGGCTTGAAACCCTTGGTCATCATGCTCTCAGCCTTATCCGTCAGGGTTTTAATGAAGAAAGTATGGATGCAGCCTTTGGCCTCTTTTGACAGGGCAACATCCACGAAATATTTCTTTTCCAGCTCCAGCCCCTGCTCAAGCGGCAACTTGATCCCTTCCTGGATAGCCCTGATCGCAAGCATCGGCGCGGGCAGTTCCCTCCCGCGCGTCGCCTTGAGTACGCCCTTGCGCGCCTCTGCGGCAACAGCATCTATCTGGGAGAAATCGCGGACCGGCCTCTTCAATTCTATCTTCCCGGAGAGAAGGCCCTGCAGGAAAGCCAGCGATTCTTTCAGAAGATCGCCGCCCGGCGGCACGAGTTTATCCACAATTCCCAGTTCGTAAGCTTTCGCAGCCGGCAGAACCTGCCCCTTCAATATCAATTCCACAGCGGGATATCCGATAAGCCGGGGCAATCTCTGGGTGCCTCCGGCACCGGGGTAAAGGCCGACATTTGTTTCAGGCAGCCCGATAAGGGTGGTCTTTGATTCTTTTGCGATACGCGCCGTACAGGCAAGGGCGAATTCGAGTCCTCCCCCCAGACAATGACCGTCGATCGCCGCCACCGAGAGTATCCTCAATCCAGATATCTTATTGAAGATACTGTGGAATTCATTGAGTACCCTCATGACCTCGTCCCGATCAGTGATCTTTTCAATCATCCTCAGATTGGCGCCCGCATGAAAGTTGTTCTTTTTGCCGGAAATGAAAACGATCCCCTTGATATCGCTCCGGCCGGCGATATCATCCAGCAGAGCATCGCACTCGGTTAGGGCCTCTCTGGTCCATGTATTCATCGCTTCCCCGGTCACATCGAACGTCACAATCCCGGCGTCTCCCTCTTTTCTCAAACTGAATATCCGGCCCATAAAATCCTCCTAATATTTCATTAATATTATTTATATATCTCATAAAAGCCGAAAATACCATGGGCCTGTGGAATAATGAACCAAGGCCCCCTTCCGGTCTGTGCGCCCCGCGTCTTCTGAATGACGATATCCTCTTTTTATTTAAGTACTTACGTGAAATAAGGCTGTAAATCAAGGTTTTAATCGCGGCGTCCGCAGCCATCCAAAAAATGAAATATTTTATTGTAAATGCAGTTGTAAAAAGATATTAATTTGAAGTCCTTTTCCGAACTCTCCATCCCGGACAGGGATGTCCCTCATATACGATGTCTGTTCTCCAAAACCGTTTGCCCATCAGCGGAAAACGCGGTCTGAGGCCGCTTCATAAATGATAAAGGAGGGCGTGAACATGATTTTGGCATCGGAAAAGATGATCCAGGAGTGGACGGAAAAAGGGGCCTGGGGCAAGGAGACTCTCATCGATTTCTTCAAGAAGAACGCGGCAAAAGAGCCGGGGAAGATCTGCCTTGTGGATCCGCCCAACAAAGAGGCGCTGACGGGATTCAAGCCTGAGCGGCTGACGTACGGGGATCTGGACAGAATCGTGGATGCGACCGCTGAGTCGCTGATTGCGAAAGGTATTCGAAAAGACGATATCATCATCGTCCAGTTGCCCAATTGCTGGGAGCTCGCCATGCTCTATCTCGCCATATGCCGCGCGGGCGCGCTGATATCGCCCGTTCCGATGCAGTGGCGCTCATCCGAACTCGAGTATATCGCGGGCCTGACGGAGGCCAGAGCCTTTATTACCGTCGATGAATTTCACGGGTTCAAGCACCGGGAACTCGGCGCAAAACTTAAGGCAAGAACACCCTCCCTGAAATACTTGATGACACTGCCCGAAATCAAGGATATGGGAAAAGGCCCGATCACAGGCAAGCTGGATCATATCCGGATCGATGCCAATGATATCTTCAGCCTGTGCTGGTCATCCGGTACAGAAGCTGAACCGAAAGGTTGTCCGCTGAGCCATAACAACTGGATTTACCAGGCCTCTTTTTGCTACGAAACCGCACCGATCAAGCCGGCAGACAATCTCATTACTGCCGGTCCCCTGGTCAACATGGCATCGGTCGGGACAGTCTATATCGAATGGCTGATCGGCGGGGGTAAGCTCGTGCTGCATCATCCTTTCGATGGGCCTCTTTTTATTCAGCAGCTCATGGCCGAGGAAATCCATTACACGCTTCTCGTACCGGCAATCGTTAACGCCCTTCTGAAACATCCCAAGGTGGATATGTTCGACCTCACGAAAATGCGGGCCATAACCATCGGTGCGGCGCCGCCCTCCCTGTGGTCCGTCCAGGAGCTCAAGAGAAGATGGAATATCGAGTTCGCGAATATATGGGGGCAGAACGAGGGGACGGCAAATGTGGCCGGCCCTTATGACATTCCCGATTTGGAGATGAGGCTCAGTCATTTTCCCCAATACGGCAAGCCCGGCGCCCAATGGACTTCACCACTGAGAAAGCACCTTTGTCTCAAAATTGTCAATCCCGCATCGAAAGAGGATGTTCTGGAAGAGGGAGGCGTAGGCGAGCTCCATTACCGGGGACCCAATGTCATCCCATGCTATTTCAAGCGGCCGGACCTCACGGAGAAATCCTTTGATGCAGAAGGCTACTTCAATACCGGCGATCTTTTCCAGGTAAAGAGCAACAACTGTATCGGATTCTTCGACAGGGCCAAAGACATCATCATCCGGGGCGGGTTCAACATCAGCGCCCAGGAGGTGGAGAATATGCTCCTGGGGTACCCGAAGGTACTCGATGTAGCCGCCGTGGCAATGCCGGATGAGATGCTGGGAGAAAAGGTCTGCGTCTATCTGGTCCCGAAACCCGGTGAGACAGTCTCCCTCCCTGAAATCGCCTCCTTCATGAAACAAAAGGGGATAGCTTCCTATAAAATACCGGAGCGCATGGAGATCATCGAAGCCATCCCGAGGAATCCGGTGGGGAAAATTCTCAAGAGCGTTTTGCGGGAGGACATCAAAAAGAAAACAGCGACGAAACAGTGACCCTGATCGTGATTGCAAGTTTCACGAGTGTATGGCAGATTTTATATCTGCGGCTTCGCGCAAATTCAACCCGGGGAGACTGACATGAAAAATAAAAACCTGCTGGATGGAATTGAAGAAACTCTGCTTATGGGCCCGGGGCCTTCCTGTGTGCCGCCTGAAGTTTACAAGGCGCTCAGTTGCAGGACGCTGGGCCATCTGGATCCTTATTTCCTGGGAATCATGGACGGCATCAAGGAAATGCTCCGGCGGATCATGAATACCCGCAATACCCTGACTATCCCCGTATCCGGAACCGGCTCCGCGGGGATGGAGGCATGCTTTGTAAACCTGGTGGAGCCCGGTGATAAAGTACTGGTGCTCATAAACGGTGTCTTCGGCATGCGGATGCAGGAAGTGGCCGGCAGGCTCGGCGCGGATGTGGATACAATTGAATTCCCGTGGGGGACTCCCGTTGTGCCGGAGACGGTGGAAAAGAAAATCAGACGGAAATCCTATAAGATCGTGGCCATTGTCCATGCAGAGACGTCGACGGGCGTCGAGAATCCGGTCGCGGAAGTCGGAGAGCTGATCCGCGGCTCCGAGACGCTGTATCTGGTGGACACGGTCACGAGCCTGGGAGGCATTGAGGTCTGCATGGACGATTGGAATATCGACGCCCTCTACAGCGGGACCCAGAAATGCCTCTCCTGTCCCCCCGGCCTGGCGCCCCTGTCTTTTTCCGAAAAGGCGATGGCGAAGCTTAACGCCCGCAGGACCAGGGTGCCCAACTGGTACCTGGATCTTTCCCTGATCGCCAATTACTGGGGGCAGAAACGGGTCTACCATCACACCGCCCCCGTCAATATGCTTTACGGTCTCTATCAGGCCCTGCTCTTGATACTGGAAGAAGGAACGGACAATGTCTTCCGGCGCCATCGGGAAAACCATGAAAAACTGGTCGAAGGGATGCAGGAACTGGGACTCACTATGCTGGTGGAACCGGGGCACAGACTGCCGATGCTCACCACGGTCTACTGCCCTCAAGACATGGACGAATTATCAGCGAGGCGGTGCCTGCTGAATGAATTCCGGATTGAAATCGGAGGCGGCCTGGGACCCCTGGCCGGGAAGATATGGCGGATCGGGCTTATGGGCCATACCGCGCGGGAAGAAAATGTCGCAAGATTTCTGGCCGCGTTGAGGAAAATTTTAGGTTAGCTCACAAATTCCAAAAGGGTGCTGTTTTGGACATTTTTCAACAACTTGCGGGAGGATAAGCGAATAACTGTGCCCTCCTGGATCTTATTCATCCTCATATCCATAGCTGTCCTGGCCGCCGCCAAGTTCGTATTTACGATGTCCATCGTCCTGGTTTCTCCGATTACTCAGGGGGCGATGTTCCACCCTTCCGCAAAAATCAGGATCAGGACTTTTCTCAACCGGGTTCCCATGAAAAAAGGGGAGCTGCTGGTGGATGTCGGTTGCGGAGACGGACGCGTACTGCGCGAAGCGAGAAAACGGTACGGCGTCCGGGCGCTTGGTTTTGAAATCAATCCTCTCGCCTGCCTGCTCGCCAAACTGAGGACGATGTGGATGGACCAGATCGAGATCCGCATGAAAAATTTCTGGTCAGCGGATCTCCATGCCGCGGATGTGGTCTTCTGCTATCTATTCCCGGATGTCATGAAAAGGCTGGCCTTGAAGCTGAACCGGGAACTCCGCCCCGGGACAAGGGTGGTTTCGTGCAACTTCCCGTTGCCGGGATGGGAACATCTGGAGGTGCTCCGCCCCGAGTCATCCTTGTATGGAGACCCGATTTATATCTACCGGTTCCCGGAATCCTGCCCTGCGGAGCGCATCCAGGACGCCGGAACAGTCGTTTATGAAAAAACGCCCCCTGCCGGCATCCATTGAGGGTTGCCGGACGCAGGGGGCGCAGTGGGGGTCTGGACAGGATTTCGTCGTTTTTGTAACAGGCTCCCGGCGGTCACGATTTTCCTGCAAGCTCCAGGAAAACTTCCTCGGGAATGTAGATGTCTTCCTGTGAATCATAGAGAAACCGCGAGAAATTGACCTTCTTCCAGCGGTACCGCAATGCGTCGCCATTGAAACCGGTCCCGTTCAATGGTCCCTGACCGGCATAGATGCCCTCCGGGCCGGTGCCGGAATGCCGCAGTAATCTTTCCATCGGATCACCTCCTGTGCCCGGGCTTTACCCTCCTGAAGAGTAAAGCGTGAAGGGTGAGCGTCCTTGGCCTTTTCGCCCTAAGCCATCCGCCTGACAGCAAAGCTGGGCAGATGAGAGTTCTTCAACATTCTAAATAACTTTTACATTGGAGGCCGCCCATCCTTTTGTCCCCTGCTGAGGCTCAAAATATACTCTCTGTCCCTGGGTCAGTGTCCGGAAACCATTCGCCTGAATAGCGGTGAAATGGACAAACAAATCTCCTCCTTCATCTCTCTCGATAAAACCATATCCCTTTTTCTCATCAAACCACTTTACTGTACCCGTCGACATCCTCACATCTCCTTTCCTCTTTTTTTCACTTTTTTATTGTCCCCTTCCCTGAGGGGATTCCCGCCTCCCTTGACTTTCTTTCCAGTGTCTTCTCGATCAGCCGTTTCAGCCTTCCGGCATCCCGGGCCGCGCAGCCGCTGTCTCCGTTGTCGAAATAGCAGAAGATCTCTTTCCCCTCCCCCGCAAGCCGCGATAACGTCCCCGCCCATTCCGTAAGAAGGTTGCCGTCAAAATCCTCCCCGGTCCGCCCGTGCAGCCTGATGTAGATGAAATCAGCCGTTACGACCTGGGGAGACGTCCTGCTCCCTACCTGGTAAATGCACAGGGCCGCATTGTGCGACGTGAGCATTGCATAAGTGGATTCATGGAACCAGCTCGGATCACGGAATTCAAAAACGTACCGATACCCCGAGGGCAATCCTTTCAGGAATGACTCCAGACGCATGAGATTGAATCTCCACTGTGGAGGCAGTTGAAAGAGAATCGGGCCGAGCTTATCCCCCAGTACCTCCATTCTCCTCAGGAAAGGGGGCATGACCAGCCGTGCGTCCTTGAGCTTTTTGATGTACGTAATGTAGCGGTTCGCCTTGACAGAAAAAACGAAAGAGTCGGGCACTGCTTCGCGCATCCTGGCCAGTTGCTTGCCCTGCGGCAATTGATAGAAGGTTTGATTGAGCTCAAGCGTGGGAAAATGATCCGCGTAGTAGTCGAGAAATTCGCTCCTGGGAAGGGCTTCCGGGTAAAAAGCCCCTCTCCAGTGATCATATTGGCATCCGGACGTCCCTACATGAATATTCAGAGCACTTTCCATCCCGGCCCTCCTTCAAACCACTTCAGGTGTATTGATGAATGCCGCCCGCTGCCATAAGCCTCACGGACAATGCGCCGGTTTCCCGCACGGAAACGCTACTGCCCCCTCACCAGCAGAACAGGACACTCCGCTCCTCTCGCCACTTTTTCCGCGACACCGCCGATCAAATTCTTGAGAATCCCCGTCCTGCCATGAGATGCGATAACGATGAGATCAATCCCTTTGGCCTTCTGCTCCTTGAGAATCTCATCGTAGGGGATTCCTTTTCCGATATCGAATGTGATCTCCACTCCATTGTCGCCCAATATCCTTTTCGCCTCGCTCTCGAGCCTCTCTTTCGATGCCCTCATCCCCTCCTCTTCGATCTGCCGCATCGTTTCCCCACTCAGGCAATAATCAGCTATGCATTGCTGCAGTCCCTGGTCGAGCACATGAAAGAGATAAATCCGGGAATGGAACTGTTTTGCTATGTCCACGGCCTTTGCAAGCGCCTGATCCGAAAACCTGGAAAAATCCGTGGGAACGAGTATTGCCTTTGGTGCAAACATGATTGTTCCTCCATTTCTCATTTTGATATACCGGACAAGACCCGGATCGCGTCTCCCCGGGAAACGGCTATGAAAATAGGCGAATGCAAACCTGAACACAATATGTATTGGATGGTAGTATAATGGTAGGTATAAACTACTATTGCGATAGGGACAACAGATAAGACCTGAGATTTGACTTCGTGTTTTTAATGCCGAATTTCGCCCGGATGTTTTTCCGGTGAAAATCCACCGCAGTTGCGGAAATATTAAGTAACTTCACGATTTCTTTTGTCGTTTTTCCTTCTCTTACCAGGCTTGCCACCTCAATCTCTCTCGGCGTGAGATTCATATACCGCGAGGTCAGGTTCCGCAGGAAGGGAGAGATGATATCATTCAAATGAGACTCGATGATCTGGACATAGGCGGCCTGGTTTTCGTTCAGCTTTAGAAGCTTTAATTTTTCCAGATAAGGCTGGACAAGCTTTCTGACATTGGAGAGCACCGTTTCTTCCAGAGCGGCCTTGTCGTCTTCGCGGTGCTTGAGCAAAACCTTGAGCGCCGTATTAGCTTCCTCGAGACTGCGGGACTTCAGCTCCAGTTCCTGTTCTCTTTTCTTCAGCGCATACTCCGCTTTTTTACGCTCCGTCACATCAAGAAGCGATACAACCGCCCTGCCGGTTTCAGGGATTGCGGCTGCGACTGTCAGAACGTGGCGTATTTCGCCCCTTCTGTTGACAAACTGCAATTCCTGTCCTCCCTGCGGGTCCGCCGGCCAGGCTTTGTGCAGTCTGTCGGGACATTTTCCATTGTTTCCGACGATAAACTGCATCCAGTTTTTCTTTCCCTCCAGGTCCTCTCTGGCAAACCCGGACAATTTCTCGAATTCCCTGTTGGCGATCATTATGGTCGCGTCTTCTTCGACGATGATGGTCGCTGTGCCGGTATTGTCAAAGATCGTACGATACCTCAGTTCCGATTCACGTAACGCGTCTTCTATATGTTGCCGTTCATTTCTTTCCCTGACTTCGAGAAGGGCGCGGGATACCGCAGGGGCCAGTCGGGAGAGCCGGTGTTTGAGCACATAATCGGTCGCGCCTTTTTTGAGCAGCTCAATCGCCAATTCTTCGCCCAGCGCCCCTGAAACGAAAATGAAAGGCACATCGGGACATTTTTTCAGGGCGATCCTGAGGGCGGCGACTCCGTCGAACGAAGGAAGCGAGAAATCGGAAAGTATGATGTCGGGCGCGAACCTTTTCAGTTCTCTGACAAAAGACGTCCTCGTGTCGACGCGCATAGAAACGACATCCATCCCCGCTTCTCTCAGCTCGTTTTCCATTAATTCCGCATCTGTCGGGACATCTTCGAGAACGAGGATCCGTAATTGTCCGCCTACCATCACCCGCCTCTTTGAATCCGCTTCCTTTTTAACTACAAACTTGAAACTCCGGCACTAATAGTCAGGGGCTAAAGGCGCAGGACTAAGGACTGCAGAAAGGTTTATTCAAAATCGTCCAGTAATATCCTATCTCGACTACGGAACGTGCGAAGGCGTCGAATTCAACAGGCTTGACAATATAGCTGTTGACTCCAAGCCTGTAGCAATCCATCCTGTCCCGCTCCTCATTGGAGGACGTCAATACGACAACGGGGATGTATCGGGTCCTTTCATCGGCCTTGATCCGTTTCAGGATTTCCAGCCCGCTGACCTTGGGGAGCTTCAGATCGAGGAGGATCACCTTGGGACAGCTGCGGGACGGATCCGCCGCCGCATCGAATATATACTGCAATGCTTCCGCCCCGTCTTTCAGGACGCGGACCCGGTTCGTGATGTGGTTCTCACTCAAGGCGTTCAGCGTCAATTCCGCATCGCTTGGATTATCTTCGATCAGCAGGATATCGATGGAATCAAAATTCATGACAGGGCTCCTTTCTCAAAGTGAAATAAAATTCCGCCCCGCGTCCCACTTCCGCTTTGGCCCAGACCCGTCCCCCGTGGCGGGAGATGATGCGGTTGACGATCGCCAGGCCGACACCCGTTCCCTCGAATTCCTCCAGACTGTGCAAACGCTGGAACACGCCGAAGAGCTTGTCATAGTATTGCATTTCGAAACCGACGCCGTTATCCTTGACAAAGTAGACGTTTTCACTATCGCCTTCCGGATAACCACCGATATCGATCTCTGCCTGCTTCTTGTGCCGTGTGAATTTGACGGCATTGGACAGAAGATTGGCGAAGACCTGCCTTATAAGCGCGGGATCGCCGAACCCCTGGGGCATGCTGCGGATCGACACTTTGAAAGTCCTGTCCGGGGAAAGGGCCTGCAATTCCTGCCAGACACTCTTTGCCAGCGCCTCCATGTCGATGTTTTTCATGTTCATCTCTCTTCGCCCCAGCCTGGAAAAGGCCAGTAGATCATCAATGAGCTGGCCCATCCTCTGTGTGCTTTCCCGGATTATGTTGAATTTGCGCCTGGCCTCGTCGTCGAATCTATCCCCGTGGCTCCTGAGGAGCATCCTGGAATAGCCGTCGATCGCGCGCAGGGGAGCCCGCAGATCGTGAGATACGGAATAGCTGAAGCTCTCGAGTTCCTTGTTGATCATTTCGAGCTGCCGGGTGTGCTCGGCAAGCAACTGCTCTGTTTTCCGGCGCTCCCTGATTTCGGACTGGAGATTCTGATTGACCAGCAGCAGCTCTTGCGTCCTCTCCTCGACCCGCAATTCCAGTTGATCGTGGGCCTTTTGGAGGGCATCACGGGTACGCTTCAGCTCCGTCACATCGCGAGCGGCGGCGAAAATCCCCTGCACCTCTCCAGCCTCGTTCCTGTAAACCGTCGCATTATAGAGAACGTCCGTCACGCGTCCCGAGGAGTGCCGGATGGCAAGCGGATAATCCATAACGGATCCTTCCAGGAAAACCCGCCGGTACCCCTCCCGGGCCTTTTCCGGATCCGTAAAATAGTCCGAAAAATCACTTCCGATCAGTTCATCGCGCGAAAGCCCGGTGACAAGCTCGGTCGCCCGGTTCACATCCATGATTTTTCCGCCCGCGTTGATGGTGACCAGGGGATCGATGCTCGCCTCGATCAGACTGCGGGCGTAACGCGACGCGGTGCGCAATTCTTCCGCCGCTTTTGCCCGCTCCCGGATCTCGGCCTTCAGTGCCTTGTTCACCTTCGCCAGTTCGGCCGTCCGCTTTTTGACCATTGCTTCCGATTCCTCGCAGGCTCTCTCCAGGCTCTCCTCAATCTTCTTGCGCTTCGTGATGTCCTCGAAAGCAGTAACAGACCCGACGATTTCCCCCGCCTCGTCCCTGATGGGAGAGGCGTTCGCGGAAACAATGACCCGCAGACCATCCCAGCGCTCGATCCCTATCTCCACATCGCGTAGTTCCTCCCCATTCAGGGCCCGGCTTGCGGGCATTTCGTCCGCCGAATATCTCGACCCGTCATTCTTGTAGAAATGTATTTTCCCGATCCTCTGCGCGACGGTATGGCCCGTTGCAAGATTTCTCCCGTACAACTCCAGGGCGCGCCGGTTCTGATAAATCACTCTGCCGCTTTTCTTATCTACAATGACGACTCCCGAGGGGAGGGTGTCAAGGATGATTTCAAGCCGCCTGCGCAGGTGCATCTCGCGGTCTTTCATTTCAGCCAGTTCCTTCTTCGCCAGCTTCAGTGAGGACCTTTCGATGAGCTCCCATTCCCCTTCCTTTTTGATCAGGGCGAACTGATGATGCCGCACCACATCGATAATGTCGAGCGCCGAACATTTTTTCAGGCAATAGGTGCAGAGGGCCAGCATACGGTACCCGCCGATCACCCGGTTGATCTCTTCTTCGTAAGACATGAAATCCTTCCAGTCACTTTTTTGCAGCCAGAAGGTGTTACCGGCCAATCTGAGGCCGTCGAAACCGGAGGAAAGGGCATGCTCATGTTTTTCAATCCACCCGTTAATCACTTGATGCATATCGAATGAACCGCCCTTCAGATACCAATCTGTATGGGGGATGATTTCAATCTGTCCCGTTTTGACGTAACGGTCAAAATCGGGCAATGAGGCGCGCATGGCGTTGCGGATCTTTGCAGCGCTCAGCGGTTTTGAAGTGATCCAGAGACAGAATTCATTGTTTTCCAGCCCGGCTTTAAAATAAGATGTCAATACATCCAGCAGGTCATCATGTCCGTGGTAGAACTGGCAAAAATGCGTGCCCCATGGCATATCTTCGACAATGGGGCTGCCGCTTCTCCTGAGCTGTCCCGCTGCCGGACCTTCCTTGATACTATCCATTCTGCACCATCTGTTTTACATTGCTGCGATAAAAGGTAAAATGGCTGGGGTAGTGTCAACAGCTTAGTGAATTAAGCCATGCTGTCAAGGAATATTTTATTGATCGCGATCCGCCTGGGTTTTTGGAAAAAAGTACGGGCAATACAGGCGTACAATTAGTGCTTTCGTTGCAATGGATGCATGAGCGGTTTCCGGATGCCCGGTGAATCTCAATCCGTGACCTCTATACGCCACTGGTTCTTCGTGTTCGGCCGGAATAACAACTCGCAATCATAGATTTCCTTACTTCGCTCGGCAAACCCACAGAAACCCTCTCTTGCCAGCCGCTCGCCGGCATGGAGGCTTATGGAGCCGTTGTCGCAATATTTCTGCGGCACATAGATAATAATTTTTTTCCCGCGAAGCGCCTTTCCCTCAAACCTGAGCGGACATGAAGATGCCTCCGCTCTGGCTTCTTCTTTCTTTTCGGGCTTTCCGGCCGGGAGGATCGTATGAGGATCAACCAGTTTGAATCCCTTGCGGGCGGCTACAATCTGAATTTCTTTTTCAAACTGTTCTTTACTTGCCATTTCGCCACCCCCAGTCTTCCGGCTCCGGATCAAGGAACTGGCGCCCGTCGCTGTATTCATCCACCCAGTCCTCAGGGTCGAAAATGGAAGCGATTTGGTCCCGTTTTGTCCTGGTCGGGAATCTCTTTCTGTCGGCGGGTGCAACGATGCACGTCGCATCTGCGCCACAGAACTCCGTACCGATTTCAGGTACTGTCAATCCTCTTTTAAGTTCATTTGACATGTCTACCCTCCTTACAACATCCGCTTGAGAGCGGTTCCAAAACGCCGGTCCTTTTATAACCGGCAATCGGCGGCGAATCATATACCATGTTATGGTCCATGTAAAGAAATATATTTACCATTAAATGACATTTTCTATGCCCGGCGGATACATGCGCGAATCGTAAAAAAGACCTTGACACGTCATGGTTTGTTGTGGCTATGATCTGCCACATTCCTTTTGGGAAAGGGTACAAACAATTGTCGGAACCGAACGATTTCGCTGAGTTACTGCCGGCAGTACAGGCTGTTCTCGTAAGATACAGAAAAGAAAGACGCTTGAGCGAGCTTGCCCGCAGCATCGGTTTTTCCAAAAACAGGCTTACGGAAATCATGTACGGGAAGCGCAAGTTGACCCCCTATTACCTCATCAAGCTGATCGAGGCCGGGGCGATGACGGTAGGGCAATTGTTCAACGGAACCGATATCCGGGAGCTGTCCCATGAAAAGCGCATCATGGCCAGAAGATTGTTGATAGACGCCGCCGTAATAGACATTCTGGATGAAGAGATGCAGTTGCTTCTGAAAGAGGCCGTGGATCAAAAAAGGATCGAAGATCTCAAGACCATCCTGAAGACCGTTCTGAAGAAATAATCCAGATCATGAATTCCGTTAAAAGTGGTTTAAATATTCCATGATGTGGTCTTGTATTGACTGCTGAAGCAAAAAGTGAATACCACTTTGTGTAACTGAAGACGTAGGTTTCTAAATTTGATTGATTTAAATCATGCCCCGTACCACGATGCGGGAGCCGGAATCCGGCGTTTTTCCTGGATAACAACTCCGGGGTAATGAGTCGCTTCGCGGCAATCAAAAACTCGCTTCGCCTGAAGGCGGGAACCGAAACTCTTATGCTGGATATTCATGCCCTGATAACCGGAATCCGCAAACGCCTGAATGCCGCCATGATCTCTGATCAGTACATGATCTCCAGGGAACTGCGCAACATAGAGATAGAGAAGGCATCGGGGATCGCTCCGAATGGTGAGAGAGACGCGAAGAGGCTGGCCAAGCTGGAAAGAATCCTGAATGCCTCAATCCGGAGGAGGATTGTCCGAAAGTCCGCGGTCCCCAGGCTCAGCTTTCCGGAGGCCCTGCCTATCACATCAAAGAAAGAGGAAATTACCGAAGCGATACGCCGCAATCAGGTACTGATCATCTCAGGCGAAACCGGATCCGGCAAATCGACCCAGATCCCTAAAATGTGTCTTGCCGCCGGCCGGGGGACAGGAGGGCTTATCGGCCACACACAGCCGAGGCGGATCGCGGCGGTTGCCGTCGCCAACAGGATTGCGGAGGAACTCGGCGAGGAGACAGGAAAGTCGGTGAGCTACCGGATCAGGTTCGAAGAAACGGGCGGGCGGAACTCTTACATAAAGGTAATGACGGACGGTATTCTTCTGTCTGAAGTCCAGGCGGATCCCTGCCTGAGCAGTTACGACACCATCATCATAGACGAGGCGCACGAACGGAACCTGAATATCGATTTTCTTCTCGGTATTCTGAGGAGCCTCCTCCGCAGCAGGCGGGACCTCAAGGTTATCATTACATCCGCGACGATCGATACGGAAAAATTCTCGCAGGCATTCAACGGCGCCCCAGTGGTCGAAGTGTCAGGCCGCATGTACCCCGTTGAAGTCCGCTATCTTTCCGTCGACACTGATGCGGATGACCCGGGCGAACTCACATATATAGATGAGGCGGTCCATGCGGTCGAGAAAATAGAGCGCGAGTCGCCCGACGGCGATATTCTCATTTTCATGCCCACGGAACAGGATATCCGGGAGACCTGCGAGATTCTGGAAGGAAGGACCCACTCCGGCAACATCATCCTGCCCCTGTTCGCCCGGTTGACACGAGCCGCCCAGCACAAGGTTTTTTCTCCCTGCAGCAAGCGCAAGATCATCGTGGCGACGAACGTTGCGGAGACATCGATCACTATCCCGGGAATCCGCTATGTAGTAGACACGGGTCTTGCCCGCATCTCGCGGTACAATCCGAGGACAAGGACGTTGAATCTCCCCGTCACGGAGATATCGCGCAGCAGCGCCGACCAGCGGAAAGGCCGCTGCGGGCGGGTCCGAAACGGCGTCTGCATCCGCCTTTATACCGAGGCGGATTACGAGGGCCGTCCGCTCTTCACGCCGCCGGAGATCCTGCGCTCCAATCTGGCTGAAGTCATCCTGAGGATGCTGTCCCTGAAAATCGACGACATCCCTGCTTTTCCCTTCGTCGATCCGCCGGAAGCGAAGAGCGTCCGTGACGGCTTTGAAATCCTGAAAGAGTTGGGAGCCATCCGCCCCGGAAAGGGCGGACGCCACGTCCTTTCCGGAATGGGACGCATGATGGCGCGGCTTCCCCTCGACCCCCGGATTTCCAGGATGCTTCTTGAGGCCGCCCGGGAAAACTGCCTGAAAGAAGTGGTGGTCATCGCCGCGGCGCTGAGCATACAGGATCCGCGGGAACGGCCCTCCGGTAAAACAACGGATGCGAGGATCGCACACGAATCCTTGCGTGATATGTCATCGGACTTCCTAACCTTGCTCAATATCTGGACCGGTTTCCATGCCGCAGCGGGAAATTCGGGCACCCGGGGCGGGATGAGAAAATTCTGTCGGGACCATTATCTTTCTTACCGGAGAATGAGGGAATGGGTGGATGTCCACGAACAGATTACCGGTATCCTGAAGGAAGCGGGTATCATGTCCGACACGGGAGAGAATCCGCCGGCTTCTTACGCCTCGATTCACAAATCCATCCTCAGCGGTTATCTGTCCAACATTGCTTTGAAGAAGGAAAAGAATTTTTACACGGCCGCGAAAGGCAGACAGGTCATGCTGTTTCCGGGATCGGCCATCTTCAACAGGGGAGGCGACTGGATCGTTGCCGCGGAAATGGTGGAGACTTCGAGACCTTTCGCCAGAACTGCCGCGATTATCGATCCCGGCTGGATCGAGCCTCTCGCGGGCCATCTCTGCAGATACTCTTATTCCAGCCCCAGATGGGATAACAGACGCGGCGAAGTAGTCGCGCTTGAACAACCCAGCCTTCACGGCCTCGCAATCGCCCCTGCAAGACCGGTTTCTTACGCGCGGATTGATCCGGGCAAATCTTCGGAAATTTTCATTCAGAGCGCTCTTGTCGAAGGGGATGTCGAAAGGCCTCTTCCGTTTCTCACCCACAATCTTGAGCAGATCGAAAAAATTAAAGCCATGGAAGAAAAGATGCGAAGACGCGATCTGCTGGTGGGAGAAAGCGAAATCAGGGATTTTTATGCCAGACGCATAGAAGGTGCCTGTGACCTCAGGACCCTGCGGAAACTCATCCGCGACCGGGGAAGCGATCAGTTCCTGCGGATGACTGAAAGGGATCTATTGAGGCGAAACCCTGATAAGGAACTGATGTCTCATTTCCCGGACCAATTCGTATCGGGGAAGATCAGACTGCCCTTGAAGTATATTTTTGAGCCGGGCAAACCTCAGGACGGCGTTACCCTGGAAATCCCGTACAGTCTGACTGCAGCAGTGGCGGATGAATCCGTGGATTGGATGGTTCCGGGACTCCTCAGGGAAAAAATCACCCTTCTTATCAAAGGACTCCCCAAGATGTACCGCAAGAGACTGGTTCCACTTGCAGACACTGTCGAGACCGTGCTCACCGCAATGCCCAGAGGCGGAGCATCGCTTCTGTCCGCTCTCGGCAAGTTCATACATCAAAAATTCGGCGTCGACATCCCTGCGCAAGCATGGTCACCCGAAAAGCTTCCCGATTACCTGAAGATGAGGTTCTCCGTCGTGGATAGCGGGGGACAAGAGTTGTGTTCTGGACGCGACATCCGCGTCCTGCGGGAAAAAATTTCCGGGCAGATAGAGTCGCATGCTTTCAGCAGCGCAAAAGAGGCCTGGGAAAGATCAGGCCTGACAAAATGGGATTTCGGGGATCTCCCCGAGCGCATCGTACTGGAGCGCGACGGCCGGCCTGAAGGCTTCGCCTATCCCGCGCTCGTGCCGGCTGACGGATGCGCGGATATCCGGCTGCTCGGAAATCAGCGGGAAGCCGAGGCGCTGCACAGAAGGGGCGTCATGCAGCTTTACTCACTCCACTTCCGGAAGGAACTGAAAATTCTCAAGAGGCAGCTTCTGCTCGACGTCGAGATGAAAAAATGGGCTGTCTATTTCGGAGGCGAAAAGCAACTCAAGGAATCTCTGCTCAATCGCACGATCCGCGGTCTTTTCGATCTTCCGATAAGGTCGGAACGTGAATTTTTCAGCTATGCTGAAAGCGCATCGTCTGCTGTTTTTCCGAAGGGAAGGGAGGTACTCGAGGAGGTCAAGCCGGTTCTGAAAGCCTTTGCACAGACGAGGGAGTTTCTTCACCGCATGGAGGCGGGGCACCGAACGAATAAAACCGCCCTCAAGTTCCTGTCGGAAATGCGCGAGGCACTCGAGAAACTGGTACCCGCGGATTTCGCGAACCGGTATGAAAGCAGCCGGCTTATCCACCTCCCCAGGCTTCTGAACGCCCTCAACGTGCGGATCCGCAGCGGGCTCGACCACATTGAAAGGGACCGGGAAAAGTCGTTGAAGGTCATTCCATTCGAGAACCGCCTGCGGCGACTTGAGGAGACACTGGCGGACGACGCCTCTCTCGAAAAAAGAAAGGCGATCGACGATTTCCGCTGGATGATAGAAGAATACCGCGTGTCCGTGTTTGCCCAGAAATTGAAAACAGCCTTCCCTGTTTCTCCGAAAAGAATGGAAGAGCGGCTCCGCGAAATCGAACGGATGACCTGACCTTATCCTTTCATCCTCCGGCCGCACATGCCTCTGCTGCCGCCAAGCCCTCAAGTATTTCCAAATCCAGCCGATGATAGAGAGCAAAACACGAAGGAAGCAAGGTGTTTTTCAAGCATGACACCTCACTCTCTTTACTCCCCGTGACTTACGGCTTGAAGAGGCCTTTATGTCCGCCGCTGCAAATATCGCCTTCACCGGTCTTCGCGCTTTGAGCATCAAAGTGGATGTGACCGCCGATAACATCGCCAATGTGAATTCCGACGGATTCAAGAAAAGCCGCGTCGAATTTGAAGAGGCTTACCCGTACGGCGTAAAGGCAACCGTCAGCCGGACACATACGCCAGGGACCCTGCTCCCCCCGGAAGCAGGGCAGAGTGCAATGAGGGAATCCGCCAATGTCGCACTGGAAGAAGAAATCGTGAATCTCACGGTTGTCCAGGATATTTATTACGCAAATCTGGCCGTGATCAAAACAGACGAAGAAACACAGGGGATGCTCCTGCATCTTATCGCTTGAGCATCCTGTGCGGAGCCCCGGCTTGAAATGAAGAGATGACAGTCGCGGAATCGGGTATCGCATACCTCGGGCTGTCTTTCAGAAAAAACCCCGCGCCTCGGGAGGAGCGGGGTTTTTTACGACTTGCCGTTATTTTTTCTTCTTTGCGGCGGCTCTTTTATTTGCGGTTTTCCCTTTCACGGCTTTCTTTGCCGGCGCCGCTTTCTTCGCAACAGCCTTTTTCGTTACGGCTCTTCTCCCCGCAACTTTTTTGGCGGCCGCTTTCTTTGTACTCTCCACAGAAAACCCCTTTGCAGCATTGCCAGCCTTCTTCAGCCTGGCGGCTGCAGTTTTCCCTTTCTTCATAGGAACATCGCAGCAGATAATCCTCTCCTCAGCACAGTTGCATCCTTGATCGACAGAAACAATCAGACCGCACATCTCACAACTGAATACATCTCCTTTTTTTGTTTTAGCCATTCCCTTCCTCCTGTTTTTAAAATCCGATATATTTTCCTCTGAATTAAGCGGCGAATATTTTGTATATGAATTAACAGGATATTTCAACTTGTTTTCTTCACTTTTCGCGCTCGGATATTATTAATAGGTCTTGACCGCTGTGAAGATTTCACCTAATAAGAATACACATCATTTAAGCACGCAGAAAATAGCGCATGAAACCGGTTCGCACGATAGAAAAACTCCGATCGGGAAATCCCGCAACCATTGTGGCTATAGGCGATTCACTGACTCAGGGCTGGATGGTGCGCAAAGGCTATCTCGACTTCCTGGAGGAGATGCTCGCAGTGAAGTATCCTGATGCCCGTTTCCGGATCGTCAACCAAGGTATCCCGGGTGATACGGCTGAAGGAGGAGCGTACCGCGTGCAGGAAGACGTCATCGATTGCCGGCCCGACTGTGTCCTCATTCAGTTTGCTTTAAATGATGCTTACGCAGGTTTTTCTCCGGCGTCCTTTGAAAGGAACATCCAGAAGATGATAGACAGGATCAGGAATTCGACGGATGCCGAAATTGTTCTCGTCACATCAACATACATGGCGGACACGGAAGAAAACAGCCATGCCCTGGAGTTCTACCGGCGGCTTGAGAGGCTCGCCGGAAAAAACAGTCTGCCCATCGCCATGGTCCACGAGTACTGGAAAAAGAAAATCGAGGAAGGAATCGACTTTAGGGAGCTGGTCCAGTATGATCTGGTACATCCTACGGTGGAAGGATACCGGCTCATGGCGGAAGCTGTCATGGAGGTCTTTGAACCGTGAAAAGGACCGCAGGAAATCCGTTCCTCTATTCCGCAGTGCGGGCCTACCGGCACACAAACGGCGGAAAGGGAATGCGGTTGTGCGCGCTTTTCAATCTGAGGGCGATTGTGGGAGCCGCATGCTTCGGACTCTTGCTCCTGATCATCTCGTGTAAAGGCTGGATCATTGAAAGTCCGACGATCATTCTGAAGGATATCACGGTTCAACAGATTTCTCTTACCGAATTGAATCTGCTCCTTGGGATGGATATCGAAAATCCCAACTCCTTCGATCTCGAGTTGAAAGCCCTTGAATTCAAGCTTTTCCTCAACGATGATGAAATCGGGACGGGTATTCTGCAGAACGAGCTCCTCGTGCCGAAATCTTGTATATCCGCGGTTCACGTGCCGATCGCGGCGAGCTACAAGAATCCGGGGAGTTATCTGAAGTTCCTTCTGGGAGGACGGGATTTGAATTACCGGCTTGAAGGAAAGGCGAAGATCAAATCACTCCTGGGGACGAAAAGTATCCCCTTCAAGAAGGAAGGCCAAGTCCGTCTGGGCAACTGATCGGGAACGGGGCCCGAAACTCACCATACCAGCACCTGCCGATCCCACTTCACTTCGGAGGAATTCACAACAATCACGTTCCTGTGGAGTTTTTCCAGGCTCGTGATTTTACCTTTATTGAAGTACGCGAACCGGATCGAGGCATTATCCCAGTCCTCCGGTTCGTTTATTGAATATAAAACCCGCTGGCCCACTTTGAGTTCGCTCCTGTCGATAAGCCTGAAATTCCGGATGATGTCATCCGGCCGAACCCACGCCTCGTTGCCGTCCGAAAAGAGAACCCGGATCCCCGTGTATCTTCCTTCTGCTGCGGTGGTCAGTATTTTTGCGGCCTGCCATTCTTCGCCGTCTTCCGACGCCAATACATCATCGGGCTCAAACTGATATGAGACAGCGCCCTTTCCGTCCGGGTATGCTCGCGCCTTTAACGTCTCATTGCCTTCGCCACTCATCACGCACGGGTTAAGAGCGGAAACAACCATAAACAATAACGTCAAAAGAATGACCTTCCACATAACCGCGCATTTCCTCCTCGGATTTCAGTATTTCCATAGCAACTTACAACCGCCATGTCAATCGCCGCTCCGGCGGAGCGGATTGGAAAGCAGTCATGAGTTCAAAGTTTTCTGAAAACCGTCAGGCATTCCCCACCCCGAACGGGGGCGGTATGACCCGCTGTGAGAAATTATTTGCCTATATCCTTTTTTCGCATTAAAATTAGAGTATATTTTTTCCCCGTTATCCCGTTTGCCAAGTAAGTTGCCTGTTAGAGCAACAAATTTGAATATCGGATGGGAGGAAAAACATATGCCTACCTATGATTACCAATGCGAGTCCTGCAAGAATGAATTTTCAGTGGTTCGAAGCATTTCTGAATACGGCAAAATGGACGTCACCTGCCCTAGGTGCAAAAGCAATGATGTCAGACAGCTTATTTCCACATTCATGGTCAAGACCAGCCGAAAAAGCTGAGGCTGTTCCGCAGGCCGATTATAATGTACTTGACTTAGTTTAACGGAATTTCGATACTGGATTGTGAAAAATTCAGGCCATAATCCCGGCCTTTCCAGCAGGAGGTCGGAAGATGAAGTATGATCACACCCAGAAATCTCCGTTATTCTGGATTATTCCAGGGCTTGGAATAGCCATTGTGACCGTCTCTCTGTTCACATCGCTGGAAGAAGGCCATTTTTTTGCCGCCAGCGGAATCGCTCTTGCAATAGTTCTGTCAGCCCTGTGCTTTGGCTGTCTGACCGTCCGGGATGAAGGAAAATTCCTTGCAATAAGGTTCGGTCCCATCCCCGTCTTCAGAACCAGAATACCCTTTTCGGAGATTACGGAGGTGGATGTCGCCTATTCGGATTTGGTGGACGGCTGGGGAATACACTGGGTGCCGGGCAGGGGCGTTATTTACAATGTGTGGGGATTCAATTGTGTCAGGATAGTGCTGGGGAAAAAGACAATCCGCGTCGGAACGGATGATGTCGAAGGGCTTATTCGTTTTCTGAAAACCAGAGTTGGGCATCGGGAAAACCCGGAAAGCGCCTTACAGCAAAACTGATGCGCGGCGCTCGGGCGGAGCCGGGACTCCAGTTGCCCGTGTATCGATATCTTTTCGCAAAAGAAGAGGCACTCCTGCGCAGAGGGATACTCCGCTTTATCCGGTAAGTAGAATTTTCTTGACTTTTAAAATGAAAAGAGATTCCTTTGACAGGGAGGTTTTGATTATGAGGTTCAAATATAGGTAATTGAAAAAAACCACTCATCGTCAGGGGCATTATGAAGACGATTGACTAAACCCCGGCTCTCGAAGGAGAAAAGGGGTTTTTTTATGCGGAAGACGAAAGCGCGATGAAAGACGCCGGGGCGGATAAAAAAATCAGTGACGGATCGGAAAATGCGCGGGTATTCCTCGACATGATAGACAGTATTTTCGTGCTCCTGCGCCCGGATGAAACCATATCGATCATAAACAGGAAAGGGTGTGATATCCTGGGCTGTGAAGAACGCGAGGTCACAGGAGAAAAATGGTTCGACATCTTTTTCGCCGCAGAGGAAAGAAGCAGATTGAAAGAATCTTTCCGGAGAATGGTGGATGAGCGGACATATTCACATCAATATATGGAAAGCCGCGTTTTGACCCGCAACGGCAAAAAACGTCTGATCGCCTGGCATCACAATGCAATACGCAATGAAAAAGGAGACATGACCTCCGTTCTGATCTCGGGTAGGGACATCACGGTATCCAGACAAGTGGAGGAAGCGCTGCTTAACAATGAAAAGAAATACAGGGAACTCGCGGAATTATTGCCGCAATACGTCTTCGAAGCCAACGCGGACGGGATAGTCACTTTCGCCAATATCCACGCGCTCGATACCTTCGGCTGCAACTGCGGCGATCTCGGAAGAGACGTAGATTTTTTCAAGTTTGTGGCCCCGGAAGAACGCGGGAGATTTCGGGAAGACATCAAGAAGCTCGCGGCGGGCGAGGTTATAGCTGGTGTGGAATACACGGCCCTCAAAGAAGACGGAAGAGCGATCCCCGTCATCGTGTACATTTCCCCCGTTTTCCATGAAGGCAGGTTCATCGGAATGAGAGGGATGGCGGCGGATATTTCCCATCGCAAACGAATGGAAGAAGAGATTAAACAGTCCTGCGAGCAGCTTCGCTCTCTTGTCGCCACATTGCAGGACGTCAGAGAAGATGAAAGGGCAAGAGCGGCCCTTGCCATGCATAACGAGCTTGGGCAGCACCTGGCAACAATGAAAATGAACCTCTCAAGACTTGCCGTCTCGATTCCGGAGCCGGATTCATACCAGAGAAAAATACAATCCCTTATAAAGGATATCGATACCTCAGTCAGAATGGTACGGATGATCTCGACGGGATTGAGGCCTCCGGTGCTGGATGATTTCGGTCTGGAAGCGGCGATTGAATGGCAGACGGACGACTTCCAGAGGAAGACCGCCATAACATGCCGATTGAGATCGAATCTGGGAGATTTCAGGCCGGACAGGAACATATCCACAGCGGCATTCCGCATTTTTCAACAATATCTGACCAATATCGCCCAATACACAGACGCATCCACTATAGTCATCAATCTTTACAGAGCGGATACGGAACTGATCCTTCAGATACGGGATAACGGAACGAAACCCAGGGCGGGTGAAATCACGAATGAAATATCTCTCAAAATGATGGAATTAAAGGAACGCGCTCTTTCCATCGGGGGGAGTCTCAATATCCGCAATGTTCACAAGGAGGGCACAATTTTCACACTGCTGATCCCTTTGCCGCCAAGTTGGACGAAAGCGGGAAAATCCGGACTCAGGACCCCGAGTTCATAACTGTTTTTTCCTTGAGTCCTTCGCCTGCAGTGAAGCTCTGTGATGAGCGTTTTTCAAACATCCTGGAAAGGAGGACTATTATGGGCAGACCATTGATATTGATCGTTATTGCGTTGCTCTTGGTCGCCGCAGCGACGGCACACGCCTCCGATGCGAAATATCCCCCCGCGCGGCAGGGAAAGATTTCCGAAGGCCCGGGCTATTCCGCGGACTACTATCAGCCCCTTCCCTGCGGAAAAACCAGAGAGGAAGTTGCGTGGGACCTCTTTATGTACGGACTGCAGAACATCCCGGCCCTGAAGGCCAGAATCAAGGACTACAGCGATCTGCTTGACGCCTACCGTCAGGCATTGAGGACAGTGAAAGGGATGTGATCGCCATCGAGCCCGGATGTCCTGTCGCCCGGAATTTTTTGTCACGCCGCCGCTACCAGATGATGCGGGCATCCACAGCCCTGCAGCCGGAAACATCCGCCATCAGAGGATTGATATCCAGTTCCGAGATATCGGGAACTCTGGCAGCCAGGAAAGAAAGTCTTTCAAGGGTGTCCAGGAGACTTTCCCGGTCTACGCCGGATTCGCCGCGAACTCCTCTTAAAAGAGGCGATATTTTGAGGGACGAGAGCATCTTCTCAGCATCGTCTCTTCCGACAGGAACCAGCTCACGGCTGATGTCTTTGAAGATCTCGGTGTAAATACCGCCCATGCCGCAAGCAAGAATGTGGCCGAACTGAGGATCGTTCTTCAGACCCATAAGGAGTTCCTTTCCCGCGGTCTGTTCCTGCACCTGAAAGCCGATATTTACTTCGGGGGCGCGCCGGCGGACGGCGTCTATTATCTTCTTATAAGCCGCATGGAGTTCCTTCTGATTGCGAATACCTGTCACAACGCCTCCCCATTCGCTCTTGTGGAGAAACGCCTCACCCGATAATTTCAATACCAGAGGATAGGCGAGAGCGGAGGCGGTTTCCTTGATTTCCTCCCAGGATCGGGCCGATTTTCCCCGAACAACGGGGATGCCGAACGCAGAAAGGAGGGCAAGGGCATCCTGTCCCAGCAACATCCCGCGTTTTCTTCCTTTTCCCAGCAGTCTTTCGGCTGTTTTTATTTTGTATGGAAACTCGCGCTGAGAGGATATTTTCCGCTTCCTGATCTGGTTATATCGATAAAGAAACGAGAGCCCCTGGATCGCCTGCTCGATCGAACCGAAACAAGCAACTGAATCGATCAACTCGAATTTATCCACTACACCCGGCGCAACTGATCCATATAGCCACATTGCCAACGGCTTGCGGCTCCCTGTTTTCTCCCTAACGCTTTTAACAATCTGCAGCAGGTCCAGATCTGTGTGCATAGGGGAATCCGAGGTGAACGCCATCCCCACGACGCCGTCTATCTCAGGCGACTTCAGCATTTCCGTAAGAGCCAGTTCGTAAACCGGGGCATAGCCGCCGCCGATCATGCCTATGGGCCAGATGTCAAGAGGGTTCCCGACATTGATCCAGTCCGGTACCCCGCTTTTCAGTTTTTCGGAAACCCCTTTCGGCAATTCCCCTATTACGAGACCGAAATCCTCGCATGCATCCGTAGCCATTATGCCTCCCGCCCCGGTAGGCGTGATGATACCCAGTCTCGGCCCGTCCATGTCCTCAAATCGGACCAGTGCTCGAATGGCATCCCTCAGCTCGGAGGCATTCTTCACGCGTATTATGCCGGCACGGCTGAAGGCGGCGTCGTTGATCTCGTCTTCTCCGACAAGTGAACCCGTATGGGACAGAGCCGCTCTGGCTCCGGCTTTACTCCTTCCTGTCTTGAAGACGACTATGGGCTTGCGGCGGGATATCTGCGCGGCTTTTTCCAGAAAGTCCCGGCCACGCAGGACTCCTTCCATATGCAGCACTATAACCCGGGTTTCCGGATCATCGCCGAAATATTCCAGGGAATCCACGAAATCAACGTCGCATGCATTCCCTATATCCAGGGCTTTCCCCCAAGCATGGTAAGAGAATTCCTGCGATCCCACGTGCAGAACTCCCGTCTGTGCGATGAGGGATACGGCCGGCGCCTTTTCCGGCTTTTTGAGATCCACGAAACCGGTTGAGAAATTGCGGAAGTTGTTCAAGGTACCCAGTGTATTCGGACCCAGAACCCGCGTGCCGCTGCTGCGGGCGAGTCCGGCTATTTCCGACTGCAGCTTGCGGCCGTGCTCGTCCGCGTCCGAAAACCCCTGGCTTATTATGATCACCCGGCGGATTCCTGATTGAATGCATTGCGTAAACGCCTCGACAACATTGTCCCTTCCGACCGAGATTATCGCGAGGTCGGCCGCTTCCGGCACCTCGGCAACGGAACTGTATACCTTAAGACCGCAGATTTGGTCTGCTTTCGGGTTTATCGGATAAATACGCCCCCTGTACCCGTACCTGAGCATCATCTCTACACCGTTGTAGGCGCCTTGCCCCGTCTTCCTGGGTGCGCCGATCATCACGACAGATTCCGGATCGAAAAACTTGTGCATTTTACGGACCTCCTGTTTACAGCATTTTAATTAAGGCCGAGGGATAGGGCCAATTTGGCCATTTTGATGCAAGAAATGAAGGCTTCCGGCATCGGGCCAAAGGCGCTTTGCCCGGCAGCAAAGCGCAATTTATTTACTCTGGTTATTTTATGACCACGGTCAGGTAACCGACAAAATTTTTTATTTTCTTTTCAAACCCTTCAATAATAGTCCGATCGCCGCATCCAGCGTCGGCTTTCTGTAGTCAGACTTGCCCGGCTCCATCCTGTTTTCCTGATACTGGATCACCCCCATGTAACAGTTCCATATTACGATCGACGTGAGTTTCGGATCCGTTTTTTTAAATATGCCCTGCTCGATCCCTTTTCGCACCGCCTCTTCCATTTGGCGTAAATTGGACCTCATTATATTTTTTAAATGCTCGAGCTTGTCTTTCGGCAGGATCTTCATATACTGGGCGGCATTGTAACGGGACAGCATGTGATACGCTTCCGGATCTTTCATGTACATCCTGTAGGTCGCGTCTATTATCTTTTTTATTGTTGCGTCCGCCGGCTCATCCCTGTCATTTGCTATCCTGATCAGGAGTTTGCCCAATTTGCTTAATGCGGGTTCGATTATGCTGTAAAAAATATCTACTTTGCTTTTGTAATAAAGGTACAGTGTCGCTTTCGATAATTCCGCCGCTTCGGCGATCTCTTCCATGGTGGCGCCGGCGTAGCCCTTGCTGTAAAATACCGCGGCGGCACTATTCTGAATCTGCCTGATGCGGCCTTCTTTCTCTCTGCGCTTCCTTTCCGATATGCCCACTGTCAATATTTCCTGGCGCTCGCAGCGCCGTATAACGACCGAGGTTATGAAATTACCGCGGTCACAATCACATATTTACCCCGCAGCGTCAAGATGTATTCAATAAAAAGACCTATTTTTTTCTCTTTCTGGTCAGGGTGGAAACATCTATTTCCAGGTCCCTCGCGGCATCCGCCAGGTTTCCATGTATATCCAGGGCGATATCGATTACTTCTTTTTCAAATTTTTGCACCAGTTTTTTAAGCGGACCGATATTCTTCCGGGATTTTAATTCGTTCTTCAAAGACAGGCCGTCGGGATATTCGGCTTTCACTTCGTTCTTGATATCATTGACCTGAATGTAATCTCCGGGAGCCATGATAACCAGTCTCTCTATGGAATTTTTAAGCTCTCTGATGTTTCCCGGCCAGTCATATTCTGAAAGACATTTTATGCCTTCGTTCGATATATACTTTTTTGTTTTGTACATCTTGTTGAAATAGTCGAGATAATAATTCACCAAAGGGATTATATCCTCGATTCTGTCCCTGAGCGGCGGAATGTAAACAGGAATAACCTTGAGACGGTAATAGAGGTCTTTGCGGAATTTTTTCTCTTTTACCATTTCTTCAAGATTTCTGTTGGTCGCTGCAATGATCCTTACGTCGACGGCCAAACTGCTTAATCCGCCTATTCTCTTTATCTCCCTGTCCTGAATAGCGTTGAGCAGTTTGGATTGTAATTCGAACGGCACTTCGCCGATCTCATCCAGGAATAAAGTCCCCTTATCCGCTACTTCAAAAAGTCCCCTTTTTCCTTCTTTATTGGCGTTTGTAAAAGAACCCCTTTCGTAGCCGAATAACTCGGATTCAAGGAGGTTGGCGGGCAAGGCAGCACAATCGATTTTTACGAAAGTTCCTTCTTTATTCCTCTTGCTGTTTTCGTGAATGTACCTCGCTACGACCTCTTTTCCAACCCCCGATTCACCGGAGATGAGCACTGTAACATCGGATTGGGATAATTTTTCCGCCAGGGACAATATCCGCCTACCCTCAGTGCTCTGTGCAATAAGCTTCAACTCGCCGACATTGAGTTTTGATTCCAGCAGATCCAATCTCGATTTGTACTTCTTTATTAGAACCTTGGATTGCATCAACTGTTTCTGCATATTATTGAGTTCGGTCAAGTCCCGTAAACTGCTCACTACTCCCACAGCCCGTTTGTTTTTATCCCAGACCATGTCAGCAGAAACTAAAACATCTTTTTGGCTGGGATATCTGATTATCTTGGATCTGCTCTGATAATCCTTAAGCACATCGAGATTGACCACTTCGGAAATCCATTTCTTTTCCATAAGATATGTAGTGTGCCGGCCGATCAGTTCATTTCTGTTTATCCCTGATATCCTTTCAAAACCGGCGTTTGCGGTAATATAATTACCGTCGATATCGGCAATGTAGACCCCATCGTGAACCGACTCGATTATGGCCTGAACAATTTCCAGATCAACGCGCGAAAGTGTCCAGGACGTATTCATTGAATTCCCCAATACAGCCGGCATCCCATCATAGACAATGGGAGCAACACTTTCCATGATCCACTGGATTTGCCCATCTTTGGTAACTATTCTGAATTCGTAAGGCGCGGATCTTTCCCCTTTCAGCATGGCCTTTGCGTTCATAATTACACCCTGCTTGTCATCAGGGTGAACAAGGCTGAGCGAATCCCGGCCGATCAGCTCCTCTTTTTCATACCCCGCATAAGAGGCGGCATTCGAATTAACGAAACAAAATTTTCCATTCTTTACGACATAAACCCCGGCAAATGATTTTTCGGCAAGAGTTCTATAAAGCTCCTCGCTTTCGCGGAGCTTTTTTTCCATCGATTTTCTCCTTGATATGTCCCTTATAGAGCCGATTATCCTTGAACCGAACTCATCATTCAGCAGGCGCGCATTAATTGAACAAACCAATATATTCCCGTCTTTATCTTTCATCGATAATTCGTAATCAGAAAGTACACCATTCTCTTTTACAATCTTAAACAGATCATTTTTGTCATTCGAGCGATGATAAAGGTCGGGCATGTACTTATTTATCAATTCGTCCCGCGTGTAATTCAAGAGCTTCCCTGCTGAGGGTGATATCTCCAATATGAATCCGTTAGTATCCGCCTCGAAATATACATCCTGAATATTTTCAAAAATCCTTCTGTATTTCGCTTCTTTATCCATGGCTTTCATTTCCCCGAACCCCTTTATCCATATCAGTTCCAGAACAAAATTTAAACGGCGTTTTTGCAAAAAAATGCAAATTTGCATATGCATAATTGCACAACAGCATTGCATCCTTGCAAAATTAGCCTATAAATACAAATACTTACACGCAAGGCATATTCTTTGCTTAAGGGAATGCTTCCAGAAAGGAGGTGATCAGTAAATAATTGGAATATTGAGAGTCTCCCGTTAAGCTCTGGAGTCCGCAATCCATTGCAAATTTCAGTCGACTCTCAATGCGGTTTCTATAGGACGAATCAACTGAAAAGTAAATTGGAAAATTAAAAAAATTGTCTTGCTTGGAGGTGACCGGAAATTATGCACGTAATCGAGCAAGGAAAGGGGGAAGTATTTTCAAAAATCACCCCCGACGAATTTCGAGAACACATGATGCTCAAAGCTGAAAGAGCCAATATCGATAAACGCATGGATTTGAAAGATGCAATCAGGCAGTTCGTAAAGAACGGGGACTATCTCTCGGTCGGCGGATGCAGCATTGTCAGGCTTCCAATGGCATTTATTCACGAAGCATTGAGACAGGGGCTGCGCTTCAGAATGGCTGCCGGAACCAGGACATACGATGTGGACTTGCTGCTGGACAACGACAGGATATCTGAAATTGATATCGGATATGTCCTGGGTCTGGAAATGCTTGGATTGCCCCTGTACACGAGAACCCGTGTCAAAGAGAAAATGAACAACGGCGAACTCAGGCTATGTGAATGGTCTAACGGAACAATGGCCTGGAGGCATAAGGCCGCCGCCATGGGTGTACCATTTCTGCCCGTCAGAAGTCTTGCCGGGACAGATACTTTCAAGTACAGCGCCGCAAAAAAAATAAAATGCCCGTTCACGAATATGGACGTTGTGCTTGTGCCGGCTTTATACAGCGACGTGGCTGTTATTCACGTCCACAAGGCGGACAAGCACGGCAACTGTCGAATAGACGGCATGCTCAATGAAGACCTTGACAAGGCGCGCTCCGCCAAAAATCTCATCATCACAACCGAAGAAATAATTGACACGGAGGAAATTCGAAAAGACGGCTCTAAAACAGTGATTCCCCAGTTCTATGTGGATGCCGTGGTCGAAATAAAATACGGGGCCTACCCGACCAATATGCCGGGCCTGTATTATCTGGATCTCGAGCATTTAAAATCCTACGCCAGGGCAGCCGAAGACAAATCGGGAAAAGCTCTCCGAAATTACTATAACGAATATGTATATGGAACAAGCAATTTCCAGGAATTTCTGGAAAAATGCGGCGGACAGAAAAGGCTGGACGAACTGAGGAGAATAGAGTTGTTGGAAAAGAAAGACGAAAAAGTTAAAGACCTTGAATTAATCGAAGGGAGGGCTTGATTGTTCATGACCGAAAAAAAACCGTACAATCCTATCGAGCTCATGGCTATTATAGCCTCCAGGTACCTGGAAGACGGGAAGCTCATATTCGCCGGAACCGGAATACCTATGCTCGCGGCGGCACTGGCCCAGAAGCTCCATGCGCCGAATCTTATCCTGGTTTTTGAGGCAGGGGGAATCGCCCCGAAAGCTTCGATGCTGCCTCTTTCTGTCGCGGATTCAAGAACTACATACGGCGCAATATGCTGCGCCAATATGCCGGAAGCGATGGAGATGCTCCAGAAAGGTCTCGTCACCTATTCTTTCCTGGGCGGAGCTCAAATCGACAAATACGGAAATCTGAATTCCACAGTGATCGGAGATGATTATTATAATCCGAAAACCAGACTTCCAGGCAGTGGAGGCGCCAATGAGCTGGGGTCCCTTGCCTGGAAAACCAATATTATAATGAACCACAGCCGCAGAAGATTCGTGGAGAAATTGGATTATATAACCACGCCGGGATATCTCGACGGTCCGGGAGCGCGGGAAAGAGCCGGATTGCCCCCCGGTACTGGACCTCATCTCGTATTTTCAGAACTGGGCGTTTTCGATTTTGATGAAGAGAGCAAACGCATGCGTTTGAAAGCCGTCCTCCCGGGGATAGATAAGCAGAAAATAATTGACGAAACAGGTTTTGAACTCTTGATTCCCGAAAAAATCATCACTGAAAAGGAACCGACAGAAGAGGAATTAAGAATCCTCAGAGAGGAAGTGGACCCCTGGAGAGTTGTACTCAGCCGGGGTGATAAACCAGCCCCGACAGCGGTGCCGGTACAAAAAGCACATGACAGGGTATATGGACAAAATGAGAACAGCAGATCAGGAACATAAAAAAATACAGTAATTATGGAAGAAGGGAGAATTGATTATGACTCTCAGAAAGAAAATAATGTTGTGGTTGGCGTTCATTATGCTCATCGCATACATTGACCGGATGAACTTTGCTATCGCCGCGCCTATTATCTTGAAAGAGTTCGGACTGCTTGCCGGCCAGCTCGGGGTTATTATGAGCGCCTTTACTCTGGGCTATATGTTAACGAATTTTGTGGGAGGATTTGTAACAGAATGGCT
>JBHGBI010000017.1:0-38752 GCA_041946925.1 Syntrophales bacterium | reverse complement strand
GACGTCCCGGGTTCGATTTCACCAAAGAAATCTTCCATCAGCCGGTTGATTTCCCGCTGCAGAGAGAGAAAAGGA
Source organism: Syntrophales bacterium (assembly GCA_041946925.1). Lineage (GTDB taxonomy): Bacteria > Desulfobacterota > Syntrophia > Syntrophales > UBA4778 > JBHGBI01. The sequence continues at coordinate 38,677 of JBHGBI010000017.1, read as the reverse complement.
TGCATCTCTTCTCGCCTGGCCGGAACAGTCCGCCTGCTTCTGATAAGATCTCTTAATGGCATATCTTGTTCTCCTTTCTGATTGAGAATTGTGCAATTTATTCAGGACGCCTTGACCTCTATCTTTTTCGGCCTGAGGGGTTCGGCTTTCGGCAGTATCAATCGGAGTACTCCGTTAGTTACGGTCGCCTCGATTTTATCCTGATCTATACCTTCCGAAAGCGTAAAAGCCCTCTCATAATCGCCGACTCCGTATTCGGCATAGGACAAGTCATAACCCTTGTGGTGATCGACTTCGACAGTTCCGGAGATCGTCAACACATTCTTGTCCAGCACGATATTGACGGCATTTTCATCGACTCCCGGCATGTCGGCCAGGAGAATGATGGCATCCTTTTTCTCAATGATGTCGACGCTGGGGATGTATACTCTCCTGTTTCTGGTTCTTTCAGCCTCGACCGGGGCTTCCTTTTTATGTGTCTGCAATTCCTGTTTTTCATTTACCATGAGGAATCACCTCCTATTCTTTCTTGATCTGGATTTTCCTGGGCTTGTCTTCTTCGGCCCGTGGCAGATCTATCGTCAGGACTCCTTTTTCATATTTTGCAGTGACTTTCCCGGGATCAACCTGGAAGGGAAGTCTCAGTGACCGGGAAAACCGGCCGTGCGCTCTCTCCTGTCGGTGGTAAGCCTCTCCTTCTTTCAGTTCTTCCGGAGAACGCGAACCGCTCAATGAGAGGCTGTCGCCTTTAAGGGAGATTTCGATCGCTTGAGGATCGATGCCCGGCATTTCTGCGGTGATGATCGCATCGTTTTCGCTGACCCATACGTCGATGGCCGGAAAATCCTGTGAATACGGGATGGTTGCCCTGGAAATCAAGCGATCCATCTCGCGCTGGATACGCTGCATCTCGCGCCAGGGATCCCAAGTTCTCTGAAATCTTCCAAATTCTGGCCACCACATATTTCAATTCCCCCTTTCTTTTTATTTGTTCTGTTCAGTCAAGCATAACTTAGTAACAAAAAAAGTGTTGTCAAGGCCATACTCAGATGCAGGATTGAATTGGACCGGGATCCTGAGCACGAAGAATTCCGGTTCGGTTCCAGGTGAATATGGAATTTATAAGGTGTGGATTCTGGATGCAGTCTTTCGATTGATACCGAGACCGGATTGTGATTATATGAAAATATGGATTCAAAATTGATTCTTGCATCCGCTTCGCCCCGCCGCAAGGAGCTTCTCGAACTTCTGAACGTAAATTTCAGGGTCATCCCCAGCGGCGTGCAGGAAGTATTCACGGCGCATGAAACCCCCCTGGAGCACGCACTTAAATTCTCGCGGCAGAAGGCGCTTTCCATATCCATAAGGCACCCTGATTCCTGGACGCTGGGGGCGGATACGATCGTCGTTATTGATGGTGAACCATTGGGCAAGCCGGAAAATCCGGCTCAGGCGAGGCGTATGCTGCAGAAACTGAGCGGCAGAACGCATCGGGTGATTACCGGTTTCGCCGTCGCGCGGGGGTCGGAAGTCATTGCGAATCAGGCGGTCGAGTCCGAAGTCCTTTTCAAGGAGATCGCGGGCGATGAAATGGAATGGTATATCGGAACCAGTGAGCCTTATGATAAGGCCGGGGGTTATGCGATCCAGGGGGCGGGCGCCTTTTTGATCAAGGAGATCCATGGCTCATTTACAAATGTGATCGGCCTGCCTCTGACACAAGTTGCAGATGTCTTGAAAAAATTGGGGATACTGAGATTTGACGGTTTCGTAAAAAGTTGAGAAAAGAATGTCGGGATTGTCACGGATCCGACGGGCTCACCATGATAAGGCAGCGTCACCCTGCCGGATCGAGAGGAGGAAAAGTCATGTCCAGTGTGGGCAAGAATGTCGAAGAGCTCAGAAAACGGATAGCGGAAGCAGCACTCAGAAGGAATAGAAATCCTTCCGATGTGCGGCTGATGGCGGTTACAAAGACGGTCGATGACGAGCGGATTATGGAAGCCATCGATGCCGGGGTGGACATCATCGGGGAGAATTATGTCCAGGAGGCCAGGCGGAAGATCGAAAAAATGGGCAAACGGACGCAATGGCACATGATCGGATACCTTCAGACGAACAAAGCGAAATATGCTGTAAAGCTTTTCGACTTGATCCATTCGGTCCATAAGCTGAGTCTTGCGGAGGAACTGGACAGGCGTTCAAAAAAAGAGGGATGCATAACCAGAATCCTCATTGAAGTGAACATGAGCGGTGAGGCGTCGAAGAGCGGCGTCGAGAAGGAAAATGTTTTTGGCCTGATTGAGCAGATAGCGAAGTTCTCCAATCTCTCCATTCAGGGCCTGATGACAATGGCGCCGTGGTTTCGGAACCCTGAGGACGCCAGGCCCTTTTTCAGGGACTTGAGGATGCTGCGGGATGAAATCGCGCAAGCGAATATCAGTGGAGTCGAAATGAAGGAGTTATCCATGGGTATGTCGGACGATTATGAGGTCGCAGTGGAAGAGGGGTCCACCATAGTCCGGATCGGAAGGAGGATATTCGGCGAGAGAGTGAAAAAGTAGGCATCATGCCAACACCCATGCCCGATGCCTGTCCTCTCACGCATTGCCCATTGGTTTCATTTGATGAATTATATTGTCGATGTTCTGCACGTTAAGCGCGAACAGTCTGTTTTTCAGGGCCTCGATCATGTAAGTGATTTTGGATATGATGAGTCCCCGGACAAGAAAACCAACAGCGAATTTTTGTGCTTCGGTCATATTTCCGATCTCCATGACCGCGAAAATCTCCTTTATGACCGGCAAGACCTGTTTGCTGATATTTTCCTGCTCCGCCGTCAGCTTTCCATCCTTGCTGGCGCTCCAGACCGCTGGCACGATATAGGTGATGGGCTCCGATAAAAGGGTTTTCTTGTGTGCCAGAAAGATATCATTTGCTGCTTTGTCCAGAAGAGGTCCGATAATCTTTGTCATTTTTGTTGTCTCCCGGACGCCTTCCTTCATTTTATATCCCGGAAAAAACTTTTTTAAAAGGCGCATGGGCTCCCCCTGAGATTTATTTAACACCTGACCCTTATTAACGAATATTTACGAAGAAAAAAGCGGCAGGTCTGAAGGAATGTGAATAACTTACAATATTTTTAGAAAGACGTCTACTATTATTCTGTCGAATTGCTTCTCGCGATTCCTCTCGAGCTCCGCGATGGCTTCTTTGACGCTCATGGCGGTGCGGTAAGGACGGTTGTTGGTCATGGCATCGAAAGAATCCACCACCGACAGAATTCTCGCGTTGAGGGGGATTTCATTTCCTGACAGGCCGTCAGGGTATCCCTTTCCATCCCACCTTTCGTGGTGATGCCGGATCGCCTTGATTTCGTTTTCAAAGAGCAGAACGGGTTTCAAAATATTCTCTCCCGTAATGGGGTGCCCCTTGATCACTGCGAATTCGTCCATGGTCAGCCGGTCCGCCTTCAAGAGAATATTGTCCGGCACCGATATTTTTCCGATATCATGCAGCATGCCCGAGATCTTCAGCGACTCAATTTCGTGGGAAGGGATATCCAATACCTGTGCGGTCTTCAGTGCCAGTTCCGTGACCCTGATGGAGTGTTCTTCAGTATAATGATCGCGGGCCTGGATGGAGGCCGCGAGGGAATAGAAGGTGTCCATGATGTTTGTATAGATGCTTTCGTATAGTATCTTGTTCTCCAGATTAAGAGAGGCTCTCTTGGTCAGACTGAGAATATAATTCAGATCGCTCCGGGAGAATTCGATACCGTTTTTCTTTCTGGATAAGGTGATCACTCCGAAGGCGTTGTTTCTGATCTTGAGGGGCACGCAGATCAGTGAATTGACCATCTGGGCATGGTCGTGCGTATTCATCATCAAAGGTTCTTTTTTGTGTACGACTTCGCGGAATATGCCGGTCAACGAGGGCAGGACAATGTTGCTGTACAGATCGTAAATCGAGCTCCGGATTACTTTGGGTATAAACCGGTCATTTTCCGAATCGTACAACAAAATTGCGCAGCTTTCTCCATTAACCAGCTTGATGGCCAGGTCCACCATTTCCTGGAAGATGTATTCGTTGCTTTCGCTAACATTCTCTATACAGTCGTAAATGTAACTTCTCGTCGACAGTTCCGTGATCTTATTCCTTAATTTGAGGGAATCGATTTTCTCTTTTCTGGACTCTTCCGAGAGTATCCTTTTCTCCCGCAGATAAATACTGACCTTATAGATAAGATCATCGATATTGAAAGGCTTGGCCATGAAATCGACTGCGCCGGTTTTTATCGCTGATACCGATAAATCCAGCGTCGGAAAGCCCGTGATCATGATCATGTGGATGGAAGGGTTGAACTCCATTACTTTGTTCAGCAGGTCGATGCCGCTCATCCCGGGCATTTTTATATCGCTGATAATCAGGTCACAGGGATGCGACTGCAGGAATTTAAGCGCTTCCAGGCCGTTTTCGGCTTCAAATATGGATGCGATACCGGACTCACGCAGCGCGTCGACAATCATCGATCTCGTCGAGACATCGTCATCGACGACAAGGATGCTCCTCCGGGCAGGTGCAGTTTCATTTTCAAGATCCGAGTTCCGAGTAGGTTCCATAGCGCACGGTTTGGAAGCATTGATTGTTATTATTTCTCGAAGGGGGAATCATTCCGAAAGGTGACGATCACGTTTTGCCTTTCAGAATAATATCCAGAAGGCTGTAGGAAATTTTGTCGTAGGCCTGAGTCTTGTCATCTTTCGATGTCAGGGATACGACATCTTTGTACTTGTCATTCTTGACGGTTTCACTCGGTACAGCATCCTTGAGCTTGATCTTGCTCTGTTTGCTGTATGCCTTCAAAATGCTGTTTACCTGGTAAGGAGAAATCGTCATGGGCGGGATCCGCTTTCCAATATTAACCTACTGTGTATATCGGCTGCGGAATTTAAAACTTGAACATTTTTTACACAGGGCCCCTGTTTTTTATTTGGAAGGAAAATTGTGTAAAATCGAATACTTAAATTTTTTACTTTAATATTATTGACTATTCGTTTTTTTTTGTGTATTCGCAATAAGCTACAAAGGTATCTTTGAATCAAAACAGGCACATAATCGATGTGAAAGACCTCTGCAGCTGTTGACTGTTATTCCGGGGCTGTTTTTATCGCGCGGACCAGGTGAATCGGCGGATTTGCGAATGAAAAGCGCACGTATACTAATCGCGGAAGATGACGATCTCAGCCGGGAAAATTTGAGCGAATTGCTGACACTGTGCGGTTACGAAGTGAAGGCCGTGGAAGACGGCCGCAAGGCAATGGATGCAATGCTCGAGGATAAATACGATCTCGTCATCACCGATCTGAAGATGCCGAATGTGGACGGCCTGCAGCTGCTGAAATTCGTGACGGAATTGAATCCCGACAATATCGTCATCATGGTGACGGGTTATGGAACCATTGATACGGCCGTGGAGGCGATGAAGCTCGGCGCTTTCGATTATATCACCAAACCTCTGAAGGACGACCTGGTCAAGTTGACCATAGAAAGGGCCCTTTCTTTTGCCAGGCTTAAAGAGGAAAACAGTTCTCTCAGAGGCCAGTTGAGGAAAAGATACGATTTTGGAAATATGATCGGCTACAGCGACAACATGAAGAGAATTTTTGAAACCATTGAAAAGGTGGCCTCTTCAGACAGCACGGTCATTATTTATGGAGAAAGCGGAACAGGAAAGGAACTTGTAGCCAAGGCCATTCATTTCAACAGCGAAAGGTGCAGCTTCCCCCTGGTTGCCGTCAATTGCGGTGCGATTCCTGAAGACCTCCTGGAAAGCGAGCTCTTCGGACATGAAAAAGGAGCTTTTACAGGTGCTATCAGGAGCAGAATGGGCCGATTCGAGCTGGCCAACGGCGGGACGATTTTCCTGGACGAGATCGGGGATATGAGCCCTGCGCTTCAGGTGAAAGTGCTCCGGGTGCTTCAGGAAAAGCAGTTCGAAAGAATCGGCGGGGTCAAGACGATTCAGGTGGATGTCAGGATCATCGCCGCCACGAACCAGGACCTTGAAAAAGCGATTGCGGAGAAGAAATTCCGCGAAGATCTTTTTTATCGCCTCAATGTAATCCCTATCCACCTTCCTCCTCTCCGGGAGAGGAAGGTGGATATACCGATCCTTGTCAATCACTTTTTGAGAAAGTTCTGTAAACTGAAAAAAAGGAACGAATTGAAGCTCAATCCCGAGGTTATGAATTGTATGATGCAGTATACATGGCCCGGGAACGTAAGGGAACTCGAAAACCTGATCGAAATGCTCGTCGTTATGAAGGACGGGGGGGAATTGTGCGTGGAAGACCTCCCCGACAAGATACTGAATTCTCACTTGGTCGAGTATCGGAATCATATTGAAGTGCCGGAAGAAGGCCTGAATTTCAATGACATGGTCGATCAGTTCGAAAAGGATTTGCTTTCCAAGGCCCTGATGAAGACAGGCGGAGCAAAAAAGAAAGCGGCGGAGCTGCTTCACCTGAATAGAACGACATTCGTTGAAAAATTAAAGAGATTCAAGATACAATAATCCTTTCTCATTCCTGCCGGTTCATGCCTCTCATCTCCTCACCTTCTTTTTTTGATGCCCTTCGTCTGCAGCGAAGCGCGCCCGAATTCGTCAAATTATTGTCACCGGGACGGCGGTTTTGACATGAACCGCAAGCGGACCCTTAGCCTTTAGCCTGTGGCCTGTGGCCTTTAGCCTTTAGCCCTGTGACTGGTATGTAAATTGCTTATTTAAAAAAGCGATATCTTTACGTAAAGACATTTATTCCATGATTCACAGGCATTCCGGTCCGGCGGGCATGAAGAAATCGATACTCCTCGTTTCAATTGTTGTCATATCAGTTTTGACAGTGATATCCAATGCATACACTTCAAAACACCCTTCGCGTTTTTACATCCAGATCGCGGCCTACAAGGATCAGAAACAGGCGGGTGCGCATGTTCAGGATCTGAAAAATCTCGGCCATGACTCTTATTATGAAAAAACAGTCGTTCCCGGTAAAGGCGAATGGTACAGGGTGTATATCGGACGGTTCCGGGACAGATCGGCTGCCCGGGCTGCCGGCGATGAGCTCAGAAAGATGGGTATCATCGGCAATTTCAGCATCCAGGAGGTCAGCTCCTCCAGGGCCGTCCCCCAGGCTGTGAGGCAAAAGGGGGACAGGAAGAAGACGGAAACAGCGGCGAAAGAACGCCGTCCGGTGAAAAACGAACCGAAGAGCGCATCCGGGAAGACAGATAAAAAAGCAGCTATAAAGGGGCAACCCGTTGAAGCGGGCGGCGCGCCTGCTCAAAGCGCTGTGTCTTCCGGCGCGCCCGCGCCGGATGAGACGGCACTGCCTGAGAATCCCGTATACAGGAGCGCAATCGCCGATCTGGAGTCGGGCAGATACAATGAAGCCTTGAGCAAATTAAATACGCTTACCCGCGAGGACATTGAGCCGGGCTTCAAGGAAAAGGTCCTGAGGCGCATTGCCGACTGCCATTACTACCTGGGTCGGGGTGGAAGCAACACGGATCTGCTGGCGGCCGTAGACGCCTATAAAGAACTCGTCCAGAAATATCCGGATTCGAAAAAAGAGAATGCCCATGCCTATTACCGCCTGGCAAGGAGTTATGACACGCTTAAGTTTTATTATGAAGCAAAAAGGGAATATCTGAATATATACCAGCGTTATCCCGATTCCTCTTATTTCCCGGAAGCCGTTTACATGATAGGGGAAATGGCTTTCAGGACCAGAAGCTTCGAAGAGGCGGCTGCAAAATTTAAAGAATACCTGCAGAAATATCCTAAGGGAGAATACATCAAGAAAGCCTATTTCGGGGCGGGTGATGCCTATTCTCAGCTGAGGCAGGATGACCAGGCTGCGGTCGTCTATCACGATGCCCTGGCGAGATGGCCCCTGGACGAAACACCAAAGGATTCCATATTGAATCTGGCCTACCATTACTTGCGCAGCAAAAAATATTCCGATGCTGTCAGCGCCTTTTTTCTTTTCCTGAATCTGTACCCGGAAGACGAGTTATGCAGGGAGGTCCATTTCTCTATTGCGCGCGCCTTTATTGAAATGGATCAATACCCAATTGCGGTGAAAATGCTGAGTGTTCTGATCGAGAATTATCCGGACAGCAGGGAAGCCCTGGAAGGGGCGATTGTCATGGCCAATATCGGAGTGAAAAAGCCGGGCATGAAATTTCCCGATCTACCCGGAATACAGAACTACCGTGACCCCATCCATGCTTATAACATAATGCTGGCGAGACAGGATACGGGGGAATTGACAGAAGGCTTGCTGCTGCAGAAAGGATATGCACTGGGGAAAAACAATCGCTATGAAGAAGCGTTCGATACTAATGTTATTCTCGTGCGTTTTTTCCCGCAGGGGAGATACCGCGAAGAAGGAATCAGAAACCTCATCCAGAATGTGAATCACCTTGTTCATAAATACTACGATCAGGGAGACCACCTCGCGATCGCCAGGATATATTTCAAATCCTACGAAGGGATCCTTACGAAGGACGAGGATTACAAGGCTATCTACAAGATGGGGGACAGTCTCAAGAGATTGGAGTTGTATTTCGATTCAAAGCGTGTTTTCGAGAATCTCCTCGGTGTCGCCGGGAATATACCGGAAAGAAATCAGATACTGCTTGCCATGGCCGGAATAGACTGCAGGCGGGGGAGGCACGACAGCGCTGAAAGGGCCCTTGATGAACTCGCCGCCAAAACGCCGAAAACGGACCGGGCGACCTATGCCGGCATTCGTAAGCTGAGAGGCGACCTTTACATGCAAAAAGGCCTTTTCGACAAGGCGTCTTCCTCGTATTCCGAATGTATTGAATACGCCGAAGACATGGATGAGCCTGCGGCGCTGTATTTCAGTTACGCCCAGGCGCTGAAAGAGCTCAACTCTTGCCCGGCCGCGATCGCCCATTATCAGAAGGCCGTGGCCGCTTATAACAAGGATAAAAAGAAATATCCGCAGGATCTTCTGCTGGAGTCTTTCCGGGGTATAGGGGACTGTCTTTTCAAAGAGGGCAAATACGGCGAGGCAGTAGCTATGTACAAGCAGTCGTTGACCGATGTTCCGGAGAGCCGGAGAAATCTGTGGGCCCTCTATGATATGGGAAGGGGATATGTGAAATCGAAGAATCCACAGATGGCGGAAAAGACGTTCTCCGAATTGAAGAGCCGCGGGGGCGAGGAGTTCTGGGGGAATATCGTGGATTATTATGTCAAAGAGAACAACTGGGATGAAAAGTATTCGAAATACGTGCAGTGATCGGCTGTCCGTGAATAAGCGGGAAAAGGAACACTATCTTTATCTGCAGAAATCATTTGAAAATTTCAATGAGGCGGCTCTGCGGATGCAGAAGGCTTTTTCAAACCTGGAGAAAAAATTCGCGCAAATCAATCGGGAACTGGAAGAAAAGAACGTCGAGCTCAAGAGGACAATCGCCGAAAAGGAAGAGGTCAAGAACTACCTTGAAAACATACTCGGAAGTCTGACTACCGGTGTTATCGTAACCGACCTGCAGGGGAGGATCACGATTCTGAACCGTTGTGCCGAACAATTCTGCGGCATCTCCCGGGAGTGTGCCATTGACAAACCGGTGAGGGACATCTTTGACGCCGCTCTTTCCCATGATCGAAAAAAAAATCCGGACCTCCTGACTCACAGCGATATGCAGGGCCGGAAGGTCAGGATGAATGGGCGGGTGGTCGAATTCTTCAGCTCCCACGTGAAGACAGCGCGGGGCAGGGTAGTGGGCAACGTTTTCGTTTTGCGCGACATAACAAGGATCGAAAAACTGGAGGAAATGGCCAAGAGAACGGAGAAATTCGCCGCCATGGGAGAAATGGCCGCCAATATCGCCCACGAGATACGCAATCCTCTCGGCAGTATAGAATTGTTTGCGTCACTCTTGCGAAAAGAGGTTCGTGACAGAAAAAACCGGCAGAGGCTGCTTCAGATCATCGCCTCCGTGAAAAACATGGATAATAAAATCACCAACCTTCTCTTGTTCGCGCGGAAACCGAATCCCCTGATGAAGAGAATCAGCTTGCAGGGTGTCCTGAAGGAGGTCCTCCTCTTCTCGAAGCAGCTTGTCGAGAAAGAAGGGATATCATTGTCCGGGAAATTCTCGGGTGTCGAGCCTTTCGTCCGGGGAGATTCGGAAATGCTGAAACAAGTCTTTCTCAACATCATATTGAATGCGTTGCAATCGATGCCGGAAGGCGGACGTCTCCATATAGAATGCTCTTCGTCCAATGCGAGTGTCGAGATCCGGTTTGCGGATACCGGCACCGGTATACCAGAAGAGCACTTGAAAAAGATATTCGATCCTTTTTTCAGCACCAGAGAGAGGGGATCGGGTCTCGGCCTCGCGATTGTTCACAATATCATCGATATACACGGCGGATCCATCGATGTAGAGAGCAGCAACAGGGGGACGGTTTTCAGTATCACCCTCCCATTGCTCGGGCGGAAATCGTATTCTGAAAATCCGCGGGCGGGATCGGAAACCCTGCGGGTCGGCGGATAAGGTGAAAATGAAACCCATATTGATCGTTGACGATGAACCGTCCATGAGGCTGGCTTTGTCGGAGTCTCTGGTGAGCTGCGGCTATGAGGTCGAGACCGCAGTGGACGGGATGGATGCCTTGAGGAAAATAGGCAAAGGGCGGTATGAGCTTGTCATTACGGATATGCGCATGCCCAAGGCGGGCGGCATGGACGTGCTGCGCGGCGTCAAGAAGAACTCTCCCGAGACCCCCGTCATCGTGATTACCGCTTACGGCACTGTGAATACGGCAGTCGATGCCATGAAAGAAGGGGCCGCCGATTTCATCATGAAGCCCTTCTCATTGGAAGATCTGGAACTGGTGGTCAAGAATGTATTCGCGGATAACGGTCACGGTGAGGAGGCGTCAGCCACGGAGACTACGGACCCGCGATACCGGGAAATTATCACGCAGGACGGGAAAATGCTGGGTCTCCTGGACATGTTGAAATGCATCGCCAAGAGCAAATCAACCGTCCTGATCCAGGGGGAAAGCGGGACGGGCAAGGAGCTTATCGCCAGGTTCGTCCACAGACACAGCAATAGAAGCAATATGCCTTTCGTGGCGATCAACTGCGCGGCCGTGCCGCACAACCTCCTCGAAAGTGAAATGTTCGGCTACGAGAAAGGGGCGTTCACCGGTGCCGCCCAGCGGAGACTGGGCAAATTCGAACTGGCGGACGGAGGGACGCTTCTCCTCGACGAGGTGAGCGAAATGGATATTCAACTGCAGGCAAAACTCCTCCGGGCCATCCAGGAATCCGAAATCGACAGGCTGGGAGGCAGAGACCCCGTCCCTGTCGATGTCCGCATCATCGCCACCACCAATTCGGATCTCAAGAAATGTATCGGGGAGAAGAAATTCAGAGAGGATTTGTATTACAGATTGAATGTGGTTCCGGTGAAACTACCCGCCTTGAGGGAGAGGCCGGCGGATATTATTCCATTAGTGGACTATTTTATAACGAAGTACAGCCAGATCAACAGGAAGAAGAAAACGGAGCTGTCGGCCGCAGCCGCGGTCGTTTTGCAGAAATATTCATGGCCGGGCAACGTCAGGGAGCTGGAAAACGTCATTGAAAGGGCTGTGCTCATCTGTGGCGGAAAGAACATACTGCCGGAGCACCTGATTATGGAGGAAACTGAAAATGGGACAGGGCGCTCCTGCCCGGTTCTGCAGGAAACGGCTGAGGCGCCGTCCGGCCGTCCGACACTGCGGGACATGGAAAAACGCCTGATCTATGACACGCTCAGGGAAGTCAGGGGGAATAAGACGAAGGCGTCAAAAATACTGGGCATCAGCGTGCGGACCATGCGGAACAAGCTGAATGAATACAAGATGGATAATCTATGACAAAGATATCGGATGCCTGTATGTACCTGGCCGCCGGTTCGAATTCTTTTGAAAACGGGAAAAAATTTCCGGGTCTGTCCAACTTGTATGCTTCAGGACGAAGGCCGGATTGAGCGCAAACGTGGCTATTCATCTGGTATAAGCTTTGCAAGAATTTCCTTTCGTGGTGAAAGGAGCAGTCTATGGAAGCGTTATTCGGTAAAACTATTCAGTTCCTTTCCGGAGTTCTGGATTACCGCGCGGAAAGGCATAAAGTAATCACTTCCAATGTGGCGAATATCGATACGCCTCGATATGTTCCGAAAGACATAAGGTTCCCGGATGAGTTGAAAAAAGCCGCGCAGGACGGTCCACAGGTGATCCTTGTGAAAACGAACAGCAGGCATCTGCCGGCCGGGCCGGCGAATTCCGGTCTGTCCGGCTACGGAGTCGTCTCCTCCGGGGATAAAGTGGAACTGGACAAGGAAATGATGAACGTGGCGGAGAACAATCTGATGTACAATCTTACTGTTGAACTGCTGGCAAGAAAATTCAGAGGCCTTGAAAATGTCTTGAAGGAGACGAAATAAAATGGATTTTTCGACTAATTTCAAAATATGCGGGGCCGGACTCAGTGTTCAGCGTACCAAAATGGATGTCATCGTCAGCAATCTCGCAAACCTGGGTACGACCCGTACACCGGAGGGCGGACCTTACAAACGGAAAGTCGTGACGCTCTCCTCGGTGCCGGTGGAGGGAGGCTTCAATCAGAAGCTGAAAGATGCAGTGAAGTCGGTGGAAGTCCGGGATATCGTGGAAGATCAAGAAGGGATCAAGCGAATATTTGATCCCGGGCATCCCGATGCCGATCAGAAGGGATACGTGGCCATGCCCAACGTCAATATCGTATCGGAGATGGCCGATATGATCATTGCCAACCGCGCTTACGAGGCCCTTGTCACTGCATTCGATTCCACGAAGAATATGGCGCTGAAGGCACTGGATATCGGGAAATAGTGTCAAATTTCAGACTCCGAATGTCAAATGCTGCGGCTGTGAATGCCGTGCGGCATAAGGCATGGGCTAAAAGCGGATTCGGAGATTTGTCCGGGAGCAATTCGATTTCAAGGGGATTGGGAAATGACAGACATATTAATTAAAGACGGGTTGAGCCCGTCGCTTGCGAAACCGGTCAAGCCGGGCGAGAGCCGGGAAGACCGGGGAAGTTTCAGCAACATGCTCAAAAACGCCATAAATGAGATCAACCGGCTGCAGATCGATGCCGATCAGGCCATTGCAAAAGTCGAGCTGAACAAGTCCGGGAGCATTCACGAGGCGATGATAGCACTGGAAAAGGCGGACATCTCTTTCCGGGCCATGATGCAGGTCAGGAATAAGATCATCGAAGCATACCAGGAAGTAATGAGAATGCAGGTATAAGGGAAAATCCCAAATCCCAAGAACCAAATCCCGAATTTAAACCTGAAGCTGGACTTTTCAATTCACGGGTTTAGATTTTTGGGATTTTGGAATTTAGAATTCGGGGCGGCTATGGATTCCGTTAAGCAATTTATTGTTCAGATCTGGAAGGGTTTCAATACCCTTACGCCCTCCAGGAAATTTACCATGATAACGGTTGTTGTAATTACGGTGATCGGCCTGGGAATGATCGTCTTTGTGGCAAACAAGGCAGAGTACCGGGTGCTGTTTTCCAATCTCAGCGCCGAGGACGCCGGGAACATAGTATCCAAATTGCAGGAAAAAAAGATCCCTTACAAGGTGTCCGCGTCGGGGGATTCCATTCTCGTGCCTCAGGACAAGGTCTCTGAACTGAGACTGGAACTGGCCGCATCCGGCCTGCCTCAGGGGGGTGTCGTCGGATTCGAGATATTTGATAACAAGAGTCTGGGGGTGACGGAGTTTGTCCAACAGTTGAATTATCAGCGGGCCCTGCAGGGAGAGCTTGCCCGGACCATCAACGGACTGGACGAGATCCAGCAAAGCCGGGTTCATATCGTCATTCCGAAAAAATCCCTGTTCTCCGAGGATCAAAAAAAGCCGACGGCGTCGGTCATTGTAAAATTAAAATCCGGCAGAAATCTCAAGCCGGCCCAGATCGACGGCATCGTCCACCTCGTGGCAAGCAGCGTGGAGGGGCTAAGTCCCGCCGACGTCATGGTGGTCGATAACAGCGGCAAGGTTTTGTCCAAGGTACAGGATGAGTCGAAACTTGCCAAGATGACCAATTCCCAGATTGAATACCAGCGGAATATAGAGAAGGATCTGACCGCCCGGGTGCAATCGATGCTGGAAAAAGTCGTCGGAGAAGGGAAAGCGGTGGTGCGGGTTTCCGCCGACCTTGACTTCCGGATCATGGAAAAGACCGAAGAAAAGTACGACCCCGAGGCGCAGGTGGTGAGGAGCACGCAAAGACAGAGTGAAAAGACCACCGGCACCGGCCCGCCGTCAACGGGTGCTCAACCCGCTCCGGGCGCGAAAGCCCCGGTCGGGAAGGCGGAGCCCAATCACGAAAAAATGGACGAGATCATCAACTACGAGATCAATAAAGTCGTTAATAAGACGGTCATGCCCGTCGGAGACATAAAGAAGCTCTCGATTGCCGTGCTCGTGGACGGCAATTATGTGAAGAATGAGAAGGGAGTTGAGGAGTACCAGCCGAGGTCCAAGAAGGAAATAGGCGATCTGGAGGACCTGGTGAAAAAGTCCGTCGGCTTCGATCCCAAGAGGGAAGACCAGGTGGTGGTAACCAATGTCCCTTTCAAGAAAGTGGACGCCGAGAACGAGCCGGCGAAAGAGTCCTGGGGTGAAAAAGTAGCGGTTTTCTCCCCTGTTCTCAAGTATGTAATTCTGCTGGCGGCCCTTGTTTTCTTCATGCTTTTTTTCCTTCGTCCGATGGCGAGAATGCTTCTGGCGCGGGGCAGGGAATCGACGGCGTCCGTCAGGGGGTTGCCTGAGGGTACGGCGGAACTGGAGAGCGGCGGAGCTGTCCCCCTTCTTGGTGTCCAGGAAGTGAAATCATTCAGCGAATCGGAAATAGTCAAGCAGATGGCCAGTGCGGATGCAAAGAAATTTGCGGATCTCTTGAGAAACTGGTTGAAGGGCTGATATGAATCAGGAAGAAAAAGCGGCCATACTGCTCTTGTCCCTGGACGAAGATGTGGCTGCAAAGGTCATCAAGAATCTCCGACCTGAAGAGGTCGAATTGCTCAGCCGGAACATGAGCCGGATCAATGCCGTCTCTTTAAACGAAGTCAATGCTGTGGCAAGGGAATTCTGTGAGCTTGCGAGGAGCAAAGGAGGGATACTGTCCGTAACGGACGATTTTACGAAAAATATCTTCGTCAAGGCGTTAGGCGAGGAAAGGGCGCAATCTTACCTGAGTATCATGGAAAAGGAAGGGCGCGCCGCGGTGTACAATCCCATTATTGAAAAACTGAAGGATATCGACCCGCAAATGCTGACCGACTTTACGAAGACAGAGCACCCTCAGACTATTGCCCTGATTCTCGCGCATCTTGATCCGCAGCAGGCAGCCGAGGTCCTGGAGAGTTTTTCTGTGGAGATGCAGTGCGAGGTCGCCAAACGCATGGCGACCCTGAAAAGCGTGCCGAGTGAACTCATAGAGGAAATCGCCCGGACTCTTGAGAAGGAGATCATGGTCGGAAGAGTAAGCGGCAAGAAAGCCGGGGGGGCGGCCATGATGGCGGAAATCCTGAATCGCATGAGCCGCGCCAGTGAGAGCGCGATCATGCAGGCGCTCGATGAGGCTTTCCCCGGGATTGCGACCGAGATTCGCAGCCAGATGTTTACATTCGACGATGTTCTGAAACTGGATGACAGGAGCATGCAGGAACTGTTGAGGGAAGTGAGCAGCGAGGATCTCTCGCGGGCCTTGAAGATCGTTGATGAGGAGGCGCGGGAAAGGGTATTCAGGAACATGTCCAAGCGCGGCGCTGAGATGCTGAAAGAAGATATCGAGCTCATGCCCCCCACGAGGCTGTCTGAAATTGAGAAGAGTCAAATGGTGATCATCGAGACCACGAAAAGGCTGGAGGCGGAGGGCAAGATCTTCCTGGCGCGGGGCGAAGAGGAGGACAAGCTGGTCTGACATGCTCATAAAGTCGAAAAAGATAGAGATTGTCGACGGCCATAAACCGCAGGTCCCTTCTGGGTTCATCCACGCTGATTTCGGCATGAACCCGCAAAGCGCCGAAAGAGTGAGGGAAGACGGCTCCACCGCGGATTTTCAAGAAGAAGACAAGAGGGCTGAAGCTCAGATCAGTGAGGCATATGACAGGGGATTTTCAGAAGGGCTTAAGATCGGCGCAGACACGGAAAGGGAAAAGCTGTCATCGGCTGTCGCCGCTTTTTCCGGTGCGTTGCTCGAGCTTGCCAGGCTTAAGAAAGAGCTGCTGTCGGGAGCCGAATCGCAAATACTGGACCTCTCCGTAGCCATCGCGGGAAAAATAATCCAGCAGGAATTGACGGTCAACAGGGAAGTTTTCGCAGGCGTACTGAGATCGGCGATCAGGAACATCCTCGACAAAGAGGGAATTAAGATCAGGCTCAATCCGAAGGATTATGAGTACATGGTTCAAGCAAGCCCTGATATCCTCAGCGGTTTTGAAGGTGTGAAAGACCCGGTCTTTGAGGCGGATGCGGGAATAAACCAGGGAGGGGTGATTATTGAAACCCTTTTCGGCGAAGTGGATGCCCGTCTTGAAAAACAAATGGGAGAAATAATCAACGCTCTTCAGAGTAAGAGGTAAGCCGCTTGAATCCCGCGATGAATTTCGATTTCCGGAAATATCACGAGATTCTGGAAAAAACGAACCCCATACGTGTAAATGGCAAGGTCAGCCAGGTCATCGGTCTTGTCGTGGAGGGGCATGGTCCCGGCACTTCCATCGGAGAGGCATGCCATATTTATCCGCACGGCGACGGCGGCGTGATCCATGCGGAAGTCGTTGGCTTCAAGAGGGGCAAGGTCCTTTTGATGCCGCTGGAATCGATCCGCGGGATCGGGCCGGGATGCAGGATTGTATCGCTGGGCAGGAAAGCGGAAGTCAGAGTGGGTCCGGATCTTCTGGGAAGGGTGATCGACGGCCTGGGCGATCCGATCGACAATCGGGGGGTATTGGGATTCGAGGCGCAATACCCCATCTACGCGGACCCCATAAACCCCCTTCAGAGAGGCCGGATCACGGAGCCGATTGACCTGGGGATAAGGGTTCTCAATGCCCTTCTGACATTCGGCAAGGGGCAGAGAATGGGCATATTTTCTGGATCAGGTGTCGGAAAGAGCGTCCTCTTGGGCATGATGGCTAGGCATACAAAGGCGGATGTGAATGTCATCGGATTGATCGGCGAAAGAGGGCGCGAAGTCCGGGAATTTCTCGAAAAGGACCTGGGGGAAGAAGGGCTGTCAAGGTCCATCGTGGTGGTGGCTACATCGGATACGCACCCCCTGATCCGGATGAGAGCGGCCTATATTGCGACTTCCCTTGCGGAATATTTCCGGGACCAGGGAAAAGATGTTCTGCTGATGCTGGATTCGCTGACAAGGTTTGCCATGGCGCAGAGAGAAGTCGGCCTTTCCGTGGGAGAGCCCCCGACCACGAAAGGATATACCCCCTCAGTCTTCAGCCTCCTTCCGAAACTGCTGGAGAGGGCGGGGACTGTCGAGGGCAAAGGGAGCATTACGGGCATTTACACGGTGCTGGTGGAAGGGGGAGACTTTGACGAGCCTATCGCGGATGCCGCCCGTTCCATCCTTGACGGCCATATCTGCCTGTCGAGGCATTTGGCGGTCAAGAATCACTATCCCGCGGTGGATGTTCTGAGCAGCATAAGCCGGGTCATGAGGGATATCGTGGACGAGGAGCATATAAAGCGGGCCAATGACATTCTGAATATCGTCGCCACTTACAGGAAGGCGGAAGACCTGATCAATATCGGCGCCTACGTGGAGGGGAGCAATCCGGAAATCGATTACGCTATAAAGATGATCAACAAGGTCAATGCGTTTTTAAAGCAGGATATCAATGAAAAAGCAGGTTTCGCGGATAGCAAGCGGGCGCTGTATCAGTTGTTTCAGTAGAGGCGTTGATGTTCCTTTTTAAGCTGCAGTCTGTTCTCGATTACAGAAAGACTCTAGAGGAGAAGTGCCTCGTCGAATATTCCGATTCCCTGAAATATCTGGAAAAGGAGAAGAATATTTTGGAGACGCTGAAGCGCAGGAAAGAAGTCCTGATGAATCAGTTCCTGAAGATGCAGGAAGGAGATTTGAACTCCTCGGAAATCGCCTCGTATGTATCCTTTATCAGGCATATGACCGATAAGGAGCGCGGACAGCAGGCGGCAGTGAGGAAGGCGGAGGAGGTCGTCGAGAAGAAAAGGGTCGAACTGCTGGAGGCGGTGAAAAAAAGAAAGGTTATGGAAAACCTCAAGGAGAGGAAAAAAGAGGAGTACCGATCCGAAGTTGAGGCCAAAGAGCGCAAAGAAATGGATGAATTCGGCATTACAAAATTCCAGAGCAAGGTGGAAAGTGAAGAAACTGATCATTCTCTGTGAAATCCTCGTGGTTGTTTTCTTTGTCGTGAAATTTCTCGCGCTGGGCGGCGTCATCAAGAAATTGGAGACGGCAACGGGCGTTTCTCCCTGGTCGATCGGGCATGCCCTTGCGGAATCGCCTCTCAGGGTCTTCCAGGGTACCGTTCAGGATGTGGACGAGCAACTGCTGAATGAGAAAAAGCTCCTGTCCTCCCTTACAGAGCGACAGATGCAGCTTGAAAGCCGCGAGAGCGCCCTGAAATCGGAAGAGAAGAGGCTGGAATCCCTGAGGAAGGAGATCGTTGAGAAAATCGAGAGGCTCAAAGGACTGGAGGACAAATTGAATGTCGGCCTTGAGACGGCCAGCCAGATGGACGAAAAGAAATTCAAAGACCTGGCGAAAGTCTATGAGGCGGCTCCCCCCAATCAGGTGGCTACCATCCTGGAACGCATGGATACGAAAACAGCGGCTGGAATTTTGATGAACATGAATACAAAGAAGGCGGGCCCGATCTGGGGTTTCATCAATCCCGCAAAATCCGTGGAGATCGCTAAAGAGATCACGACCTCGCAGAATGCGAAATAAAAGGACAAACTCTCAATCCTAAATCCCCAAGCACTAAACAAATTCAAAATTCGAATCCCGCGAAACTTTGAACAGTTTTAAGCGCTGGGATTTGTTTATTATTCAAAATAAAACCCGACCACGTTTGAAACCCGGCTGAAAACTCCCCTTCCGATTTGCTCCAGCCGGGAAATATTTTCCCCAAACGACTGTTTCACTGCCCGCGTTTTTATGTAAGTATTCGATATAAAAGAAAATATTATTTGTGGCATATCTCTTGCTCTCTTCTCGATAAAAATTTGTGTGGATGAATCGGAATGCAGGAATTACAAATCCAGACCCTGACCGATGGACAGATCGCCCATGCCGGCCGCAAGGGCAAGGCCGTTAAAGGAGGGGCGGATCCGTCTATTCTATTCGATCTCATTCTACAGTCCATGGGGATGTGCCCCGCTTCTGAAACCAGCGGAGCGGGCGACCCGGGGAGTTCAAAATCTCCTGCGATAAAGCATTTTGTTCATCTGCCGGTCATGGGTGGGAATATATCCGACACAGGATCAGGTAACCCTCGGCACATAAAAGAGGAGAAGACGCCGGTCGCGCTTTTGAAAGTGATCCAGGAGGAAGAGGAGCAGGCCGGCGATTCATTCAGTAAGGAAACAGCGGTTGCGCAGCACGCTTTAAAAAAGCCCTTGAATAGCCGTAATCCGTTTACATCGCCGGTCAAGGAACCGGAAAAACCGGCGGGGCAAAATGCCGGGCCGGGCGATTATTCCACGGTTGAAAAACGTCGCTTCCATATACTGCAAGGGGCTGTATCGCCCGCTTCTTCCGCGCCGGAGAAGAACGGAACTCCCGAATTTCCTGATGCCGGCGCTCCTAAAAAGGGACAGGGCGTGATCCAGGGCGCGAAGAATCTTCCAAACGCCGCTGCGGCGGATCGTAAAAAAGAATCTCCTCAATTCAATATCAAGGGGGGAGAGGCTGAGCAGCGTTTCTCATCAAGACCGGATACCTCCGCCTTGCGGGTGCCGCAAACAGAAGAGGCAGCGGCTCTGTTCGCAGAGAAGCCGTCTGTCGCAAGGGGAAATCGCGAAGCGGCGGGCACCGGAGCCGATCCGAAAAATATTCCGCAGTTTCGGGAGCACAAGGGGATTCCTTCATCCACTGGTTCCGAAAACGCCGGTCCCGAGAAAGAGACAATTAAATTTACAATGGATTCCTTCCTCAAGGGAACGGCGGGAAGCGACTCCGCACGCAATTCTTACTTTGCCGGGAGAGCCGCGGGGGCGGCCGAGCTTGTTGAGGCATTCACTTTTAAAGAGAGCGATTCCGTCTGCGCGGAACGGGTGAAGATACAGCCGAAGGCGAAGGATTTTGCGGCGTCGACCCGCTACGATATCAATGCCGGCGCCACGGAAGCGGAGGTGGTCCCGGGCGGTCAGAAAAACGCGGTATCCATTGAACCCCCGGTTCTGATCAATCAGGTGCTGGATGGGGTCGAATACGCCGTCAATAGGAATTCCAGCAGGATCAGGATTGAACTTAATCCTCCGCAGTTGGGCGCCCTCGACATGGATATCGTTGTAAGGCATGACCGGGTCAAGATGGTCATTACGTCGGATAACCGGGAAGTCAGGAATGCCCTGCAATCCAATATCGATCAGCTCAGGAATTCCCTTCAGGAACAGGGATTGAGGATGGAGAGAGTGGATGTATTCATCCAGGACCGCCCGGCGGATGACCGCTCCGGAATGTTCCAGGGCGGCGCCTTCTACGGCGATCATCCCCGGCGAGGCCGGGACGCAGAGACGGAAAAGCCGCTGATCGATGCCCCGGGCCAGGCCGCGCTTGAGCCGGTGCGGTGGGGACCGGAAAAGACAGGGGCCGGGAAGGTAAGTCTTTTTGTATAATCGAAGCAAGCAAGATAAGAGGTGAAAGATGAGCACTGTATCCAGCGTGAGTTCGGGGACAAACAGTACGGCTTCTTCCCAGAATAAAATCATCGGAAAGGACGAATTCCTGAAAATGCTGATAGCCCAGCTCAAGAATCAGGATCCAATGAATCCGCTCGACGGAACGAACTTTGCGGCACAGCTCGCGCAATTTTCCACTGTCGAGCAGATCTACAACATGAGCACTCAGCTCGGCGCGATGAGTGCCTCTATTTCCGCCATGAACAATACGCAAATGGCCACGCTCATCGGCAGCGAGGTGACTGCTCAGGGGAGCACTATCAAAGTGGACGGGCCGCAAAACACGCTTACGTATCGGCTGTCGAGCGATGCCGCAAAGGGAACGATAAGGATATTCAATGACAAGGGGGTCCAGGTGAAGGCGCTGGATATGGTGGGCCTCAAGGCGGGGATGAACACTCTCACATGGGATTCCAGCGGGTTGGCAAGCGGCACTTATACTTTCGATGTCTCCGCGACCGATAAGAACGGGGTCGCCGTATCCGCTACTACCATCATCATCGGAAATGTCACGGGGGTCTCCTACAAGGATGGTACTCCCTATATAACTGTAAATGGGCAGGATATCGATTTCGGCAGCGTGATCTCGGTTAAGAAACCTTCGGCCTGAAGCAATAAAAACGAATTCAAGTATAGAGGAGGAAAAGGGAAATGGGAAGCGCACTATGGGCGGGAATATCAGGGTTGAATGCCAGCGCCAAAGAGATGGACGTCATCGGCAATAATATCGCCAACGTCAACACCGTCGGTTTCAGGGCTGGCAAGGTCTTTTTCGCGGACGTCCTTAGCCAGAGCTTATCGGGAGGGGCGTCGGGATCGCTACAGGTCGGGCGCGGCGTAGCCGTGGCGGATGTTCAGACCCAGTTCGGCTCCGGATCGTTCGAAACGACCAGCAATGCCACGGACCTGGCCATCGACGGGGACGGTTTTTTCATGGTAAAGGATGCGAACGGGGCTATTTATTATACAAGGGCGGGTGCGTTCCACCTGAATAACGACGGGCAGCTTGTGGATCCCAACGGCTATGTTGTGCAGGGCTTCATGGGTGTCGACACCACGATCCAGGACATCTCGCTCAAAAACGTGCAATCTGCTCCTTCCGTTACCCAGACGATGCGGGTCGGCGTGAACCTGAACTCGCAGACGACGGCGGGCGACGCCTTCAACGCGACCCAGACGGTCTATGACTCGCTTGGCGAAAAGCATACGCTCAACCTGTGTTTCCGCAAGACGGAAGAGAATGGATACTGGGGAATCGAGCCCACGATCGACGGATCCGACACCCCCGCGGTGACCCTGTCGCAATACGGGTTGATCTTCGACTCTGACGGCAACCTGGACCAGGTATACACAGGGACAGTGGGCGCGGTTACGGCGACGAACGATGACGCCGGGGCCGGTGAAGATCCGGCGGCCACTGCTGTCCTGAACAGGCCGGGGCAGGTTTATCAGACCGGGACGATGACGTTGACCCGGGGCGCCACCGCGACATCGTGGACGGTTACAGACGCAGGAGGATACACTAACGCGACGGTGACGGCGGACGCGACCCACGTCTATATAGATCTGGACGGGGCTGGAGGAACCGATGTTACGTTGACCCTCACCGGCACGTGGGAGCAAGACGATACGGCCCAGTTCACGCTTACACACACGGCGACCGACGCCGTTGATCTGACCGCCACGGTCGGGACCCTTGCGAACGGGGCGACTATAGGAAGTTCGAATGTGATCAACTGGGATCTCGTGGGATCGACGGCCCTTTCAATAACAGGGTACGCCAGTACCTCGGTTATCAAATCTCTCTGGAACGACGGCTATGCTTCGGGTTTGCTCAAGAGCCTCTCCGTCGGCAAAGATGGTACTATCAGCGGATTTTTCACAAACGGCCAGACATCGGATATCGCGCAGATATGTCTTGCCGACTTCGATGACCCCTGGGGTCTCAAGCGAATGGGATCGAACCTCTTCGCCGAAACGGTCACCTCCGGAGCTGCAATCAAGAATGTACCCGGTGCCTCAGGGATGGGGGATATCACCTCCAACAGTCTCGAGATGTCGAATACGGATATTGCAACGGAGTTCATCAATATGATTACAGCCCAGAAAGCCTACCAGGCCAGTGCCCGGGTAATCACGACTGAGGATGCGATAATGACGGAATTGATGAATATCAAAAGGTAATTTTGTTGCGGGACGGGCCGGGTGATCCCCGGCCCGGTTTGTTCAGCGTCAATTTTATGACCCTTCGTCAAAAACACCAGTCGTGCAAAGAAAATTTCGAATCTGATTTCTGATTTCCTGAAAAAATCATAATCGACGATCTCAAAAAATAACAAGCTTGAACCGTTCTGGGATACCTGCCTCCTCCATTCAATTCAGATACGTATCGAAATCATATATGCGAATGAAACAAAGAAATCTCAATATCTTGCCGCTTTAACATGTCCGTGCGTACTCATTTCGGAAGGCAGGATAGCGGTTATGGGATCCATCTAATGTTGCTCTGAATCTTCCTTTTTTGCACGCGCTTGGGATTTGAGACCACAGTGTTTTGTATTTACATGAGTGGTACGCTATTTGCTCGTATCTTGTTGCAATGGATCTCGGAACAATTATCGGTATAATTACGGGTTTTGGATTGGTTATCGCCGCCATGACAACGGGCGGCGGATTGTCATGGTTCGTGGATGCGCCCGCGGCGATGATTGTGGGAGGGGGGACTCTGGGTGCTCTTCTCATCAATTATCCCCTTTCGGCGATTTTGAGGGTTCTCAATGTCGCAAAGAACGCCTTTTTTCAAAAAGAGCAGAAAGTCGAAGAAGTAATCGAACAACTCGTGGCCATGTCGAGGATTTCCAGACGCGAAGGCATTCTCGCCATTCAGAAAGTCAGCAGAGGAATCAAGGATCCTTTTTTCAGAAAGGGAGTGGAACTTGTGATGGATGGAGTGGAGCCTGTGACGCTGACGAAGATACTGGAGACGGAGCTCGATTCCATTGCGGAGCGCCACAGACTCGGTGCGGAGATCTTCACAACCCTGGGCAGTTTTGCTCCCGCCATGGGAATGACGGGCACCCTGATCGGCCTCGTGAAAATGCTGATGCAGATGAACGACCCGGGCTCGATCGGTCCTTCCATGTCAGTTGCCTTCGTGGCCACTTTTTACGGCGTCGTGTTCGCCAATCTCGTTTTTCTCCCCATCGCGGGGAAGCTCAGGACGCGGAGTTCACAGGAATTGCTGGTCAAACAACTGATGATCGGCGGCATCCTCTCCATACAGATGGGCGATAATCCGAGGGTGCTCGAGCAGAAGCTCCAGTCCTTCATCTCACCGGGAAAAAGAAAATCGGTATTTTAACAATGTCCGGCAGCTATTTCAGATTTAAAGACAAATCCGGAGATTGGACGCCGGCGGATGAAGCTGCAGCCGGCAGATGGCTGATCACTTACTGCTCCCTCGCGATCACACTGGTGTCCGTGTTCATGATGCTTGTCTCCTATTCCAGTTTTGCCGGCGGAAAAGTAAAAAAGTACCGCCAGAGCCTGGGGGACAGCAAAGGATATGTGCCCCTTTCCGCGACCCGGATGGGAGATCTAATCGAACCCGCCATGAATGACTTGAAGAGGAGCGCCGAGGAAAACGGATATTCCGGCAAAGTGGAGATGTTGAGAATCAAAAACGGTTTCAAGGCCATCATGAACAGCGGCATTTTTTTCAGCTCCGGATCGGCGAAATTGAAAGAGGACACTCATCCCTTTCTGAATGAAATCACGAAAATTGCAAAAAAGTCTTCCTTTTCCATAGGAGTGGCGGGGCATACGAACGGTATCGCGACAGAGACCGCGGAATACGGATCGGACTGGGGCCTCTCGGTCGCAAGGGCGACTCGCATAATGAAATATTTTCTCGATGCCGGAAAAATGCCGGCCGGCCGCATGGCCGCGGCTGGCTTCGGCAGCTTCCGGCCGATCTCCTCCCCAAACACGGCTGAAGGCCTGCAGAGAAACGACCGGATGGAATTCCTGTTTGTCCGGGATGTTCTGCCGGACTGAACGGGAGACTCAAGAGGGAACATGATGAAAGATCCGGCTTCAAGTGGGGGACGGAACTGGCTGCTTCCGTTCAACGATATGATGACACTTCTGCTGACATTCTTTGTCCTGCTGCTTTCGCTTGCCAGAGTGGATATCATCAAGATTCAGGCCGCATCAAGCTCAGTCAGCGAGGCGTTCGGCGTGGAGGCGGAAAAAGTCGCGGCCCGCGTTTTCGATCCCTTCATACTCCCGGTTGCGGAAGAATCTCTCCGAAAGGAAACGGGGACGGAGGCGAAAACGGAAGAGGGTCTGTCGCCCGGTGAAAGGGACGCTCTTGTAGCCCGTCTCAACACAATGGAGGGCGTGCGGGCCTGGACGACAGAAAACGGTATTGCGGTAAGCATGGCGGAAGGGATTCTGTACAGGGCCGGTTCAGCGGAGCTGAAAACGGATAGTCCGGGGCTCGCGGTTCTGTATCCTGTTTTGCAGAAGGCGGATGTCCTGGCGAGGGTTGAAGGCAATACGAGCGATGTCCCTTCAGACCGGTTGCGGTTTCCTTCCAACTGGGAGCTGTCGGCGCAGCGGGCAATCAATATTGTGAAATTGTTTATCGAAAGAGGAGTTGCACCGCAGAGGCTTTCCGCAGCCGGCTACGGCGATTCGAAACCGGCTGCTGCGGGCAGCCGCAAGCAGCGGGAGCTCAATAACAGGATAGATATATTTTTAACTTTCCATGAGAAGTGAGAGGGGAAAATGGCGAAAGAGGAAGAAAGGAAAGAACAGGAATTGGAAGGCGGGGGGGGCGACAAGAAGAGCAAGGGGGCGCTCGTCAAATGGGTCGTTATCGGCGCGGTTGTCGCTCTTCTGGTGGGCGGCGGCGCGGCGGGTTTCCTGTACTTCAAAAAAGCCTCGGGGAAGAAAGAAGCCGCTTCCAAGGAGCAGGTGACAACCGCCATATGGACCATGGAACCTTTCATCGTCAATCTCATCGACAACAACGGCGAGCGATACCTGAAGATATCCATCGAGCTGGAGGTATCGGACAAGAACATCATCCCGGAAATGAATAAACTCAAACCCAAATTGAGAGACAATGTCCTGGACCTGCTTACAGCCAAATCTTACAAGGATCTGGTCGACATGGTGGGCAAACAGCGCCTCAGGGATGAGATCATGATGAGGCTGAACAGTTTTCTGGTCGGCGGAAAGATCGTAAAGGTTTATTTCACCGAGTTCGTTATCCAGTAAGGTGATCCAAGGGCAGGAGCGATATGAGCAATATTCTGACCCAGGAAGAGGTGGATGCCCTTTTAAGAGGTATATCGGGCGGCGAGATCGAAACAGAGGTCGTCAAGGAACCGCTTGACCCGACCCAGGCATATCCTTACGACCTGACCAGCCAGGACAGGATTATTCGCGGCAGGATGCCGACTCTCGAGATGCTCAATGAGAGATTTGTCAGGATGTTCCGGACGAGCCTTTCATCCCTGCTCAGAAAAGTGGTGAGCTTCAGCACGCTCTCAATCGAGATGATCAAATTCGGTGATTTCCTGAAAACGCTGCCCGTTCCGACGAGCCTGCATTTATTCAAGATGGAGCCCCTGAAGGGAAACGCGGTATTTGTGGTCGAATCAAAGGTCATTTTCACTCTCGTAGATATTTTTTTCGGAGGCACCGGCCGCGATCCTTACAGGGTCGAAGGAAGGGATTTCAGCGCTATCGAAACGAATCTTATCAAAAAAGTCATCCTGACCGCCCTTTCCGATATGGAGAAGGCATGGACCGCCCTGATAGATCTTAAGATGACCTACCAGAGGTCTGAAACCAGTCCCCAGTTCGCTCAGATCGTCCCGCCGACCGATCTTGTCGTGCTCTTGAATTTTGAGATTGAGATGGAATTCGCCTCCGGCGGGATGTCTCTGTGCATTCCTTACTCGACTTTGGAGCCGGTGAGGGAAAAACTTCAGGCCGGTTTCCAGAGCGATACATTTGAAGTGGATCGAGTGTGGGCGGCGAGGTTCAAGGAGGGCCTGATGGCGTCCAAGGTGGATGTGCTGGTCGAACTGGGGCGCGCTGAAATATCAGCTAAAGAAGTCATGGATCTCCAGAAGGGCGATGTCATTGTGCTGGATCAGTTCGCCGCGGACGCCCTGAAAGTTTACATCGAGGGCATTCTGAAGTTCAGCGGCTATCCCGGAACCTACAAGGGTAATCAGGCCGTCAAGATTTTGGAAGTGATTAAAGGGAAGGAGGATATTCACCAGTATGGAACAGAGTGAAGTCGATGCGCTGTTGAATGAGAATACCGCAAGTGAACCCGCCCCGAAAGAGGAGAATCTGAGCTGGGACGACGTTCAGAAAGAGCTGGAAGAATCCAAAAGGGCTGTTCCCAAGGTGGAAGCCAGTGTCGCCGAGTTCGAGGAATTAAAAAAGACCGAGCGCAAGGGAGGCGCTTCGCTGGACCTCGATTTTATTCTTGACATTCCGCTGACCATGACCGCCGAACTCGGGAGGTGCAGACTATTAATAAGTGAGCTCCTCCAATTGGGACAGGGGTCGGTTATTGAATTGACGAAAATTGCGGGAGAGCCCATGGATGTTTACGTAAACCAGAGGTTGATTGCAAGGGGTGAGGTAGTGGTCGTCAATGAGAAGTTCGGCGTCCGGCTGACCGATATTATTTCTCCGGCCGAGCGGATCAGCAAATTGAGGTGATGGGAAATATGGGCTCGGTCAATATCTTCATGTCCCTGGTCAAGATGTTCTCCGCTCTGGCCGTCGTCCTCGGCCTGATGATCGGCGCCATGTATTTGTTCAAGAGTTTCATGAAAAAGGCGGGCGCGGGGATCGACCACGGGCAATTCATCAAAATAGTGTCAACCCGCTACCTGGGACCGAAGAGCAGTATTGTGCTCATGGACGTCCTCGGGAAGATCGTCGTCGTCGGGATTGCCAACAACCAGATGACCGTGCTCACGACGATCACCGACCGGGAATCGCTGGAAAGGCTGAGGCAAATCGAAAGCTCAGGTCTGTCCCGTCCGTCTCTCATAGACCAGCTGTCATCTTACCGAACAAAACTGTCCATGCGGCAGATTGCCGGAAGGGGCAAACAGGAATAATGTATAGGCGATTCAAGAGCGTCAAAGCGAAATACGTGATCAGTCTGCTGGTGGTGCTTGGTTTCCTGTTCGTCGCGTGTCCTCCTCTGTCGTCGGAGCCTTTCCCGATCCCGACAGTCAATCTCACGGTTTCTAACGCCGCCAATCAGCCGGATCAGGTCACAGTGATCCTGCAGTTGCTGCTGATCCTCACGGTCCTGTCCCTCGCGCCGGCGATCCTGGTAATGCTCACTTCTTTCACCCGGATCGTCGTTGTTTTTTCCCTGCTCAGGCATGCTCTCGGCACGCAATCGTTGCCGCCCAATCAGATCATTCTGGGACTGTCCCTGTTTCTGACGTTCTTTATCATGGCGCCCGTATGGGAGAAGGTGAATACGCAGGCGATACAGCCTTACCTGAATAAACAGATATCGGCGGACAAGGCCTTTGAAACCGCAGCCGGACCGATCAAGAATTTCATGCTCAAGCAAACCCGGGAAAAGGATCTGGCGCTGTTTGTGAAGATCGCGCGGGCCAAAAAGCCGGAAACGCCTGCCGACATAACCATGACGGTTTTGACGCCGGCGTTCGTGATCAGTGAATTAAGGACGGCGTTTCAAATAGGGTTTCTGATCTACATGCCGTTCCTTGTTCTGGATATGGTCATCGCGAGCGTTCTGCTGTCCATGGGAATGCTGATGCTGCCGCCGGTCATGGTGAGCCTGCCTTTCAAGCTGCTCCTTTTTGTCCTGGTGGACGGCTGGTATCTGATCGTCGGATCGCTGGTCCAGAGTTTCGGAACTGTCTGAAAGAAGGGGGGGCGGGCTTCCATATGACTACGGATTTGATCATGGGAATTGCGAGTGAGACCATCAAAGTGACGCTTCTGGTCTCTGCGCCTATGCTGATCATAGGACTGGTGGTCGGCCTGATCATCAGTATTTTCCAGGCGGTCACCCAGATTCAGGAAATGACCCTGGTTTTTGTACCCAAGATCGTGGCCGTATTGGTAGCGCTTATATTTGCCCTGCCCTGGATGCTGGACATTCTGATCAGCTATACGCACAATCTTTTTTCTAATATACCAATGTATATTAAATAGGCTAAGGACGTCAAGAAGTCTTCTGGTTGAATATATGAATTTACCAATTATTACGACAGAACAGGTGGAGACTTTCCTGCTGATTTTTATCCGGGTGAGCACGATGATAATAGTGATCCCCATTCTGGGGGAACGCTTCGTTCCCGTGCGGGTGCAGGCCGGCCTGTCTCTTCTCGTATCGGTCCTGATTTTTCCGATCATCCAGGCGCAGACCCCGAAACTCAGCTCCGATGTGCTTGCGCTCTTTTTAAGAATGGGCGGCGAGGTCCTGATCGGCGTCGTCATCGGCATGACAGCGAGAATCATTTTCGCAGGGATCCAGCTTGCGGGTCAATTGATCGGCTTTCAGATGGGTTTTTCCATCGTGAATGTCATCGACCCCGCTTACAGCGACCAGGTGTCTATCATCGCCGAATTTCAGTACCTGATAGCCCTGCTGCTCTTTCTGGTCCTTAACGGGCATCACATCTTCCTGTACGCTGTTGCGGAGAGTTTCAGGATACTGCCCCCTTTGACTTTCCATTTTTCCGGTCCGTTGATGGAAGCGATCCTCGGTTATGTGAACGCCATGTTCGAGATCGCAGTCAAGACCGGCGCGCCTATTATTGCTGTGCTGTTTTTCCTGAGCGTGGGTCTGGGACTCATCGCCAGGACAGTCCCCCAGATCAATATATTCATCGTCGGATTTCCCCTGCAGATAGCCGTCGGCCTGATCGGGATCGGCGTAACCATGCCCCTTTTCGTGAATGTTGTGGAAAAATACTTTCTGCATATGGAGGAGGAAATCTATTCGCTGCTGAAGCTCATGTGAGGCGAAGAGACACAAGGTAGACCATGGCGGAGAACGATCAGGATCAAGAAAGAACAGAACAGGCCTCCCCGCGAAGAAAGGAGGAGGCCAGAAAAAAAGGGCAGGTCGCGAAGAGCCAGGAGATAGCTTCCGTCGCCATCCTGGTCGCCTGTCTGACTTATTTCTACTTCGGCGCAGCCGGAATGATGCATAAAATGATGGCTTTGGTGAGCAGATATCTCCGGGAGGCCGGCACCACGGTGGTCGATAAAAATTCCGTGCAGGGGCTGATCTTTGGAATGGCTTACGAGGCCTTCGTCCTGGTCATGCCTCTTCTGCTGATAGTGGTCGCGGCCGGGCTGCTGGCCAACTACCTCCAGGTCGGCTTCGTATTTTCATCGGAGACGCTCCTTCCGAAGTACTCCAAAATCGATCCATTCAAAGGATTTCAGAGATTGATGTCCCTCAAGTCGATGGCTGAACTGGCAAAGAATATCATGAAACTGGTCATCGTCGGGACGGTCGCCTACTGGACGATCGCCGGGGAAATCGACGGCCTGATCCCTCTTGTGGATGAAAGCATCTGGGGGATTCTGATTTATATCGGCAACATATCCTTCAAGATCATCTTCAGGACATGCTGGGTTCTGATTGTCCTGGCCGTCCTGGATTATATCTATCAGAGGTGGGAATACGAGAGGGGCCTGAAGATGACGAAGCAGGAAGTTAAGGATGAATTCAAACAGACCGAGGGAGAACCTCTGGTCAAGGCCCGGATAAGGCGTCTGCAGAGGGAAGTTGCCAGGAAGAGGATGATGGCCAAGGTTCCCAAGGCCGATGTGGTTATCACGAACCCGGATCATATTTCCGTGGCGCTGATGTATGACAAGCTGAGGATGAGCGCTCCCGTTGTTGTCGCCAAGGGGGCGGGCTTCATAGCGGAAAAAATAAAAGAGCTTGCCAGAAAGAACGACGTTCCTATCGTGGAGAACAAGCCCCTTGCGCGCCTCCTGTACAGAACCGTGGAACTGAACGCGGTGATACCTGAAAATCTCTACCGGGCCGTTGCGGAGGTCCTGGCTTATGTCTACGGGCTTAGAAGAAAACAAATGACAGAGACGGCGGTGTAGGTGAAAAAATGGCAGAATCTTACGCAAATACGGAAGCACTTCCGGACTGGACCCAGAACGCCACATTGATTCTGGCGCTGGGAGTCATCGGTGTCCTCGTGATTATGATGATTCCCCTGCCGACTATTATTCTCGACCTGCTCCTTTCTTTCAATATTACATTTTCCATCATTATCCTGCTGATGTCCATGTACGTTCTGAAGCCGCTCGATTTCTCCGTGTTCCCGTCCATTTTGCTGACGGTGACCCTGCTTCGCCTGTCGTTGAACGTCGCCTCGACCAGGCTGATCCTCCTCCACGGCAACGAGGGGACGGGGGCTGCTGGACAGGTGATTAAGGCATTCGGCACTTTCGTCGTGGGCGGGAACTATGTCGTCGGTCTGATTGTTTTCTTCGTTCTCGTCATCATTAATTTCGTTGTGATCACAAAAGGCGCCACGAGAATCGCCGAAGTCGCCGCGCGGTTTACACTTGATGCGATGCCGGGAAAGCAGATGAGCATCGATGCCGATCTGAATGCGGGATTGATTACCGAGGGCGAAGCCCGCCGGAGGAGGCGCGAGATCGAGAGGGAAGCGGATTTTTATGGGGCGATGGACGGTGCCAGCAAGTTCGTGAGGGGTGACGCGATCGCAGCTGTCATCATCATTTTCATAAATATTCTCGGGGGCCTCATCATAGGAGTGCTTCAACAGGGAATGCGGGTCGTGGATGCCGCGCGCAATTATACATTGCTCACGGTAGGCGACGGGCTGGTTACGCAGGTCCCGGCTTTGATCGTGTCTACGGCAGCCGGCATGCTGGTGACCCGCTCGACAGCCGGCGCGAACCTCGGGACGGAAATGACCGGTCAGCTCTTTGTCCAGCCGAAGGCGGTTGCGACTGCTTCCATCATGCTTATGGTGTTTGCTCTCATTCCCGGAATGCCGAAGGTGTCCTTTATCGCGATTTCCATGGTTACCGGGTTTCTTGCCCTGACGCTGATCCGTTCGGCGAAAAAGGCCGTTGTCGAAAAAGAGGAGGCGTCCCCGGCGGCGCCGCCGCGGGAGACGGTAGAGACGGTCGCTCCGCTGGATCTGCTTGAACTTGAGGTCGGCTACGGCCTGATTCCAATGGTGGACGCACAGCAGGGAGGCGAATTGCTCGGGAGGATCAGAGCGGTAAGGAGGCAGCTCGCATTGGAAATGGGATTCATCGTTCCCGCAATTCACATCCGGGACAATCTTCAATTGAAGCCGAATGAATATTCGGTCATCATGAAAGGGGCCGAAATAGCCAGGGGTGAACTGATGCCGGGCCATTATCTCGCCATTACTTCCGAAGACCGGGGGATCAAGATCAAGGGAATCGAGACGAAAGAACCGACCTTCGGCCTGCCCGCCGTCTGGGTGACGGAAAAAGAGAAAGAGAGCGTCCAGGCCAAGGGGTTCGTTGTCGTCGACCCCGCAACCGTAGTGACGACCCATCTGACGGAAATCATCAAGGCTCATTCCGATGAGCTTCTGGGGAGGGAAGAGGTCCGGGCCTTGCTTGACAATCTTGCGAAAAGCTATCCGAAATTGGTCGATGAACTCGTTCCCGGTATCGTTACGATCGGGACCCTGCAGAAGGTTTTGCAGAAACTGCTGAAAGAAAGGGTATCCATCCGGGACCTGCTCACCATACTCGAAACTCTTGGAGACTACGCTCCCCTCACAAAAAATACTGATATTCTGAATGGCTATGTGAGGCAGGCCCTGGCGAGGACCATCAGCAAGCAATACCGGGACCAGGAAGGTAATATAACAGTACTGACTGTCTCGCCGGCTATCGAGGACCACGTAGGCCGCTCCATCCAGCACACGGAATTCGAATCCTTTGTGAACGTCGATCCGAATTATGTGCAGAAGATGGTCGGCAACCTGCAGAAGTATGTCCTTCAGTTTACATCCAAGGGTCTGCAGCCGATCCTCCTGTGTTCTCCCCAGACGAGGCCCTATTTAAGAAAACTGCTGGAGCGGTTTTTCCCGGGCATAGCGGTGCTGTCTCATAACGAAGTAACGCGCGAAATCAACATCAGATCAATCGGTATGTTGGAGATGTAAAATGCAGATCAAAAGATACGAGGCATCGAGTGTGCAGGAGGCGTTGACCAAGATCAGAAAAGATCTCGGACAGGACGCAGTCATCCTCTCGACGAAAAGGCTCAGGAGGGGAAAGATTCCTTTCATAGAGGTAACCGCCGCCAGAGATACGAATGAAGCAGTCTATCGTAAAGCGGACGGCGCGACGGGGGAGGGGTCTTCCGTTCAGGGTTCTCTCAGGAGCGAAATCGAGGAGATCAGGCAGCTCATCGCAAGCTTGAAAACGGGAAACGCCTTCCGGATGGAACTTACCGAATTAAAAGAAACTCTGAACAGCCTTTTCGACCTCCTTGGTTTCTTAAGAAATGAGCAGGGGAATTTTTCGATGATCTATCATCACCTGATCGCCGGCGGGATGTCGAGGGAACGGGCCTTCCGTCTTACGGAGCGCCTGAAGAGCGAATTGTCCCCCGCAGAGAGGGATCATTACCGCGATGCCCTCAAGAGGGTCGAAGACCTGATCAAGAAGGACGTGCCCCTTGCGGAGAGGAAAAACCAGGATAAACGAGTGATTGCCTTTCTGGGTCCCACGGGAGTCGGAAAGACAACGACTCTCGCAAAACTGGCCGCGCATTACGCGCTCGATCTCAAGAAGAAGGTCGGCCTGATTACGGCGGATACTTACAGGATCGCCGCCACTGAGCAATTGAAAGTCTATGCCAGGATCATGGGGCTCCCGATCGAAATCGCCGCGGAGAAAGAATCGTTCGGCAAGGCCCTGAGCAGGTTTTCCGACAGGGATCTGGTGCTGGTGGATACCCCCGGGCGGAGCCAGTCGGATGAGAATTATATCAGGAAATTGAAGGAACTTTTTGCCATGGATGTTCCCTGCCGGAATTATCTGCTTCTGAGTTTGACTGCCGGCCGGGAAAGCATGATGGATGCGGCCCTGAAATTTTCTCCCGTTCAGTATGACAGTATCATTTTCACAAAAGTGGACGAAAGCGTTTCCTTCGGTTCCATATACGACATTATCGATCAGGTCGGGAAACCGGTTTCCTATTTGACGAATGGACAGAATGTACCCAAGGATATAGAAAGAGCAACCCCCGGCAGGATTGCCAGACTGATTGTGGGGAACAGAATGAATTAAGGAGGCGAATGTGGATCAGGCGGCGGTGCTCAGACAGATGAAAAACAAGGGAAAGGAGACAAAGCCGGCGGCTGCGATGGTTCCACAGGGCAGTCGGACCGCCCGGGAGTCGGACAAGGAGCGAATCCGGGTTATATCGATCACCAGCGGCAAAGGAGGAGTCGGCAAGACTCACATCGCGGCCAATCTGGCCTGCATCTTTTCCGGGATGCGCAAGAAGACGTTGATCCTCGACGCGGACATGGGATTGGCCAATATAGATGTCGTCCTCGGGCTTGCGCCTCATTTTAACCTGCATCACGTACTCACGGGCGAAAAAAAATTACGGGATGTCCTCGTCAGGGGGCCGGGCGACGTGGTGATCCTGCCTGCGGCGTCGGGAGTTCAGGAGATGGCGAACCTGTCGGCCGGTCAGAAGCTCACGCTTCTGGATGAGTTGAACGGGATTGATGAAGGATTTGATTTCATGCTGATTGACACGGCGGCAGGTATCGCCGGAAACGTAATGTATTTCAATATGGCCGCAAAGGAAATCATCGTCGTTGTTTCTCCTGAGCCGACTTCGCTCACCGACGCTTACGCGCTGATCAAAATCCTTTACCAGGGGCATGATGAAAAAAGGATCATGGTTATCGTCAACATGGCCCGGAGCGCCTCTGAGGCGAGAGAGGTTTATAAAAAATTGAGTAAGGCCACGGAGCACTTTCTCGACCTGTCGATTGAATACCTGGGCTATATCCTTCATGACGAGAAAGTCACCGAAGCCGTCAAACAGCAGAAGGCACTCGTCAGGCTTTATCCGAATTGCCAGGCGAGCAAATGCCTGTCGGCCATAGCCGAAAAGATGTGCAGCGAGAAACCATCCAATTATAACTATGGAAGCATCAAATTTTTCTCGAAGGCGATCATGGACAGGAATTGTGGATAAGACCAGGCGTGATGAACTGATTATCAAGTATGCTCCGCTTGTGAAGAACATAGTGGAGAGGATCGCGGCAAAGGTGCCGTCGCATATAGCAGATCGTGAGGATCTGATGAATGTCGGCATCATCGGTCTGATTTCCGCGCTGGGGAAATTCGATGAGAAGCGAAATGTTCAATTTGAAACATATGCCCGTTACCGGATCAGGGGGGCGGTTCTTGATGAGTTAAGGGCACGTGATTGGATACCGAGGTCCACCAGAAACAAAAGCGCCAGACTCGAAGAGGCATTCTCGAAATTGCAAAAGAAGCTCGGAAAGCCCCCGGAAGACGAGGAAGTCGCCCGCTATCTGGGTATTCCTCTCGAAGAGTATTTCGAACTGCTGGATGAGGCGAAAGGAGTGACCCTGCTAAGCAGCGAGGATCTACCTCCCGATTATTGTGAGAAGTTCGGCAGTTACGAAATTATGGAGGGAATTGAGCAGGGAAACCCGCTGTCCCTTCTGGCCAAAAGCGAACTGAAGGATATTTTAAGAAAGTCGATCAATTCGCTGCCTGAAAAAGAAAAGATCGTCCTGTCCCTGTATTATTATGAAGAACTCACTATGAAAGAGATAGGCATGGTGATGAAATTGACGGAATCCAGGGTCTGCCAGCTCCATTCGAAAGCCATCATGAGATTGAGGGGCGAGTTGAACGAGCTGAGATACTAGTCTTTTGAAGAGTTAGGCGTGAAGGGTAGGGATTAAGTGTTATTGGAGAGTTTTTTCAAAAACTCAGGACTGTTTCTTGGTGCGGCGGGCGCCTATAAGGGATTCATGATCGATGGTACGGAAAGTAAATCTGGATATTCTGGAAGTTGATCTCCAGCAGACCGGGGCGGAGGCGCCCCGGGAAGAGCCCGTTCCGGAAGTGAGGGAAACCGCTCCTCCCCAGAAATGGGGAAGGTTGGGAAAGGCCCTCGTTATATCCTCCTCTCTTTTTCTTTTGCTCTCCATCGGGCTCACAGTATGGTTCCAGGTTCACAAGAAGCCGGGAGTCCAGGAAAGCGAGATGCAAAAGAGCGCGATCCTAAGCGACGGGCTCGAATACATGGAGCGTTTTGCGATTGACCTGAAGGACGACCGCGGGAATTTCAAAGTTCTCCTGTGCGACATAGCGCTCGAGTTGAACCAGGGCGCCTCGATCACGAAGGAAAAAACGGATATAAGGAGGACGATTTACAGGACTCTGAAGTCGAAGAACATCGACAAGCTGATTTTACCGAAGGCCAAGAAGGGCCTGAAAAAGGAGATAGAATCTGAACTGGAAAAAGTGCTCGGCGGGAAAATCGTAAAGCAGGTATACTTTACGAGATTTACGGTGTTGTAAGAGGATAAGCAAGGCAGGCGGGAATCCTGAATCCCGGACAAATCCCAACACCGAACGTTCAGCCGTCCTGAGTTTCGGGATTTGGCGCTTTATAGAAGTCATCCCATATCAAACAGAAGCTGGAGAACTGCCATGGGGAAAATAGTGGTTGCGGTCATTGTTATTGTGCTGGGTTCCTTTTTGGGTTATAGCTATGCTCTGACTCCCGATGAGGTTATCCGGTTGAAGAAGGCGGGAGTGAGCGATCAGACCATCCAGATCATGTTGAAGCAGGAACAGGAAGCCAGAGACAGGGGGCCTTGCGAGCAGATGGGTACAAGAGAGGTGAAGGATAAAGAAGGCAATACCTATATCATATACTCAACAGGTGCTTCCACAATCGACGAAACCGAGAAGGAAAAGGTTGAAAATGCCTGGAAGATGTTGCAGAACATGATCATTGAAAAAAAGGATGCTAAGGTCAAAAAGTGAAAACGGTTCGGGGATTGAGGCAATGAGAAGGAACACGGAGGATATCTGCAAAGACCTGATGAAGGAGTTTGAGGCGACTTTAGTGGAGGAACTCATCCCGGGCATTCTTCACAATTTTGCAAATCCGCTGAACGGCATAATGGGTCGCTCCAAGCTTCTGCAGAGAAGGCTTCAGAATGAAGGAAGCGCCGAAGATCAGGGGCATAGGCCTGCCTTTTCGCCGGAATTGTTTAATAAGCTGACGAATGACATAAATCTGATCTCGCGTGATACGGATAAGCTTACGGACCTCCTGCAAACGGTTGCGGAAAAATTCTATACCGTGAATAAGACGGGCATGGAGCGGATTAATCTGTCGGAGCTCATAAGGAAAGAGATGAGTTTTTTTGAGTTTTACCTGGAGTTCAGGCACAACATCAAAAAGAATATTGATCTGGACAGGGATATTCCTGAAATTACGGGCATACCGGCGGAAATTTCACTGAGCCTGTGGTCGATTATCAGATTCTCCATGCAGCAGATGAAAGATTGCGAGATCAAGGAATTATCCATCGCTACGAGAAAAGAAAACAGTCGTGTTTGTATCGACATCCGCAATACTGCTTCCGGCATCGGGGAGAACTCCGGGATCCTGACGGAGAAATTGAACGCCGGGGAACTTTTATTGGATGGAAACCATCCATACTGCAGTTTGCTGCGCGCCTTTTTTCTGTTGAAAAAATACGATGCGGGATTCACGATAGGACGTGAGAGCGGGTCGAGCCTGATATCGATCACCATTCCCTATCGGAAGATTTCCAATTAACCTTATTGAAAACGCCTTTTTGCAGGTTGCTCAAAAATATAAGGCCAAAGGGCTGAAGGCAAAGGACGAAAAAGTATCTCGCGAGCGGTCTGCTAAAGATTTTAAGTGATCATGTCGATCTACCTTTTAGAGAAGCTGTAATTTCATTCTGTCATCCCGCGTGAGGGGATTGGCTTATGGTAAGGGCGATCGATATTCAGCAGGTTCTGATCCAGTCCAATTCGATGGAACGGGTCCAGCAGGCGCAGCAGCAGCATCCCGATTTACAGCAGCGCTATCTGGATGTCCAGTTAAAGGAGGAGAAGAAACTCTCGAGGGAATCCGTTAAAGACATGAAAGAAACGGAACACGCCAGGGTTCAGGAGAAAAAGGAAGAGAATGAGCGGAAAAGAAGCGCTGCGGAGCATCAAGAAAAGGGAAAAGACAGCGCCTCCAGGGCTGAAAGCGAAGACTCTGATGATGAGCACGGTGGCATCATAGATATTCGAGTTTGAGATGAACATTCAATTACTGCTGATTTTTCAATTGATCGCCGATATCGTTCTATTCATCTCCATCCTTTTCCTTTTATTGCTGATCACGAAAGAGATAAGAAGAAGACCCCCTGTTGTCGATCCGGATCACATTTCGGATTTCAAAAAACTGCTGGCCTCATCCCAGGAGAT
>JBHGBI010000160.1:0-1667 GCA_041946925.1 Syntrophales bacterium | reverse complement strand
TAGTGTCGATCCGAAAACCCCCGTATTTAGATCGGGGGTATAGGCCACTTGGATTCGCCAAGGGCCTTTAGGGCATCATGATGCGACGATTTTGGTTAAAATTTCATCCTGACATTAAATTTCCCCAAAGAGGGGCAGACCTCTCCCTTGGACCATGGCTATCAGAATTTCGTCCTGGCTTACGCCGCCATTTTAAGCCTGGCCAACACAAGCAGATTGTAGGAAACGATCGAACTCCAGACATACTTTTGGAATCCCAGCCATCCTCTCCAGTCACAACGGGACAATCCAAACGACCGCTTCAGCCGCGAGATGTTCGCCTCAATCCCGGCCCGGAAGTTCTTCAGTTTCTTGTACACCCAGTAGCTCTTCACCATCTCCAGGACCGACAGCCCTTTCTTCTTTGCAAACGCCACATCTCTCACTCCCCGGCCCTTCGCGTCTCGCAAGTTCTCTTTCGAGGCAAACCCTCCGTCGGCGCTCACCTGACGCGGCGGCCGGTCGTACAGTTTCTCTTGCCGCTCCAGCAGGACCGGAAACAAAGCCGTATCGCTTGGATTGCCCCGCTCAATTACGCAATCCAAAATCAGTCCGGTGGCGCCTCCGGTGAGGAAGACTTTGTGCCCGTACCGCGTCTGTCGCCGACCCTTCACGATGATGTCGGTGTGACGCTCGAAAAACGAGACCACTTTCTCATCGGCAGGTACCTTCTCCCCATGGAGAACCCGGCGCTCCGTCTGCCCGATCACTTGCTTGAGAATCCCAACGGCTTCTTCCAGCTTCTTTGCCAACGCCTGCGCCTGAAGCCGCTGCGCCTCATCTTCGTGCACGTACCCATAAAGGACCGGAATGGCCGCCAACGCATAGCCCCGGACGCAACCCGCCAGATTCAAAAGGTCCTGATAAGCTTTCTCGCGCACGGCTTCCTTCTGGGTATTCAGGATTTCCAGACACCTCTTCTTCGCCCGTCGGTTGTGGTCCGTAAAGCTGTAGGCCGGCATAGGACGCAACTCCTGGCCTTCGGCCAACCACCGGGTAATAATCCGAATCCCGTCTTGCAGCAGGGTCGAGTCTGTCGGCCGATGAATGTTCGTCTCGACCGCCGTCGAATCCATCCGAGTCTTTCGGCCCTTCTCCCAACCCTGGGTCTCCGCATACCTCAGATTGGCCTCATGCACCGCCATCCACGTGTCGATCGAAAGAGCCTTGATGTTCTCCTGCAGGGTGGAGGCCGAAGGATATTCCCCCATCCTCAGCCGGGCAAAGGCCCGAAAGCTCTGGGAGTCCTGCAAATGAAACTCCAGTTCCTCATAAGTCAAGCTCCGGTATTGTTTCAAGGCGGCACACCGCAATACCTGTTCAGCGGTCATCCCGTCGCGCCCGGTATCCACCCGAGCCTTCGACAGATCTTTGTAGGCGACTTCCAGAAACTCGGAATGCGCATCGAGAATCGCCGAGATCGCCGTCAGTTCCTTGGCCACCCGATTCCTGGGCAGGAAGTGAGAAATGCTTAATTGCTCATCCCATTTTTTTCGCATGTATCCTCTCGTACCCCTGTATTTACAGGCTTTCCGCGTGAGGATATCAAAAATGGGCCGAATTTCCAAAAGCAAAATGATGTGTTTCCAAAATAAATTCAACTTTTTAGAGTTTCCGGATGGAAACTA
>JBHGBI010000016.1:0-40111 GCA_041946925.1 Syntrophales bacterium | reverse complement strand
CGAGAACAGCGTTATTCAG
Organism: Syntrophales bacterium; assembly: GCA_041946925.1. Classification (GTDB taxonomy): domain Bacteria; phylum Desulfobacterota; class Syntrophia; order Syntrophales; family UBA4778; genus JBHGBI01. The sequence goes on along the minus strand of JBHGBI010000016.1, from coordinate 40,092 downwards.
CAGGTCGGTTCGAAGGAAAGTCACGAATTCCTGCTGAGGAGGGACATCATCATTGCTCAGGACTTTAAAAGGGCTTGATCCCGCCGAGCGGTCGAACACAACAACAGTATCGTTTATCGAATATCCGACAATGGTTAGGAGCGCGGCAATGATTGTCAGGGTGAATTCCTTACCCAGCCGGAGAAAAGGGCTAAAAGCATAAGGGCACAAAAAGAGGTCCTGAGTTGATGGTCCGGGGTCAGAGTTTTCTCTGACCCCGGACCTCAACCTGAGGTAATGCCCGAGCGGAGAGATTACTTATATGCTCCGACCTGAATTATGAGATTGCCGACCCTCTCGAAATATGCGGTCTTCGGCTCGACTTTCTTCGTCTGGGGATGAGTATATTTGTAGTCGACATATCCTGACGGAGATTTGGCCGCCTTGTCTACGAATTCCTTGATGAACATCTTGCCGTCAGGATCCTGTATGTTGATCAAATTTTTGCCTATAAGGCCCTTATTGTAGGGATGACTCACCACATTGCCGTTCATGTCGTATACGGATATATAAAGGTCCTTTACTATGAATTTGCCGTGCGGGTTTCCAAATTCGGCAATCGCCTTTTCTCTTCCGACTTCCTTGTAATAGGCGACCGCCTTTTTCACCATCGCCTGGGCCTCTTTCAGATTGCCTCTTTCACCCGCTGCGAAGGAAATGCCTGCCGTAAAACACACAGCCAGAACAAAAGCAATGATTCTCTTCATCCTTTCTCTCCTTTTCTTATTTTTATATTTTCTTCAGCAGTTTCAGAATGGCGATCAGCATATCATCCCGCCATCTCGCGATTTCTTCATCCGTCCCGCCCTGCCCGGGTTGTATTTCTCTTTCATAAAGATGCCTTCTCCTTCTTCCTGACCTCAGGGAACCTGCACCTTGTAACCCAGGTCTTCGACAGCGCAGGTCAAATCCTCCTGACAGAGATTGGGGTTATCATGCTGGATGCTGATTTTCTTTTCCTGAAGATCAATGGCAACCGCTTTGACCCCGGCTAAGGATTTCAATCTTTTTTCGATCGCCATGGCACAGGACGGGCAATCCATGTTTTTTACTTTGAACTCTGCCTTTTGCATGACTTCATGGCCTCCTAGTGAATATTGCCTCTTCGGATGCTGAGGCATTTCTTTATCATGCCCGCACCGATTTTCTTGTCACCGATGAATGTCACAATCCAGAAAGCGTCTCGTTGCCGCCGCGGGGTACCCCATTCAAGAATAGGGCACCCCGGTGGAGGAGGGTATGGCGACAGCTACATCTTCGGCTTTAGAAAATCCCTGCGGAGAAATTCCGGATCGGGATAAGTATAGAATCCCTTTCCGCTCTTCACACCCAGTTCGCCTTTCTTGATCATCTTCAGAAGGGCGTCGGGAGGCTTGTCTTTCGGGTCTTTCGAGTCATTGTAATAGACCATCTCGATCGCGTAGATCACATCGAGACCGACCTTGTCCATGAGCCCGAAGGGACCCTCTTTCATTCCCGTGAAGACCATCCAGGCGCGGTCCGAATCCCTGAAATCGACAAAGCCGTTTCCCCACATGTAAAGCACTTCCCGCTTGATGGCGCGCCAGACCCTGTTGAAACAGAATCCCAGTATTTCCTTGTTCACCGTCAAGGGAATACAGCCTATGGAAATGATCCATTCCTTACCCTGCTTCATTACGTCGGGACGGGTTTTTGTTCCGCCCATTATATCCACCATGTTTGTCCCCTGGAGCGGGAAGTAGAAGTGAATATTCAGACATCTCTCGGGTCTGCCGCTGCTCTTCTCCATTCTCGAAACGGGGATGGAGGAACTGTTTGTGGCAAGAATGGCCTGCGGAGGAGCGAGCCGCCCCAGCTCACTGAAAATCTTGTTCTTCAATTCGATATCTTCCGGCACCGCTTCGATCACAAGATCCGCATCCCTTACTGTTTCACCCAGATCTGTTAACTGCACGACCGATTTTCTTATCTTTTCCCATTTTGCCCACGGAATCATCGGCGTTATCTTCTTCTCCTTCAATTCCGCTTTGCGATTCCGGAAGGCAATGTCGAACGCGCCTTCACGGGTATCATAGACCTTGACCTTGTATCCTGCATTAGCCGCCAGCATGGCTATCTGCGTGCCGAGAATACCCGTGCCGACCACCGCAACATTTTTGAACGGCTTTTTCATTTTCTCCTCCTTATTGTCAGCTATCCTTAATAAATGCCGGTAATTAGATAAAGGGCTATGACGACAAATACCATCAGCGTTTTGATGACCGTCATTGCAAAGATATCGATGTAAGATGTTTTATGCGTCAATCCACACACGGCGAGGAGCGTTATAACGGCTCCATTATGCGGCATGGTGTCGCAGCCTCCGGATGCCATGGAAGCGACGCGGTGAAGGATCTCGGGAGACATCCCGATGGAGTTTGCCCAGGAAAGCCAGTCTTTTGCCATGAGATCGAGAGCGATGGACATGCCGCCCGAGGCTGAACCGGTTATCCCGGCCAGAGTCGTTACGGATACAGCCTCAGATACAAGGGGAGTCCCTCCGATCTTTATGCCCAGCAGGAACGCTGCAATGGATTTGAAGCCCGGAAGAGCCGCAATAACATTTCCATAACCCACCTCCGAGGCGGTATTCATGATAGCGAGGAGCGACCCGATGGCTCCGACATTCAGCGCTTTCTGCAATCCGCCGTCCCTGGGGATATTCCTGAAACCCAGGGCCAACGCCAGGATGATCCCAAAGACAAGGGCGATTACAAGCGCCCAGATCCCGACGACTCTCTTCACGTCGGCAACCATGAGGGGAAGCTTCATTCCAATGAGTGGAGCCAACATGGAATTTTCCCACTGGAACATCCTGGAAAGATAAAAGTTGATAGCAAGCACCAGAACGAGGGGCAATACTGCAACGTACCATTTCGGCAGAGTTACGGCTTCCGAGGCCGCAGGCTCATTGAGAGTATGATCCCCGTAACCTTCTCCTCTGGCGATCGCCTTCTTCTTCCTCCATTCCAGCCACCACATCCCCAGTATGAAGATCAGGACGCCGCCGAAAATACCGGCGACCGGCGCCGCGTATGCATTGGTACCGTAAAAATTCGTAGGAATGATGTTCTGAATCTGCGGGGTTCCGGGAAAGGCATCCATTGTGAAAGTGAATGAACCGAGCGCAATACATCCCGGTATGAGGCGCTTCGGAATCTGCGCCTCTTTGAAAAGTGCGGCGGCAAAGGGATAAACGGCAAAGACCACCACAAAAAGACTCACGCCTCCGTACGTCAGGATGGCGCATGAAAGAACAACTGCCAGGATTGCGTGCTTATGGCCCAATTTTTCCATAATGGCATGGGAGATGCCCTTGGCAAGCAAGGTGTCCTCCATAACCTTGCCGAAAACAGCGCCAAGCATGAAGACAGGGAAAAACGATTTGACATAGACGACCGCCTTTGCCATGAACAGCTCCGTATAGGAAGGCATGACCGGCAGACCCTGAAGCGCGGCCGCCAGAAGGGCGAATACGGGAGCGAACAAAATAACGGAAAAACCCATATAAGCCATGTACATGAGCAGAAACAGGCTCAGCAGAATACCTAATACTTCCATTTTGCGTCCTCCTTTTGTTTTGTAATAACTTTGTAAAAGTAACTATTAGAAGTCTTCCAGATCACCTCCTTGATGAATATTTACGGCTCCCTTAGATGCAGCAAATCAGATGCCAGGCAGGCGATCTAAACAACTCATCGATATTGTTGATGAAATATTATGATCTTTTTGAGGGATTATTAATTCAGGATGCCCGGCAACTGATACAGATCAGCGGGGCGGGAGAAAAGGACAAGATATATCAAGATGTTGGCACATTGTATCCATCCGGATACATGATGCCGATTGTCTACACCCAATTAGTGGGAAGATTCAGTTTTTTCATTTTTTTGTACAATGCCGTCCGATGAATTCCGAGCATCTTCGCCGCCTTGTTCTTATTGTTATTTGACAGGCGTATTGCGCGGATCAGGGCCTCCCTTTCTGAATTCTCTTTCAAGCTCTTCAGCAGCGATTCCTGTATCCTTTCAGGACTTCTATTAATGCCTCTCAGGAAAAAGGGAAGGTGTTTCGGAAGGATTGTTGAATCTTCCGCCGTAAAATCATTTGAATACAATATGCGTTCGAGGGTGTTCGATAATTCCCTTACATTACCCGGCCAATCATAGTTTTGGAATATGGTTATGACTTCAGGGGATATTGAGTGGATGTTAATGCCGAATTCCTTTCTGAGAGATTTCAGTAGATACTCTGAAATTATGGGGATATCCTCTTTTCTCTCTTTAAGCGAGGGTATATGGAGAGGAACCACGTTTAGCCTGTAATAGAGGTCCTTTCTGAATTTTCCTTTCTCGACGCACTGCTCGAGATTTTCGTGTGTAGCTGCAATCAATCGAAAATCGCATTTGACGACCTTATTGCTCCCCAGCCTTTCAACCTCTTTTTCCTCCAGAACGCGCAGAAGCTTGGGCTGCATTTCTATCGGAAGTTCGCTTATCTCATCAAGGAAAATGGTGCCCCGATGAGCGAGCTCGAATTTGCCCGGCTTGCCCTTGTTTCCTGCTCCCGTAAACGCCCCTGCTTCATATCCGAAGAGCTCGGCCTCGAGCAGGTCCTTGGGTATGGCCGCGCAATTTACGCGGATGAAAGGGCATGGCCTCCTTTCGCTTGCATAATGAATTGCATGGGCAAAGAGCTCTTTTCCTGTTCCGCTTTCACCTGTGATCAGGATGGGTGCGCTTTTTCTTGCCGCTCTAAGCGCAAATTTCTTCAGCTCCTGCATGGACTGACTCGTCCCGATTATATGGTTTATAGTGTATTTGGATGACCTCAGGTTTTCGAGCTCCTTTTCGTACAGTTGCACCTTGGATTCGAGATCTTCGAGCTTCCTTGCGAGCATCTGCACGTCTCTGATGCTTTCAAACATTACCTGCCCGAAGACGGCGACGAGTTTGCCGTCTATCTTGATGGGAATACGCTGCACAACCATATCCTGTCCCATGATCCTGTGGGGATGATTGATTTCAGGTATGCCCGTCTCGGCGACAATGTGCATCCGGGAGTTTTCAATGACATTCGTGGTGAACTTGCCGATCTGTTCCTTAGGATCCTTCCCGAGAAACCGACCGTAAGTCTCGCTGAAAAAGATGACGTATCCTTTCGGGTCCGTAATCACCACGCCGCTCAGGATATTATTGAGAACGGCCTCGTATAATCTGACCTTTTCTTGAAGATTTTTAATATCCGGATTGTCCATGGATAAAATCTCCTGTGAAATAATTCCCGAAAATCCCTGATCCGGCCAAAACCGTTATTGGAAAGGCATAGAAATGGCTAACGGGAAAAAAGACCCGTCTTATCCCCTCCCTTTTTATCATTATCCCATCGCCTGCAGCGAGGCTGCGCGATGAGCATTTTCCACCAGTATGTAATCAATATCTTTCCAGTCGAATAAAGTCAAACATAATTATCCGACCGGTTATTTACAATATTATGATATATGCCGGTCTCGTAAAAAGTCGAGTTTTCGTTAAGAGTCGGACAAACGTGTTACCGGTTGAGAGTTTATGGTTTTCGGTTCTTTCGTGAAAAAGTTGAAAATGGTTAGTACTTATGATACTTTTTTAAAGCAGCACATAAAGTGCAAGCTGTATCTGGTATGGGAAAAGAATCGACCTGGTTGTCGAAGGAAAGCCGCGCAAGATATCACATATCAACAAAGCCATGTGTGGACGCATTGCGTTAATCACCGAATTATCAGTCCTAAAGAAGGAATTTGAAATATACGAGGATGCCTCCGATTTCACTCCGGGCTGGAATATTAATCCGGGGCAATACATACCTGCCCTGGTCAACAGTCAGGGCCGTAATCGGCTGGAATCGTTTCTGTGGGGTTTTATTCCATCATGGGCAAAAGATCCCGGCCGGCAAGGGTCCATCAATGCCAGGGCGGAAACAGTATCTATTAGACCGAGCTTCAGAGATGCCTTTCGAAAACGTAGATGCCTGATCCCTGTAGACGGATTTTACGAATGGCAGAAGAACAATGGCAAGAAAATCCCTTTATATTTTTCCATGAAGTCTGGTCTTCCCTTTGGTCTTGCCGGGATATTTGAAACATGGACAGCACAGAACCACCGCACACCCCTTATTACCTGCGCGATCATTACTACAGAGCCGAATGAGCTGATCAAACCCATACATAACCGAATGCCTGCGATCGTGCCGCGCCAGTTTATAAATAAATGGCTCGGCAGTGGAAACGATTCATCCGTACTCCTTTCCATTTTGAGGCCCTATCCTTCAGAAGAAATGGAGTTGCGGGTCGGAATCGGGCCTGATTTCGCATAATTCTGATCCTGCGCTTTCATTCATTGACGATAGTTGGCTGCCTGGTTAAAGATAGTCGGAATTCGCGACGCCGGAGAACCGGCGCCGACTTTTTAATGCGTCTGCCGCAATCCCCTGCCGGTCTATCCGCGTGTCGTCGATGCGCTGGTCACGCTCCGGCCGGAGTTTGAAATGAAGCAGCGGGGATCTTCGGCAAGATAATCGCCCGAGTACGCCATGGCACGTCCCCGGCATCCGCCGCAGATCCTGTTGTAGCGGCATTGCCCGCAGGCACCCTTGAGTGTTTCTTCCCGCCTTCTGAGGTTTTGAAAGATCCCGGATTTTTCATAAATTTCACGCAACGGCCGTTCTTTCACGTTGCCGGCGCTCAGCTCCACGAAGGGGCAGGGCCAGACGTCTCCGTTGGATTTGATGTAAACAAAACCCCGTCCGGCCGCACAGCCGTGGAAGACCTGCTCCGCAAGCCTCAGCCTCCAGCCGTTTTTCATCCCCTTTCTCTCCAGGAGGTAAGGCCAGTACTGGGGTCCGGCCACGGGCTCGACGATGGTCGTCATGTCACGCTGCTTGCGGGCGATGAGTTCGCTCAAGGACTGGTTGGCGGTTTTCTTCAGGGTGGCCTTTTCGATTTTTTCTCCCTTGCCGACGGCGACCAGCTGGTACATAAGCATGATCCCCGCATCTTTCCGGTTCACGAGATCCATGAGATCGGAAAGCAAGGGCATGTTGTACTCCATGGCCGTCGTGTTGATTTGAAGAAGGATGCCCGCTTTTTTCGTCGCTTCCATTCCCCGCAGGGCGAGCTCATGGGCCTCGGGGTTCTGACGGATCCTGTTGTGCGCCCCGGGATCCGCGGCATCAAGGCTGATGGCGTTGCAAACGACGCCGTGGTCCTTCAGTTTCCAGGCCATTTCCTCATCGATGAGGCATCCGTTCGTGGCGATGATGTTGGCGAGCCCGACACTCTTGGCGTGCCGAAGAAGTTCGAAGATATCCGGACGGACCAGGGGTTCCCCGCCTGTGAAAACGAGAGTCCGGAAGGTGTCCACGGCGGCGATCTCATCGATGAGCCGCTTGCCTTCATCTGTAGTCAGTTCTTCCGGATGGCTCCTGTTTCCCGTGGCGTGGCAGTGGATGCAGTTCAGGTTGCAGGCCGAGGTGACCTCCCACACGGGATGACCGGGATACCCGATGCAGCCCATGCCGAGAGCTCCGTTGGAGACAGGAATCGATTTCAGACTATTCTTGAAAATCCAGCGGGGGATCTTGCGCCAGCCGTTGAGATAGCTCATGAGGAGGACGCTTCCCAGCTGCCTCAGCAAGAGAGTGGGAGGCCGGTAAAAAGGTTTTACACGGTGACCGTTGGATGATAGATGCATGTCCGATTTTTCAAAGGAAGTCACACGTAGGCCACGATATAGGAAAAGGTGGTGCCAATATTGATGGCAATGTTGAGCCCGCAGAGCACTTCCAGTGTTCTCTTGTTTTCGTATTTCTTGTTCATGATCATGAGAATCAAAATGGCCGACAGGGCCATCACGGGCAGGAACAGGTAAAGGGATTTCAGGGAGACCCCCTGCTTCAGCGTGAGCAGCACGAATACCCAGGTGAGGACGGTGACGGTCGAGTAGATAAGGGCCCCGCGTTCGATGCCGAGGCGCACCAGCAGATTTCTTTTCCCCACGGTCTTGTCCGCTGCGTAGTCGGGAAACTCGTTCAGGAATATGACGTTGAAGATGGTGAATCCGATGGGAATCCCGATCCAGTGGATCACGGGGGCGATATAACCCGCCTGGATGTAGAAGGCCGATGCCACTGGCAGCCAGCCGTAGCAGAAGCCGATGAAGATTTCCCCCACGCCTCTCTCGACGAGCCTTATGGGCCGGGTGGAATAAAAGAACCCCGGAAAGATCCCGAGGGAACCCAGGAGAATCGTATAGGGTCCCGTCTGCAGTCCTAATTGAATGTAAATGCCGATCCCCGCGGCCAGCACAAAGGTCACGATACTGGTCCAGAGAGCGGTTCGTGGAGACAGGGCGCCGGATTGAAGCACGCGGGATCCTCCGGCGAACCGATTCCGGTGCATCTCATGGGACAGGGCATCCCCTTCATAGTCGAAGTATTCTCCGGCATGATAAGTGGAAAGCATGACGAGAATCACTGCGGTCATGCCGGCGATAAACACCTGCGCATTGAAAACACCGTCCAGTTTCCAGGCCAGAAGGGTCCCGAGGATGAAGGGGCACGCTCCCACCGTGAGAAAGGGAGGCCGGGAGAGCTTGATCCACGCCAGGATTTTGCTGAAAATCGCTTTGTTTGCCATATTCATTGGACCTCGATGAAAGGACCGCTACCCCTGTCTTTTACTGTTCGTTTGCCGTTCCCGTCGGGGGACTCTCCTAACACAAAAGCGCCGCTTTGTCAAACTCCGCAGGGCCTCAGGAGGCTGGCACGGCGGGTAGGGGCTGAGATTTTCCGCGAAAAATTTGCCGACAGTCGGGAAACTGAAGAGCTTCCATCGGCGGAGAGCCTAAATTCAATGCCTTGAGAAAAACTGGCAACATTTTGATCTCACTGCAATAAATCTCTCGAAAAAAACAATTGACATTTGTACCCCATTTATTTAGATAGTTTCTATTGAACAGTCAGTCAATATATTGTACCGCTGTTCATTCAGTATTAGATATTTACAGGGGGTTAAAACATGAAAACAGGCAAGGAGTATATTGAAAGCATTAAGGTAATGAACTTTGAGCTTTACATTGACGGCGGAAAAATCACAAATATTTATGACCATCCAAAGATCAGGCCCGCTGTCGATGCCGTTGCTGAAACCTATGATTTCGCCTTTAAGCCGGAGCTCAAGGATCAGTTTCTGACAAAATCCAATCTGACGGGAGAAACGATTTCCCGTTTTCAACATGTTCCCCAAAGCACAGAGGATCTCATCCGAAAGGTCAGTATTACCCGATATGCCAACCGTTATCTGGGCTGTTGTTCTTTCCGCTGCGCACAGAATATTTTCGCTCCATTACTTCATACCACCCGGAAAATAGATAAGGACAAAGGAACGAAATATCATGAGAACGCTCTAAACTGGATAAAGAGAATGCAAAAAGAAGACCTGCTGGCTTGTCCGGCGATCACTGATCCAAAGGGGGACCGACGCATTCAGGCCTGCAAGCAACCCGATCCCGAAATGTATCTGCGGGTCGTGGATAAGAATAAGGACGGGATCGTCCTGCGGGGTGCCAAGCTCTGCCAGACGGGCGCCATTCTGTCCCATGAAAAACTGGTCCTTCCCTGCACGACTCACCGGGCTGGCGATGAGGACTATACGGTAGTCTGTGCCGTGCCGGGGGATGCTCCGGGTCTCATCCACATTTCAGTCAGACAGCCTCAGGACGACCGGAGAGCAGAAGGAGCAGAAATAGATTTGGGAAACATCAAGTACGGTGTCCATGAATGTATCGTTATTTTCAATAATGTTTTTGTTCCCTGGGAGCGTGTTTTCATGTGCGGGGAAGTGGAGTATCTTGATGAATTCAATAATATGTTCGGCGCCTGCCACCGTCCCACGACGGGAGGATGCAAGTCGGGCTGGGCGGACATACTTATAGCTGCGACGGAGATCATGGCTGCTAACAATGGATTAAGGAATGCCTCTCACGTAAAGGACAAATTGACCGACATGATTGCACTTTCAGAAACCATGTTTTCCTGCGGGATTGCCGCCGCTGCTCGGGGATTCGAGCTTCCCGGATCTGGTTATCTTCCCGATCCTGTACTGGCCAACAATGCCAAATATTATATATCAAAGGCTGTTTACGATCTGATTCGCCTGGCTGAGGACATAACGGGGGGAATACTTGCCTGCTGCCCAAGCGAGAAGGAATTGAAAAATCCGGAGATCGCCCATTATCTGGAAAGATTTGTGAAAGGCGTTGACGACACACCGGCCGAACATCGAATTCGCATCGTCCGGCTCATCGAGAACATTTCTTGGGGACTCTGCTCCATTCTCCATTCCGCCACTCATGGCGGCGGCTCCGGTCAGGCCTGCAAAATGCTGCTTTATGAGTTCTCGCAGCATATGCCGTATCGGAAGGAAGCGCTGCAGTCAGCCAAGCGGCTTTGCGGCATTACAAAGTGAGAGGAAGGAGGTTGTCATGGCAATCAAGGACGGAGCCGAATATGTGGAAGACCTGAAATTCATGACCCCTGATGTTTACATGCTGGGGAAAAAGTAGAACGGGTCTGGGAATATCCCCGGTTTCAGTCAACTTTGAACATCATAGGCAAGTTGCATGATTTTTCGTTCGGTGAGGAGTCTCGGCATCTCTCAGTCGTCGAACCACTTGTAGGTGAGCCTGTCCGCAGGCTCAATCTGTATATCCAGCGAAGCATGGAAGATTCGATTATCAAGGTTAACCTGACCCGGGAAGTCACTCAGCGGCGGATATGCACATGGTGCATGTCGAACACCCTCTCTCTTCAGTGGGCGACCACCCGGAAAACGGATCAGGATAGTCTCTTCTAAATTCACGGGATATTTCAATTTCATGGGGTGGGCCGTCAATGCATCGGGTTCACCGGTCACGAGCGAAATTCTGGTCCGGGAACTCTACGATTTAAAGAAACGCGTGGGGATTACGAAAAGCTGGGCATCATTAAAACAATAATAAAGGGTCAAATGAAAAAAGATGAGAAAGGAGGCGTTTATGATTTTGAATCCACTGCACGAAAATCTTTTACGGCGGGCGGTTATAGGCGACCTGGTAACAAGGTCGGCTGACAGGTTCCGTGACCGGGTCTTTCTCATGACAGACAAGGAGAGGGTGAGTTACCGGTCACTGAACGAAAAAAGCCGCATGGCGGCAAATGCCTTTCTGGCCATGGGTATTAAGCGCGGCGATCGAGTGGCCTTTATGACCCATAATTGCCTGAACTATCTTTATTGTTACTTCGGCCTGGCCAAGATCGGTGCCGTCAGCGTCCCTTTGAATTTCATGCTCAAGGGGGAAGAGATCGCTTACATAATCGGAGATGCCGAGCCGAAGGCCTTTTTTGTCGAAGACTCTATTGTGGACACAGTCCTAAGCGCCAAGGACAAGCTGAAGAGCGTTGAACATTTCGGCTGGATCAATTTCGGTGCGAAACCGAAGCCGGAAGGCTGGATCGATGTAGACACCTTTTTCTCGGGAAAGTATCCGGCGATGGAACCGGAATTGATTATCGAGTCCGAAGACATCGCCACCCTGATCTATACCACCGGAACGGAGGGTTATCCCAAGGGCGTCATGACAACTCACCTCAATTATTTCATGTCTCTGGTTCATTTCATGCCCGACTGTGACTTCCGACGCGATGACGCTTTTATCCTGGACATTCCGCTGTTTCACGTGGCGGGCAACACGGTACTGATGGGCGTATTAGCCACGGGCGGAAGAATATTTCTTGCTTACGCTCCGAATCCGATTCAAACCCTTGAAGTTACGCAGAAAGAGAAAATTACCTACTGGGTGTACCCACCCACACTGTATGCGGCAATTCCCAGTATTCCCGGATTTGAAAGATACGATATTTCTTCATTAAAAAAATTCGTATCATTCGGGGCCGTTATTCCTATGGTGGTGATAGAAAAGTGGAAATCCATCAACCCCAACATTCAGTGGCGGAACTACTGGGGCCAAACGGAGAGCACTCCGGTAGGGACCACCTCATTCCCGGAGGAGTTCGACAGGAAAATAAACGCCATCGGTGTTCCGGACACAGCCGTGGCCGTAAAGGTCTTTGATGACAACGATCAGGAAGTACCACCCGGGCAGATCGGGGAATTGGTCATAAGGAGTGCAGCGGTCATGAAAGGGTACTGGAAGAAGGATGATATTACCAGAAAGACTCTGGCAAACGGCTGGCTCCACACGGGTGACCTCGGGTATATGGACGAGGAAGGCTGGGTCTATTTCGTTGACCGAAAAAAAGATATGATCAAGACAGGCGGTGAAAATGTCTCCTCCCAAGAAGTAGAGGGTATCCTGCTTCGTCATCCAAAAGTGGCCATGGCGGCAGTCATCGGACTTCCGGATCCATACTGGATGGAAGTAGTAACGGCCCATGTTGTGCCGAAACCCGGAATGGAGGTAACCGAGGACGAAGTCATTGCCTTCTGCAAGCAGAACATGGCGGGTTACAAAGTTCCCAAGAAGGTGTTTGTAAGATCATCACTTCCCATGACGGCGAGTGGTAAAATTCTCAAAAGGGAACTCCGGGAGGAACACGCAAAGAAACAGCATGCATAAAAATCCAATTGAAACCAAGGGGAATCGTAGATGCCATGCCGGGCAGTACATGCCCCTAAGTTTCACGAAGCCGACAATTGCTTGACAATTGGTGCAGTAGTCTGTAAAGAGCAGGGGCAGCCCGGGTGATGGGACAAGGTAATAAGGCAATGATTGTCAACGGGAAAAAAATAATAAACAACAAAAAAGTATTAACTCAAATTCGGCGGGACCAGATTACCGCCGCCACGTACAAGGCGGTAAGTCAAAAAGGATACTATGACTTTACGATCATGGACGTTGCCCGGGAAACCGGCTTGTCCACCGGATTAATCCTTTATTATTTCAAGAACAAACAAAGCCTTCTTCTTAATGTTTTCAGGGAAACGCAGAAAAATGTAAGGGATAATCTTCAGCAGCAGCTTGAAAAAGCGAAGGACCCGCTGGGAAAGCTGGAAATTTTTATTGATGAGAGCTTCCTTCTTTTTGAGAGGGAAAAGGATTATTTTTATCTTCTCTTTGAATTCTGGACGCAGCTTAAGAGAAATAAGAACATTCGCCAGATGGTTCAGAAGCTTTACCAAGCCTATCGTGATGAACTGTCCATCATTCTGAGGACGGGAATTGAACAGAATGTTTTCAGGGACATGGATGTCCAGTATACGACCACGCTCTGTGTGTCCATGGTTCAGCACACCATCATCCAGCACCTGATAGATGACCGGGCCTTCGATTTCCAAATCTATGCCGCAAGAATCAAACAGTGCATCATCGAAATGGTATTGAAAGATCCTCACCCGCGAACCTGCATCTGAACCTCCTTTTCTTTGTATTTTAGTGAGAAAAAGTGTTCTGAACCATCGCGTGAAGGCCCTCTGTCCTTTTTCGGAGGGTCAAGAGGCGCCGTTTTCTCTGAGCTAGCGCCTGTGCGCTCATTGTAATCCGCAGAACAGCTTCCCAGAAACGGCGGAGGTGGTTTCTCGCGTACAAGCGGGCAAATTCATGGAGTATGACATGACAGGGGAGATTTACTTTGCTTCGTGGTGCCCTATTGAGCATGAAGGTTTAAGGGTTGGGGGTTAGTGCCTGGAGTTTTCAGATAGGCACACATTAACAAGGGGGTGAAGATCGAATCGATCTTCACCCCCGGCAAATTTTACTTATAAGGTTTTTTTACGCGGCTTCGATTTTCACGGCGCAGACCTTGTACTCGGGAATCTTCCCGATGGGATCAAGAACCGGGTTGGTCAGCAGGTTGACGGCCGCTTCCTTGAAATGGAAATTCATAAACACCGTCCCCAGGGGCGAGCGCTCGGTAACGCACGCCTTTACCTTTACACTGCCCCTTCTGGAAGTCACTTTCACCATCTTCCCGTTCTCGATACCATACCGCCAGGCGTCGGCGGGATTGATTTCCAGGAGACTTTCCGGGTAGCGTTCTGTCGGACCGCTGGCGAGACGGGACATCGTGCCCGTATGATATTGGTAGAGAACGCGTCCCGTCGTCAAGAAGAGCGGGTATTGCTCATCGGGCAATTCCGCGGAGGGGATATATTCGATTGCATGGAAAAGACCGAGCCCCCGGGTGAACCTGTCCCGATGCAGGAACTTCGTGCCGGGATGATCCGTATTTGGACAGGGCCATTGCAGCCCCTGTTTCTCGATCCTCGCGTAATTGATCCCCGCATAACTCGGGGTCACCCGCGCAATCTCCTCCATTATCTCTTCCGGAGAAGCATAGTCCATGGGATAACCCATTTTTGTGGAAAGCCCGGAGATGATCATCCAGTCGGCTTTCGCCTGCCCCGGAGGTGAAACGGCCTTTCTTACCCGCTGGACTCTCCTTTCCGTATTCGTAAAGGTGCCGTCCTTTTCAGCGAAACATGCGGAAGGAAGGACTACATCTGCGAATTTGGCCGTGTCGCTCAGGAAGATATCCTGAACCACCAGAAAGTCGAGTTTCTCAAGAGCCTCTTCGACGTGCTTCAAATCGGGATCGCTCAGCATCAGGTTCTCGCCCATCACATAAAGAGCCTTTACATCACCCTCATGCGCGGCATTCATGATCTCGACCACGGTCAGGCCGGGCTTCGCGGAAAGCGGACGCCCCCACGCTTTTTCGAACCTGCCCCTCACTTCGTCCAGGGCGACTTTCTGGTAAGCGGGGAAAACATCCGGAAGCGCCCCCATATCGCAGGCGCCCTGTACATTGTTCTGTCCCCTGAGCGGATTGACGCCGCCCCCCTCGATACCAACATTGCCGCACAGCATGGCCAGATTGGCCATGGATTTGACGCCGTCCGTCCCCGTCGAGTGTTGCGTCACGCCCATGCAGTACAGGATGGAGGCTTTTTCCGCGTTTGCATAAAGCCGCGCGGCTTCCCGGATATCCCCGGCGGGGATTCCCGTAATTTCCTCGACGTACTCCGGCGTATATTTCTCCAGGACCTTTTTCAGCACGTCGAATCCCTCCGTGCGGGTCTCCACGTATTGTCGGTCATAGAGGTTCTCGGCAAGAATGACATTCATCAATCCGTTGAAGCAGGCGACATTGGTGCCCGGTTTCGGCCGGAGCCAGACCGTCGCGAATTTCGTCAGTGTGATATCCCTGGGATCTATTACAATCAGCTTCGCTCCCCGCTGGCGCACCGCCCTTTTCACCTTGCCGCCGATAATGGGATGATTCTCCGTCGTGTTGGTCCCGACCGCCAGGATCACGTCCGCTGTCTCAATTTCATCGACGGAGTTTGTCATCGCGCCACTCCCGAATGCAGCGGCCAGACCGGCCACCGTTACGGAGTGTCAGAGGCGGGCGCAGTGATCAACGTTGTTCGTTCCGATCACCCCTCTCATAAATTTCTGAAAGAGATAATTCTCTTCATTGGTGCATCTGGCCGATGCAAGCCCGGCAATACTGTCGGGCCCGTACTTTTCCTTGATCGAGCCGAACTTCGAAGCGACGTATTCGAAGGCTTCCTCCCACGACGCTTCCCGGAATTCGCCTTTTTCCTTTATAAGTGGCATCGTCAACCGGCTCGGGTGGTGGATGAAATCCATTCCGAACCGTCCTTTCACGCAAAGACTCCCATAATTAGGCGTGCCGTAATCCTTATTGCCGGTGACTTTGACGATTTTCCCCTCATGGATGTTGAGATCCATCTGGCAGCCCACCCCGCAATATCCGCAGGTCGTCCGGACTTTCTCCAGCTCCCAGGGCCGCCCTCCAAACCGGGATTTCTTGTCGACAATCGCCCCTGTCGGGCACGCATCAACGCATTCGCCACAAAAAACGCAGATCGAATCTATATAATCGGCATCAAAGGCCGGGCCCACTTTCATGCGGTGCCCCCTCTCGAAAAAGTCGAGGACCTCGTTGACCTGGATCTCGTTGCAGGCCCTGATGCAGCGGCCGCAGAGGACGCACTTGTTCAGATCTCTCTGGATCATAGTGTTGGATCTCTCGATAGCATAACCGGGGGGATCGATGTCGAACCGGGGTTTTTCGATCTTGAACCGGTATATGAGATCCTGAAGTTCGCAATTGCCGTTCGACTCGCACACCAGGCAGTTATGGTCTCCGGAAGCCCACAGGAGTTCGACCACCATTTTCTGCGCCTCCCTCACCCGTTGCGTGTCCGTCCTCACCACCATTCCCGGGCTAACCGGCATGGCGCACGACGCAACCAGAGACCTCTGGTTCTCGACTTCTACCACGCAAACCCGGCACGCGCCTACCAGCTTGGTAGCGGGGTAATAACAAAGAGTCGGAATGTAAATTCCGTTGGCCTTCGCGACGTCCAGTATAGTCTGTCCCGGGGAGGCTTCAAAGTGTTTCCCATCGATTGTCACAGAAATCTTACCCATTTTAACCCTCGATTCTTATTTATGATTTTTTATTTCCGGCATCATACCAGATATAATAATCCGAATAAAGCCAAAATTCATCATCATCAGGCGTAGGCCTAGGCATCGGGAAAAAAATAGACTCAGGACCGGGAACTAAAGGCCCGGGCGGAACTGCGCGAGCCGTCTCCTGTTCCCACCCTCCTGCCGATGGCATTCAAGTCTCTTTCGAGCTGTTTTAAAGATAGCCCGATATCCTGAATGCCGTTTCCCTTTCCGGGATAAATTTCGTATCTCCTCCTGTATTTCCCGGGAGTGAAATCGGGCATAATGACATTGGCTCCCGCCTGAAGCGCCCGGAGGCGGGAATCAGGATCAAGAACGGCCAGTGCCGTTGTGGCGGGAATATTCGTCGACCTCGTCAGAATGCGGGTCAGCGCCAGCACCTTGATGACCATTTCGGGCTTTCCCTCCGCGGCTCCGGCCAGGGGGGTCTCCGGGTGCGGAATGAAAGGGCCCATTCCGATCATGTCGATATCCATCCGCTTCATGAGCAGAACGTCATCTGCAATCATTTCCGCATTCTGCCCCGGCAGGCCGATTATGGCGCCCGAGCCGGTCTCGTACCCTATTTCCTTGAGCCGGATGAGACACTGAATCCGTTCTCTGAATCGCGAATCAGGATGAAGACTCCGGTACAATTCCGGAGACGCCGTCTCGTGCTTCAAAAGATAGCGATCGGTCCCGGACTCTTTGAATGCCCGGTAATCCTCCGGGCTCCGTTCTCCTATCGAAAGAGTCACCGCGAGAGAAGTCTCCCTTTTGATTCTCTCCACGAGCCGGCATATCCTGGCGGCATCGTAATAGGGATCCTCGCCCGATTGGAGGACGATTGTCGAAACGCCGAGATCCTTCATGGCCCGGGCGGCTTCGACAATCGCGTTGTCGGGAATCCGGTAACGGACCGGTTTACGGTTGTCTTTTCTGAGTCCGCAGTAGAGGCAATTGCGCTCGCAGAAACTGGAAAATTCAACGATCCCCCTTAAATGTACATCATCCCCGACCCACGTCTTGCGGACCTCGTCGGCCGCCCGGAAAAGAGCGTCGTCCGACGCTTTTTCCGAGTGGGAAAGGATGCGAACGATCTCTTCCTTCGTGATCGCGCCGGTCCGAACCGCTTTGTCGATCAGTTCTTGATTGGTTTCAGATATAGAGGTCTCTTTCACCTTTCTCGATCCTCCTGAGACGGCTCTCCAGAGTCCTCCGGATTCCCGGCCTTTCGGTCTCGTCAACGAGTCTCCTGATGAGCTTTTCGCCCGTCTCACGCGTCCGGGGACTCGCATAATCGACCAGATACTCCTTGAAGGTCAGGATAGCGTTCGTCCTGCAGAATTTCTGGATCAAGCCCGGCTTGGCCAGATCCATAAAATCGGCCCCGGTCCTCCCCAGGCGGTAGCAGGCCGTGCAGAAACTGGGGATATGGCCCCTGGAGACGATATCGTAAATGACTTCGTCCGTCGTCCTGGTGTCCCCGAGATTGAACTGGGCTGCGCGGAAACCTTCATTCGAATCCTTCTGATAGCCGCCGGGATTGGTCCTCGATCCGGCGCTGATCTGAGATACACCGAGATCGAAAACCTCGCTCCGCATCTCCGGTGTTTCCCGGGTTGTGAGAATCATTCCAGTATAGGGAACCGCAAGGCGAATTATCGCCACAAGCTTCTTGAATTCGTAATCCGAAACAGGTCTCGGCGGGCTCACGGCGGCAGGCGCGTTCATGGCCGGCTCCAGCCTCGGAATGGATATCGTATGGGGACCGACCCCGAATACCGATTCGAGATGAAGGCAATGGAACAATATCCCGAGAACCTCGAATTTGTAATCGTAAAGTCCGAACAAAGCTCCTATGCCGACATCGTCAATCCCTCCCTCCATGGCGCGGTCCATGGCAGTGAGGCGGCGCAGATAATCCGATTTCGGTCCCGACGGGTGCATGCGCCGGTAGGTCTCATGGTGATACGTTTCCTGAAAAAGGACGTACGTTCCGATCCCGGCGGCTTTCAGCATCCGGTATTCAGGAACTTCCAGGGGTGCGATCTCGACGTTGATCCTGCGGATTTCCCCGCCGTTGTCGGTTTTTGTCGCATAGGCGGTCTCGATGGCCTTGAGGAAGTAATCCATGCCGGACATGGAGGGCGCTTCGCCGCACAACATCAGCAATCTCTTGTGCCCTTCCCTTTCGAGCACCCTGACTTCTTCGGCGATCTGATCTTTGGTCAGTGCGACCCTCTTCAGTTCCCGGTTGTCCCTTCTGAATCCGCAGTACAGGCAGTTGTTGGAGCAGTAGTTCGCAATGTAAAGCGGGGCGAAAAGGACGAGCCTGTTGCCGTAAATTGCTTTTTTGATCTCTCTCGCTGTATCCCATATTTCCCGGATCAGATCCGGATCCTCCACCTGCAGTAGATATGCCGTATCTTCGGGGGACAGCCCCTTGAGCTCTTTGGCCTTGCAAATGATTTCCCCGACTCGTTTTCCGTCCGGATTCGCCGCGACGCTTAGTAGTTCTTCGATTCCAGCGTCATTTATAAAATCCTTCATTGATTACTCCTGTTCATGCTCTGGTTAAAGACGATCTGACCTGCACGCCTTTCAGAGATCCTAGTTTCCCCGTAAGGGCGCCGATACTGTCCGTCGTGCCGTTCACGATCAGGGATATTATATGAAGCCCTCTTTGTGGATAGGGCAGCCCCATCCTGCCGATTATTATATCGGCGTGTTCACTCAGAACGGAATTCACCATGGGCGCCTGATTCGTCCGGTCGGTGATGATTATCCCAACTACCCCGATTCTTCTCATCTTCCCTCCTTGCAAGGCCTTTCGTCCGGTCTCAGGGAATCCGCCGTCCGGGAGGCCGATATCTTTTTGTCGAATGCGAGAAGGGCGGCCGGGAACGGAGCCAGGACCTTCCTTGCGACTCCCTGGAGGAAGGAAATGGCGAGCCCGTAATTCGTTACCGGGACTCCCGCATGGGCGGCGCTCCGTATCCTGTGGATCATCTCCGTCCGCGTCAGCATGCAGGCTCCGCAATGTATGATGATACGATACTTAGCGAGATCCTCGGGATAATCCCTTCCCGAACAGACGTCGATGCTCAGTTCTCCTCCTGCATATTGCCTGAGCCAACGTGGTATCTTGACGCGCCCTATATCGTCTTCCAGCGCATGATGCGTACACGCCTCCGCGATGAGAACCCGGTCACCCGGCTTAAGCTCATCCAGGCGGGCTGCCCCCTCAGCCGACGCAACCAGATCGCCCTTCTGTCTGGCGAAGAGGATCGAAAAGGTCGTGCAGGGCATGTCTTTGGGGATGTCCGCTGTGACCTTCAGAATGGCCTGCGAATCGCAGACCACAATTTCAGGCCGGCGGTTCAGAGAGGAAAGCAGAGCCGCCAGCTCTCTCTCCTTTACAATCAAAGCTGCTGCATCATGATCCAGCGCGTCCCGAATCGTCTGTACCTGCGGCAGAATAAGCCGCCCCCTGGGCGCCTGCAGATCAATGGGAACCACGAGCAGCACCAGTCCTCCGGGACTCACCAGATCCCCTATAAGAGAGGGGACCCGGATGCTATCCGCCGGAATTGCCCCTACAAGCCGTTTTTTGAGTTCCGTGATATATTGATCCCGCCCGGTCTTATCGATACTGGATACCTGAACCGCGCATCCCGTTCTTTTTTCAACATGTCGCAGGAATTCTTCCGAAGGAGTCCGGATATCTATCTTGTTTATGACTGCCAGGATGGGGATGTTACGCCTGCCCGTTTCCTTAAGAACCGCCTCTTCGTAGCCGGTCCAGGTATCTGGCTCGAGCACCAGAATCGCGACATCGGCCCTGTCGAATATCTTCTCCGTCTTCTTCAGCCTGAGACCGGAGAGTTCAGACCGGTCATCGAGCCCGGCCGTATCCAGAAAGAGAACGGGGCCGAGCGGAAGAAGCTCGGCGGCCTTTTCCACGACGTCGGTCGTAGTCCCGGCTAACGGCGATGTTATGGCTACATCCTGCCCCGACATGAGATTCAGCAGGCTGGATTTGCCCACATTCGTACGGCCGAATATGGCGATCTGCAATCTATTTGCTTTCGGTGTCCTGTTCATGTCTCCTGAATCCCAATGCCGTCAGCCTATAAGGGGAAAGGGCCTGCTCCACCACATTTTTCCCCAGTTTCGCCTCCAAAAACGACCTGATCTCGTCCCCTCCTACTCTTCGGAATTCATCCAGCAGACTCAAGGCCCGCTCGTAACCGATCGCGGGCAAAAGCGCCGTTATTATCATCGTGCTCCTGTCGAAGTACCTCCTGCAGTTCTCCTCTCCGGCGGCGATCATCCGAACATGCCCGGCGAGCAGACCGTTGATCCGACCCAGCAGATCCAGCGATTCGAGCAGGGCATGCGCGAGTAGCGGGAGAAATTCATTTATCTGGAAGGTGCCCCTGCTCGCCGCCTCTGTTATGATGAAATCGTCCGCCATGGCTTTTATCCCCGCCTGGATCGCCGCCTCCATCATGACGGGGTTGATTTTACCGGGCATTATGGACGAGCCCGCCTGGAGCTCCGGAATCCGTATCTCTCCCGTGAAATTAAGGAGCCTCAGGTCATTGGCGATTTTCACGAGATTCGATGCATGTGCCTTCAAAATGCCCGAGACTTCCACGAACGGATCCGCGTTCGCCGTTTCCCCCATCAGGTTCTCGCCGCGGGCGAGACCCAGTCCCGTCACATCTCTCAGCTTCTCGATGACCAGGAAAATATATTCGCGGGGGGCAGCAAGTCCCGTCCCCACCGCCGTCCCTCCCAGGTTTACGACTCGCAGACGCTCTTCGCACTTGAAGGTGCGCCAGCGATCCCTCGCCAAGGCCTCGGCGAACGCCGAAAACTCCGCTCCCAGCGTTATTGGAACGGCTTCCTGCAGTTCCGTCCTGCCGATTTTCACGATCGCGCCGAACACCTTTTCCCTTTCCTGAAATGAGCCCTGCAGGCCGGCTATCGCCTGCTGGAGATCCCGTATCCGGTTGATCGCCGCTACCCGCACGGCCGTGGGGAAGACATCGTTCGTAGATTGATGGAGGTTCACGTCTGCCAGGGGATCAACGGGATTGTAATGCCCCTTGCGGCCTCCGAGAATCTCGTTGGCCCGGTTTGCGATTACTTCGTTCGCGTTCATGTTGGCGGATGTTCCCGCCCCGCCTTGCATTGCGTCCAGGGGAAATTGCTCCAGCAGTTTTCCCTCCTCCAGTTCCCGGCAGGCTCTCAATATAGCCTCGGCCTTTTTCCGCTCCAGGAAGCCCGATTCGGCGTTTGCGAGGCAGCATGCCTTCTTGACCTGCACCATGGCGCGGATCAAGGCCGGATTCATGCGGCTGCCGCTGATCGGAAAATTACGCAGAGCCCTCTCGGTGTGAATCCCCCAGTATACATCCCGGGGTATTTCAAGCTCTCCGATCAGGTCTCTTTCAATACGTTTTTTCTTCATGGCTGTTCCAAAAATAAAGAGGTTTGATTTCTTTGTGGGAGATCAAACCTCTTTATTGTCTGTTTCTACGAGTTTTCCATCTCCCTTGAGGTCAGACTTTCGTCCTCCCCCGCAGGTATTCCGAAATCGGGAAGTGTTTTTCGACCCCGCTGGAAACGGTTATTTGTGAGGCAAATCGGTTCCCCTTTTCACATAATGGGTGTGCAGAAGCTCATGCGACTTATGCCCGAGCGGCTCCTTCAGGAAATTATCGTATACCTTTTTTACCGAAGGACTCTCGTGAGACTGCCGGAACTTTTGCACGGAACCGTCGTCGAAATACAGCGCACCGGCGCGCAGCCTCCGTACCTCGTTGTTCGTAGGAATGGGCGAGCCGCCGCCTGCAATGCACCCTCCAGGGCAGCACATAATCTCGATGAAATGATAATCGGCTTTGCCTTCCCGGATCCTGTCCATGATCTTGCGGGCATTTCCCAGGCCGTGCGCTACAGCCACCCTGACGTTGCCGAGTTCGCCCACAGGAACCTCCGCCTCCTTGACCCCGTCAAGACCGCGAACCGGCATTATATTGAGATCCGCCAGGCTCTTCCCTGTCACCACAGCATAAACCGTCCGGAGTGCCGCCTCCATAACGCCTCCGGTCGCCCCGAAGATCGTCCCCGCCCCGGTGTATTCCCCCATTGGGGCATCATAAGATTCCTCGGGAAGATCATTGAATTCGATTCCCGCCTCCTTGATCATGCGGGCAAGCTCCCGCGTGGTCAGTACGTAATCGACATCCCTGTAGCCGCTGTCTTTCATCTCCGGCCTGCCCGCCTCGAACTTTTTCGCTGTGCACGGCATTATCGAAACCACGACGATGTTTTTCGGATCGATCCCCGCGAATTCGGCATAGTAGGTCTTCGCCAAAGCGCCGAACATCTGCTGAGGGGATTTGCACGTCGAGAGATGATCTAGAAGATCAGGATAAAAATGCTCGCAGAACTTGATCCATCCGGGGCTGCACGATGTAATCATCGGAAGCACCCCTGCGTTTTTGACTCTCTTGAGGAGTTCGTTACCCTCCTCAATAATGGTCAGGTCCGCAGTGAAATTCGTATCAAATACCTTGTCGAAACCAAGCCTCCGCAGCGCCGCTATCATCTTTCCGGTCACAAGTGATCCGGGAGGC
Source organism: Syntrophales bacterium (assembly GCA_041946925.1). Taxonomy (GTDB): domain Bacteria; phylum Desulfobacterota; class Syntrophia; order Syntrophales; family UBA4778; genus JBHGBI01. The sequence goes on along the minus strand of JBHGBI010000016.1, from coordinate 16,862 downwards.
ATTCCGAACTCTTCGCCGAGGGCGGCCCGAATAGCGGGCGCTTCCTGGACGACAACGTGCTTGTCCGGATCCTGGAGCACTTTCCAGACCTCGGCGACATCGTCATGCTCGTAGAGAGCACCTACGGGACATGCCATTATGCACTGCCCGCACGCCACACAGTTCGTCTCCATCAGAGGCAGATTGAAAGCGGGAATGACGCGTATGTCGCTTCCCCTCCACGCCGGGGTCAGAACATTGACCGACTGGATCGATTCGCAAACCGTGACGCAACGGTGGCAGTTGATGCACTTCCTGCTGTCCCGCACGATGGAAGGGCTCGACATGTCGATCATGCCCTCTTTGGGAAAGGACGTCTGAGGGAATCGGACTTCCCTGACGCCGGCATACTCCGCCACTTTCTGCAGTTCGCAATTTCCGTTGCGGACGCAGAAATTGCACTCCTGCGGATGATTCGCGAGAAGGAGTTCCACTACCATTTTCCTCGCCTTGCGAACCCGTTCAGAATTCGTCCTCACGGCCATGCCGTCGGAAACCGGATAAACGCAGGAGGCGACCAGGTTTTTCATCCCGGCGACCTCAGCAACGCAGACCCTGCACGCACCTGGAGTATGCCCTATTTCAGACCAGGCGCAAAGAGTCGGGATACGGATTCCGGCCTTCTTCGCGGCTTCGAGAACAGTCGTACCCGCCTCCACTTCAACCTTTATGTTATCTATTGTCAAGGCAACAAGAGCCATTTTTTCCTCCATTGAGATTGTTTTGTAAAACTCAGATTTCCGCATCGCAGCGCAGGCATCGAACGGCCTCGCGAATGGCTTCCTCCCGACTGTATCCGAGCTCGACCTCGATAAAGCTCTTCATCCGTTCTGCGACCTCCAGTTCGGGCATCTTCGCCTGCGGCCTTTCTTCCGTCTCCTCGTCGACGATGAAGGGAATTTCGATCTGCTCTTCAGGCGGTGCCTGATACGGCGGCTCGCCGTTCATGAGCCGGATGGCGCTGTCGATATCGTCGGCGGCTTGGTGGCCCGCCGCAATCGCCCGGATCACGGTATCCGGACCCGTTACCGCGTCTCCTCCGGCGTAGTACTTGTCGTGCGTAGTCCGGGATTTGCTCTTTTCGCTCAGGTCGAAACACGACCACTTGTTCACTGACACGCCGCTCCCCGGGGGAACAAACGACAAATCCGGCACTTGACCGATTGCCGCAATCACGGCATCCACGCTGAGCGTAAATTCGGAATCTTTGACCGCCACCGGCCTTTTCCTGCCGCTCGCATCAAAATCACCCAGCTCCATTCTCTGGCAGGTGATCCCGGTCACTTTGCCGTCCTTGCCAATCACTCTGACAGGAGCCACGAGGTATTCTATCTTGACTCCTTCATGCTCGGCCGCGATAATTTCCTCCTCCGCGGCGGGCATATCCTGGCGTAGCCTCCGGTAAAGGATGGTGACATCCGCTCCAAGGCGTGCTGCCGATCGCGCCGCGTCAATCGCCGAGTTTCCTCCCCCTACCACGGCGACCCTCTTTCCAAGTGTTTTTCCGCCCTTCATCCAGGCGTCTTCATTCATGTTATAATCTCTCAGGAATTCAACGCCGCCGAAAACGCCTTTAAGGCTCTCTCCATCCACTCCCAGCCTCTGGCTCTTGTGGGCGCCCGGGGCAAGGAATACGTAATCGAAGTCCTTATCGATTTTTTCAAACGGAATATCTCTGCCCACGCGGGTGTTGCATTTTATTTCCACGCCGAGAGCCCGAATATCGTCGATCTCCTTCGCCAGAACAGCGCGGGGGAGCCTGTATGCCGGGATTCCCCACGCAAGCATGCCTCCGGGCGTGGGAAGTTCCTCGAATACGGTTACCTTATAGCCGCGAAGCGCCAGGTCCCTGGCCGCCGTGAGTCCCGCTGGACCCGCGCCGACCACCGCTATTTTCTCTTTGCGCGTCACGGGAACAGGCTCTATCTTCGGCTTCGGTGCATTGTCGGTAATGAATCTCTTCAGGAATTTGATCGCGACCGGCTCATCCAGCATGCCCCTGCGGCACTTTGACTGGCACTTATGATCGCAGACCCGCCCGCAAACCGACGGAAAGGGATTCGTCCTCAGGAGAATCTTGTAAGCGTCCTCAAAACGCTCCGCCCGTACGAGAGCAATATAAGCCGGTATGTCCATTCCGATCGGGCAAGTGTGCTGGCAGGGCGATTTGAAAAGAGCCGAGCAGACCACCGCCGGACAGCGTTTATCGCGGATATGGGTCAGGTATTCATCGCGGAAATAGCGGATGGTGCTCAGAACCGGGTTGGGGGCCGTCTGTCCAAGCCCGCACAGCGATGCGTCCTTGATGATTGAGGCCATCTCCTCCAGCAGTTCGATATCGCCTTCCCTGCCCCGGCCCTCGCAGATATCGGTCAGGATATTCAGCATTCTTTTCGTCCCCTCGCGGCAGGGGGTGCATTTCCCGCATGATTCGTCCTGGCAGAAGTCCATGAAGAACCGAGCCATATCGACTGCGCACTTGTCCTCGTTCAGGACGATCATGCCACCGGATCCCATGATGGCACCGAGCTCGGTCACTTTCTCGTAATCGATCGGGGCATTGAGGTGCTGAATCGGAATCATGCCTCCCGACGGCCCGCCGAGCTGAGCCGCTTTGAACCTCTTTCCTTTGGGTATGCCGCCACCGATATCAAAGACGATCGTTCCCAGAGTCGTCCCCATCGGGACTTCCACCAGCCCCACGTTGTTGACGTCGCCGGTGAGCGCGAATACCTTGGTGCCCTTGCTCCTTTCCGTCCCCACGCTGGCATACCATGCCCCGCCCCGCAGGATAATCTGTCCGATGTTGGCGAGGGTTTCGACATTGTTAAGAATGCTCGGCTTCTGCCAAAGCCCGGCCACGGCTGGGAAGGGCGGCCTGGGTCTGGGCATGCCTCTCTTTCCCTCGATCGAGGTCATCAGCGCCGTTTCCTCGCCGCACACAAATGCTCCGGCACCCTGATATATCTCGATATTGAAGTCGAATCCCGTATCAAGGATATTCTTGCCGAGAAGCCCGTAGTCCCGCGCCTGGCTGATCGCGATGCTCAGGCGGTGAATGGCCAGCGGGTATTCGGCACGGCAATAGATATAGCCCTGATGCGAGCCGATCGCCTTGGCCGCAATGACCATACCCTCCAGAACGGAATGGGGGTCAGCCTCCAGAACGCTCCTGTCCATGAATGCCCCGGGGTCGCCCTCGTCCGCATTGCAGATGACGTACTTTGTGTCTCCCGGAGAACGGGCTGCAAACTGCCATTTCAGACCGGTCGGAAATCCAGCGCCGCCCCTTCCTCTCAGCCCGGAAGTGAGGACTTCTTTAACGATATCCTCGGGGGACATTTCGGTAAGCGCCTTGGCCAATCCGGCATAGCCGTCCCTTGCTATGTATTCATCGATATTCTCAGGATCAATCAGGCCCCTGTTTCTCAATACCCTCAGTTCCTGGAGGGCAAAGAAAGGTATATCCTGCATGGACGGGATCTTCTCCTCCGTTGAGGGCTCCTTATAAAAGAGCCTGGTTACGGGCCGTCCTTTGATCAGGTGCTCCTCAACGAGTTCGGGAACATCGTCCGTCTTGAGCTGCATGTAGACGATCCCCTCCGGATAAACGACCATAATGGGCCCCATGGCGCAGAATCCGTTACACCCCGTTTCGACGACTTTTATCTCTTCAGAAAGACCTCTTTTTTTGATCTCCTCTACCAGGACGTTTTTTACGGCGACACTCCCGGATGCGTGGCAGCCCGTTCCTCCACAGATCAATAAGTGTGATCGAAATACCTTCATGCGGATCTTTTTCCTCCTTAAATATATGTGAATATAGCAATGCCGGATCTATTTTACCTTCTCGGATCCCCTGGCAAGGACGAAAGGCGTCTGGATCTCGCCCTGCATGATATGTCTTTTGAAAACCTGCCTCATCTTGTTCGGATCCATAAACTCATACTTGATCGGTTCCTGTCCGAGGACCTCCACGGTAACCAGAGGCTCCCTGGAGCAAAGCCCCATACATCCCGAGGTCGTTACCATGATGTCGGTTGCGCCGGCATCCTCGATCTCTCTTATCAGAGCGTTCATGACCTCCCTTGCACCCGAAGCAATGCCGCATGTGCCCATATGGACCGTCACTTTCACCCGGCGATGTCCTTCTCTCAGAGAGGTGTCTGCGTGAACTCTCTCCTTTATTTTTTTCAAGTCGTCAATTTTGATTTTCGCCATAGCTTTTTCCCCTCGTGCTTAGTTGTACTTCTGCAGCAATTCTTTGATCTTGGCCGGCTTTACCTTGCCGTGGACGTTCTTCTCATCCACCACCATGACCGGCGCGAGCCCGCACGCTCCCAGGCACCTGACGGTCTCGTAAGTGAACATCCTATCCGAGGTGGTCTCCCCTTCCTTGATGCCGAACTCCTTTTCAAGGTTCTGCGCGATAGTCTTTCCGCCGCGGACGTAACAGGCCGTACCCAGGCATACGCGGACCGTATGTTTTCCTCGGGGTTTCATCGTGAAAAAAGAATAAAACGTCACCACGCCGTAAACCTGCGCAATCGGTATGTTCAAGCCGGATGCGATTCTTCTCTGAACGGACATCGGCAGATAATCAAGGACCATCTGCGCCTCTTCGAGGACAGGGATCAATCCGCCCGGTTTTCCATTGTATTTTTCGATGATCTGATCGAGCTTTGCAATCTGCTCCGGACTGAATTCTTTCAACAGTTCTCCATTGCCTTTGCTCATGAATTCCTCCTTAAGTAACTCAACTTTTTTTTGTTCCTATCTCTTTCAGCCCTTTTTCGATATCTTCCCGGATGAGCTTTATGATCTCGGGATGATCGACCGGAACGTCGCCGATCTCTTTTTTTATATCCCTGGTATCAAGAGCATAAACGCGGCCCCGGTTTTCATGGCGGTAAACAAAATCCACATCCGGATTTGACGTAATCAGGCTCACCATGGTGCCCGCGATATCCCCGAGCGGCTGCCGGTCGATGTGGCCGTATCTGAATTGCGCTTTCACACGGGTGCCGTCCCCCGGCTTGGAGACGATTTCCAGATGTCCATCCGCCTGCCTGGCCGCCTGCTGAAGCATCGGGAGCCCCAGACCGACTCTGCGCACCTGTTTCGTCGTGAAAAAGGGATCAAGCGCCCCCCGCAGCGTCCCGTCGTCCATTCCCGCGCCGTCATCGTCAATCTCGATGGAGAGACTGTCCCTGTCCGGGTCTTCGGTTATTTTTATCTTTACTAACCCGGCGCCGGCCCTCGTCGAATTCTCGACGATATCCAGAATATGCATGGAAAGTTCCAGCATAGATCACTCCAGTACCCGCCGGTTTCCCTTTCGGGAGAAGGCCAGTTTCAGTTCCGCGATACTAGCCTCTTTCATGCAGATTCTCGTAACCCCCCTCCCGATATCTTCCAACCGGTGGGCATCGGAAGACTCGATGAAGGCATATCCGGAGAATTCCGCAAACATGGCCCTGGCGCTTTCGAGGCCCGTCCTGTGCGAAATCTCAAGCGCGTCAAACCGGACATCCGCAGGTATGAATCCTAGTTGGCCGATAACGCCGAAGCTCTCCCGATCGATATGACACGCGATGGCGAGTCCGCCGGCGCTATGTATGCCGGAGACGACTTCCTGGAGAGAAAGCGATGTCGAACCGATCAGGAGTCTTGGATTAAATCCCTCGACTTCGTCCTGCTCATTGACGATGGCCTGACATCCGAACACGTCTTCGTTATTCTCTCCGGCCAGTGCTCCGTATACCCGCTCCTGGATTTCATAAAGTCCTTCCAGATTATCAAAGAGCGCTAAAACATGTACTTCTTCACTACTTGTAATTTCCATACCGGGAAACACGACGAGGGTCTTTCCCTGCGCCGCCCTGATGACATACGGAACGTTTTCCGAGGCGTTGTGATCGCAAACGGCGATGGCGTCAATTCTCTCGGAAACACATTTCTCCACCAGCGCCCGCGGATACATATCCAGAGACGCGCAAGGCGAAAGGCACGTGTGAATGTGAAAATCACAGCGAAATTCTCTGAGCATTGAACCATCCCGAAATCCTTGTGTCTTTCGCGTATCCCGGCCGGGATTTGAAATACAAAAGGCCATTCAATTCCGGCCGGGCGCCGAATTACGGCAAAGTGGCCAAAACCGATGACCTTCTCAAGACTGTATCAACTGATAAATTCTTCCAGCCACTTCGAAACCGCTTAGATCCGCCTCCAGGATGGGAATACCTTCTCTTTGCGCCTTATCGAGGGTATCTGCCATAGGCTCACTCCCCTGGACGAGTACGATACCCGCGTGTTCCTTGAGACTCGCGACCGCGATGATATTGGGGTGTACCTGGCGGGTCACCCACAGGTCTCCTTCCTTGCTGTTGGCGATGACATCGCTGAGGAGGTCTCCCACATAGCCGCCTTTCACTTCGCGGTCGAGTTTGTCCGCCCCGCAACGGACCCTCAAATTCAAAGACTTGGCAATCTGTCTCAGAGTTACCGCAGCCATTTTCATCCTTTATGCCGACTTTCAGTCGACGCCCACCGCACATAAGTACATTGCCGGCCCGTTGTCAAGGAAAAAAAATCCCAGTTACGGTTCCATTTCCGAGCTCTGTTTTCATCCGGCTGACAAGTATGGAAGCAGGGCTTGCGAGGTTAAAGAGACACGATTTTCATGGTGACGTGCGTGCCCACGCCCACTTCTGAATTTATCTCGAACACATCCGAATATTTTTTCATATTGCTCAACCCCATCCCAGCGCCGAAACCCATTTCTCTGACGATCGGCGGGGCTGTCGAAAATCCCTCCTGCATTGCCTGCTCAATATCGGCGATGCCCGGGCCTTCGTCCACGGCATCAATCTCCACCGAATCGGAAGTCACTGCAATCTTGATCGTTCCCTTCCTCGCATAGGATACGATATTGATCTCAGATTCGTACGTGACTATGGAAGCCCTTCTTACCGTGTCGTTTCCGACCCCCAGACTCTTAAGGATGGTCTTGATTCTGCTTGATACGTGCCCGGCATTTGTAAAAGATCCGCCCTCGACGGGAAAACTGTCTTCATAGATTATTTCTGCCGACATTGATTTTGTCACCACCGACTTTCTCGATACACCCCACAATCCCCCTCGCATGCAACCGCCCGGACGTCTCGAATAGAATGTATCTTGTCGTGAGAATGGGAATTTTCAATTCTTCCGCCAGGCGGATGGTCTCCTGAGGGGGGATTTTCCCCCTGACGACAATGATGGCCGCAATATCGAGAATATCCGACGTCCTTACAACCTGGGGATTGGTCAGCCCTGTTAGCAAGAGGCTGCCGGGTTTTGCAAAAGCCAGAACGTCGCTCATCAAATCGGCGCTGAAAGCCGTCTTCACCTCTTTGTTCATCTGGTCGTTTCCAACCAGAACTTCCGCATCCAGAATTTCCTTGATTTCGGAAAGGGTCACCTATTCCTCCTTGGATTCGACTACCCGCCTTGCAGCTTTGCCGCGGGCCAAGTGTTTTATTCAAACCTGCCGGAAATTCATGAGAAGGAGCGACGCAAGCCCTTTCCCCATGAATAAAAATACAAATATTGTGCTGCATTTTGAATGATTTAACTAACATAAGGATACCGTCCTGTCAATCTTTTTATCTTACAGTGGGTATTACATTAACTATCACCCCGGCGCCCCTGCCAGGAATACCTATTGATTTCGTTAAGAAAAAAATCGTCAAAATTTTTCTTGACAACGGGCTCCAACTGTAGTTGATATATGACCGATGGTCATGATGTGACTTATATTCAAAGTATGACCAAAATTTATGGTCGGGCCGGAATTGCTGAAAATGGGAATTCAGGAACGGAGAAAAAGGGAGAAAGAGGGAAGACGGACCGCCATCCTCAGGGCGGCCCGGAAGCTCTTTTTCGAAAAGGGGTTCAAAACAGTCACGGTCGCAAGCATCGCCAGAAAGGCGGAATTGAGTAAGGGCGCCGTCTACCTCTATTTCAAGAGCAAGGAGGAAATCTATACTCATATTCTCCTGAGCGACAACGACAAGTTCCACAAGCAGGTATCGGGCATCACTCTCTCGGGGAAAAGCGCCCCCGACATGCTGCGAGAGTTCGCAAGGATCTACATTGATTTCTTCATGAGCGACCGCGAGCTCTTCCGGATACTGATGGCATACATGCTCCATACGGATAACCTGAAACTCTCCGATGAGCTGAATCAATGCCTGATCCGCTCTACCAATAAAACGATCGATGTCATCGAGGATATCATCCGGTTAGGAGCCGAACGCGGGGATTTCCCGCCTGACATCAAAATCCGGCAGAGCCGCAACGCCTTCTGGGGTTTTCTCAACGGTGTCGTATCCCTTCACCTCTTTACCGGCAAAGAGTCATTGCGGGAGCAGACGATCCGCTCCACAGTTGAAACAGGGCTCGATCTGCTGTTCAGAGGACTGGAAGGCAAACCACGCCAGCCGGAAAAGAACGAAATGCCGATTGAACCGGCCGGGACCTCGCGGCCGTGAGAAAGGAGGATGTATGGGCAATTTATTGGTAAATAACAGAGACCAGCAATTTGTTCTTTACGAGCAACTGGATATCGAAAAGATCTTCAAAAAAAGATACGAGGATTACTCGAAAGACACCGTCAACGAAATATTGGATAATGCGGAGAAGCTCTCCGTAAACGTCATTCTGCCTACCTTCCAGCCGAGCGACAAAGAGGGCTGCAGATTCGAGGACGGAAAGGTTTTCGTGCCGGAGTGCTTCCATGAGGCGTATAAGAAATATCGTGAGGGCGGCTGGATTTGCGCAATCAGAGACCCGGAAGTGGGCGGCATGTCGCTTCCCATATCCGTCTCCAACGCCTGCCTGGAATATTTCAACGCGGCCAACTGCCCCTTCATCATGTACCCTATGCTGACGAGCGGCGCGGCTGGCCTGATTGAAAAGTACGGAACCGAGGAACAAAAGAAAAAATACATGTACAAGATGTACTCGGGAGAATGGGGCGGCACGATGTGCCTGACAGAGCCCGGCGCAGGAAGCGACGTGGGCGCATTGAAGACGACGGCCCGGAGACTTCCCGACGGCACATACAGTATTACGGGGACAAAAATCTTCATCTCGTGCGGCGATCACGATCTCGTTGCGAACATCATTCATCCCGTCCTTGCAAGGATCGAGGGTGACCCGCCGGGAACGCGCGGAATATCCATATTCTTGGTCCCGAAATACCGCGTTGCGCAGGACGGCGGGATCGGAGAGTTCAACGATGTCCGCACCGGCAATATCGAGCACAAGATGGGAATCAAGGGATCCGCCACCTGCACCCTGAATTTCGGGGATGACGGCAAATGCGTCGGAGAACTGCTGGGAAAAGAGAGAGAGGGCATGAAAATCATGTTCAACATGATGAACGAGGCCCGTCTCGAGGTGGGGATGCAGGGGCTGGGTCTTGCCTCCGCGGCTTACCAGCACGCCGTCAACTACGCCAAGGAAAGGATTCAGGGCACGCCCATCTGGGAGATGAAAAATCCGGAAGCCAAATCGGTGCCCATTATCGAGCACCCTGATGTCAGAAGAATGCTCCTGTGGATGAAATCCCACGTGGAGGGCATGCGGGTCCTTAATTTCTACGCCAGCTATTGCATGGACCGGGCGATTGTGGCAGACAGCGATGAGGAGAAGGAAAAATGGCATGGGCTGGTGGAATTGCTGATACCGGTCTGCAAGGCTTATTCCTCGGAAAAGGGATTTCAGGTCTGCTCGCGCGCCATCGAGGTCTACGGCGGTTATGGATACTGTTCCGAATATCCAGTTGAACAGTACCTCCGGGACTGCAAAATAGCCAGCATATACGAAGGCACGAACGGCATCCAGGCGCTCGATCTCGTTGGCAGGAAACTCGGCCAGCGCGGCGGCGCCAACGTGAAAAATCTCCTCGGCGAAATCGGCAAGATGACGGCCGCCCTGCGCGGCATCGACTCTCTGAAGTCATGCAGCGCCTTCCTGGAGGAATCCGTGCAGGCAATCCAGGCATTGACCATGCATTTCGGCCAGCTTGGCAAGAGCGCCGGGTTCCTGATACCGGTCCTTTACGCCACACCCTATCTGGAGATCTTCGGCGATGTCGTAGTCGGCTCTCTCCTGATGCAGGCCGCCGCAATATCACACAGGAAATTGGAAGACATTTACGTGAAAAAAGGCATCGAGGATTCCCGGGCCAAGCAGAGAGCGCTGATCCACGAGAACAGCGATGTAGCTTTCTACAACGGGAAGATTGCCTCGGCCAGATTTTTTGCCCTGAATGTGCTTGCAACAGTCAAGTCGAGATGCGAGGCGATCAGGATGGGAGACCGTACGCCTATCGAAATGGCTGAAGAAGCGTTCGGCTTCTAGCAGGTCGAAGGGAGGCATCGGGCATCGGAAAAACAGTTTCAGCAGAGGAATCTCAAGGAGGAATAAAATGACTTATGAAATAAAGAAAGCCGCGGTTTTAGGCGCCGGCGTCATGGGTGCCGCCATTGCCGCCCATCTGACCAATGCCGGAATAGAATGCACCCTGCTGGATATCATCCCCTTTGAATTGACGGAAGCGGACAAGAAGAAGGGCCTGACGGAAAAAAGCCCGGAGTGGCGAAACCGCTTCGCCGCCAACGGGCTGGCCAACATCACAAAATCAAAGCCGGCAAGTTTCTACTCCAGAAAAAACGCCTCCATGATCAGGATAGGCAACTTCGAAGACCATCTGCACTGGCTTTCCGATGCCGACTGGGTCATCGAGGCAGTCGTCGAAAACCTGAAGATAAAGCAGGATCTCCTGGCCAGAGTCGAAAAAGTGGTCAACGACCGCTGCATCGTCACTACCAACACATCCGGCATTCTTATCCGGGACATTTCAGCGAAATTGGGGCCCGGGCTCAAGGAGCGTTTTCTCGGCACTCATTTTTTCAACCCTCCCCGCTATATGAAACTTTTGGAGATCATCCCCGGACAGGAGACAAAAAAGGAAGTCCTCGATTACATGATCAGATTCTGCGAGGAAGTGCTGGGCAAAGGCGTCGTCGTCTGCAAGGATGTGCCCAACTTTGTCGGAAACCGTATCGGCGCATTCGACATCTCCAACGCCATCCATATCATGCTCAAGAAAAACCTGAAAATCGAGGAGCTGGATGCCATTATCGGAAAAGCCCTGGGCAGGCCCGGCTCAGCGATCTTCGGAACCCTGGACCTTGTCGGACTGGATACAAGTTATCACGTGACGAAGAATCTCTACGACGCAGTGCCTGACGACGAGATGCGCGACGTTTTCAAGCCTTCCGAACTTATGACCAAAATGCTGGAAAAAAAGTGGCTCGGCAACAAGACCAGGCAGGGATTCTATAAGAAAACAAAAGACAAAAACGGGAAAAAATTGAAACTGGTGCTGGACTACAACACTCTTGAATACGTCCCTCCGACAAATCCGAAATACGAATCGATCCAGGCCGCACGGCAGAAAGATGGTCTGGCGGCGCGGATCAAGGCATTATTCGCTGGCACGGACATCGCGGCCGAAGTCGCCCGGGAATACCTTTGCAACAATTTCGTGTACGCCGCCAACAGAGTCCCGGAAATCTCCGATACCATCGTGGGAATAGATAATGCGATGAAGTGGGGATATAACCACGCCCTTGGTCCTTTCGAAACATGGGATGCCGTGGGTGTCAGGGAATCCGTCCAGGTGATGAAAAAGATGAAAATCAAAGTCCCCGGGAAGATCGACGAAATGCTGAGAGCGGGCTGTGAATCATTCTATGTCGAAAAAGAGGACGGCCGTTATTACTACGACTTCGAAACAGGGAAATACGCCAGAATCGGTGAAAATCCGAAAATTATTCTTTTGCCCCGCCTGAAGCAAGCCGGGAAGCTCATCAAGAAGAACGCCGGATCAAGTCTTGTGGATATCGGAGACGGCGTGGCCTGCCTCGAATTCCACACCAAGATGAACGCAGTCGATCAGGATATGATCCAGATGATCTTCGACAGCTGCGATGTCGTGGAGAAAGATTTTGTCGGAATGGTGGTCGGCAATCACGCCCAGAATTTCTCGGTCGGCGCCAATATTTTTATGGTGCTCGTGGCCGTCCAGAGGGGCGACTGGGATATCCTGGAAAAACTGATCGAGAACTTCCAGAATGCCAACATGAGAATGAAATATCTCTCAAAACCGGTCGTATCAGCTCCAGCGGGAATGGTACTGGGCGGAGGCTGCGAGATGGCTATCCATGCCGCGCGATGCCAGCCCTGCGGGGAGACTTATATGGGCCTCGTAGAAGTGGGCGTCGGTGTTATCCCGGCGGGAGGAGGAACCAAAGAACTTATGGTGCGCGTGACAGAGGGCATCCCCGAAGGCGCCATCGAAGCAGGTCTCAATCTTCAGCATTTTTATGCAAAGGTTTTCGAGAATATCGGAATGGCCAAGGTGTCCACGAGCGCTGTGGAAGCCATGGAACTCGGTTATATCAGGAAAACAGACGGAATCAGCCTGAACAGAGACCAGCAGATATGGGATGCCAAGCAGGTCGTTCTCGGCCTCTCAAGATTTTACCGCAAGCCGAAGCCTGCCATGATTCCGGTCATGGGCGAAAATTTCCGGGGCATGTGCGATGCGATGCTGTTTAACATGAGAAAGGGGAATTTCATCTCGGATTATGATGTACACATCGCCAAGAAGCTGGCACACATAATTTCCGGAGGCGACTGCGCCGAAGGTACTCTCGTTACAGAACAGGAGATCCTGGACCTCGAAAAAGAAGCATTTTTGAGCCTCCTCGGCGAGTCCAGGACACAGGATAGAATCATGCACATGCTTAGCACCGGCAAACCATTGCGTAATTAGAAAGTTGTAAAAGGAGGAAAATCATGCGTGACGCCGTTATTGTGGAATCCGTCAGAAGCCCCGGCGGACGTTATAGAAGAGGCGGCCTGGCCAACACCCGCGCGGAGGAAATAGGTATTCAGGTTATAAAAGGGCTTATGGCGCGGGTAGCCCGGCTCAAGCCCGACGAGGTCGACGATCTCATTGTCGGATGCGCTTTCCCGGAGGCCGAACAGGGAATGAATCTGGGCAGAGTGCTCGCGCTCGGGGCAGGATTGCCCCTGACAACTTCAGGGATGACGATCAACCGCTTCTGCTCATCGGGCCTGCAATCCATCGCGGATGCCACGGCCAAGATCAGGACCGGCTGGTCCGATGTCATCATCGCGGGAGGCTGCGAAACCATGAGCCATATCCCGATGGGGGGAAACCTGTTCCGGCCGAATCCCGACTGGGGAGACCGGCCGAACACTTATGTTTCCATGGGAATCACCGCGGAAAACGTGACTGCAAACTACGGCATATCCAGAGAGGATCAGGATAAATTCGCACTGGAGAGCAATCGGCGCGCCTACGAGGCCATCAAGTCCGGAAAATTCAAGGAGGAGATCATCCCCATCGAGGCGTACAGATATAAAACCGGAAAAGGGAAAAGGATAAGGGAGAAGGTTGTCTTCGATACGGATGACGGCGTGAGATGGCCGACCAGCATGGAAGACCTCGCCGGACTTAAATCGCCTTTCAAGCAAGGCGGTTCAGTCACCGCGGGAAACTCGTCACAGATGACCGATGGGGCCGCTTTCAGTCTCCTGATGACATCCGAAAAAGCCAGGGAACTCGGCCTGGAACCGCTTGCGAGGCTGTCCTGTTACGCCGTTCAGGGGTGCGAGCCCGAGGAGATGGGCATCGGCCCTGCCGTCGCCGTACCCAAGGTACTGAAAATGGCGGGCCTGACTACAAAGGATATCGATCTTTTCGAATTCAACGAGGCATTCGCCGCGCAGGCGCTTTATTGCATCCGGAAACTCGGCCTCGAGGAAAGGTACTGGGCCGGGGACATCAATCCCAATGGCGGCGCTATTGCACTGGGGCATCCGCTGGGAGCGACGGGCGCCAAGCTTACTGCCCAAATACTCCACGAGGCAAAGCGCCGCAAAGCCAGAAGATGCATCGTGACCATGTGCATCGGAGGAGGAATGGGGGCAGCCGGCCTTTTCGAGATTCTGTAAGCCCGTAATTCGTTTAATTCCAGAGGCCGTGTTCCGGAGCACGGCCTCTTTTTTTCCCAGAAATCCGGAATCACATTTCTGTTGACAGTATCCTCTTTTCGGTTATCTTCTTCCAAAAAATATTCAGGTGCGACTATGAAAATAGGATTCATTCAATTCACGCCGGATTTCGGGAATATAGAAAGGAACCTCGAAAAAGTCAGGGAGCTTTCATCGGGAATAGATGCCGACATACTTGTCCTGCCCGAGCTCTTCAATACGGGGTACCTTTTCGTATCGGAAAAGGAGGTAGAGGATTTATCCGAAGAAATTCCGGGAGGAAGGACAACCGCGGCCCTTGAGAAAATCGCCCGGGATAGAAACGTCCACATAACAGCCGGACTGGCGGAAAAAAGCGGAGGACGTTTCTTTAATTCCGCCGTTCTCATATCCCCTCAAGGCTACATGGCGACTTACCGCAAAATTCACCTCTTCTCGGAGGAGAATTTATGGTTCTCTCCGGGGGACAGGCCTTTCGAAGTCTACGATATTGGAAAATGCAGGGTCGGGGTTATGATCTGTTTTGACTGGATATTCCCGGAATCGATGAGAGTCCTCGCACTGAAAGGAGCGGATGTTGTCTGTCACCCGGCAAATCTGGTGCTTCCTTATTGCCAGGACGCCATGCTGACAAGATGTCTGGAAAACCGCGTCTACGCCGTTACCGCAAACAGGACTGGAGTCGAAGAAAGAGGGGGAAAGGTGTTGCGTTATACTGGAAAAAGCCAGATTACGGGTCCTGATGCGAGTATCCTTTGCAGGGCGGGATCAGGCGCCGAAGAAACAGGCGTCGTCGAGATAGACATAGAGGCGGCCAGAAACAAGAGATTGAATCTTTTTAACGATCTCTTCAGCGACAGGAGACCTTTCTTCTACCGCAGAGTGTGTGACAACATGGGAAAGGCGCTTTGTTGAAATCCCAACAATGCCTTTTCAACAACCTGCCATTGTCCAACCCGGCGTCTTTTTTCAGATCAACAGCCCGAGATAAAAAAAGGGGGCAGCTCTGAAGCTGCCCCCAGCGGATAAATAACACTCCAAGTTATTTTACCAGCGGCTTGGGCACAAAGAATACCGGTTTTCCGTAAACCGTATTGCAAACGACTGCGCCGGCCAGGTAAATTCCGATCCAGCCTGAAATCACAAGGAGCCAGCCGATGATCGGCTTGTATGCCGCCGGATCACCGTACCAGCCAGTATCTACTCCCACTATCATCCAGAGGACGATATCGATAAGAACAACAAGCAGGAAAATAAACAAATTACCCTTTGCGTAGGCAGGGGTAACTAAAGTGAGGAATGCGGCTCCGGCCATCCACATCCACCCCTCGACATGAACCGCGGGTTTCATCCCGAATTTAATCAGCATGAATTTTGCGAATGTGCTGAGCGCCGCCGCAACCATGAAAAATGCTGCAAAGAATAAGAAAACGTTACCGCCGGTAATATTATGGTCTTTTAATTCAATAACAGCCGTCGTGTACTGCACAATGCCGCCGCCGATCAGCCACGCCGCCAGCAGGGGCAGACCCTCGGGAACGACCTTGCCAAGAAATACAGCACCAAAACCAAAGCATGCGACTGCCAATGCGCCCAATCCGGCAGGTCCCGGGGTAGCAAAACTATGTTCGTGCGCCATAAATCCCTCCTCGTTTATTTTTTAGGTAGATTAGGTTCGTACAGCTACGACTACGACAGACCAGCTTTTGCCCTTTCATCCCCCCCTTCTCTGATGTAATCGTACCTACTTACAATAGGCGGTCCGGATTATGGGTCGGATCAGATCCCCTGCAGGGATCATCTCCGGGTGTAACAGGGTTTCATCTACCTCGGTTCCGGCAGAACCTCTTTCTGATTGAGAAAGAGCGCACATCAATAGATGCTTTGGACAGAAGCTATCAAACACCCAATCCTCTTGTCAAGAGGAAAATTCCTTCTTGGTGGAAAATTTAAGAGGATATTCAGAACTTCCCCCATTTCAGCAAAATCAATATGACTCCCAGTACCCAGATAATGAAAGCGACTTTGCGGAATCTGGATGTCAGGGGAGAAGGCGGGGCTGGGGTGAACTCAAGCTCCTGTACTTTCTTCAAGTCCTTTTTATTCTTCTTTTTTTTCTTCATGATCCGATCTTTCTGAGCTTGAGTAGCACATTTGCGGTTTCATGGTCAAGAAATAGCACCTTTTGCCGCCCTCTTCCAACAAAAAAAGGCCCGGGTGGCCGGGCCTTTTCAGCTGAAAATTTCTGTTCTTTATTTTCCCGTCTGATAACCCTGATCCCAATCGAATCCCCAAAAATCGCTGTTCAAAGGAATCTTATAATTCCTCCTCTCCTCGTACGAGGGATACCGTCTCGTCTTCCCTTCCACGGGCAGCATGCTTACCGGGAATTTCGGGGCCAGGAGACCGGCCGCGCGGGCTTCCTTCTCCAGCCATTCGCGGTCGTCAGGATGGGCGATGGAAATAAGGGCCGCCGCTCTTTCGTAGCCGTTGAGACCTCTCAGGTTCACGATGCCGTATTCGGTGCAGACGTAATGGGAGAGCTGGGCCGGAACATCAACCGATGATCCTTCAGGCAGGAAGGGTACGATTCTCGATGTCCCGTGCTTGCTTCGGGCCGTCATGGAGGCGACGCCTCTTCCGCCTTTTGACTGCGCGCAGAAAGACACGAAATGGAAGTACCC
>JBHGBI010000159.1:0-1770 GCA_041946925.1 Syntrophales bacterium | reverse complement strand
CGGATCAGGAGCATCGTGGAAATCGGCGGAGGCTACGGATTCCTCATGCAAGATTTCCTGAAGCGATTGGACGGGCCGAAAGTCCTGATGGTGGATATCTCCCCTTACCTGCTGGAGAAGCAAAAGGAAACCCTGAAGGGATACCCTGTTCAATTCAGGCGGGAGGACTTTCTCGAAACGGATCCGGCAATCATGCGCGATATGGACCTGGCTGTGCTCAATGAGAGCCTGGGCGACTTCCCGGTCGTCCTCAATATGGGGCGGGACGCTTTCAATACCCATCACGATGGAGCGGACGCCTGTCTTGAAGAAGTCTGGGGCCTTTTCGAGAAATACGCCTTGGACATGCCGGCAGCGGAACTGTTCCATTTCAATATCGGCGCGATCCGGGCGGTTGAAAAGCTCTGCGCATCGGGTGTCGGATATATCTTCCTGTGCGAGCACAGTTGCGAATCCGAGGTCCCCGGCCAGCTGAAGCCGTTTGTGCGCCTTGCGGCAGCCGGGATCCCGGAAAAGATATCTCTCAGAGGCCACGATGAATATACAATCAAATTTTCTTATCTGCAGAAAGTCGCCCGTTTTTTCAATTATACATCCGTGCGCGGCCCTCTGGCCGATTTCCTTGAGTTTGATTTCACGCCCGGTTTGCGGTTCATTCTGGCCTCGCATGCCGTCGCGAAAGACGAATACGAGATCATCCGCCATTTCATCGGGGACCTTTACAAATATGAATATCTTATCCTGATGAAAAGCGATACGGGGCAGCCCCCAGCGGACTGAAATGATGGAAAACCCCTCCGCCATAGAATGCAGGCGATGCGGCAAATGCTGCCTTGCCAACCTGATCGCCTATGTCACCGATGAGGATATCGGGAGGTGGAATCGGGAGGGACGCCGGGATATCATTCTCATCCTGGAAATCGAAAAGGGCGTCTGGGCGGGGGACCGGCTCGTGTCCTCCCGGGACGGAAAGAATCTGCGAGGCTGTCCTTTCTTTTCCTGCACGGGACAGGCCTTCTCGTGTTCGATTTACGAAACACGGCCGGAGGTCTGCCGGAACTACATCCCCGGCTCTTCGGAACTATGTCCGCAATTCGCTAAATCAAGATCGTGAACAGATCGCCGGCTTATTTCTAAAACAGGTTCGTCCTTGGCCTTTCGACCGCGGCAAAGCTGCCGGATAAGTGTTTTTTCAACAGCCCTTCTAACAAAGCCCGCCCTTGAGTTTGCGGATCGTCTTCTTTAACTCCTGCGCCATGAGATCCAGATTCGCGCCCTTGTGGAATATAGCGGTCAGATAATTATTGAGGGCCGTTCGGCTTCCGGCCGCCCTCTCATAAACATCGCACAATTTCCAGAATACATGATAATCAGCTTCGTGTTCCATTTTCCTGCCTCTAAAATCGAGTCTGAAATTAAACTGTAAACAAACGAGCCTTCCGGAAATTCATCCTTTTCTCGCTGTAACTGAGCATAGGCCGTCATGAAACAGGTGCAACGAATGTACCAAACTTCACGGCCGGTAAATACCTAAAAAATCATGCCTATAAAACACTGTGCTTTTTCCTTCGGCTGGATAAAGTGTAGGACCGGACATGCAGTCGTTCCGTAATACCGCAACAGGCCCTATCATCTCCGATGCTTCCCGGTGCAGGAAAATTCATTCACGCACCTCAAAAACCGATACGAAAATAACAGCCCGATTTTCGTTGACGTGGTATGCAGCCTTCGGGTTAATGGAAAGGGGACCGGAGAAACTTGATATTGATT
>JBHGBI010000158.1:0-1805 GCA_041946925.1 Syntrophales bacterium | reverse complement strand
ATAATAAGGCCGTCTGATCCGCTCTTTGACGATTCGTTTATATTCCTGGTAATGTACTCGGCAACTGGAGGGGTGATCATGGCATCAACTGTAATCACATCGAATACGGCCTTACGATCCGCGCATCGCCCTTTATGTACAACAGCCGGCAAGAAAACAGAACAAAATATTAAAGCAAATGATAAAGTTATTAACGTAACATGCCTTATTTTCATATTTTTTCCATAATCTTCCGAACATCCTCCCAGACCTGCTTTTTCGCATCGGGATTTCTCAGCAGGTAGGCTGGATGAAATGTAACCATGACGGGGATGCCCCCGCGGTCGTGAAACTTGCCCCGCAGTACCGAGACGGGAACATTGGTGCCGAGGAGATACTGGGCGGCGACCGATCCCAGTGCGCAGATGATTCTCGGGCTTATCGCCTCTATCTGTTTTTTAAGAAAGGGCGTGCAAGCCTCGATTTCCTGAGGTTTCGGGACCCGGTTCCGGGGAGGACGGCATTTCACGACATTGGCGATATAGACCTCCTCCCTTTTGAGTCCCATGGCAAGAATGATTTTATTCAGAAGCCGGCCTGCCTGGCCGACAAACGGCCTTCCCTGGATATCTTCATCTTCTCCAGGACCTTCCCCGATAAACAGGAGACTGGCTGCAGGGTTTCCCTCGCCGAAAACGATTGTCCTTCTGGTTTCATGAAGGGGGCACCTTGTGCAGTCGCCTAGTTCTCTTCGCACATCCTCAAGGGTGGTCTTTCTCCTGCTATTTCCCGCAGTCACGCCGGTCTTCATCTGCCCGGAGTCTCTTGCCGGACAAAATGCGTGCATCGCGCCGGCTTCTCCTCCTGAAACGAGATAGCTCCGAAGAGAACGGACCATATCGCGCAGTTCCCTTTTGGCATCTCTATTTAAAGTGGAATCAAATTCAGGCATTTTTCTCCAGTGAAACTACCTTGTCGAGGATTCGGTCGGCGACATCCATTTTGTTCATGATAGGCAGAGACTCAATGCCCCCGTTGCGGTCCATGATCTTGACGATATTAGTATCCGCCTGAAAACCGGCACCGGGGTGGCTCAGGTCGTTCGCTACGATCAGATCCATATTCTTTTCCTTCATCTTGGTTCTGGCGTTTTCGATCAGGTTTTCCGTCTCCATGGCAAAACCGACCAGGATGCGCTTCCCTTTCTTTTCCCCGATCTCCGCAATGATATCCGGGTTTCTTTCAAGCGCAAGCTGAAGGGAACCTCCCTTTTTTTTCAACTTCGATCCGGAGATCAGGGCCGGACGGTAATCGGCCACCGCCGCCGCCTTGATAATAACGTTTGAATCGGGAAGTTCCGACATAACGGCATCCCTCATCTCGACGGCGCTTGAGACAGGAACAAATCTGATTCCGCAAGGAGGAGCAAGGGATGTTGGTCCGCTTATCAGCGTTACGTCGGCACCGCGCCTTCGCGCCATGGTCGCCAGCGCGTAACCCATTTTCCCTGAAGAGTAGTTGGTAATGAACCGGACCGGATCAAAAGGCTCACGAGTGGGACCGGCTGTAACGAGGATTTTTTGCCCTTT
Organism: Syntrophales bacterium; assembly: GCA_041946925.1. GTDB lineage: Bacteria > Desulfobacterota > Syntrophia > Syntrophales > UBA4778 > JBHGBI01. The sequence continues at coordinate 237 of JBHGBI010000158.1, read as the reverse complement.
TAAATCCTTGGGTGTCAGAATGCACTCCACCTCTTCCACGATCTCTTCAATAGACGGGAGCCTGCCAGGGCCTTCGCTGCCGCAGGCCAGCTCGCCGCTGGCCGGCTCGAGAATGTGAAATCCGCATTCGACGAGCCGTCTCATATTGTTTTTCACGACAGGACTGGCATACATGTTCGTGTTCATGGCGGGACAAAAGAGCACTGGCGCGCGGGTCGTCATGATGGTCGTAGAAAG
>JBHGBI010000157.1:0-1882 GCA_041946925.1 Syntrophales bacterium | reverse complement strand
GAAGAACATGATAATGCAGCCGACAGTAAACATGAAAAGAGGGTACGCCAGCGCTGTTTTTATTTTCCCGCGCAGGGTCTGCTGCTTTTCATAGAAATCGGCAAGTCTTTCCAGCACCGGGTCCATCATTCCCGAGGCCTCTCCGGCGCGGATCATGTTGATGTAGAAGGGAGGAAAGATTCCCGGGAAATGAGAAATGCTCCGGGAAAGACTGTTGCCCTCATTGATCTCCTCTTTGATCTGGGCCAGTACTTTTTTCATCTGGGGATGGGCTGTCTGGGCGGCCAGGATATTCAGGGATGGAACAAGTGGAAGTCCGGCAATGAGCAACGTGGATAACTGCCGCGTCATCGCCGCGATCTGCGGCAGGCCGACCTTTTTGAAAAAACTGCCGATGGGACGGCGGGCCAGAGGTTCCTCTTTCTTTTTGACGGAGGCTTCCCTGAGCTCGACCGGGTAGATTCGGGTTTCTCTCAAACGCTGCCGGGCCGTGGTAGCGCTCGCAGCGTCAATTATTCCCGTAATCTTTTTTCCCTTTATATCAAGGGCAGTATATTCATATACCGGCATAAATCCATCCGTAGCGCCCGGTTTTCATCTGCTCTCACCGGGGCACAAGGTAAGTTCTTCCAGTATAAATATATTATTTGAGGAGGATACCGGGAAAGCGGGCTCGGGCGCCGGATCCCGGCATGCCGGAAACCGGCCGTTACTCAAACCGGAACCCCTTTTCCATGATCAATTCACGGCAGCTGTCGACAACATCGGGATCGTAGAGGCTTCCCCTGTTTTTCACGATTTCTTCAGAGGCTTTATCGATACCGAAAGCAGGCCGGTACGGGCGATGCGAAGCCATGGACTCGACAATATCGGCAACGGCCAGTATCCGGGCCTCCAGGAGTATGTTTTTACCTGAAATTCCGGCGGGGTAGCCTGAACCGTCCATTCTCTCATGGTGCTGAAAGACCATTTGCGCGATCGGCCACGGAAAATCGACCGTTCTCAATATGTTGTAGCCGACCTGCGGGTGCGTTTTAACGATTACGTACTCGAACTCGTTTAATTTACATGGCTTACTCAAAATTTCAGCAGGAACATAGATCTTCCCGATATCGTGGATGACGGCCGCCATATAGAGTCCCTCTATCTGTTCCCTGGGAAGGCGCATATTATCCGCAATAGCGCAGGCGAGGTTCGCTACCCTCTGCTGATGTCCGGCGGTATAAGGATCTCTCATTTCAATGGTCATTTCCATGGCCTGGATCGTCCCTTCCATGGTCTTCCGGAGTTGCCCATAACTTTCCTGGAGGGCCTCTTCGGACCGCACCTGCTTTGTGATATCTTCCAGCGTGAAGACAATCTCTTCAAAGGCGCCGGAAGGATCAAAAAGCGGAGCCGCATTAATCGAAAGCAGGACCCGGGAGCCGCCGGGCCACTCTATCGCGTAGCGCACGCCGTATACTGGTTTCCTTGTGTTCAGGACGCGCCGCAACGGCAAATCTTCTTTGGGAATCCGGCCGCCGTGATAATCGGTGATGCGCCACTCGGGCGCGTCGTATGGCCTTTGCGTGATTTCCGTTCTCTTGAGACCTAGAATCTGCTCCGCCCGTGCGTTCGCAAAGGTGATCAGTCCTCCACGGTTTACGACAATGATTCCCGCCGGGCTCGTCTCCATGACGCGGGCCATCAGCTTCTCTCTGCGGTCGAGTATTTTCTTCGATTTCTGCCGGCAGGACAGCATTCTCTCCAGTTTGGCGACCCTGCTGCGCAAATATGCTAATTCGTCTTGCCGGCAGCCGTCCCTCAGATTTATTCTGTTCATAATCATCTTATAATCATCCGTTTACCTGTTTTGATTTCTCAGGAGTCCACGGGGTGGTTC
>JBHGBI010000156.1:0-1954 GCA_041946925.1 Syntrophales bacterium | reverse complement strand
GTACGCAGGGTGATTTACATCGATCCGACTGGAATGAGGAATTACGGAAGAGATCCCTGGTTTTTGAGTTTCAGCGGGCTTCTGGAAAGGGGAGAGGAGATGCACCGGCAGGACTCCGGCCGCTTCGCCCGCGAGGTCGCCCGCGGCATGCCGCAGGAGGTGGCCCTGATGATCCAGACCTCCGGAACTACTGGATTGCCGAAGCTTGCCATGATCACACATCGCAATTTCCTCGAAATGGGACGAAACTGGATCGAAAGCGCGCCGATCGGGATCGGAGCCAACTGGCTGTCCATGACACCCCCAGCGTGGATCGTGGATCAAATGTGGGGCGTCGGCGTGGCGCTGCTCGGAGGCATGGTGATGAATTTCCCTGAAACACCGGAGACGATCACGGAAGATTTTCGTGAGATCGGCCCTGAGCTGATTATCACGTCCTCCCGGTTCTGGGAAGATCTTGCATCGAAAATCCGCGTGAAGATGAGCGATGCGGGCGTCATCAGGAGAAAGCTCTTCGGCATGGCGGAGGCCGTCGGAAGGGCGTGCGTAGACCTGGAAGCCGGGGGAAAGAGAGTGCCTCTTCCCCTTGGGATACTGAGGAGAATCTCATCTTTCATCATATTCCGGCCTCTGCTTGACAGAATCGGTTGTTCCCGATTCAGGGCCGCCTATACAGGCGGACATCCGATCAGCCCGGATGTGATTCGCTTTTTCAGGGCGATCGGCCTGAACCTCAAGCAATGCTACGGTCTGACTGAAGCGGGAGGGATTTTTCAGGTCCAGCCGGACGGGGAAGTCAAGCCGGAGACCGTGGGTAAACCTCTGCCGCACGTGAAAGTAAAGCTTTCAAAAGATCAGGAAGTGCTCGTATTGAGTGAAACCAATTTTGCGGGCTACTACCGTGATTTCGAAGCCACGTCGGCCGCATTCGAAGACGGCTGGCTCAGAACGGGCGACGCCGGTTTCATCGACAAGGACGGCCATCTCTTGATTATAGGGCGGAAAGAGGAAATCATCCGCAACAGGGACGGCGCAGCCTTTTCTCCCGATTTCATCGAGACTCGCCTTAAATTCAGCCCTTTTATAAAAGAATCCGTCGTCTTCGGAGAAGGACGGCCGTACATTTCCGCACTTATCAATATAGACATGGGGAACGTGGGGAGCTGGGCGGAGGAAAGAATGATACCCTATACAACGTATTCCGATCTTTCCCAGCAGCCCGCGGTGGAAGAGCTCATTCGGGCAGAGATCGCGGAGGTGAACAAGCGGTTGCCTGACCACATGAAGATACGGCGCTTCATCCTTCTTTATAAGTTGCTGGACGCCGATGATGAAGAGCTGACCAGGACGGGAAAAGTCAGGAGGCGTTTTGTTTACGGTCTGTACATAAAATTGATCGAGGCGATGTACGGCAAAGAAAAGGAGATGAGCGTTCAGGGAAAGGTGCGCTACCGGGACGGACAGATCGGTAAAATAAATACCACAGTGAGAGTGCTTGAGGTGTAATCGGAGGTAAAATGGATTTCTTTCTTCAACTCCTCGTGAACGGCCTGTGCGTAGGTTTTCTGTACGGGATTTCCGCGATGGGTTTCGTCATGATCTTCAAGGCTTCCAGCGTGCTCAACTTCGCTCACGGCGAATTGCTGGCAATGGGTGCCTTCTTTTTTCTGGCCCTGGTATCCTGGGGGCAGCTGCCGGTTACGGGCGCCTTTCTGGTGACGCTTGCAGGGATGTTCATTCTCGGTTTTATTATCGAGCGTCTTTTCCTGCGTCCTCTGATAGGCGAGCCGCTGATCGAAGTAGTGATGCTCACAGTAGGGCTTGCATCTATGTTCAAGGGGCTCATGCTCCTTATCTGGGGCGGAAACCTGCACAGCTATCCAGATTTCCTGCCTGAGTCGCTTACGTTGCGGATCGGCGCCGTCGACATCCCTCCCGTTTACGTGGCTGCTTT
>JBHGBI010000155.1:0-2004 GCA_041946925.1 Syntrophales bacterium | reverse complement strand
ATCCTGTCTTCAGAATTTCCTATAGATGTAATCGGGAATGTGATATTTTCTTTTATTCAATACCACTCCCAGGATATTGCCGCGGCAATTCACGATTTTTTCCTTGACGCATTCCACCACCGGCCAGCGGGTTTTCTCGGCCTCGATCACCAGAATGATACCATCGACCATGCGCGACAGGACGAGACTGTCCGGCGATGACGGCATGGGGGGGGAATCGACCAGGATATAATCGAAAGCCTCTGTGAGTCTTTCCCACAGATCTGTGAGCATGGACGGGTTGATGGAATGTGCTTCGAATCCGGCGTTCCTTGATACCAACGTGACAAAAAGGTTGGGGCTGAAGGTCCGGTAAACGGCCTGCTCAATGGGAATTCCCTCACGGATCGTATTTTCCCAGGAATACTCGGCGGTGGTGCCGAAATAGGTGTGCTGTTTCGGATTCTTCCTGTCTTCGTCGACGAGGAGCACTGTCCTGGATTTTTTTGATGCGGCAACCAGGGCCAGCTCCCTTACGATGGTCGATGTCCCCTCCCCCTCCCGCGATCCTATGAACTGGATGCTCTTTCTCTCATAGCCCGGAAGAAGGGTCTCGATCGAGTGGTAAAGGCCGATCATCTCATCCTCTCTGCCGGCTACTGCGGGAGCGCCGGCGGGAGAGGAACCGCCGGGGAGTATCCTTTTCTGCTCCTTTTGAGCCTGCTCCAACGCCTCGTAGATTTTGCTCATGGTTTTCACCTCTGCTTTGTATCGGCCTGAGTCCTCTTCTTCGACATGGAATCAAGCTCGGGAAAAAGTATCTCATTGCCAATATATATTTTGTGAACATTCTTTATTGATGGATTTTTGCTCTTTATCCAATCGATGATCTTGGGATCGGAAAACCCGTAAACGTCCTGTATCAGTGTGGATAGATTGTCTCCTTTTTTGACTGCCCTCATCACCGGATATTGTTTCTGTCTCTCCGGGACCTTCGGTTGCGGGAATTCGGGGAGCTTTTCCGCCGCGGATGGGAGATTCTGGATAGAGGGAAGCATTTTTTGAGGCCCGGGCGGCGGTTGCTCCTTTTTCATCGGTTCCTCGTACAGGGAAAACCAGAAGACGGCAGCGGCCATGGCGAACAGGGGAACTGAAGCGTACCGCCACTTCAGGATGGAAGTCTTTTTACCGCCTGATATATCCGACAGGACTTCTCTGACCATTCTGGCGGTTACCGGCTTTTTCTGGGAGCCGTATCCCGTGATGAGGGCGTTGTCGCAGAGGATATTCAGAGTTCGAGGTACACCGTGAGCCGCCTTTACTATTTTCCTGACGGCACTTCTGGTAAAGACGCGCTCGCCGTCGCTTGTGACTTTCGCAAGGCGATGATGAATATAGGCGCTGCTTTCTTTGGGCGTTAAGGGCAGAATCACGGAACGGATTGCGATCCGCTGGTTAATCTGCCTGAGTGAGTGTTTCTTCAGCATCTGTTCGAATTCCGGCTGGCCGATCAGGACCATTTGGATCAATTTCTCTTTCGAGGTCTCGAGATTGGACAGCATGCGGAGATTTTCAAGGGTTGCAATGGGAATATTCTGGGCCTCGTCGATTACAAGGACTACATTATGACCATTTTTGAACTCCTCGATCAAGGAACGATGCAACTGATCCACCATTTCATGAACATCGTCTGTACGGGTTTCAATTTCCAGTTCCTGGTGAATTGTTTTCAGGAGGGATTTAAATGAGACGCTCGGATTAAAAATGTAAATGGACTTGATTTTCTCCTTGTCGGCCTTCTCAAGATATGATCGGAGAATGGTGGTCTTGCCGACCCCGACCGCACCCGTGATGGCGACAAAGCCTTTTCTTTTTTCTATTCCGTAAATGATGGAACCCAAAGCCTCCTTGTGGCTTTTGCTCAAGAAGAGAAAATCCGGGTCGGGCGTGATGTGAAAGGGTTCTTTTTTGAAGTTGTAAAAATTCAAGTACATTTCATTTCTCTTCTCTGTACGGGAGAGCTGC
>JBHGBI010000154.1:0-2025 GCA_041946925.1 Syntrophales bacterium | reverse complement strand
AGACGACTTCCGGAAACCGCGGAGCCTCCTCACCAGCCCGGTGGAGAGGATTTCAAGCACTGTGTGGATTTCATGAAACGCCGAGGATTTCTTTCAATCTCATAGCGTTCTTCGGGGCGTAACCGGCGTAATCATTGTCGAAGTAAATATAGGCGTCTCGTTTCCATTTTCTGATTTTTCGGGCCCATTCCTGCAGTTCCTTTTCCGTATAATCGGAAGCGTAGAGCACCTTGGAGCCGTGGAGCCGGATATAGGTGAAATCGGCCGTGACGGCCTCGGCATAAGGGTAACGGCCTGCCGTATCCGAGATGCACAACGCGATATTGAAATCCTCCATCCTGGAAAACGCATCGTCGGCCAGCCAGCTCTTGTTGCGGACTTCCAGCACATGGCGGCGCTCCCGGGGCAGGAGCCTGCAGAACTCCGTGAATACTTCTTCATTGTATTTCAGGCTTGGCGGGAGCTGGAAGAGAACGGGGCCGAGCTTTTCCCCGAAAAGTACGGCGGAATTGAAGAATCTCTCCAGAGGCTCACGCGCGTCACGGAGTTTCTTGATGTGGGTGATGTAACGGCTGGCCTTGACGGACCACAGGAAGCGCTCCGGCGTCCTGAGACGCCAGTTCTCGACCGTCTTCGGCTTTGGCAGATGGTAGAAGGTCGCGTTGACTTCCACAGTGGAAAAGCGCCGGGCGTAGAATTCGAGCCATTTTGTTTTCGGCCAGTCCTCATCGTAGAAGATGCCTCTCCAGTGTCCGTAATTCCATCCCGATGTGCCGATGCGGATTTCCGGTTTCATATGAACCGCCGCTAGGCCGGAGGTGCCAATCCGATTCCCTCCTGTTCGAACCTGCGGACTATCTCAAGGTTCATGGCCTGCTGAATATCCATGTACAGGTTGTAATCCGGGCTGCTGATCCAATATGCCGTCTCAAAAAGCAGGGCTGTCGTTCCGTATCCGGAGAAATGCACCCGCTCGATACGAACCTTTTCGTTTTTTTCAATGGCTTGACGGATCATTTCCGGTATTTTTGCGAGTTTTTCATACGGGGTCTGATAAGCGACCCCGATCTTGAATACTATACGCCTTTCTTTCATCCGCTGGTAGTTACGGATGCGACTCTGCAGCAGGTCGGAATTGGAAAAGATGAGTTGTTCGCCCGATATGCTGCGGAGTCTTGTAGTTTTCAGGCCGATCTGCTCGATTTCCCCCATGTACTCGCCGATGACAACGAAATCTCCATATACAAAGGGCTTGTCCATGATAATGGAGAGAGAAGCGAAAAGGTCCTTCAGAATATTTTGGACCGCGAGAGCAACTGCGATGCCTCCGATGCCGAGACCGGCAATGAGTGTCGTAATCCTGACACCGAGCTGGTCGAGGCCGATAAGCAGGATCAGGATCCACAAAAAAATCCGGCCCATGAAAGCGAGGGCCGTCACGGTGGTTACAGTCGCCGCGTCTTCTTTTGTTTTTTTCTTCTTGTATTCGGAAAGCAGGAACAGAATACTTCTGTTTCCCCATATGGCGAGCTGGATAAAGGAAACAATGATGATCGCGCCCTGCGCGAAAGCGGCGCTCCGGGGGGGGATATAGAGGTTCAGCAGAGCGATATACAAAGACAGAACGACAAAAAAGAGGACCCTTGTGCTCGCAATGAGATCGACGACAAGTGCGGGAGCTCCGGGCTTGATTTTCTCCGGCGATCCGAAGTATTTCAGGGCGATTCTTTTCGAGACAATGAGAATGAACAGGATGACCAGGGCGATGATCGATGTAATCAGCCAGGTTTCGATGGTGTTCCAGTAAAACGTTCTGTTGAGCATAGTTTCACCGATATTAGGCTGAGGGCACAGGGCCGATGGCTAAAAAAGGAAATAATTCATAAGCTAAGGACACAGGGCCGATTTTGCTTGTAGTCTCAAAACCCTCAGCCCTTCGCCTGCAGCGAAGCCGTGCGATGAGCATTTTTCAACAGTCCGTATAAGACTATATGAACAAGCGCAGGCTGTAAATATCTTTTTGCT
>JBHGBI010000153.1:0-2103 GCA_041946925.1 Syntrophales bacterium | reverse complement strand
AAGGCGATCGGAGTGCCTCTTGCGAAGCTTGCAACCAAAGTAATGCTGGGGCGGACGCTGCAGGACCTGGGATTCACGAAAGAAGTGGAAACAGCCCATGTCTGCGTGAAAGAGGCGGTGTTTCCCTTCGATCGCTTTCCGCACGTGGACATCCTGCTCGGTCCGGAGATGAAATCCACGGGCGAGGTTATGGGGATCGACGCCGATTTCGGGCGGGCCTTTGCCAAAGCGCAGTTGGCTGCTGGCCAGAAGCTTCCCACCGGGGGGGCGGTCTTTGTCAGTGTGCGGGATCAGGACAAAGAAAGGGTGCTGCCGGTGGTAAAAAAGTTGCATGACATGGGATTCAATATCCTTGCGACGCGAGGGACGTCGGGGCACCTGAAGCGGGCCGGTATCCCCAACGAGGTCGTGAAGAAGATTGCCGAGGGACGTCCCCACATCGTGGATTACATCAAAAACGGGGCGATCCAGCTAGTGATCAATACGGCATCGGGGAACAGAAGTACTGGAGGTTCTTGTGAAATTCGCCGAACTGTGCTACGCTACAATCTTCCATATTCCACGACTCTGGCCGGTGCTTGGGCTATTGTTTCGGGGATTGAATCCCTGAAGGCGGGCAGTCTTAATGTAAAGTCGATTCAGGAATTTCACCGGCCGTGAACGGCAGCGACGGAAGGAAGTGCAAAATGAAGGATTATCATGGACCCAGAGAGGCTTGCGGCGTTTTCGGCGTCTTCGGGCATGAGGATGCGGCAAAGCTTACCTATTTCGGCCTGTACGCGTTGCAGCACCGCGGCCAGGAAAGCGCGGGGATTGTGACCTCGACGGGCAAGGCGATTTATGAGCACAGGCAGATGGGGTTGGTTACGGAGATATTCGATCAGGACATTCTTAACAGGCTTCTCGGGCATATCGCCGTCGGACACGTGCGGTATTCCACGACCGGCTCGTCGATCCTGAAAAACGCGCAGCCCTTTGTAGTATCCTACGGCGGCAAGACGCTCGCCATCGCCCACAACGGCAATCTCACCAATTCCAGACAACTGCGGCTGGACCTCGAGAATAAAGGCTCCATATTTCAGACCACCATCGACAGCGAGATCATCGTCCACTTGCTCGCCCGGAACATGTACCGGGGTATGGAGGGGGCTCTGGTTCAAATGGTGTCGGATATCCGGGGCGCGTTCTCCTGTATTTTGATGACGGAGGACCAGCTCATAGCCTTCCGCGATCCCAACGGATGGCGTCCGCTTTGTCTCGGCGAGGTGAAGGGCGCCTATATAGTGGCCTCTGAGACATGCGCCCTCGATCTCATCGATGCGTCTTACATAAGGGACATTGAGCCCGGCGAGATCCTGATCATCGACGAGAACGGATTGAAATCGATCAAGCCCTTCCCTGACGGAAGGAGGAGCTTCTGCATATTCGAATTCATTTATTTCGCGAGACCTGACAGCAATATTTTCGGCCAGAACGTGTATGCCGTCCGCAAGCGGCTGGGAGAGAATCTTGCTGATGAGTATGCAATCGATGTGGATTTCGCGATGCCTTTTCCCGATTCCGGAAATTACGCCGCAATCGGCTTCTGCCGGAAATCGGGGATACCTCTGGAGATGGGGGTCATCCGCAACCATTATGTCGGGAGGACTTTTATCGAGCCGACGCAGTCGATGCGGGATTTCGGCGTGAAAGTGAAACTCAACCCCGTACGGGGACTGTTGGAGGGGAAGCGGGTCGTCATCATAGAAGACTCCATCATCAGGGGGACGACAAGCCGGATGAGGATCAAGACCCTGCGCAAGGCCGGGGCCAAGGAGGTTCATATGGCTGTCAGTTGTCCTCCTCACCGCTATCCCTGCTATTACGGGATCGACTTTTCGACCAAGGGGGAGTTGATCGCATGCCAGAACTCAGTGGAGGACATCAAGAAATTCATCGGCGTTGACAGTCTGTGCTATCTCAGTATGAAAGGGATGCTGGATGCCACACACACTCCGAAGGATCATTTCTGTCTGGCCTGTTTTGACGGTAATTACCCGATCAGGCCGGAGGACGAATTTTCGAAATTCTGTCTGGAGTAAATACGGTCCCTTTTGCCTTTAG
>JBHGBI010000152.1:0-2118 GCA_041946925.1 Syntrophales bacterium | reverse complement strand
TTGATTATTTCCATCGCCGGGGATAAAGTATCCCATCTTTTATCTTCCCGGATTTTAAAGATGGAATCTCTGAAAAGAGAGCTGGAAACAAAAAACAGGGTCCTCGCATCCATATTCAGAATCTCCAATCTCCTCACGCAGCAAATCGGCCTTGACGAGATTTTGCGGTCCATCCTGATGTGCGCCGAAAAAGATCTCGGGTTCTCCGCGTCCTGTCTCTTTCTCGTTAACGACGATCAAAGACGTTTGGACTGCCGCATGGTCATGGGCTTCGGCGAAGAGAATGAACGCCGGGCCTACGCCAGGCCTTTCGACCTCCAGCGGCATGATTGCATCGAGACCCGGGTCGTGAAGAGTGGCGAGGTGGTCTGTTTCCGCGATACACTGCATGACCCCCGGTCCACGGACATTGACCGGATCATCACGAGAAACCTCGGCAGGGGCCGGATCGTTTACGCTCCCTTGACCGTAAAAGGGAAGATCATCGGCTGCATGGGCGTCAACCGGCCCATGACGGGCACGCCCATATCGGAATCCGAGATCGAGGCCTTCACGATCTTTGCCAACCAGGCGAGCATTATCATCGAAAATAGCCGGTTCTCCGAACAGCTCCTGGCGGAGAAAAATCTCAATGACAGCATTCTGGAAAGTTCTCCCAACGGTATTTTAACCCTGGACAGGGAGGGCAGGATCATCTCCCTGAACCGGGAGGCCTGCCGGATTCTGTCGGTCGACCAGGACGAGATTCTTTTCCTGGACATCAGGGAAGCCGCGAAGCGCAGGGACAGCTTGAAAATATTCGAGGATATTTTTCTGAATCCGGAACATTCCGTCCGGGAGTACGATGATATCGGCGGGGACGGCAAGCGGCGTTATATTGAGATCTCCCTGTCGTCCCTGAAGGACCACAGCGGCAGGGAGACGGGGTTTCTCTTTCTTTTTCAGGATCAGACGGAGAAAAAAGTCGTCAGCGAACAAATCCAGAGAATGGGCAAACTCGCCTCGATCGGGCAATTGGCCGCGGGCGTATCCCATGAGATCCGCAATCCGCTCATGGGGATCGGCGCCACCCTGGAACTCGTCAGCGAAGGCCTGGAGGCCGATCATCCGCAGCGGAGACTGCTGCTGAAATCAATGGAGGAAATCGAACGGATAGACAACATCATCGGCGAGCTGCTGAACCTCGCCCGGCCGCGCGAAATGGACCTGCAACCGGCCGACATCAACCGGATGATCGGCGACGTGTCCGATTCCCTGTCGGGACTGTGCCGGAAGGAGAATATTGAACTGGCCCTCCAGTATGATTCTCAGATCCCCCGCGTGTGCATGGACCGGGAAAAGATGCGGGAAGCCGTCATCAACATCGCCCTGAATGCCATCCAGTCCATGAAGGGAAAAGGGACGTTGAAGATTGCCACCTCGACCCTGGATCATAAAATATACAACATGGACCGGGGAAGCGTGCAGATCACCGTCGAGGACACGGGCGAAGGGATTCCCCAGGAAATGAAGGACAAAGTCTTCGATCCCTTTTTCACGACAAAGCCCAGGGGCGTCGGCCTCGGGCTCTACAACTGCCACAAGGTGATCGAAGCCCACGGCGGGGCGATCTTCGTTGAAGACGCGCTGCTCAGGGGAACGAGAGTCAATATTATTCTCCCCGCCCAAACCGCGAGAGGTGCCCCTAATGTATAACGTTCTGGTAGTCGATGACCACGAGTTGATCCGGGAAACTTTGCGGGAATCCCTGATCGACGAAGGTTATAAAGTGAAATTGGCCAGGACCGGGAAGGAATGTCTGGAAACGGTTTTTTCCGTTGAGGTCGACCTGATCCTGCTGGACATGAGGCTGCCCGATATGAGCGGCATCGATATTCTCCGAACGCTGAGAGAGACCCATCCGGACGTGGTCGTGATCATGATGACCGCTTACGGCGACATTGAATCCACGAAGATGGCCCTCAATTTAGGCGCCTTCGATTTTATTCATAAGCCGGTCAAGGCCAGGGCCGTCACGTCCATCATCAAGATGGCCATGGAGATCCGCGCCCTCCGCCAGGAGATCCAGCAGATTATTTATAAGAACAAGGAGCGTTACGGCTATCACAATATCATCGG
>JBHGBI010000151.1:0-2156 GCA_041946925.1 Syntrophales bacterium | reverse complement strand
TCCATCAGGAAGAGCGTGGAAAATCCCGCTTATCTCTCCGCCGTTGTACAACTGGTAACCTATCAACAGGCGACGGAGGCAAACGCCCCCGCGCCCCGCGAGGGTATCGTGAGATGAAATCCTTTATAAAAATAATCTGCCTCCTTTCGTCCGCGTGTCTTGTCCTGGCGATCGTTGTGGGTTTTGTCCTGCTTTCCCCGGAGCGCCTCAAGGGGTATATCTCCGGATTGCTTCTGGAGATTAACCCGAACATCACCGTTTCAATCGAATCGGTCGGGCTGCGCTTTCCGCCGGGAGTTAAAATCAGCGGCATGGTAATCGGCTTCAGGGACAAGAGTAATCCACCGATTGAGACACAGATGGTAATTGCAAGGCCGCGCCTGGGAAGCCTCCTGCTCGGCAGGCTGTCCCTCCTTTTGAACGTGGATGCTTACGGGGGAAGCGCCTTCGGCAGTATCGATTTTATTCGCTGCTTTTCGATGAAAGGTCCTTTTCGGACGGCCCTGAATTTTGAAAATATAAATATCGGCGACAGCACCAGTCTGAAGGCGTTCATGGGCAGAGGAGCAACCGGAATACTTAAGGGCTCCATTGATTACAACGGAGATACCACCGGACTCCCGAAAGGAAGCGGCCGTGCCGGAATTTCCATCCGGGATGGACTCTTTCAACCTGAAATCAGAATACCCGGATTGGCTACGGCTGCATTCGACAGCCTGGACGCGGATATGATCTTGAGCAATGGAATGCTGAAAATCAACCGGTTGACGCTGGCCGGAAAGGACATGCGAGGGACTCTGAAGGGCCATGTTTTTCTCAAGGATGAACTCGCCGCGAGCGAGCTCTCGATGAACGGCGATCTGGAGATTCCCGCTGAACCTAAAATCAGGGTGGTCCTCGCGATTGCGGGGACGATCGCGAAGCCGACTATCCAGGTTATGTAGAGACAAAATTTCAGTTTTGCGATTTCGATGACTTGATATGAATTGTGAATTCGGAAATGAAATTTAAAGTAATGCACATCGATCGGATGCGGCTCGCCGGCGTCAGGCCGCAGTGGATATTTATTCTTTTGATAGCCGCAACGTTCATTTACAGCTCTGCCGATATTCTCCAGAAGTTCAAAGCGCTCGGCGCCTCCACGTCCCGCGCGGACGGGACCGAATCACCGGCTGCGGCGGCCGCTCCCGCCGGAAGGGAATCCCTGGATTCTTACCAAATCATATCCCGGAGGAATCTCTTCGGTTCAACAGACAAGGAAAGTGATGGCCCGGGCATGGCCGCGTACGGAAACCTGGAGCAGACAACCCTTCAACTCGAACTCCTGGGTACGATTGCAGGCGAGGGATCTTACCGCTGCGCGGTCATCAATGATAAGGAAAAAAACAAGCCCCGCATTTTCAAAATAGGCGATAGCGTGGCAAACGCCACCCTAGTCGATATCATGCGCAATTCAGTTGTCCTGAGGGTAGGCGACAGGGATGAAATCCTGAATATCCGGCCCCCGAGGGCGGAGGCCGGTCCCGCAAAGGGCGAAAACCGGGGTGCACCGCAGGACGCAGGGAAGCCGAAAGGCGCAGGCACGATCCCGGATGCCTACAGAAACATCAGGGAGGTGCTGACGCAGGCAAACGCCAGGCCGCACTTCGAATCGGGTAAATTGGACGGTTTCGTGATCGGCAAGATCAAGGAAGGATCCATTCTCAGAAAGGCGGGTTTGGAGGACGGTGACATCATCGTGGGAATCAACGGCAAGACCATCGAAAAACCGGACGATATTTTCAACCTTGATAAACTCGGCGCCGCGAACATGAAGACGTCATTGAAAGTGAAAAGGCAAGGCAGGGAATTGACCCTGATTCTGGATTGAAGCCCTGCCCCGGATTTTTTTATTGTAGAGGAGGCGATATGTACGCAGCATATTTCGGCTTGAAGGAAAATCCGTTCAATCTCACACCCGATCCCAGGTACTTCTTTTTCAGCCGCCGGCACCGGGAGGCGCTCAACCACCTCCTTTACGGCATCAAGGAAAGAAAAGGTTTCATCGTGCTGACGGGCGGCGTGGGGACCGGAAAAACAACTGTATGCCGCGCCCTCCTTGCAAATCTGGACAAATCGGTCGATTCGGCGCTGATTTTCAACTCCTTCGTTTCCGA
>JBHGBI010000150.1:0-2210 GCA_041946925.1 Syntrophales bacterium | reverse complement strand
GGCAATTCCATGTAAGTATTTGTATTTATGGAATAATTTTATTGCTTAAACCGTGGGCAACAAGGTCTAAAGCAGCCTCAATAAAGCACTTACGTTTTTTATCAACATGGTTATCAACAATCCTATCCACATGTCTGTGGATTCCAGGGAAGGATTCTCACCCGCCTCTCACTGGCACGGATCGGGTGGTTTTTGTTACGCCAGCTTGATCCGCCACCCGAAGGGATCTTCCTTTTCTCCATACTGGATTTTCAGAATTTCATTATACAATTTTTCCGTGGTGGGACCTGTTCTTCCCCCGTTCACCGCGTATTCTCCTCCCTCAAAGTAAATCTGCCCCACGGGTGAGACGATGGCAGCGGTACCGGAGGCGAAGACTTCTTTCAGTCGGCCGTTTGCGTGGGCGGATAATATTTCATCCATGGACAACTGGCGTTCCGAAACCTTCATCCCCCATGCCTTTGCGATTTTAATGACAGAGTCGCGGGTGACGCCGGGAAGAATGCTTCCGGACAGAGGCGGAGTGATCAATTCGTCTCCGATAAGAAAGAAGATATTGCTTGTTCCGACTTCCTCGACGTATTTCAATTCCAGGGCATCCAGCCACAGTACCTGTGTATACCCCATTGCGCTGGCCGCCTTACTTGCCAGCAGACTGGCGGCATAGTTGCCGGCGGCTTTGCATGCTCCTATTCCTCCCCGGACCGAACGGACGTACTCCTTGGTCACAAAGATTTTTGTCGGGCTGAAACCCTGAGGATAATACGCGCCGACGGGCCCGATAATAATATAAAAGAGATACTCGCTTGCCGGGTGGACGCCCAGAGCCGCTTCGGTCGCGATCATCGTGGGCCGGATATAAAGGCTCGTTCCAATTCCCCGGGGTATCCACTCTCTGTCCAGCAAGACCAGTTGTTTCAGTGCCTCCAGTGTGAAATCGATATCCAGCTCGGGCATGCAGAGCCTCTTGGCGGAAGCATTCATTCTGCGGAAATTGTCGGCCGGCCTGAAGAGGTAAATCGACCCATCCTTACCTCTGTATGCCTTCAACCCCTCGAAGATCTCCTGGCCGTAATGAAGGCACATGGCGGCCGGATCCAGCGGGATGGGGCCGTACGGTCCGATGACCGGATCATGCCATCCCTTTCCCTCGCTGTATTTCATGGTAAAGAAGTGATCTGTAAAAATCTGTCCGAACCCGAGTTTTGATTCATCGCTCGGCTTGGGTTTCATTTTGTCGGGTGCAGCCATTGTGATTCTGATGTCCATCCTGTTTCTCCCTTCTTGTCGACTCCTGAACCTTGCCCATTAATTGCCCCTGAGCTGCAGGAGATTGCTTTTTTCAATGTCGGATATCTCCAGCCCCGGCATGGCCGCGCCCAGAGATTTCGAAACCTTTAGCAGTATCTCCGGATTATTGAAATGAGTCACCGCCTGGACAATCGCATGAGCCCTTTTGGCCGGATTCTCCGATTTGAAAATTCCGGATCCGACAAATACGCCGTCCGCACCCAACTGCATCATCATGGCCGCATCCGCCGGAGTTGCAATACCGCCCGCAGAGAAGTTGACTACAGGGAGTTTCTTGTTCCTCGCTGTCATCTTTACCAGTTCGTAAGGTGCGCCGAGGTTCTTGGCCTCGGTCATGAGTTCCTCATCCGGCAGTACTGAAAGTCGGGAGATTTCGTCATTGATTGTGCGCATGTGGCGGACGGCTTCGATGACATTGCCTGTGCCCGCCTCGCCCTTGGTCCGGATCATGGCGGCGCCCTCGCCGATTCTCCTCAATGCCTCCCCCAGATTTATCGCGCCGCATACAAAAGGTACTTTGAATTTCCATTTATTGACATGGAATTTGTCATCCGCGGGCGTGAGCACCTCGCTTTCGTCGATAAAATCGATTCCTATGGCCTCGAGAATTTGCGCCTCTACAAAGTGCCCTATTCTGATCTTGGCCATGACCGGGATCGTCACGGCATCCATTATCTTTTCTATAATAGCCGGATCCGTCATCCGCGCAACCCCGCCCTGAGCCCTGATATCGGCGGGAACTCTCTCGAGTGCCATAACCGCCACTGCGCCTGCGTCTTCGGCTATTCTGGCCTGCTCCGGAGTAGTCACGTCCATAATGGCCCCTCCCTTGAGCATTTCGGCAAGGCCGGCCCGGACAGTAAAGGTGCCGTATTCTTCCATTTCATGCCTCCTTCATC
>JBHGBI010000015.1:0-41529 GCA_041946925.1 Syntrophales bacterium | reverse complement strand
CCTTCAAAAGAGCGCCCCGCTGTCCGCAAAATCGAACTGACGAAGGACAATCATGCTATCAAAATTCTTCCTGGGCCGTCCTGTTTTTGCCTGGGTCATCGCTATAGTTATAATGGTGCTGGGCGGCCTGGCCGTTTATTTTCTGCCCATAGCGCAATATCCGCCCATCGCTCCGCCCTCCATCGCTATTGACTCCTTTTATGCAGGGGCCTCGGCGGAGACGGTGGAAAACAGCGTGACCCAGATAATCGAACAGAAGATGACCGGTTTCGACGACATGATATACATGTCGGCCACTAGTGATTCGGCGGGCGCGTCCCGCATCGAATTGACCTTCAAACCGGGAACCGATCCGGACCTGGCGTGGGCCAAAGTGCAGAACAAGCTCCAGCTCGCCATGTCCAGCCTGCCTGACGTGGTTCAGCAAACAGGTGTTACGGTCAGCAAATCCACAAAGAATTACCTGATGATTGTGGGCCTGATTTCCGAAGACGGCAGCATGGACGGCAACGATTTGCGCGACTACGCCCAGTCCAACCTGGAGAAGGTACTGTCCCGCGTTGCCGGTGTCGGCGAGGTTCAGAATTTCGGCTCTCAGTATGCGATGCGTATCTGGCTGAACCCGGACAAGCTCACCGATTACCATCTTACCATTGAAGATGTCACAATGGCGCTGCGGACTTACAACGTGGAAATCTCCGCCGGTCAGTTCGGCGGGGCGCCGGCAACAAAAGGGCAGCGTCTGAACGCTTCCATCATCGTCCAGAGTATGCTCAAGACGCCCGAAGAGTTTGCCGCAGTCCCCGTTCGCACTAATCCCGACGGTTCCATCGTCCGGATCAAAGACGTGGGTCGGACGGAATTGGGAACAGAGTTTTACGATGTCCAGAGCTATTACAATGGCAAGCCTTCCGCCGGTATGGCCATCCGGCAGGCGGCCGGCGCCAATGCGCTGGAGACGGCCAATGCCGTCAGGAACAAACTAGCGGAGATGAGCCGCTACTTTCCACCGGGAATGAAGGTTGTCTATCCCTACGATACCACTCCCTTTGTCCGGGTGGCCATCAATGAAGTATACAAGACACTGTTCGAGGCGGTTCTGCTTGTCTTCCTGGTCATGTGGCTTTTTATGGGCAATATCCGCGCCACCCTCGTCCCGACCATTGCGGTGCCGGTGGTGCTTCTGGGCACCTTCGCCGTGCTGGGACTGTTCGGATATTCCATCAATATGCTGACGATGTTCGCGATGGTGCTGGCCATCGGGCTTTTGGTGGACGACGCAATCGTTGTAGTGGAAAACGTCGAGCGCATCATGACCGAGGAAGGAATTTCGCCGCGTGAAGCCACGGCCAAGTCCATGGAACAGATCACCCCGGCGCTGATCGGCATCGGCGTGGTGCTGGCGGCTGTGTTTGGGCCGATGGCGTTCTTTGGCGGATCCACCGGCGTGATTTATCGCCAGTTCTCCGTGACCATCGCCGCCGCGATGCTGCTGTCGGTGGCGGTGGCCTTGATTTTGACGCCGGTGTTGTGTGCCTCTCTCTTGAAACCTGTACCCAAGGGTCACGAGCCGGCGGAAAACGCCATCCCTCTTTTGCGTCCGTTTTTTCTCTGGTTTGACCGTACCTTTTTCCGTTTCCGTGACGGGTACGTAAGGCTGGTGGGCCATGCGCTCGCCCGGAGACTGCGTTATCTCGTGGTATTTCTGGTGATTGTGGCCGGATTGGGCATCCTCTTTATGAGGATGCCCACCGCCTATCTTCCCGATGAGGATCAGGGAATCCTGCTCGCTCAGATTCTCATGCCGACGGGCGCCACTCTGGAGCAGACCCAGCAGGTCGCGAATGAGATTCAACGCTATTTTCAGGAGCATGAAAAGGCGGCAGTGGAATCCTGTATGACGATCACCGGCATCGGCTTTTCCGGAAGATCTCAGAACAACGGCATGGTGTTTGTCAAGTTGAAGGATTGGAAGCTGCGCGACCGTTCAGAATTGCGGGTCAAAGCCATCGCCGGCCGGGCTATGGGGGCGCTGTCCAGAATGCGCAATGCCATGGTGTTTGTCTTCCCGCCTCCTGCCGTCGTCGAACTGGGCAATGCCCGAGGGGTAGATTTCCAATTGATGGACCGTGGCGGGCTGGGTCACGCCGCGCTGATGAACGCCCGTAACCAGCTCCTCGGTATGGCGGTCAAAGATCCAAGATTGACAAAGGTTCGACCCAACGGCATGGAAGATGTGCCCGAATACAGGATTGACGTGGACTGGGAAAAGGCGGGCGCCATGGGCGTACCCATCACCTCCATCCACAACACCATTTCGGCGGCCTTCGGCAGCACCTACGTTAACAACTTCATTCAAGGCGGGCGCGTCAAACGGGTTTACGTTCAGGCCGACGCACCTTACCGGATGCTGCCCAAGGACCTGGAAAAGCTTTATGTGCGCAACACGGCCGGGAAGATGGTTCCCTTTGCCTCGTTTGCGTCCGCACACTGGACAACCGGATCTCCCCGTCTGGAGCGATTCAATGGTTTTCCTTCCATGAACATCTGGGGCGAGCCGGCGCCGGGCAAGAGTTCCGGGGAAGCGATGCAGGCGATGGAAGAAATCACCTCGAAGCTGCCCCAGGGGATCGGCTTTGACTGGACCGGACTTTCCTACCAAGAGCGACTAGCCGGCACTCAGGCGGCACCACTCTACGCCTTCTCCATTTTGGTGATCTTCCTGTGCCTCGCCGCCCTCTACGAGAGCTGGCCCATCCCCATCGCCATCCTGCTGGTCCTGCCCCTGGGCGCTATTGGCGGCGTCATCGCCTCGACGCTGCGCGGGTTGCCCAATGACGTTTATTTCCAAATCGGTCTGTTGACCACGCTCGGCCTGACGACGAAGAATGCGATTCTGATCGTTCAGTTTGCCAAAGCGCGCCTTGAACAGGGCATGGGCCTGATCGAGGCGACCCTGGAGGGCACGCGGCTGCGCTTCCGGCCCATCGTGATGACGTCGCTGGCCTTCGGTTTTGGGGTACTGCCGCTGGCGCTGGCCAGTGGCGCGGGCGCAGGCGCGATGAACGCCATCGGCACCTCTGTGCTCGGCGGGATGATTACCGGCACTCTTCTTGTAATCCTGTTTGCCCCGCTGTTCTACGTGTTGATCGAAAGGGTGATCGGAAGAAAGGCGGGGAAGCGAGGAGGCGATCCCGGAAGAAATTAGGCCGGAGCCGCAATAGCAAAAGGAATAAACCGATGATAAAAAGAAACACGATTCTACGGGGTCTGATAATCCCCGTTCTTCTCGGTTCTCTCGGGTTGGGCGGCTGCACACTCGCACCGAAGTATACGCGGCCGGCCGCGCCGGTTCCGGCCCGGTGGCCGGCCGGGCCCGCCTACCAGGGGACCCAATCGGCCGAGGCGGTGCCGGCGGCCGATCTGAAATGGCGGGAGTTCTTTACTGACCCTCACTTGCAGAGCGTCATCCGGATGGCCCTCGTCAACAACCGCGACCTGCGTCTTGCCGCTCTGAATGTTGAACGGGCGCGGGCGGTCTATGGCATCCAGCGTGCCGAACTGTTCCCCGCTCTCGACGCGGCCGGGAGCTACGTGAGGCAGCGCGTCCCGGCGGATCTCTCGACGACCGGAAGCTCCATGACTGCTAATCAGTACAACGTCAACCTGGGCGTGACTGCCTGGGAAATCGATTTCTTTGGCCGGATACGCAGCCTGAAGGATGCGGCCCTTGAGCAGTATTTCGCCACGGACCAGGCCCGCCGTAGTGCGCAGATCCTGCTCATCTCCAACACGGCCATCGCCTGGCACACGCTTGCCGCCGACCGGGAAAACCTGAAGCTGTCCCGGTCCACCTTGGAAGCTCAGGAAGCGTCATACAAGCTCATCCGGAAACGGTATGACCTCGGCATGGCCTCCGAACTGGACCTGCGTCGGGCGCAGAGCCAGGTGGACGCGGCCCGGGGAGACGTCGCCCGCTATATGCAGTTTGCGGCCCAGGACGAAAACGCCCTGAATCTCCTGGCCGGCTCCAGGGTGCCACCCGAGCTCCTCCCGCCCGACCTGACGGGGATCGCCGTGCCGAAAGAGGTTACAGCCGGGCTGTCTTCGGAGGTGCTCCTCCGTCGGCCGGACGTACTGGCCGCCGAGCATCAGCTTAAGGCCGCCAACGCGAACATCGGGGCCGCCCGGGCGGCTTTTTTCCCGCGCATTTCCTTGACGGCGGCATTCGGAACCGCGAGCGCCGACCTGTCGGGGCTGTTCAAAGCCGGCTCGGGGGCATGGAACTTCGCGCCATCTGCCGTCATGCCGATCTTCGACGCCCGGGTCTGGTCGGCTTATGACGTGACAAAAACCGATAGAGACATAGCGGTCGCCCAATACGAAAAGACAATCCAATCCGCCTTCCGAGAGGTGGCGAACGCTCTGGCCGTGAAAGGAACCGTCAATCAGCAGATCGCCGCCCAGGAATCCCTGGTCGGGGCCCTGGCCGAGGCGTACCGCCTGGCGGTGCTTCGGTACAACCGGGGCATCGACAGCTACCTGAGCGTTCTCGACGCCCAGCGTTCCCTCTATGGCGCCCAGCAGGGGATGATCGGCTTGCAACTCTCGCGGGTTACGAACCTTGTCAGTATGTATGCGGTGCTGGGAGGAGGCGTGGATTAATGAATGGCTGCGATTCGGGAGACTGCTGTCTACATATAGAAAAAACAGATCATATTCATATTGCATTCAAAAGACTATTTTCTCCTTGACAAAAAAGCTCGTATTGCATTAAATTCACCTTTTAAATTCTTGTGACGGGTGGATTCATGAAGACTTTTAACGCCAGACAGGATGATATAAAAAGAGAATGGTTCCTTATAGATGCGAAGGGGAAAGTGCTTGGCAGACTCGCCAGCGAGATCGCGCGGCGTCTTCGCGGCAAGCACAAAGCGGTTTATACTCCTCATGTGGATACAGGTGATTTTGTTATTGTGGTAAATGCGGGAGGGATTCACCTTACAGGGAAAAAACTTTCCGACAAGACATACTATCATCATAGCGGATATCCGGGTGGACTAAAATCGATTTCCGCGGAAAAGTTGCTGAAAAAGAAGCCGGAGAGCCTGTTGCGTGAAGCTGTTAAAGGAATGCTTCCCAAAAATACCCTGGGCAGGGCCATGCTGAAAAAATTGAAGATTTACAGTGGCTCCGGTCATCCGCACGAGGCGCAGAATCCCCGGGTTCTGGAAATCTGACAGGCTGTTGAAAAATCCGTTGAGGCGGATTTGTCGGACACTATATTTCGGAGAGATATTATGGCGGTAAAAAGTTTCTATGCGACAGGCAAAAGAAAGTCCTCGATTGCAAGGATCTGGCTGAAGGAGGGAACGGGAGTCGTCCAGGTTAATAACAGGAATTTTGATGATTATTTTACAAGGGAGAGCCTCAGAAAACTGATTTATCAACCCCTTGATATGACAGGCCAGAAGGGTAAATTTGACCTTTACATCAATGTTCAGGGAGGAGGCATATCGGGACAGGCGGGAGCCGTCAAACACGGCATATCCAAGGCCCTTTGCGAATACGATATTGAATTGAGGTCCATTCTGAAAAAGGCGGGTTTTCTCACGAGGGATTCGCGCATCAAAGAGAGAAAGAAATACGGTCAGCCAGGGGCAAGAAAGCGATTCCAATTCTCGAAAAGATAAGTTTCATGCAGACGGGAAGGGGGCTTTTGGCCTCCTTTTTTGCGTCCGAAGGAAGTTTATGTTGAAAGTAGGTATATACGGGGCAAGTGGATATACAGGGCAGGAACTCTTGAGAATTCTGATACGCCACCCTTCGGTGGAAATAGTCGCCCTGACATCCAGGCGTTTTAAAGGCATGCCGGTCTCGGATATATATCCGGTATTCGAAAACTTGACCGGCTTGAAGTTCATGGATTCACGTCCGGAGGACGTAGGTAATCTTTCGGACATTGTTTTCTCGGCGCTTCCTCACGGTACAGCGATGGATATCGTCCCTGCATTTTTCCGCGCGGGGAAGAAGGTGATTGATCTGAGCGCGGATTTCCGTCTCGGGGACGTCGATCTATATGAACGGCATTACACCCGGCATTCCTCCCCTAACCTGCTCCAAGAGGCTGTCTACGGTCTTCCCGAGATCCACCGGGACGCCATAAAAAAAGCGCGCATAGTAGCCAATCCGGGATGCTACCCGACCAGCGTTATACTCGGCCTTGCTCCCGCCCTGAAAGAAGATATCGTGGAGCACGAATCTATTTTCGTGGATTCAAAATCGGGCGTGAGCGGAGCGGGCCGGGAGCCGAAAGTCGGCTCTCTGTTCTGTGAAGTCAACGAGGGGTTCAAGGCATATAACGTATTCAAGCACCGCCACACCCCGGAGATGGAGCAGGAACTAAGCAAAATCGCCGGCGCCGATCTGAGAATATCTTTTGTGCCGCATTTACTTCCTGTCAGCCGGGGAATCCTGAGCACTATATATGCGACACTGAAAAAGGATATTTCCGCCTCTGATTTAATCTCCGTGTACAAAGGCTTTTACAGGGATGAGGGGTTCGTCAGGGTCTATAGGGAGGGCGCGTATCCCAGTATTTCGTCGGTCAGGGGATCAAATTTCTGCGATATCGGGCTCGCGGTCGACAGGAAGATGAAGCGGGTCGTTATCTTCTGCGCTATCGATAACCTGATCAAAGGCGCGGCAGGTCAGGCTGTTCAGAATATGAACCTTATGAGCGGTTTGCCGGAGAATGCGGGGCTGGATATGGTAGCGGTTTTTCCTTAGCCCTTCCCCTTTAGCCTGCATACGGGAGGAATTATGGCTTTGAAGGTCTATAATACGCTGACCAGAAAAAGGGAGGATTTCAAACCGATCCGCGAGGGGAAAATCGGCATGTACGTCTGCGGAGTAACAACATACGACATCTGCCACATCGGACATGCCCGGTCTGCGGTTGTCTTCGATGTTATTACCAGATACCTGCGATACAGGGGATACGAAGTTACTTATGTAAAAAACTTCACTGATGTGGATGACAAGATCATTGCGCGCGCAAACGCGGAAGGAGTAAGCATTTCCGATATTTCGGAAAGATATATTAAAGAGCATAATACGGACATGGACCGTCTCGGGATTGCCAGGCCCGATATCAATCCGCGCGCCACGGAGAACATCCCAGGGATGATCGGACTCATCCAGACACTTCTCAAAAAGGGGCTTGCTTATGTGGTTGACGCAGACGTGTATTACGCCGTCGAGAAATTCAAAGGATACGGGAAACTCTCGAAAAGAGCCCTGGAAGACATGATGGCGGGGGCGCGCATCGAGGTGGATGAAAAGAAAAGAAATCCGCTTGATTTTGCGCTCTGGAAGGCAAGCAAAGAAGGGGAACCCTGGTGGGAGAGCCCATGGGGAAAAGGAAGACCGGGGTGGCATATCGAATGCTCTGCTATGAGCCAGAGGTTCCTGGGAGACACTTTCGATATCCATGGAGGCGGAGAAGATCTAATTTTTCCGCATCACGAAAACGAAATCGCCCAGTCTGAGGGCGCGACCGGCAAATCTCTTGCGAATTACTGGATTCATAACGGTTTCATTAAGATCAACAGCGAAAAGATGTCCAAGTCTCTCGGCAATGTCTTCAGTATCAAAGACATCCTGGAGATTTGTCACCCCGAGGTGTTGCGGTTTTTCATCATTCAGAGCCATTACAGGAGTCCGATTGAGTTTTCCGATGAATCACTGGCCGAAGCCAAAACAGGGATGGAACGTTTTTATTCCACATTGAAAAACCTCAAGGATGTTCTGGCTGGCAATATCGATGTATCAAAGGTTTCACCCGAGGGGCTTTCGGGCAGGGATAAAGAGGTGTATGAAAAGGCGCGCGAACTCCCCGGGAAATTTTCAGAGGCGATGGATGATGATTTCAACACGGCGAGGGCGGTCGGTTACCTTTTCGATATCGTGAGACTGGCGAACGGTTATCTAAAAGAGACGGCATCCCGTATCACACCTAATTCAGCTTATGTCCTGGATTCGATCAGGAGGAATATTCTGGAGACCGGAAAAGTGTTCGGCCTTTTTCTCGAGGATCCCGACGCCTACTTCTTGAAGGAGAGGGACAGAGAGGCCAGGAAACTCGGGCTGGATGTGGAAGAAATACACCGCATGATCGATGAGAGGCATCTGGCGAGAGCCCGCAGGGATTGGCAAAAGGCAGATGAGATTCGGGCCTATCTTGCCGGCAAACGCATTGTTTTAAAAGATTTGCCGGACGGGACCGAGTGGAAGATCGAATAATTTTCGCTCTCCCTCACCCTCCACACCTTCCGCCCTTGGCCTTATTCATCGAGATCGATATCCGCCAGGGGATAATTGTTTTCCTCCAGTTTTACTATGGGTTGGAGGGATTCAAAAAGGCACTCCTCGATGGAATCGGGAACGATCGGCCGGAAAGCGGTATCGTAGGCATGAATTCTGTTCCCGTATCGGTCGACCGAGTATAAGGCTCTGTATAATCTCTGGGAAAACTTGATTTCGTAGAGCGTGTGGGGGACCTCCGCCTGTTTGAAATCGAATTTGGTCCAGACCCTAGCGATATTCTTGTCTGTTTTTTCAATCGTAAACAGCCCGAGAGAGTATACTTTTTTGTGCGGGAATTGTATGCTTTCTTTATCAAAATAAACGAACGGCTCGAATTTCTGCAGCGGGATCCAATCCTCTCTTGCCTGGGAGCAGGTCGGAATGACCAGGAAAACCCAATAAAATATTATCAGACAAATGAGAACTCTTCTCATGTATCCTCCTTCAAGTCCTGTTGCAGGTTACGGGACATTTCTGCCGTTTTAAATTCGTCAATAAACAGGGAAACAATAAACGTGCCAATCGGTTCTGGACACCGGCCATCCTCTCGTTTTGCAGGCTGTTCAATAGATAGGGCTTGAGGCATTGGACTTCGGGTATCGCCAGACGGTAGAGTTTCAGGTGGAAATCTCTCTGCGGCAGGCAATTTTTTCCCAGGCGGATTGCCCGGCCATTCCATCTTTCTTTCTCCTGAGGAAAAATTCAGAAAAAACGAAAGGCAAAATCAGCGATACCTGCATGGTCGGGGGTAATATATTTTTTTAAACTTGACCAAAAACAGAAGGGGTGCAGTTATGGTTATCGATCCGGTATGCAAAATGGAAATAGATGAGAAAAAATCCCGGTGCAGAAGTGAATATAATGGTAAGACATATCATTTCTGCTCACAGGAATGTAAGGAAGAATTTGATGAGGACCCGGAGGAATATGTCATTTAAATCGCTGAAGGCGACGAACAGGTAAGAAAGGCGGGGTAGAGCAAATACGACCCATAAAAGATCCGGGATTGTTTGTGGAAGCGAAACCGGGTTTTATACTCGGCGGGCAGGTCGCCCTGGGAGCGGGTGTAATAAAAATAAATATATGCAACAAATATTGCTGCGATAATGATCGTAACGGCGAGAAGGATTTCCAGCAACTGTATGGATTTACTCCGTGAGTTCGCCCTTTTCGGATTAAGCATCGCGATCTTGCTTTCAAAATAAGACTGCTGTGGCGCACGCGGCAAAGGCCAGGGTTGGGATGGGATAAACCGGAAAAGTGGAAACACTTGTTTCTTCATAGTACATTTTGAGTCCGCCCGAAATAAGTCATTCCCTGATTTTGTATTTCGATAAACCTTAGGAAAGTGCAAGGGAAACGACAGGAATGAACTATGAGAGGCGACTAATTATCCCGTTACGACGGATATCCTAAAGGTGAGGATTTTAGAAGGCGGGACTTTTTCCCATGGACGTATGTATTGAAAGGTTACGGACGTCTTCCCCGGTGAAAGGGCTCTGAAAGTCCATATCTCGATTCCTCCGGAACCGGCGAGTGCTGCATTTTCCGGCCGTTCATATTCTGACCTTACCAAAAGCAGGACTTTTCCATCCGGCGGCCTGGTGAGGCGCCACTTATAACCAGTGGTGGGATTTGATTGTAGCTTGATGGAGAACTCCCGGCCGGCTTTGATTTGAATGGGCTGATCGGGATGGGAAAACCCCTGCATCCGGTCTTTTTCGGTTTCGGATCGGGTAGGCGAGGCGAGAAGGAATATCATTATAACCGCGGAAAACAGAGCCGCGACAATGAGATTCAGGACCATGCGGAAGATCCGGGCTGCTTTTTTCCGTCTATTGAGTTCCATTTTCTACTTGAACTTGTGATGCTGATAATGCGCAGGAAGTTTTACTTCCTCATCAGGGTCGTAATTTTGAAGCATTTCCAGGGCGCGAATGCTTGAATGCAGTTTTTTTATTTTTCCTTCATATTCCGGTACGGCCATCCTGTATTTCCTGCGCGTCTCGATATTCAGGAAAGGATTCGTCAGCGCTTCTTTGATTTTGTTTTTCAGAAGGGTCAGTTTTTCTATTTCCTGCTCAAGTTTTTCTATTTCTTCTTTTCCGTTTGTTGCGTTCTCCATTCAGGTTCTCCTCCGTCCGGCTTATTCCATTTTTTCTTTTCGAGTTTCCACTATTGAATATAGACCAAGGCCAAAGGCGAATGACTAAAGGCAGAAAAACACGTGTTATTAGGTCCGAAGCCTGCCTCTTCTATCCGCCTCACCTTTAGCCTGTCTTTTTTCCCGAAGCCGGAGGCCCAATCATGTTGCTTATTGAAAACTCTCCTCATCTTTCAGAGGCAGAACCTGATCGGGATTGACGACGTGGCGCTTCGACGCGGCTTTCACCGTCTTCGCGGCGGGTGCGGGCAGTTGTTCCACCCGGCCTCCCCCGTCGTGATTTTCAGTTTTGAAAATCGCCATTATTGTTGATAATTTTTCCGCACTTCCCGCATTCTGCTGGGTGGTTACGTTCATTGCGGCAATGGCGTTGTTGACCTGATCGATTCCCTGGGACTGTTCTTGGGAGGCTGCGGCTATTTCTCCCATGAGTTCAACAACTTTATCCGAGCTCGTGGTGACTTGGTCGAAGGCGGAGCTGGTCAAGTGGACCAGATTTTCGCCGCTCTTTACCTTGTTGACGATGTCTTCGATCAGATTGGAAGAGTTCCGCGCCGACTCCGTGGCCCTCATGGCAAGATTCCTGACCTCATCTGCGACTACCGCAAATCCGGCTCCGGCCTCGCCTGCGCGCGCCGCTTCGACAGCCGCATTCAGCGCGAGCAGATTGGTCTGGAATGCTATTTCATCGATGCTCTTGACGATCTTCTGGGTCTGCTCGCTGGCTCCAGTAATTTCTTTCATGGACCTTGTCAACTCCGTCATCGAATCGTTTGCTTTCTTGATGGCCTGCTTGGCGGAGAGCATCAACTGATTCGCCTCGTTCGTATTTGCGGCGTTCTGCCTTGTCATGGAAGCGATTTCATCCAGGGAGGCCGAGGTCTCTTCTATGGAAGCGGCCTGATCCGATGCCGACTCGGACAACCCCTGCGAAATCTGCAGCGCCTGTCCCACTGCGTCCCCCATTTTGATCCGCATGGTATTCACGGATTGGACGAGATCGCCTATTTCGTCCCTGGATTTCGCCTCTATCTTTTGTGTAAGATCACCGTCGGCGACTTTTTTGAGCACATCTATCGCTCCCTTGATCGGTGACAGGATCAGCCTGGTGATGGCAATACTGGTCAGGAAAGATACAATTACGGCAATCACGAAGAGAATGAGAAAAATCTGCAGTGTCGTATTGAAGCTCTTTATGGCGAGATCGTATTTTTCCTTGCTGAGTTTGTTTTCCAGGGCGAGCAGATCGTAGAGGTGCTTATTGAGGATCTGGAATTTTTCGTCGGCTACACCCATGAACATTGTAGCGCCGTTCACATCCGCCAGTGCCACTTCCAGAACGCCAAGAGCCGGTTTCTGATATTCGATCAGAGAATCGAGGGCGGTCTGGTAAAATTTCCGTTCATCGGCGGTCAAGGCGGTCGATGAGAGTGTCTTTTTTATCAATTCTATATTTTCGGTTATGATGCCCGCCTGCTGTTTCGACAAATCTTCCACTTTATTTGCTTCGTAATTGGAATTGACCCAGTTGATCACCTTGTACAGATTCGCATGTACATTTGCTATGTCATTGAGGATTTTGGAGCTGTTCTGATAGCCTTTGAAACGGTTGTTGAAGATATCATCTATGGCGGTTTTCTGCATGGAAAGACCGTTATAGGTACCGTACGCCAATATAATCAGGAAAAGAAACACGACCATCGGTGCCATCAACATTTTGTTCTGCAACTTCAGATTATTAAAAAATCGTATCATAACCTCCCCCCCTTTTCTTCTAGGCAGTTCTTCCGAAATTTTTCAATCTGCCAACGACGATCCGAATGTTACCTCATGTACGCTGCCCTGATTGGCATATATTTTGAAATAATGAATCACGTATGAATAATGGCCGTCTCCCTTTTTCGAGATGTTCGCTTCCCGTTGCAATAAAACTGGCGGCCCTGCAGGTCGGTGTCAAAGATTTGTCCAGCTGCCGTTTTTTTCTGTTCCCCCTTCATCCGACCTCCAGGATGCAATCCTTACAGAAAACATCAGAAAAACCGCTCTGTTATGAAATTTTCCGCCTTCCTGTGTTTTCAAGTTTCGCTTGAGCTCATTCTATTTTTCCGGGAATGAATTACCCTGAAAAACAATCATGCAAATTGAAGGCCAGTTCCATTGGCTTCACGGCATGACATGCAACTCATTGAAAAATTTACTATTTGTACTAAATAGCCTCCTTTCAGCGGATTTCTGACGAAATATCCGAAAAACCGAATTCCCGCTGGAGACGCTCCACTTCCACATCCGGTATTTTCAAATGCTTTCCTATTTTATATGCCCTGACCATTCCCTTTTTCGCCCACCGGTAGATGGTAACCCGGTTGATTCCGAACAACTCGGCTACTTGCGATGTTGAATAATATTTTTTTACCATGACCATCCTCTTGCTACGTTGTCGGTGAACCGAGAGCAACAAAATTATCCAATGTAACAGTACAACATTATATCGGTTTAGGGGTCCGGAAACTTTAATGAACCATTTCGAGCGGAGAACATTGAAGCTTTCCGGCATTTGGCTCTCTGCGTGAATTTTATCCTTAATATTTGTTTTCAAAAACTGAACTCAGGACTGTTATTTCTTTTTAGCCATTAGCCTTGTGAACCTCCCTTATGATTATGTGATGTGTTATTTTTACAAGCCGGCAAGGTTGTGCTATAAAATGCGAACACGACAAGGAGGGAGGGGAAATGACCGGCGAGGATAACAAATGTGGTCAATGCGGGCGGAGCCGAGTATTCACTACCTGCCTGGGATGTGGCACTCCGATGTGTGAGGATTGCAGCCGTTTCGAATTGATCGGGTCGGGATGCGGGTGTGTATGGCCTGTCTATTACTGTAAGACGTGTGTCTGCGACCCATCTATCAATCCGAACGCATTATTGAGAGATTAGCACTCAGGCTTCCTCTTCGATTTCAGAGTCCGGAGTTAATCGATACTGCACAGGAAATAATTTCCATCTCTCTTTATGAGAAAGAGATGCTCTCGTTGAAAGGTCAGGAAAAGGTCTTTTTCTTTCGGGGTAAGATTGCTCGGCTCGCCGAATAGAAAACCCCCGTCATACAGAATATGCGTGAATTTTCTTTCTCTGAGCTCCTTGCGAATATCCGCGGCCGAATGCGCATGTGAAAGGATTTTCTGCAGCGTATAATATTCGAAGATGGAATCAGAATAGAAATTCCGGTCACACAAGAAACCGTAATTCTTCATATACACCATCAATATCTTCGAATCCGGGGGCAGATGCCTGTTGATGAACCGCAACATGGGATAGCAGGAAATCCTCCGGTCCAGGAATGCATCCCTGCTTTCAAGTCCAAAAGCCACTCCGGCCGGCGCTATCTGTGAAAAATGACGCGTGATGTAATATCCATTAAAGATCAAGCCGGCCGTGATCAGGATCACCAGTATGCCGAAGATGGTCTTGTTTTTTCTCTTATAATAAGTCAGGATAACGCCGGTGAGAATGGCCAGAAAAGGAAAAACAGGTATGAGATACCGGATCTGCTGGGCTGAAGATGCCCAGAAGAGGAATATGACAGCGCAATAGACCATCATGATCCTGTACGGAGTTTCCAGTTTACGTACCCCGGCCACAAACGGGATAGTGAAGATGAACAGGGGGCCCATGATGCCGTCGAATCGGGGGCTGTCCATCTGCGAGTGAAAGCTCAGATTCCAGGGCAGGAGCAGATAGTCAAGGAAGCCTCGTCCCATCCCCAGATTATGGACAAACAGGTCGTAGAGACGGGCCTGTTCAGGTTCCCACCCCTTTGCACCGAAGATTCCGAACAAAAACGGATAAAAAGGATTGCCGGTCAATACCCAGTTCTTTACGTAAAAAGGACTTGCGCTCAGGAGGGTTATTACCGCGTATGCGCCTACCTTCTGAAAAGCCCGCCACGGACTGCTTCGATAGCGCCACGACGCCCATAATATTCCCAGGCAGCCTGTAAAAGGAAGGATCAGAGCCGTATACTTGCTGCCCGTTGCAATCCCGGAAAAAAAACCGCAGAGGATGAGCCACCCCCTCTCTTGCGATTCGAACCAGTTGATAAATGATAGAACGGCTCCCATCGAATAAAGAGTGACAAAGAGGTCATTGTAAGCCGCGTGAGATACGACGAATACCGATGGAATGCCAAAAAGAACAAGCATGCTGAGCGCCGGAAAAGCATTGTCTCTCGTTCTGTATCGCGAGAATTGGTAGATCCCGAGAAGAATGCAGAGTAGGATTGCGAAATGGATCTCTTTCGCTAAGATGTCGCCCTGAAGAAAGAGTCCGATAACGTAGAGCATCTCTGACTGCAATGGATAATTGGAGAAAATATTCCCCGGGATGAAGTAGAACCCGCCATGGTCGAGAAAAAGCTTTGGCACTGCCAGGTGGTATATGAGAGCGTCTTTTTGCGTTTCGGGGGTCATTGTCATGAGTAAAGCCGCGGCAAAGCACACAGCCAGGATAAGATCGGCCACATGATCCCAGCGGGAGCGGCGTTTTGGAAACCCCTGCAGCCCGCGATCGCCGGCCATTAAAGACCACCACCCGGCAAAAGACAATGCGGCCGCAATGATGAGGATGCCGTATAAAAAGGCTTTATTGTATAGCTGCAGCGCGCCCAGAAGAAAGACAGCCCAGCCTAGAATCGCCAGACCTATACCCGCGGAGTAAAAAATTCTTTCACTGGAAGAAGCAAAAGTGATCCGGGATTTTAAAAAGGGGAGATAACCAAGACCTGTAGCGATGAGAATAAAGCCGCAGAGCAGGATCAGGGTCGAACCCTGATGGAGAAGCGCATCAAACATTGGAATGCCGATTGAGAAAAGTCAATGCGCCTCTCTTTATCATGCCCTCTTCGATGCGTAAAGCGCAAAGAAACACCCTGAGGGCTCCGAAAGATCAGAAAGGCGGCGCGCGTGCCCGGTTTAACATTGATCAAGGAGCAAAGGGGTGTTATAGATATTATTATTTGAGACAGGCTTGCTTCCGCTTCGGGAAAGGTCATTATAGAAAAAAGTCTTCCTGATGCGCAGGGTACTGAATCCGGAGCTTTTTGAAAACTCTGAACCCGAGGGTGAGGCCGAGGTGTCACGGAAGGAGAGAAAAGATGACGAGAGGAATAAAAAAAGTCGAGACTGGGAAGACTCCGGACGGCAGATGGAATCACTTAAGGGTGATATTCGGGCCTCATTATTTTCTTGAGCTCCGCGAGGAGGGAGGACGGACCGAATTGCGCCTTGGCGCCACCCATCATGGCTTCAAGGCGTCGGCGGACGAAGTGAATGGAGAACTGGAAGTTTTTATCAATAAAATAAGGGAACTATATCCGGCAAGCCGGATCGATTGAAAAATATGGGCTGAAGGCTTACGGGGGGAAAAGTCGTGAGTTCAGCACCCTGAGCCCGGAGTAGTTTTTGAAAACTATGACAGCGACAAAACGCGCTGCTGATACACACTTACCGGCAAGTTGGCATTTCATCGGGTGCCTGTTATGCGTTGTCTGCTTCCCGGCGGGATATCAGAGCCGCGAGAGCGAGCTCGACCACCCTGTTTTCATCTGAAATGAAAGGCATATTCGGGATAACCGGCTTTGCGGTCCCCAGAAGGATTCCCGCTGTCTTCATTCTGCCGAAGAAAACGAGGGCCTGGACAAGGAGGTAACCGGTTTCTATTTCAGGCACTACATATACGTCCACGTTTCCGGTGACGATACTCTCGATTCCTTTTCTGGCTGCTGCGACCCGGCTCAGGGCGCAGTCCATGTCAAGGGGTCCTTCGATGATAGCCTTTCCGAACTGTTTCCTCTCCGACATTTTGGAAAGAACAGCGGCGTCAACAGTAGACTGAATGTTTGGATTTACCTGCTCGATGGCGGCAATAGCCGCAATTTTCGGTTCTTTCATACCTAAAATGCCAGCCAGGACCAGGGCGTTTTCGATGATTATTTGTTTTTCCACGATCCCAGGCATGTCATTCACGAAGGTGTCTGTCACGAGAATGAGCCTTTCACTTTTTTGTGCCTGAAGGACGGAAACATAACTTGCCAGTTTACCCTTCATCAGGCCAGTTTCTTTTTTGAGCACGGCACCCATGAAAGATTTCTGATCCACACCCCCCTGCATAAGAATGTCCGCCCGGCCCTCCCGGGTGAAAGCCACAGCCGTCCGGAGAGCTTCTGCGGAATCTTTTACGTCCACGATCTCGTATTCCAGAGATGCCAGCGGCGCCTTCCCGACAATTATTTCCGTTTCTTTTGCATTGCCGATCAGAAGCGGAACAATGAACCCTTCTTCCGCTAATCTTTGGAGGAGGTTCAGGTCCTGCTCTTTCAGCAAGGGTATTGCTGCGCGCTTTTTTGCCCCGCCCTCTTTCGCCTTTTCCACGATTTGCATGAATGTACCGATCATCTCAGATCACCTCCTTCATCCTGTCTGCCACGACAACGCCCATGGCGAGCTGGCCCACAATGGAGTCGCTCAGGTCCGATCGGGCGGGTATGCAGACCGCGCCCCTGGAAGTCACGGCCAGAGAGCAACGGGTCACGTCCAGGAAGAGGTCGAGCTTGCAGATGATGTTGCCCGTATCGAGGCAGGGGACAAGAAAAATGTGAGGCGTTTTCATGAGGTCGATTTTTCCATAGTCCTCCAGACGGCCGCCCGCGCCCAGAAAGATTTCAGAGATGGATGCCGCGTCGATGATCTCGCACTCTCCCAGAGAGCCCGAAGCGGCGGCTTGCTTGAGCGATTCGTAATCGCGATAAGAGGGAAGTACCCCGGCGAACTCTCTCTGACCCGAAAGTACAGCGATTCTCGGTCTTTTGTACCCGAGCAGGTGGCACAGGAAAACGGCGTTTTTAAGTATTTCCGCCTTTGTCTTGAAATCCGGTCTGATGTTGACTCCGGAATCTGTGAAGGCGACCAGATGGTCGACTCCCGGTATCTCCCAAAGCGACATGACACTTACCGTCATGCCGGAGCCTGCTTTCGCTTCGGCCCTGATAATTGAGCGGTAGATATAGGAGGTGGGTATCTGCCCCTTGCTCACGATGGAGAGCTCTCCGGAAAAGAGCATGCCGATGCCGAGATCGGAGATGTCTTGCCGGTCGTTCTTGACGATCTTTTCAAACCGGCTGATGTCGAATCCGACCTTTTCCGCCACTCGGGCCATCTTCTCCGTATCTCCAATGAGAACCGGTTCGATACACCCCGCCTCCCAGCTCCTCTTCACTGCCAGCATGAACTCTTCATCTTCGGGGGCAAGAACGGCCAGCCTCTTGGGCCCTTTTTCTTTTGCCAGTCTTGAAACGTCTCCCAGTGATCTGATCATCGAATTTCACCCATTCAAATATTTGATCGCATCTCCTTTGTTGCTTGTGCAGAGAAACATCTCATGGAGGATTCCCTGCACAAGCGGGGAGAGGAAGAATAGTGATAACACCTATTCTTCCAAAATCACAGCAAAAGAGATGCCATGTGGATTTTCCACGAGATTCTCAACTATTTACATGCATTACCCCATATATTTTGAATGAATTTCAAATAATGCTGTTGAATATCTCAACGATTGTGTTCACATTTTTAACAATCTTTATGTAATATGCCCAGTTTCTTCATCTGGTGATATAAACCCAAACGCGACAGCCCCAGGATTTTAGCTGCCTTCGTCTTGTTGCCGTGAGTTCGATCCAGTGCTTCGGTTATCAATTGCGACTGGAATTTTTCCGTCAGATCCCTGTAACTTATCCCGTCCCTTCTGTTCGCGGGCCCGTGCACGTTGCCGGCCGGCTGCCCCGTCTGGGTTTGTTTCCCTTTTACGATCTCCAGGGGAATATGTTCCGGCAGGAGTATATTGCCGTCTTCAAGGATCATGATCCTTTCTACGGTATTCAGCAACTCCCTGACATTTCCCGGCCAGTCGTACCGGACCAGCAGGTCGCGTGCGTCTTCGGAGATCCGCTTCACGGGCTTGTTGAATTTCCTGCTGTAATGGCTAATGAAGTGCTCCACAAGAGGGATGATGTCCTCTTTTCTTTCCCGAAGGGATGGCAAATGTATATTGATGACATTCAGACGGTAGTACAGGTCACGACGGAAGGTCTGATCATCGATGGCCTTTTTCAGGTCTTTGTTCGTGGCCGCGATGATGCGGATGTCAATGTCTATGCTTTTCGTGCCGCCGATTCTTCTGAAACGCTTTTCTTCTATGACCTGAAGTATCTTGGCCTGTAATGCGGGATGCATTTCCCCTATCTCGTCCAAAAAGAGCGTGCCGTCATGCGCAAGTTCGACAAGACCTTTCTTTTGTTTCCTGGCATCCGTGAACGCCCCGGCCTCGTGACCGAACAATTCGCTTTCAAGCAGCGTTGCAGGGATGGATGCGCAATTTATTTCTATAAACGGCTGATAAGCCCGCAGGCTGTTGTAATGAAGACATTTGGCTACCAGGCTTTTTCCCGTCCCGCTGTCTCCCTCGATCAATATGGTGGAGGCATCGCTGTTGGCGACCTTTGTCAGGATCTCCAGTACTCTCTGCAATGCTTCGCTCTTGCCGATGATATTGTGGTACCCATAACGCTCTTTGTTCTTGTAGATAATCTGCTGTATTTCCTGGCGCAAGGTGCGGATTTCCATGGCCATCTTGATTATTGAGGTGATGGCCCTCGCCTTGACCGGTTTATGAATAAAATCGAAGGCGCCCAGATTGAGAGCTTTCTTTGTTGATTCGATGTCGCCATATGCGGTCATAATGATTACCACAATATCGGGATTGGCCTCTCTCAATCTCTGAAGGACACCGATGCCGCTCATATCAGGAAGTTTCATGTCCAACAGGATCAGGTCGACTTCCACAGCCGATACTGTCTCCAAGCACTCCCTGCCATCCTTGGCCAGGCTTACCTTGTAACCCTCTTCGACCAGGGATTCCTTCAGGGTTTCCCTGATCAACTCGTTGTCATCCGCAACAAGAATACTGTACATTACTGATTCCCATTAACCTCCCGGGCAGGAAGAAAAATACTCACCCTTGTTCCCGTGACGGGGGCATCTTCTACAAATATAGCGCCGCCATGAGCTTCGATCACCTTGTGGCAGTTATAAAGGCCAAGGCCTGTTCCTTCAGGCTTTGTCGTGAAAAAAGGATCAAATATTTTTTCCTTCATTTCGTGCGGAATTCCCTCTCCGGTGTCCTCGATTGTTATCTGCACGCTACCACTGTCCATGTTGTACAATTTACGGTTCGAGGACAGCGTGGAGATTTTCAATGTGCCTTTTGGCTTCATTGATTGAATGGCATTCAAAGCTATATTGACAATGACCTCCCGGATCTTTTCCCTGTCCAGGCTTACAAAGGGGATCTGGTGCCCGCATTGGAGAGTCAGCCTGACATCCTCTTTCCTGCAGAGACCGGAAAGGAAGTCGGAAACATCACTTATGATCTGGTTTACATCCGTCGGCTGCAGGTTCATTTCACGCGGTCGGGCCAGGTTCAACAGTTCGCCTATGACATTGTCTATTCTTTCGATTTCCTCCATTGATTTCAGGAGCAGTCTTCGGTGTGGATGATCCGGCCTCAGACTTTCACTGACAAGTTCCAGGGCTGCGCCGATTCCCATCAAGGGATTGCGAATCTCGTGAGAGATACCGGCGGCCAGTTGACCTATGGATGCCAGTTTGCTCATCCGCTGAATCTGCTCGTTAACGAGTTTCTTTTCCGTCTGGTCCTGGAAAAGGAAGAGGGTCCCTGTCTCATTGCCGCTGTTATCCTCCAGCGGCGACTTGGCAATCTCGATATAGCGCCGCTTGCCGTCCTCAGAGATGAAATCGTATTCACGAACGGTTTTTTCCGGCATGAGAAGGATATCCCCGAATATCCTCAAGTTCGCGTTATGTCGTGCGGCTTCGCGCACATCGACGGAAAGCATCTTCTCCTGGTTCACCGACAGAATCCGGGCCGCCTCCTTGTTTATGGCGATAATCCTTCCCTTCTTATCCAGGGTCAAGATGCCGTTGGGCGAGCTTTCCAGAATGTTTTCGTTTAGATTTCTCTCAGTCACGAGCTGCTCGGAGAACCGGCTGTTTTCGATAATGATGCTTGCCTGATTGGCGAATATTGTGAATGCCTCGATTTCCGACTTTGAAATAGTCGCTCCCTCCATGGGGCGGTTGACGCCCATACAGCCTATGATCTTTCCCTTGACCTTAAGAGGGGCGTAGACGATGCGACCTCTCTGGAGGTTTCTTGTAATAATCCGGTCGATTTCCGTCGCCCGGGGATCGTTTACGGTGTCTTCAAAATAGACAACCTTGCCGTCTTTGACGACTCTTGTTTCAATGCAGTCATGGCGGTCGAGGTCGAACGGCTTGTTATAGGCTCTGAGCTCGTTCTCTTCCCCGAATCCCATGACCATCCGGCATTCCAGAAGTTTTTTGTCGTCATTAATGAGGAAGAGACATGACGCGGAAAATCCCAGATCCTTTTCGGCGCTCATGAGAATAGATCTCAAGATCTCATCAAGCCCGATTTGCTGAGTCAGGAGATTGGAGATCCGGAATACAGAGGCGATGACTCTGTTTTTTGTATCCAGTTCTTTTTTCAGAGACCCCATTTTCAATACCTGACAGGAAATGAACTCCCTCCAATTCTCTATCGCATATTTCGTGCCAAATTACCACTATACGGGCATGCCTGGCTTCAGCTTATTTTCAAAACTTTGGCCCCGTGGATCTTCTTTTCCTTGAGCTCGACAAGGGCTATATTTGCTTCTTCCAGAGCGAATTCCTGGACTTGCGGTCTGATCGGTATTTCTGCGGCGATTTTCAGGAATTCCTCGACATCCCTTCTCGTCACATTGGCGACGCTTTTTATCTCCTTTTCCAGCCAGAGGTGGACGGGATAATTCAGCTCGAGCATGCATTCCTTGTCCGCTTCTTCTTTCCGTATGGCGTTGATGACGAGCCTCCCGCCGCTCCGCAGATTCTTCAGCGCCTCTAGAACGGGTCTCCAGGCGGGCGTGGTATCGATGATGCAGTCCAGCTTTTCCGGCGATTCCTCCTTCGTGTCTCCCGTCCACGACGCGCCGAGTTGCTGTGCAAAATGTCTTTCATCTTCGCTCCTTGCAAAGACGAATATCCGCGAGTTCGGATAAAGATATCGCGCCGTTTTGATGACAATGTGGCCTGATGCGCCGAAGCCCGTCAGACCGAGATTTTGTCCATCCTTTATTCCTGTCAGCCTCAGCGAACGGAAGCCGACCGCGCCGGCACACAACAGCGGTGCCGCTTCCAGGTCGGAAAAGACGTCAGGGATATGGTAGGCGAAATTCTCTTCGGCGGTCATGTACTGGGCGTATCCCCCATCCGCGTCGCGGCCGGTCGCCCTGAAATCAGCGCACAAGTTCTCCTCTCCTCTCAGACAGAAGCTGCATTTTCCGCATGCCGAATAAATCCAGGCCACACCGACCCGGTCGCCGGGCTGGAATTTTCCGCAGTCGCCGGCCATTTCTACGACCCCGACCACCTGATGCCCCGGTATAACCGGCAGTCGCGGCGGCGGCGTCCGACCCTCAATCTCATCCAGTTCGGTGTGACAGACACCGCAGGCCGAAACCCTGATCAGTATCTGACCGGGTTGCGGCACCGGGTCCGGAAGAAAGACGGCTGTGAGGGGGTTGCGGTTTTCCGCCATACTGAATATGCCGTTCAAGATCATTGCTTTCATCGCCAATATTCTCCTCCATCAGTGTGCCTTCCAATTTACATGGATTTCCGGAAGCTGTCCAGTAACGGCATATAAAGCCTGAAGACCAGACGTGGATTCCGATGGTTGTATGCTTGATTAATTGGTCTGTTTTTATTATGCTCACACGAAACAAAGTCGATGTCATTGCCCGCATGGGAAAGAAAACGATGAGCTGTTCTTATCGACCTGGCAGACAAAAGGTTTTTTTAAGCCCATTTCAACTGGAGGATGGCTGGATGGTTTTTCCGGTCCTATGCCTTCTTTTTCTGGCGGCCCTTTTTCCGTCTTTATCAAATGCCCAGGAACTTATCCGGAAAGGCGAAAAAATCGGAATTGAAAAGGCCATCGAAATTGCCCTCAAGAATCACCCCGCGATTATCGCCGCCAGGAATACGGTCGATGTGAGCAGGAGCCGGGTAGGGGAGGCGAAGGCGAATTATTATCCACAGGTCGGGTTTGCCGCGGGGTACAGCAGAGTCAATCCCGCCTCGCAGTCGAGCAGCCACATATCCGCGGGATCATACAACGATTATTCGGGTACATTCACGGCGACCCAGAATATTTACGATTTCGGACGGACATCATCCCAGGTCGGCATCCAGAGCCTGACCCTCGATTCCGCGAGGTCCGACCTCGAAAATACCACGGAACAGGTTGTCCTCGGCGTCAAACAGACCTATTACGCCCTGCTTCAAGCCGGGCGCAACAAGGCGGTTGCCCAGGAGACGGTAAATCAATTTCAGAAGCATCTGGATCAGGCCAGGGGGTTTTATGAGGTGGGCACCGCATCGAAGTACGATGTGACCAAGGCGGAGGTGGATTTAAGCAATGCAAAGCTGAATCTTATCAGGGCCGACAATGCCGTCCGGATCGCAAAAGTGAATTTTGACAATGCCATGGGCGTGCCGGGGGTCCCTGAATATTCCATTGAGGACATCCTTTCCTATCAGCCCTATGAAATCAGTTTTGAAGAAGCCGTGAAGAAGGCTTATGCAAACCGGCCTGACCTCCAGTCGATCATCGCGAAAAAAAACGCCACAGAACAGTCTATCCGACTGGCAAAGGCGCAATATTACCCATATCTTACCGGCAACGCTAATTATGGATGGACGGGTGAGAGCTTCCCTCTCGACAGCGGGTGGGCCGCAGGCGCCACCCTCAATTTCCCGCTGTTCAGCGGTTTTTTATACAAGTACCAGATAGAAGAAGCAAAGGCGAATTTTGGTGTTTTAAGCGCCAACGAAACTTCCTTGAGGCAGACAATACTTCTCGATGTGCAGCAGGCCTTCCTCAACATGAGAGAGGCGCGCGAAAGGATCTCCGCCGCCGAGCTGACTGTAAGGCAGGCTACCGAGAACCTTGATATCGCCAACGGCCGTTATGCCGCCGGCGTAGGGAATCCCATTGAAGTGACCGACGCCCTTGTAAATTACAGCAACGCGAAAACCTCTTACAATCAAGCGCTTTATGATTACAAGGTGGCCCAGGCCAGCCTGGATAAGGCGATGGGGGTGAGATATGGGATGAAATAGGGGAGAAGTATTTTTGCTTGTCTGGGTTCAGAGCCCCGGACCAATGGTTTTTGAAAACCCTATTTCAGATGCAGCCGTCCGGCTGCATGGCTTATACCTTTCACAACGGCCCGCATGAACGATTTCTTCTTGTTACTGCTTCTTCCGAGCAATTTCAGGTAGTCGAGAAAATCCTGAGCGTGTTTGAAATCGGCGTTTATCCGCAGCGCGTATTCCAGATTTGTTTGAGCCTTCTCCAGATCGCCCGTTTCATAAAAGGCACGAGCTATATTATAGTAAATGCCTTCGTCGCCGGGATACACCACGAGGGCTCTCTTGTATTCCGATATGGCGGCGGCGTAATCCCTCGATTTTCGCAGGACGATCCCCCGGTCGTTGAACTCATTGACCAGATGATCCGTCAGGCGTTCATCCTTTTCCAGTATCTTCCTCGCCTCGCTGTATCTCCCCTTTTCGATCATGGTCCGTATTGTTTCGACGACCCTGATGTAATCATCCTGCTCGGAATCTCCGGCGGCATTGAGACCGGCCCCCTCTTTTTGAGGCTGACCCGGACCGGCCGCCGTCACCGGCGGCTGGTCCGGTTTGGATTTTCCGGCAGGCCGGTCCGAGCCAACTCCGTCTACAGGCTGATCCGGTTTGATTTTCTGCGCGAAAAGTGAGGATTGTATTTTTTCCACATTTACGCTAATCAGTTGTTTTATAAATGAATGCAGGACTTTCAGATCAGAGGTGCCCTGAAATTCAACTGGTCCGAAAGTCTCTTTAAAGGAGGGATTCCACTGGATATCGGCCAAGAGCCGTTTCAGTTCTTCTTCGACGCTCTTTTTCTCCGCCGGCTTTATCGATCTGGAGAGCATGACTTCCAGGGCCTCTTTAAGCGACACGAGACACCCCTGTATGTTTTTCTGCCTGAGGCTGCGTTTCGCCTCGCTGATCCTTTTCAGGGCGGTGCCGGCGGGGGTCCCCGGTGAGATTTGAATCATGGCGCCTCGCGTTTTTCCAGGAGGATAAAAAAAGAGTTTCGATGAGCCTTGATATCCGCAAGCTATATATCGGTCTTTATCCCGTCTCAAAGATGTGACTCAGATCACAAAATTGCTGTTTTCTCGCGGATTCTGTTTGATTTATCGCATGCTCCACGAAAATCGAATTCCGCGATAAATCTGCTTCTCTTAATTTCGACCCGTTATTATATAAAAGGCCGGTTGTTTACTTGAAAAGCCCTTTAAAGACGGTCCATGAGATTGCCTGCATTGCCGTTCGGCCGGGTGTGAGGGAAAAAGCCCGGGAAAGCTTCCGAAGGGAGAAAAACAGCGGGCTCTACCGTGGGAGGCTCGAATCTCAAAGGCTCCTGTTCCATGCGCAGGCGCTGGGAAAGAAGACACAGTACCCGGGGCGGACTGGTCTCTTCAGGTATCAGGAAAAGACCCAGCTTCAGTGCTTTCTCGCCGGCGTCGGCCCGGCTGAGGAAAACCGATATTGGTACGGAGAACACGAGCCACAGGAGCGCGGGAGCGAACCACCAAAAGTAGGCCCCCGCACAGAAAAAGGGTATGATTCCTGCGATCAGTCCCAGTGCTGTCTGCCCCGCGTGAACGGAAAAGGCTTCTCTGAGGCCGACTCGATGGTCATCGCGCCTCTGTTCGGTCCAGGAGATTCCATGTCCAAGCAGGGTAGAAATGACAAAACGGGTCTTGAACATAATTAGAATGGGAGAGACCGTGATCGACAGCAGAGTCTCCAGGACGGTGCTCAAACAGGCGCGCACGCGCCCTCCAAAGGATTTCAGGAGCCCGGGTTGTCTGAAGAGCCACACCAGGGAGAAAATTCTGGGCAGCACAAACATGAACACAGTCTGCACCAGAAGAGCGAAGGCTACAGGGTGCAGAGAGGAAACCGCCCGATTTCCGAAAACCGCTTCTTCCCAAGGATAAAAATAGACATCGAGGCCGGACGCCACGATAAAGAGGAACAGTATAGGCGCCGAGAGATAGGACATGATGCCCGACAGCAGATGAAGACGGCTGATCGGATGAAAGCCCTGGTTGCCGATCAGCCGGGTATGCTGGATGTTTCCTTGGCACCAGCGGCGTTCCCTCGCGGCAAAGGAAATCAATGTCGGCGGGATCTCCTCATAGCTTCCTTCCAGGTCGTAAGCGAGCCAGACCTCCCAGCCCGCACGCCTGAGGAGGGCCGCCTCGACGAAATCGTGGCTCCACAGTTCTCCCCCGAAAGGCTCTTTGCCCGGCAGCCGGGGCAGCTCACAATGTTTCACATACGGCTCTATGCGAATGACGGCATTGTGGCCCCAATAATTTCCTTCGCCTCCCTGCCAGAAGTTCAGTCCCGCCATAACGATCGGACCATATGCGCGGCTTGCGAACTGCTGGACCCGGGCGAACAGAGATTTCCTGTTGACAAGAAAGGGCGGCGCCTGGAGGAGGGCGACTCCAGGATTGTGTTCCATGATCCGTACCATACGCACGATAGTCTCTCCCGACATAATGCTGTCCGCATCCAGCACGATCATGTACCGGTATTCTCTACCCCAGCGGGCGCAAAAATCTCTGATGTTACCCACCTTGCGTCCGGTGTTGTTTTTGCGGTTGCGGTAGAACACCTGTATTTTCCCGGGTACTTTGCATCTGAGTACCCGGGTTCTGAATTCCTCTTCAGCCCGGATGTCCGGGTCGGTGCTGTCGCTGAGCACAAAGAAATCAAATTGGCTGTACGATCCCGTTTCGACCAGGGACCTGGAAACGGCTTCCAGGCCGGCGAACACGCGGTCCGGAAATTCGTTATGGATCGGCATGATAATCGCTGTTCGAACCGGCGGGCAATGACTTGTTTCTCTGTCCGTTTTAGTGATGGCCAGCCGGTCGCGCC
Source organism: Syntrophales bacterium (assembly GCA_041946925.1). Classification (GTDB taxonomy): domain Bacteria; phylum Desulfobacterota; class Syntrophia; order Syntrophales; family UBA4778; genus JBHGBI01. Next base: position 14,796 of record JBHGBI010000015.1, on the reverse strand, counting down.
CGGAAACGCGGACGAGGAATCCAAAAGTGGCTGTCCAGAAGTAAAAGCTGATCCAGATGAGCAGTATTGCATAGAGGATAAGCATGAATATGCTCAGGCAATCGAACCGGCTTTCGGGAAGGGACACGGCGAGGAGAAGCGCAGGGAAAAGGGAAGTCATGCCGACAGCGGAAAAAAAGACGACGCGGCGTCCCGTTATTTCCGTAATTTTCTGGTCCATGTATAAGTCCACGTCTCGGTTAGTGTGTCGCCGCGCGATTTCAGGAAGCAGCGCAGTTCGACAGGATCGCTGCTTCCGGGTTCCAGTTCGAAAGACACCCGCATCAAGCCGGAGAATTCATTCTTCAGGACAGTCAGGTTGCTGATTTTTCCGGATGACGCCGATACAACCGGTGTAATGGACTCATACGGCGTTTTTCCGGCCGGCGAAGGGACGCTGAAATCGATTACGAACAATCTTATGTCAGGATTTTTCCCATACACCCCGCCTCCGCGTCCGGTACGCGTTGAAAGCGTTTTGCCTCCTGGAGGACAACCGGGCAGCTCGAGGCAGAAATGGATCCGGTATGAGATATCAATGCTGTCACCCGCCAGGGCGGGCTTCTCCGGAACCCAGAAGGCGACGATGTTATCGTTGATTTCCATTTCCGAAGGTATCTGAACCAGCTCTACAGAACCTTTTCCCCACCTGCCTATGGGCTCCACCCATGAACTGGGGCGTTTTTGATAGAGGGCTTCCAGATCCTGGTAGTGATCGAAATTCCGGTCTCTCTGGAAGAGGCCGAACCCCCGGGGATTGTCGTTCTGGAAAGAATTTACACACAAAACGGAAGGATTCACCAGGGGCCGCCATATCCATTCGCCGTTTCCGGAGGCTATGAGGAGGCCGTCCGAATCATGAACCTGGGGGCGGAAATCATCTGCACGATATTCGGAGGCGGGCCCGTGCAGATACATGCTGGTCAGCGGAGATATTCCCAGCTTCCTGACGGATTTCCGGAATATCAGTTTCGCCCTGGTCTCCACGGTCGTATCGGATCCGGGGGTGATTATGAAGCGATAGGCCCCTGCTGCGCTGGGACTGTCGAGCAGGGCGTAGATTGTGATCGACTTTGCATTCCTGTCAGGTTTTTCAATCCAGAATTCCCGGAAAAAAGGAAATTCCTCCGGCGAGGTAAGGCCTGTATCTATGGCGAGGCCGCGGGCGGACAACCCGTATGCCTGGTCCCGGCCCACCATGCGGAAATAGCTTGCGCCAAGAAAGGCGCCGATCTCGCGCGGCTCTGAATGCTCATAGAGAGGATAGAAGATCTGGAATCCGGCGAATCCCAAATCATCCTGCAAGTCCGCCGGCAGATGGTTGCGGCCGTGGTCAAAGAAAGCCATGGAAAAGGGTATTCTTCTCACCATCCCATTCTCGACGACGTTTATTGCCACCTTTCTACTGAAATAGAATCCCCTGTGAAAGAACCTGATCGTGAAAGGAACACCGTCTTTTATCCACAGAGTTTTTTCCGCACGGAAACGAATATCCCTGTACTGATCATAATTGAGATTGCGGATGATGTCCGGCAGAGGCGGATTTGAGTCTGTAAAAGGACGACCGGCGAGGCTTTCAGCCAGGCAGGATACGTCCTCGAAATTGAAGGAATGCCGGGGGTTTTTTTCTGTCGGTCGGCCTGAGGCTGCGGCAGCCGGGGATCCGGAGAAGACGATCAGCAGTATTCCGAGAATCAGGCAGGCCGGAATAACTGGAAGATATCCTCTGTGCGCCATGCAAAAATTTTAGGATCGTGTTTTTCGATTTTCAAGCTATTTGTGAATAAATCTTATTTAATCTTATCCAGACGGCAGAATCGGCGCTTATCGCCTACGCCGTTAACGCATACCCGGAATTTCTGACAGAGTCCAAAATCATAATGCCCGAAAGTTCCGGATTTAGGAATTTATAGTTTCGGCGTGAACTTTGACAGGTCATAAATCTCCAGCGCCTTCTCTACGGCCGACGTTTCGAAGACCATCTTTTCGAAGCCGTTTTCACCGAAGAGTTCGCGCTCCTTGTCCTCGAACTTCTCTCCCAGATCGGCGTATTCGGAGGGTGAAAAAACCGCGCGGATTGCGGGAAAGAGGACAGTATCCTCCCGTGCCTTGTGCGGCCGGTACATTCGGGTGAAGAGCGAGAGGTAATTTGCTATCTGCCCGCGGATTTTTTTCTCCTTGATGTTCGAACTGCCAACGTGACTCATGATGTATCCGGTGAGCCGGCGGCCGGCCCGATGCTGATCGAGCAGGATTTTGACCAGATCCGCGTGCATTCCTTTCTCTCTGAATCTCGGGAAGAGATAATCCTCCTCTAGCTTCTCATGGTAATTCTCAATGAACCGTCTCACAATACCCGCTGACCCGGCAAGCGCGCTGGCCGGCAATTCCTTGTCAGTTCTCATCCTCCGCAGGATTTCTTCATAGATAAGGAGAATACGGCTCAGTACGCCGTGCTCCCTCATTAGGTCTTCCGCCGGCGATATTTCCGGGGCTGATACCGCGCCCTTGGCATTCTTTTCCGTCATTGACAGCCGCATGGAGAAAACGGACACCGCCGCACTTACGCCGACGAGTTTCCCCATGTTCTGCAAAAAAGCTCTTCTGGAGCGATGTCTTTCCATTATTGCAACTCCTTTCCTGCTGCAGGCTGCCTCCCGAAGAATTCATTTGCAAATTTAATACACAACATGCGGCAGCACTATAGGAAAAATCCCGATATTGAATGTGTAAATGCCTTGAATCCCCATCCTCTGCGGGATGATCTCTTCTGCCGACTTTCCGGCGGATAAGGTTTTCGGACGTATATAATCAGGGATACCCTTGCATTTTTCCCGGGAGCGGGTAAGATGAAATATCGCGGATCGGGGGTAGGCAGGCGCAGACCTTGAAGAGCAGTCTTAAACCGGGAGGGACCATGAAAAACCAGGAGCTTGCCAAAATTTTTCACGAGATATCCGAATATCTCGAAATGGAGAACGTGCCTTTCAAACCGTATGCCTATCAGAAGGCGGCGATTACTCTGGAGAGCCTGAAAGAAGACATCGAGGATATCTACAGGAGGGGAGGGATCAAATCCCTGAAAGAGATCCCTGGAGTAGGCGAGAGCATCGCCGTAAAGATAGAAGAATATCTGAAAACGGGCAAACTCAGATACTATGAAGAATTCAAAAAAAAGATGCCGATCGATCTTGATGAACTCGTCAGAGTGGAAGGGATGGGGCCCAAGAAAGCCGGAATCCTCTATTCGAAATTGGGGATCAAAAACCTGAAGGATCTGGAAAAGGCGGCCAGGGCTCACCAGATCGCTCCTCTCTTCGGATTCGGCGAGAAGACCGAAAAAAATATCCTGGAGGCTCTGGAATTTTTGAAGAAAAGCAAGGGGCGGTTTCTTCTGGGAGAAGTTCTGCCAATCGCCATGGAAGTGCTGGATAGATTGAGCCGGCTTAAAGAGGTCGAAAAGATAGACATGGCAGGCTCGTTGAGGAGAATGAAAGAGACAATCGGCGATGTCGACTTTCTCGTCATTTCACGGGACTCGTCCAAGGTAATGGAATATTTCGTCACCCTGCCGGGTGTTGTAAAAGTATGGGGGAAGGGGCCCACCAAATCGTCCGTAAGAATGAAAGAGGGAATCGATATGGATGTCAGGGTCATCCCTCCCCGGAGTTACGGAGCGGCTCTGCTGTATTTCACCGGGTCCAAGGAACACAATATAGCCCTGCGGAAGATAGCTATTGACAGAGGTTTCAAGCTGAGTGAATATGGTCTATTTGAGAATTCGAAGACAGTCGCCTCGGAAACGGAGGAAGAAATATACGAGAAACTGGATATGCCGTGGATACCGCCGGAAATGCGGGAGAACCGGGGAGAGATCGAAACGGCCCTCAAGGGGAAGCTTCCGGAGCTTATCTCGGAGAAGGACATCAAAGGGGATCTGCATATCCACTCGAACTGGGACGGCGGCGCGAATTCGATAGAAAAGATAGCGGAGGCCGCGATGGCACTGGGTTACAAGTACATCGGTATCGCCGATCACACGAAATTTCTGAAAATCGAGCGCGGCCTGGATGAGAAAAGAATCATCGAGAGAAACCGGGAAATCGACGGCATCAACAAAAAACTCAAGTCGTCCGGTCGCGATTTCAGAATTCTGAAGGGATGCGAAGCCAACGTCATGGCCGACGGTTCCATAGACTTGGAGGACGATGTTCTGGCGCAATTGGAGTTTGTCATAGCCGGCGTGCATTCGCAGTTCAAGATGACCAGGGCGCAGATGACCGAAAGGATCATCAGAGCCATGAGAAATCCCCACGTTGATATCATTTCGCATCCAACCGGAAGGATCCTGAAGCGCCGGGACGAGTACGAAATCAATTTCGAGGATATTTTGAGAGTTGCCAAAGAGGAGAAAAAAATCCTGGAGATCAACGCCGTTCCCGACAGGCTGGATTTAAATGACATCAATATCATGAGGTCCGTAAAGGCCGGAGTAAAAATGATCATCAATACGGATGCCCATCATCTGGATCAGCTCTACCTGATGAAATTCGGCGTGGCCCAGGCCCGCCGGGGCTGGGCCGGGGGTAAAGACATAATAAACACCTGGCCCGTCGGCGACCTGATAAGTCTGATGAAGTGATCTTCGAAAGGCATTCGCCCTTGGCCTGTTTTTTTCCTGGAGCCCGATGCCTTATTAAAAATGGCATGTCCGCGTCATGCACCCGCCCGAGTACTCCGGGTCGGCCGAGATCAGGTCTCCTTTCACCGTGCCGGCGGCGGCTTCCTCCCTGGAGCCGTATGAAAGCACCTGGTCCTCCTTGCTTCCATACCGGTAAATTGTGATACCCTTGCATTTCAGCGCGTAAGCCAGCCAGTAAATGTCTTTCACGTCACTGATAGTCGCCTCGGCGGGCAGGTTGATGGTCTTGGATACGGAATTATCGGAATGCTTCTGGAATGCGGCCTGGATCAGCAGATGCTGCCTCGGCGGAACATCAAAGGCGGTCACGAATATTTTTCGTATGCGGGACGGAATCTCTTTCACATCTTTCAAGGAGCCGTACTGAGCGATTTTTGCGAGGAGATCCCTTTTGTAGAATCCCATTTTCTTTGCCGTCTCTTCGAAGATGGGGTTGATCTCGAAGAGTTTCGTGCCGGAGAGCACGTTTCGGACGAAACTGATCGCGAACAGGGGCTCTATCCCGCTTGAGCACCCGGCCACGATGCTGATTGTCCCGGTCGGGGCGATTGTATTGACGGTGGCATTCCGCAATTTGAGATTGTTCCTCTCGTGTATCGATCCGCTGTAGTTCGGGAATGTACCCCTTTCTTCCGCAAGCGACATCGAGGCGTTCAGGGATTCCCGATGGATGAATTCCATGAGTCTGTCCGCGACATCCACGGCTTCTTTCGAAGTATACGGGATATTCAGCTTGATAAGCATGCCCGCGAAGCCCATGACGCCGAGCCCGATCTTTCTGTTGCCGTACGTGATATCCCCGATCTCGCAAAGCGGGAATCTGTTCACTTCGATGACGTCGTCGAGGAAACGTATCCCCCAGTATATCCGGTCTCTGAGTTTTTCCCAGTCCAGGGAATCTCCTTTCACCATCTTTTCCAGGTTGATCGAGCCCAGATTGCAGCTCTCATAAGGAAGAAGGGGCAGCTCTCCGCAGGGATTTGTGGCCTCCAGCGGTCCGATCAGAGGAGTGGGGTTCTTCCTGTTGATCTCGTCCAGGAAGACGAGCCCAGGGTCTCCTGTACGCCAGGCCGCGCTGGTGATGAGGTCGAATATGGCCCGGGCATTCACGCTCCTCGTTTTTTTTCCTGTTCGCGGGTTGATCAGGTCGAAATCTTTGTTCTTTCGAGCGGCCTCCATAAACGCGTCGGTGATTCCGACCGACAGGTTGAAATTGGAAAAACGCCCCTGCTCCATTTTTGCCTCGATGAATTCTATGATATCCGGGTGGCTGCAGTGCAGGATGCCCATGTTCGCGCCGCGCCTGCGCCCGCCCTGGACAATAATCTCCGTCGCCTTGTCAAAGATACCCATGAAAGAAACAGGTCCGGAAGCCTCCCCTTTTGTGGAGTTGACCAGATCTCCTTTCGGCCTGAGGCGGGAAAAATTGAAACCGGTGCCGCCGCCGGTCTGATGGATACGGGCCATATGCTTGAGAGATCCAAAAATGCCGTCGATGGAATCCTCCACCGGGAGCACGAAGCACGCGGAAAGCTGGCCGAGAGCAGTGCCTGCGTTCATGAGCGTCGGCGAATTGGGCATGAATTCCAGATTGCGCATCATCTGGAAGAATTTTTCTTCGACCATAGCCGGCGTAAAACCTGATTTGAAGCTGTTTTCCGCCCCTGCTACATGACGGGCAACCCTCCTGAAAAGTTCGCCGGGTGTCTCGATGACCGTGCGTTGCTCGTTTTTCAGGAGATACCTCCTCTTGAGGACTTCCATCGTGTTGACCGGGAATTTCAAATCGTCTCTCAGCCCCAGTGCGGCTTTCGTCATCCGAATGTCGCTTCTCCCCTCTCTGTAAAGGATGTAGCTTTTCGCTATCGTGCTGTACCCTTCGCTCATCAGGGTCGTTTCAACGGCATCCTGAATGGCTTCCACATCGGGAATCCTGTTTGCGAATTCGTCCGAAATCTTTCCGACCACCAGGCCCGAAATTTTTTCCGCCACCTGCTGCGCCGCCCGGCGGTCGGCCAGGGTCTCGAAAGCGGCGCGCTCAACGGCGTTTTTGATTTTGTCCGGATCGAATTCGACAATCGAACCGTCCCTTTTCCTGACCTTGCACGGCTGTCTGGTCTCATCCATGGTTTTCCTCCGTATTCGCAGAGCAATGCCTTCCACTCTTGAATTTCCGTTTGTAATGTACTATACAATAGCAAGCGGTTTCAACCATGGTCCTGCTCCTTGCGGCCGGAATCTAAAAGCGCACGGGTGTTCATGTTCGTGAGGATTGGTATTGAACAGCGCTTTTCTATTTGTGTATACTTAATACTGTTAAAGAACACTCATCGGTCCGCCACGTCAGTTTGCCCTTTGAAGGTTAAAGTGTAAGACGTAATGTGTTTTCTCAGCTTTGACACTTTGTCCTTGTGATTCTAAAGATGCCGAGGTTTGGAAACAGGCTTGAAAAAGGAGAAGGGGACATGGACAAGACAATCTCGATTCTTGGCTTTGCAGGCAGTCTGCGGAAGGGTTCTTATAACAAATCTCTCCTTCGCGCCGCCGCCGAAATGGTGCCCGGCGACGCCGTGCTCGAGATCTTCGATCTCGAAGGGCTTCCCCAGTTCAACCAGGACCTGGAGAATCAACCCACGGAAAAGGTGAGGGAATTCAAGGCGAAAATCAGGGCCTCTGACGCCATTCTGATCGTCACTCCGGAATACAATTATTCCCTCCCCGGTGTGTTGAAAAACGCTATCGATTGCGCCTCCAGGCCGTACGGAGACAATGCTTTCGATGGAAAACCCGTGGCCGTGATGGGTGCTTCCATCGGCGCACTGGGGACGGCAAGGGCTCAGTATCACTTGCGGCAGTGTTTTGTTTCCCTGAATATGTCTCCGGTAAACCAGCCGGAAGTGATGGTCGCCTTCGCGCAGGATAAATTCGATGAAAAAGGACGGCTGAAAGACGAGGCGGCCAGAGGGAAAATAGGTCAATTGCTTGTAAACCTGGTAGCCTGGACAAGAAAGCTGAAATGTGACGAAGCTCAGAAAACGAGAGGATGAGAAAGCTGTTATGTCGCCAGCTTCTCTCCTCCCCTCAACCTCCTGCTTCCTCGCGTGGACGGCGGCGCGCTCTTTTTATTTCACGGCTTCTTTCAGGCCCTTGCCTGCAGTAAATTTGGGCACTTTTCTGGCTTTGATCTTGACGGGTTCTCCTGTTCTGGGATTCCGCCCCTGACGCGCGGCCCTTTTCGATACGCTGAAAGAGCCGAAGCCGGGCAGGGTCACTCTGTCCCCCTTTTTCAGCGCTTTCCGTATGCTCTCAAAGACGCTGTTTACGGCCATTTCCGCCTCTTTCTTACTGCACACGACTTTTGCGACTTCCTCAACCAGATCTCCCTTGTTCATACGGACCTCCTGTGATTTTGAATTGGCTCATCTGCGCCTGCAGGAGCGATGGTTCCCGGGCCGGCAGATGTGTAAATACCTTTTATACATTACTTCAATTTCAAAGGACTTTCAACTGCTGTTCCTATTTTTGCTTGCTGCTTATTCCAAAAGCTCGGTATCGAGTGCGGCTGGTTTCATGTCGGAACAGGCCGGCCCTCCCGGAGGAGTATCGTATCTGCGGGTTTCCATGGCGCCGGTTCGTGGAGATTCTCCTATCGCCGCGCGCAGCTTCCGTCAAAGAGAAAAAGAAGTTCTTCAGAATGAACTTGCGTCTGCAAAACATTTGATGATATGTCCATCCCCTACAGGGCACGGAGGTGTAAATAAGCATTGCCTGCTTAGAAGTTGACCGAATACCGATCCTCTCCCGAAAACCTTGGTTTTGAGATCTGAAGAAAATTCAACAGCAAAATAGAGCGAGACGAAGGCGAAACGCTGGAGCCGCGGCCCGGGCTTCTTGTGGACCTTCAAGTCGGTACAATAGGAGGGACAGGGTCCATCCTTTCCACGCGTTTTCCGCCGGTTCGGTCGAAGGAGAAGTTTTTATGTATTGTGAAAAAAATACGATCAGCGCCCACTTGAAATCTCTTCGAGATGCGCCAGAACTGCCTGGCGGCGCCCGGACGATCCGCCTTTCAATACCAAAATGGATCATTCTGGTGATCGTGTCCGCCGCCGTCCTGCTTCTGGCGGATCAGCGGGTGATATCCGCGGCCGACTGGTACATCGATAATGCTGCCGGCGGGATGAATAACGGCACCTCCTGGGAAAACGCATGGAGGGACTTCTCTGACGTCGTCTGGGGCGCATCCGGTGTGAAGGCAGGCGATACAATCTATATAAGCGGGGGGAACTTCAATTCCTTCAGGAATTACTCCGGTTCTCTCAATATCGCGGCGAGCGGGGCGCAGGATTTCCCGATCACCATCAGGCCCGGGCAGGATGCGGGACACAATGGCACGGTTGTTTTCAACGGGGGTCCTGCGAGCTGCATCACGGCCTATAACCGCTCGTATATTGTCATCGACGGAAATGTGGGCGGAGCGGCGAGATTTCTATTTCAGAACGGGGTGATGGGCGTGTGGAACGCGCTGATCGACACGAGCGGCATGGATCACTTTATTGTGCGCTACTGCGAATTCAAGACAGCCACCATCGGGCTCAATTCAACTTACTGTGTCGCTTCCGAGTTCGATCACAACTATTTTCATGACATGCGGGGCGAAGCCGCGCTTCGCCTCGACGGATCGCATGGCGAGGGTGCGGAGGGACCCGGGTGGTGGGATTCGAACAAGATACACGATAATATTTTCCTCGCGGACGCACCCTCCGACGGGGCGGGTATCGCGACGGACCAGATTCAGGGGACGTCGGCTCTTTCCATATACAACAATATCATAGAATACCAGCCTGGACCGAATTACGGCTGGCAGCACCCCGATGGTTGCCAGGTTTCCGGCAATTACAATAAAATCTACTCGAACCGTTTCAGAAACTGTCCCAATGCGGCCGTCTCCATGGATTACGGAGGATCATCTAACGGGCATTATTATATCTACAACAATGTGATCGAGTGCACAGTCGCTTCGTGGAGCGGTTACATGAAGGCCTGGGACCTGAACATGCAGAGCCCTGGAATGGTCGTCGATGATATGCTCTTTGCGAATAACACAGTGTGCGGGATCAATCATACCCATACAATCGCGGTGCACGTGTGGGATCCGAGCATACGGCTCACGAACTGGAAGATCATGAACAATATCTTTTATCAGTGCGGGGAGATGGGCGGTGGCACGGTTATCCTCATAGACAGGGGTGATTACGCCATGGGCGTGGACGTGGTGATCGACTATAATCTTCTTAACGACGGGGGCCAGGGTGGAAAGGTCATCGATATCGGCGGGCAAAAGTATACACAGCCGCATCCTCGGGAGAATACCCCTCAGTTTGTATCTTATACTTACCGGGGGGCCTACAACGATTACCACCTCCAGCCGGCGGACAGCGGAGCCAGAGGACGAGGCATTTCCCTTTCTTCCATATTCACCACGGACAGGGACGGCAGCGGGCGGTCCTCCGGCGCCGCCTGGGATATCGGCGCTTACGAATCCGGGGCGTCGTCCTCATCGAGAAGAACTCTCAGCGCGCCCCGGGATTTGAGAATCACCAAATGATCGGTCTTATACCTTCTCCCCAGCCTTTCCTGTTGAACAATAATGTGTTTTGGAATATAGAAAAGTAAATGAAATCAGTCGTGAGGATGCTGTCACAGACAGAGGGTGGAGAAAAACAGGAGAGATCTTATGGGGAAAAAATCGCCCGAGGCGGAGAAAAAGCCCGGCGACAGGGACCTCTATTCGTCGGAGCGCCTGGTCAATGAGAGCAGGATACTATACAGTCTTCTCCAGGGGACGCCTATCCCCACTTTTGTAATCGACAACGACCACAGAGTGATTTATTGGAACAAGGCGCTGGAAGAGCTGAGCGGGATTCCCGCCGGTGAGATAACAGGGACAAGACAGCACTGGAGGGCCTTTTATGCTTCAAAGCGGCCCTGCATGGCGGATTTGCTGGTGGCAGAGGCGTTCGAGGGGATCGAGAGGTGGTATGCCGGCAAATACAGCAAATCGAGCCTGGTCGATGAGGCATACGAGGCGACGGATTTCTTCCCCGACCTGGGAGAAGGGGGGCGATGGCTCCGTTTTACGGCGGCGGCCGTGCGGGATTCTCATGGCAGCCTGGTGGGAGCAGTTGAAACCCTCGAAGATATTACTGAGCGCAAGAGAGCCGAGACAGCGCTTATTGAAAGCGAAAGCAAGCTCCAGAATGTAATCGAGGGTTTTCCCATTCCCGCATTTCTTATCAACCGTGATCATCGGGTCACGCACTGGAACAGGGCACTGCAGGAACTGAGCGGCATTCCCGCTCGGGAAGTGATCGGGACGGCCGATCACTGGCGGGCCTTCTACAAGAAGGAAAGGCCCTGCATGGCGGACCTGCTGGTCGATCAGGCACTGGACGAGATCGGCAGATGGTACGGCGATAAGGTCGGGAAATCACTCATAGAGGAGGCGTACGAGGCGACTGATTTCTTCCCTGACCTGGGGCGTTCAGGGAAGTGGCTGCGCTTCACCGCGGCCGTGGTGCGCAATCCTGGCGGTGCCATCATCGGCGCCATTGAAACGCTCGAGGATATAACCGGTCAGAAGAAGGCCGAGCAGGAACTGCGCAAGGCTCATGATGAGCTGGAGATCAGGGTTCAGGAGAGGACAAAAGAGCTGATCGAGTCTTCAAGGGCTCTCAAAGCGGAAGTGGTTGAGAGGCGCCAGGCGGAACAGACCTTGAAGAAGCGCGAGAAGGAACTGAAGATAAAATCGGAAAATCTGGAGAAAGTGAATACCGCGCTCAAAGTCCTGCTCAAGCAGCGTGAAGATGACAAGAAAGAGCTCGAAGAAAAAATCCTGGCCAATGTCAAAGAAGTGCTGCTGCCTTATATTGAAAAGCTGAAAAGGACGAAGCTGGATGATTATCAGGCGGAAAACTTACGTGAAATAGAGACAAACCTCAAGGATATAATTTCTCCCTTTATCAGAAGCCTCACCACAAAGTACCTCAACCTCACTCCGAGGGAAGTCCAGATAGCCAGCCTCGTCAAGGAAGGAAAGACAACTAAGGAAATCGCAGAACTCCTTAATACATCTACAGCCGCGGTGGATTTTCATCGTAACAACATCCGCATAAAACTCGGTCTGAAAAACAGGAAAGCGAACCTGCGGACCCATCTTCTGTCGTACCTGAGTTATTAGGAAAATCCTCATATTCCCCTCGAATTCTATTCATATTGCGCTTGTCTTTAACGTCTATTATATTAAAGTCAAAAGTAATATTTACAAATAATGATCTTTGGAAATCCTCTCAGAAAATATTAGGTATACTGAAGGCTAAAGGCGAAGGGAGAAGGGCGAAAGGCAGGTCAAGGCCGGGTTTAGCGGCAATCAGGTAAAATGGTGGAAACCAGGAAAGGAGGGCCATCATGAAAGGATACGCAACCAAGTTGGTCGATCTTATCGACCGGAGTCCGAATGAAATCGCGAAACACTGGTGCCGGGACGTAAAGAAAAATCAGAGGACCCCGTCGTTTCATGCCCTCTCGGATGAAGAGTTGATGCCGATGGCGATAGAGTTTTACGGAAATTTTCGTGATATCTTCTTTGCCGATCAACCCTTCGAAAAGGCTAAAAAGCTTTTCGGTAAATACGCGGAAGATCGCTACAGGCAAGGCATACCGGTCCAGGAGGCTATTTACGCGCTCGTCCTCATGAGGAGACATATCTGGCTTTACGCAGAATTCCAGGCCATCTTCTGCTCGGCGGTGGAGCAGCAGCAGGCGGCGGAGAGCCTTAACCGGACCATCCTTATGTTTGACTACGCTATTTATGTGATCACCGAAAAATATCAGTCTCTGATCAGAGCGGAGGTGGAGAAAAACCTGGGCGGGATGAAGATGATCCTGCATAACAGGCCTGCAGAGACGTATCAATATGTGATCATTTCAGCGCTTGTCATCGCGGCCGGTGTGCTCTCCTATATTTCCCACGCTGTAATGTCAACGGGTATACTCTTTACTCACTTGTTTTACATTCCTATCGTACTCGCCGGAATATGGTTCAGGAGCAGGGGCATAGCTGTCGCCTTCATCCTCGCGGCCATCCTGCTGGCAAGCCATGTCGTCTTCCTCAGAAATGTCCCCCTGATCGATAATCTGGTGCGGGCATCCATGTTCATTTTCGTCGGCGCCGTTGTGGCCAAACTCACCGAAGGTCTTATCAGGTCGGGCTTTATCCTGGAGCGTGCGCAGAGCGAGGAAGGCAAGGGATTTTCCGGATATCACCCCGATAAGGTTCAGAATGAAAAAGGAGCGGCGACGTGAACGGCGAAAACAATCAGGGAGTCATAATATCCGTGCGTGGAAGCGTTATCGACGTCCGTTTCGAAAAAGGAAGGGTGCCTGCCATTCGGAACGTCCTCAGGGCCGGGGAGGATGGGAATGTCCGGATTGAGGTCATGACACAGCTCAATGACGAGGTCGTGAGGGGCATCTCTCTGAACCCGACACAGGGACTGGCAAGGGGCTCCAGAGTCATGGACACCGGCGGACCTTCCACTGTTCCCGTGGGAAAGGAGCTCCTCGGGAGGGTGTTCAACGTCTTCGGTGAAACAATAGACGAAGGGGGGGAGCTGCAAGTCAAGATCCGACGCCCCACCCACGGGGCGCCGGTGCCCATAACGCAGCAGTCCACTGTTTCTGAGATATTTGAAACGGGCATCAAGGCGGTCGACGTACTCTGCCCGCTGGAGAGAGGCGGCAAGGCGGGACTCTTCGGGGGGGCCGGCGTGGGGAAAACAGTCCTTCTTATGGAAATGATCCATAACATGGTCGGACGTCATGAGGGTATCAGCATTTTCTGCGGTGTGGGTGAACGCTGTCGTGAAGGCGAAGAGCTCTATCGGGAAATGAAAGAGGCCGGTGTACTCGGGAATACCGTGATGGTATTCGGGCAGATGAACGAGCCTCCGGGAGCCCGGTTCCGGGTGGGACATACCGGCCTGACAATGGCGGAATATTTCCGCGATGACGAGCGTCAGGATGTACTTCTGCTTATAGATAATATATTCCGCTTTATCCAGGCCGGGATGGAGGTATCGGGGCTTATGGGACTTCTCCCGTCCAGGCTGGGTTATCAACCCACACTGGCCTCTGATCTGGCGGAGCTCGAAGAACGGATATGCAATACCACGTCGGGCGCGATCACGTCCATCCAGGCCGTGTATGTGCCGGCCGATGATTTTACGGATCCTTCGGCCACTCACACGTTCAGCCACCTGACAGCCTCCATCGTGCTCTCGAGGAAAAGGGCGAGCGAGGGGTTTTACCCCGCCATCGATCTCCTCCAGTCGAATTCGAAGATGCTCATGCCGGGAATCGCTGGCGAAAGGCATTACCGGATAGCACAGGAAATCCGCAGGAACCTGACCGTGTATGAAGAGTTGAAGGACATCATCGCCATGTTGGGCATAAACGAGCTCTCAAGAGAAGACCAGAGGACCGTCTTCCGCGCCCGCCGTCTGGAGAGATTTTTCACCCAGCCTTTCTCCGTTACGGAACAATTCATCGGCAAGAAGGGCAAAATGGTTTCGCGCGAAGAGGCACTGGACGGCTGCGAAAGGATACTCAATGATGAATTCGCGGAATATCCTGAAAGCGCCCTCTACATGATCGGCTCCGTTGACGAGGCGGTAAAGGGATGAGGAGAGCGTAATGAGACTCAAGATCATGCTGCCGGATGAAATCTTTCTTTCAGAAGAGGTGACGAAAATCGTGGCCGAGGCCGAAAACGGGTTTTTCTGTCTTCTTCCCCGGCATGTGGATTTCGCCGCCGCTCTGGTTCCGGGTGTATTCTCATATGTGGGCGGCGAGGGGGAGATGTACCTGGCCATTGATGGAGGAACGATTGTAAAACGCGGCTCCGAGGTCCTCGTCTCGACGCGAAATGCGGTAAAGAGCCCGGAGCTCGGAACGATCAAGGAAGTGGTCGTAAAGCAGTTTGAGGAAATAGACGA